>NZ_LHVM01000015.1:0-145635 GCF_001269805.1 Pseudomonas sp. P1.8
CCCGGGTTTCGTAGACACCTCTTTGCCTTAAACTGAGGCCAATTAGGAGGTGCCATGAGCAACCCGCGTTACCCCGAAGAATTCAAAATCCAAGCGGTCAATCAAGTGACCGAAAAGAAGCTGCCTGTCGCTGATGTAGCGGCCCGTCTTGGCGTGTCGACGCATAGCCTCTACGCCTGGATAAAGCGCTACAGCAAACCTCAAGAAGAACGGCAGCAGGACGATGATCAGCACGCTGAACTGCGTCGTCTGCGAGCAGAACTCAAGCGGGTTACTGAAGAGCGAGACATCTTAAAAAAGGCCGCCGCGTACTTTGCCAAGGAGTGCGGTTGAAGTACGCCTTTATCAAGCAGCGAGCAGATGACTATTCCATACGACGGCTTTGCCTGACGCTGAAAGTCCACCCCAGTGGGTATTACGCCTGGTTGTCTGAGCCGCAATCTGCACGCGCCAAAGACGACCAACGACTGCTGGGTTTGATCAAGCATTCATGGCTGGAAAGTGGCGGCGTTTATGGCTATCGCAAAATCCATGACGATCTGCGCGAGGTCGGTGAAGACTGTGGTCGCCATCGTGTAGCGAGGCTGATGCGTCTTGAAGGTCTGCGCTCTCAGACAGGGTATCGACGTCGCCCTGGAAAGTACGGCGGTAAGCCAGCGGTCGCCTCACCCAATTTGCTGAAGCGCCAGTTCGATGTCGTGGAACCCAACAAGGTTTGGGTCACCGACATCACCTACATTCGTACATATGAAGGCTGGTTGTACTTGGCTGTGGTGCTGGATCTGTTTTCTCGTCAGGTTGTAGGCTGGTCAATGAAGTCTCAGATGACCAGTGATTTGGCTATTGATGCGTTATTGATGGCGGTTTGGAGGCGTAAACCGAAACAAGAGGTAATGGTTCATAGCGACCAAGGTAGCCAGTACAGCAGCTCCGATTGGCGCAGCTTTTTGAAGGCGAACAATTTGGTTGCCAGCATGAGTCGCCGAGGCAACTGTCATGATAATGCCGTGGCCGAGAGCTTTTTCCAGCTTCTGAAACGGGAACGGATCAAGCGGAAAATTTACACCACGCGGGAAGATGCTCGTAGTGATGTGTTCGATTACATCGAGATGTTCTACAACGCAAAACGTCGTCATGGTTTCAACAATCAGCTGTCGCCGGTAGAGTTTGAAAGGCGTTACGCAATGAGCTTGCAAGGTGTCTAGAGAATCCGGGGCGATTCAGGCATCATGATCTTTTCAACTCGATTATCCGCCCAGCAGGGAGGTTCGCCACGGAAAAATGCTATCTATCAAGAGCGCGTCAAGTCCAAAAGCTGGTTGAAGGTTTGGCCAATGCTCACGCTTTCGGGCTCTCTCCCAGCTCCCCCGTCAAGGTGACTTAACCGGACGCTTACGCCGAACCGCCTAAAGCGTGTCGTTAACTCGTCTCACGCCACATCCCTGAATCCTGATAATGAGCATTTGCTCGACTTCCTGGATGCAATCGATTGACACGTCCGCGGTAGAGAATGCGCAAGGAGTCGCTCAGCCAGTAAAGCCATCAACGGGCGCGTTTGATTGGTAGTGGCTACCTGGAGGTGAGCGAAAATGCGACGGTTCTTAATGCCTATGGATTGACCTGCTGCTCCTGGCTCAAAATCCGCTTCCAGTGACGATTGACAACGCTAGGGGAGAAACCCAATGCCTGAGCGATCTGGGCCTGCGACATCCCTTCCGACTTGAGTTTCCTGACGGCCTCGAGGTTTTCAATTTTCTGAGGTTTTCCACGCGTACGCTGAATCAGCGCGCCATCCGCGAATTGCTCTGCCAAAAGCTTTATGCCTCCTTCAGCTTCAAACGCTCGAAGCTGCTCTTGTGCATCTTCTATAAGACGAGGGTAGGGCGTTCCAAGGCGTGCAGACATGCACAAGGCCATCAGGGCAAGCGGATCTATCTCGAGTGCCTCAGCCAAGCTTTCGAATTTTTCGAGCGTAATGCTCGTTTCGCCACGCTCGAGAGCGCTGATTTTCGACCTCGCGCTGGCGTCAGAAAGCTTTTCATACCGAAAGCGGCGATTCAGCCGAAGAGCTCTTAGGGCGCCAGCAAGGGCAATTTTGAGGTGCATGGGTTGGCCAAAAGTCAGGATATAGCCATACCACAGGGTTTCCGATAAACATCAATATGAGGTATTATTGTATATATCACGACAACTTCACTCCTGCTTCCTAGGCTCAAAGCCTCCATATAGGGTGAGCTGGCAGCGAGAAAGGCCTGACAATTTATGAAAAAAACAGTAAGCGGGGAGGTGGACGTGGGTAGACCCATTCAAGATGGCCTGTTGGGCGATCCCGGTGTCAGCCTAATTGGTGCTGAGCTGAGGCTCGATGACGCTCTGATGGCGGCCAGAAGGCACTACAAACACCTCCCTCTCTGCGCTGTCGAGGATTGGATAATCCTTGACGCCATTGTCACCGACGCCGAGCGAGCCAAAGTAATCGCCGCTGGCTGCCAGCCAATGTTCCTGTTTGCCCACAAAGTTGTACACGACGAGCAGCGCCGTTTCGAATCCGGCCACTGGGTGCGTTCAAGCATGGGCACGACCTTCAAAGAAGGTTTTCTGTTTGCTACGCGGAATTCCGTCTACGTTTTGCTCGGGCCGGGCCATCGTAAGTCTTCGTCCATCGAAGCGATATTTTCCATCTTCTGATACCAACCAGTTTCTGCTGGATAGTTCATGTGCTCCAACAGCTTGAGGCGATAGATGTTCAGAACCATAGATGACGATCTGATAGGCATCCCTGGAATGTTCGGCGAGGGCGTGTCCCATTGGCGTGGAGTGTCGAGGCTGCTCAGAACGCCTTGGTATCACCTCACCCTGAGGGTCGAAAACGAGGGGCGATTCACCGAGTGTGCGTTGATGGTTGATGACACGCGCAAGCTTCAAGAGATGTTGGTGAGTCAGGGAGCTGATTTAGCGATCACCGAGATAATGGCTGTAACGCCTTCTTGGATGAATAAGACTGCAGGTTGGCAAATGGAGAGGTTAACCAGAGTAACAGTAGGCGAGGACAAGACTGGCTCCGAGGTTTGCCTACTGGAAGTGGCTGAGGGGGCGGTTTACCACACCTCGCATCACTCAGATTTCAAAGTCGAAGCGCTGACGAATCTGACGCTCATCTTTCTCTCGAGCATGATCCAAGGGAATTGAGATTAACTAATATCCTGCACGGTATCTGCGCCCTTGGTTCCGTGCGCAATTCCTGATAACGCCATACGGACTGCCCAATGGAGCGCAATTATGCTGGACACCTTAGATGTAAATTTCCATGGAAAACGCCATACAGACTTTGATCTCATCCGCATCATAAAAGCCGAAGCTCAAGGCTTCGATTTGCCGGTGACCGCTTACCTTTGCGGGGTTTCAATTAAAGCGCGCGCAGGCATCGGCGTAGTTTTCGGCCACAAGCGTAAAGACCAGTACGGTCGGTTTGGCGACGGCCATCTGATCCGGACTTCTGATGTGCTGAAGGTCGAGCGCGAGGGAAGATTTTGGGTGATGACAACCGTGAATTCGCGGTATGTGCTCGCTACTTTCCAGCGGGAAAATGGACGTGCCAGCTTGCGCGACTACCTTCGTCTTTCTCAAACAGTTCATCAGACACCTCCGATACTGCAGTGATTTTCGGGAGGGGCATCATCAACGGCGCTTTCCCTGTACAACCTAATTCTCGGGGCTGGTCATGATCCTCAAGAAAGGAGGGGGTATTACTTTGGCCTCTGGAATCTTTGATTCGTACAGCCGTGAAGGGTGGTTTGTTGCCCTCCAGAATTTCGATCTTGAGGGATTCGTTGCCGAGAGGGCCTTTGCTAGCATGAAGAGGTTGGAGGTGACTGACCTACTTGATGGCATCCCTGAAATGCTCATCAAGTTAGATTTTATCGCCGAGCTGCCTTGTCGTAGGAGCTACCTCGGATCTATGGGCGAAATCGGAAGTAGGGTAGAGGAGTACGGCACTTGAAAACACTTCCTCTTTGAGCGGTCGCCCCTCGTGCTCGTGGTTCTCTCGGGTCGGGTTTTTCTTTCATCAGCGTTTATTGGCGTGCCCTGCGGGCTGGCTGTCGTGAACCAAGCCCCGTTCCGGGTCTCGGCACTTGCGGGCTTCCATCCGCACGCCTTTGGCCTATGGCCTGCGCGCTCCGCTTGCGTTTCGCGAAGGGCGATGTAGTTCACCACATATACAACCAACGACGTCAGGCTCATGACCAAGGCTGCGACATTCAAACAGGGTGACTGGCTTGTCCGCACCCTGTTTTTGCGTGCGCAGATTTTTCATCAGCAACGTGTTCGGCGAAAGACGGAACTGTGAGCCTAAACCTTCTGGTGTGCATCGCCTTGGTCATCGAACGTGCCGCAATCGATTCGCGGCTGTCTCTCGAATCGGACAAGGGAAATCCCTCTAATACCGATTTCTGGTATTGACCCAAAAGGTGATCGTGCGTTACGCATCGAATTGGTAGATGATTTTTACCAAATAATCGCGATTTTTTTGATGGTCGCTACTGAGCATACTTTGCGCACAACGATCTGTTTGAAGGGTAATCGTGATGGCGAAGGCGGGTAGCTATACCAGCACTGCAAAGTTGCTTCATTGGGGCATGGCGCTTCTTTGGATTGGGGCCTGGTGCATTGGGATGCTTGCAACTCATTGGCGCGACGAACTCAACGGTCATCATGAGCTGACTTTTTTGCACAAAGCCATGGCCAGTACGCTTCTGTTTCTAGTCGTCGCAAGAATTGCTTGGCGCCTGTCGCATCCTGCGCCGGCGCTCCCGGAAACAATGAGTCCTTTCATGAAACGCGGGGCATTGGTCGGGCACATTCTGCTTTATGTCGTCGCCTTAGTCGGCTTGCCAGTTTCCGGTTGGTACTGGAGTTCAGTTGCCGATAAGCCAATCATCGTTGCAGGTCTATTCACTTTGCCGCCGTTGGTGGCTCCCGACAAGGATCTGTATGACTTGGTCAAGTGGATTCATACGTATACGGCGTGGCTTTGTGGTGCGCTGGTGGGCGGGCATGTTCTGGTTGCACTGAAGCACCATTTCATCGAGAGAGACGATGTGCTCAAAGGCATGCTTCCAGGTCAGAACGTTCGCTAGCACTAAATTTCAAAAACCAGTTTGAAGGCAAGGCACCATGTACGAAAATTCAAATGAAACGGTCGAGCAACTGATTCGCAACCTTGAAGAGCAACGGTTCGAAGCGATTGTCCAGCGGGAATTTGATCAGTTCGTCTCGTTGGCACTTCCTGATCTCTTCTATGTCCATTCCAGCGGTGTCGTAGACTCATTGGCGCAATATCTCGAAAAGTGCCGTAGTGGCTACTACGTGTATCAATCCATCGACCACCCGATCGATGAGATCCGACAGTACGGCGATACGGTTTTGGTAATTGGCGGGATGAATGCGGACTTGATCATCAATGGAGAGCAACGCTTTCTGAAGAACAAAAGTCTGGCCATCTGGACGATGGCTGAAGGTCGTTGGAAATTTACTGCGTACCAAGCTACGCCAATCCGCTAATGAGTAGGTTATGCGGCGTGCTTGCGTCATTGGGACTGCGTCGCTTGGTGTGTGAAATGCCACGGTGCCAACTGATACGGCAGGTTAACGCTGCATGACGCGAAGGCACCCATCCGCGCTGTGATCTCATCTATAGGTAATCAAGCGACAGGCGTAACCGTAGCTGATACCGATTAGCGCCTGCGACACCATGAATGTCCCTCGCATGATTCCAGCGCTGATGTTGGAGCTAGGTTCCAAATGCTCAACTGTTTATCCAGGGATGATCGTATTCTTGCCCTCCATTAGAGTGACAGACATCTGCTTTCTACATGACGACACCTGATTCTAATTTTTCGTATTTGGTGTACCGTGTGTAAATAACCTCATTGGAGTTCCCATGTCTAAGCTCGCTGAATTTCGCCAACTCGAAAAACACCTCGCTGAACAGCTCGAGGCACTGGAAGCGCTCAAAGGCGATGCTGGCCTCAAGCGGGAAATCGAATTCGAAACGAAGCTACGTGCTCTATTGGCAGAGTATGGCTACAGCTTGCCGAACGTGATCAATTTGCTTGATCCACCAGCTGCCCGTCGTCGCTCTCCACCCAACGAGCCTAAAGTGAGTAGCCGCAAGCCTCGCCAAGTGAAGGTTTATAAAAACCCGCATACGGGGGAGATGGTCGAAACCAAAGGGGGCAATCACCGGACTTTGAAAGAGTGGAAAGCTGAGTACGGTTCAGCGACCGTGGAGTCCTGGTTGGCCAACTAACTTAGTTGAAATACAAAGCGGCGCTTCACCAGGCAGTGTGAAAACGCACTAGGGAACGCGGCCAATGACGCCCCGAGTTGTTCGGGGCGTTCGTTTTTGTACAGAGGGTTCTCATCCATCATCAGCGTTGAGTGGCAGGCTCCTACTATGTAAATCTCTTGCTCAAGCTGTTTCGGTTGACTCGCCTTTTCGAGCAACAAGATTTTCTGCAAGTGAGCGCTATCGTATGGTTAGTCGCTTGTACAGGGTCGTTCGCGAAATACCGAGCTCTTTGGCAGCCGCTGAAACGTTGCCCTGATGAGACAGCAATACTCGCTCGATTACATCCCGCGTAGCATCCGAGAGACTCCTGGTCGGTGCGTTGGTACTGCCTAAGATCTCTTCTGGGAGGTGATTCACAGTAATGTATGGAGCGCCGTCGGCAAGTACCGACGCGAGGCCTGCTACGTTCTCTAACTGCCGCAGGTTCCCTGGCCAGTTATAAGCAAGGAGCGTTGCCCGCGCCTCGGCATTTAGTCTCGGGCACCCGGGACGCTGAAAAAAAGCATCAATTAGCTGCTCCTTGTCGAGTCGTTGATCAAGTGACGGTAATGCAACCCGTAGGCCGTCTAGACGGTAAAAAAGGTCTTCACGGAAGTCGCCGGTCGCCACTAACGCTGGGAGAGATCGGTGGGTGGCAGCAATGATGTGCGCCCTAAAAGGAATGGAATTTGTGCTACCAACTCGTGTGACTTGCCTCTCTTGTAAAGCGCGAAGCAACCTGCTCTGAAGGGCTAATGGCATATCACCAATTTCGTCCAGCAGCAGGACACCGTCTTGAGCCGCTTCAAGAAGCCCCATCGAGCCTCCCTTACGGGCGCCTGTGAAGCTTCCCTCCGTATGCCCGAACAGTTCGGATTCTATGAGGCTTTCTGGCAACGAAGCGCAATTGATAGCTACGAAAGGTGAGCTAGGAAAGCAGTGCTGGTGTAACGCTTTGGCAAATACTTCCTTGCCACAACCGGTAGGGCCGGTAATTAGTACCGGCAGATTGGCCGCAACCGCCTTCTTGGCATCCTCAAATCGCGCGTTGATTCTGCGATCACTTCCTAGCGCAGACTGCGCCGCCCGTAGCGGCTGACTCTTTGTTGGCTGATGGCTCAGCAACCGTCCATAAAGTCGTGAGCCGTCTGCAAGCGTTAGTAATTTGGATGAGAAATCGAGCAGGCTGTGGTTAGAGCGGTCAAACAGGTGCTCAAGGTTCAGGTCAAGAGGGCGGTAACTGCTGACTCCGAGCAATTGCTGAGCTGCACGATTGGCACCACATACCGTCCCATCCTCACGAACAGCGAGCAATGCTTGAAGTGGCGAACCCAAAAGCCTTGGGTCATGCTGGAGCTCCAGGATCTGGCAGTCGGGCAAGGCCAGAAAAAAATTGTTTTCAGTGGCTAGTGCTGCATGCTTCAACCGCTCCAGCATTGTGCCGGCGTTTCGTGTACCAATTCCAGTGAGATCGAGAGCTCCCAGCAATTCACCGTTAACGCCACGCAGCGGGACGCTTACGCAAAAGAATTGCGAAAACTCATGAAGGTAGTGTTGGTTGCCTGCGACTATAGCGGGCATACCGTCAACCAAGGTGCATGCGGGGGCAGTTGTACCAATATCCGCTTCACCTATGCGCCGCCCTGCATGCAGGGCTGACAACGGACTATCCATTCCTGCAGGCTTTCGGGTTTGTACTATTCGATTCTCAGGATTGACGCAAAACAGCATCCAGTGTGAATCACCGATCAGATCCCACAATCGCTCAAGCTCTGGTTGTACGCATTCAGCCAGATGGGCGTCGGCATCGGTCAAGGAGAGAATGTCGAGGTGACCTCGCGCCAGGCGAGGTTGCCAAGGGGTCAGGCCTGCAGCTCTAGAGCGTTCCCACGAACGCTCGATGGGCTCGGGTAACAAGCCAATAGGTAACGGAACACCCTCGGCAAAATTTCGACGCGCGGTGTGCAATTCGAGCTGTAGGCGATCCATGAATACACCTTGTTATTGTTGCTATCGATGTCGTGTTGCCAGTTCACGGTGCCCCGTGGCTAGCAACACGTCAAGGTTGCTCGGCGGCTCAAAACAATAGGAGGGCTCGCAGGTTCACACCTGTGTCTTCCTGAAACCCGCCCACCACATGGGTGTCGTGAGTTAGTTGGGCGCTTAGTTGCACTGTCTTTCCGACCATCTGTTGAAACTCCAATCGAGCTTGCTGCACTTCGGTTTTTTGCCCGTTGTAATCCCCCGAGAGGTATTGCTTACCACCCTCTGAGGCGGAGAATCCTAGGGCCAAGCGTTGGGCTGAGTTGAAGTCATAGCGAAGGTTGGTTTGTATCTGATAGGTCGGATCCTGGCGCAGTGTTTGGCTACCGCCGCCGGCATCGTCGTTAGGGCCATACACCACTGCATCAGCGTACAACTCTATCGACCAGCGGCCCGATAACGGCTCCACCCAGCCCAGTTGTAAATCCCCTTTCCAGCGATTTTCACCCAAATTGACACCTTCACGTCGGTCGTATTGACCTAAAGGGAGGTAAATGAGCGGGGTGATACCGAAGTATCTACCGCTAACTCCCGCGCTTGGTTGATTTACTAGCCAAAACGTAGCACCGATGATTGGGTCTGCAACACCACTATTGCTGCCCAGGGATTGTCCTCCGATCTTCACGTCATAGACATGGCCAAATGGCAGGAGAATCTGCGGGTCAATGGTGATTCCGCCCAGCTCAGTGAAGTGGATCAGTCGCAGTACGCTGATGTTAGATCGAAGGCTTGTAGCTTCTTTAAAGTCGGGCGAACCATCACCGTTGAATCGGTCTGCTCGCCCGAATTGTTGATACCAGGCGGCTACATTTGTGCCAGGAGGCAAAGCGGTGTAATCACCAGCGTTTACATCTACCGCTCGGGCGTTACCCGACATTAGCGCGCACAGCATTAAGCCCCAAGCGAGGCTGAAGATCTTGGTCACGAGAGGTATTCCTTTTGTTCTTGTTGTAGAGCAGGGGCCGGCGGCGGCCCCTGCTGCGAGGCTTACTTCTGGATTCGAATGATTGGCTTGAGCGTCACACCTTTTTCACTGTCTTGAGCCGCCTGATTGATCTGGTCGAAGTCATAGAACTTCACCAGTTTGTCGAAAGCGAACTTCCCCTGCATGTACAGATGCACCAGTTCTGGAATGAACTTCTTCGGCACGCTGTCGCCTTCGACGATGCCACGTATGGTCTTTCCACCCAGCAGCAAATCATTTACGTCGAAGTTGGCATTTGTACCCAGCGGTGGAGCGCCGACTACGCCGAGGGCCCCACGGCTACCGAGCGCATCGACCGCCTGACGCAATACTTCGGGTCGGCCAGTGGACTCAAGCGCGAACTGCACCCCACCTCCGGTAATCTCCCGAATCGCAGCCACTGGATCTGACTCCCGGCTATTCACAACATGAGTTGCACCGAGTTCCAGAGCGAGTTCCAGTCGTGAAGGCACTACATCGACAACTATGATGGTTGAGGCTCCGGCTACCTGCGCAGCCAGCACTGCCGAAAGACCCACAGCACCACCTCCAAACGCTGCAAAGGCACTTCCAGGAGTGACTTTCAGCGAGTTAATTACCGCCCCTGCACCGGTTTGAATGCCACAGCCGAGCGGGCCGAGTAGTTCGATTGGTGCCTCTTTCGGTACCCGGATGGTGTTATTTTCACGCCCCAACGCGTACGTCGCGAAAGATGATTGCGCAAAAAAATGATCGTGCAACGCTTCGCCTTTCTCGTCCAATAGAGCATTTCGGCCATCCGGGCCTGCTCCGCTAAAATTACGTCCAAAGAAGTCTTTGCAGTAGGCTGCATGGCCGGAGTCACATGCTAAACAGTGGCCGCAATATCCATATGTCATCACGACGTGGTCGCCAACTTCCAGATTCTGCACAAGTGGGCCAACGGCCTCGATAACTCCCGAACCTTCGTGCCCAAGTACCGCTGGCAGGGGAACCGGGTAGTATTGGTCTCGCACGATCATGTCGGTGTGGCACATGCCCGTAGCAATGATGCGTACCAGTACCTCGTCACCTTCAGGTGCGCGAATACGAGCCTGCTCCAGTACGAAAGGTGCACCTTTGCCACGTGTGACGGCAGCTTGAATAGGGCGAAAGATTGTAGTTGTCATTGTTATTGTTCTCCGAGATTAAAGCGGGTACGCCGGTGCTTCGCCCTTAAGGGTTAGCCACTGCCATTGAGTAAACTCTTCCCAGTTAGCGGCACCACCAATACTGGTGCCATTACCCGACGCGCCCACGCCGCCGAATGGGTTGATGACTTCATCGTTAACTGTCTGATCGTTGATGTGCAGGAGACCGGTGCGCAGTTGCTCGCCGAGGCGCAACGCTCGTCCAGTGTCTCGGGATAGCACTGCGGCGCTTAGGCCGTATTCCGTATCGTTAGCAAGCTGGACGGCTTCTTCGTCAGTATCAAAGGGAACAACCACGGCGACGGGCGCGAAGATCTCTTCGTTGAATGCAGGGTTGCCACGCAACACACCGCTGATCACTGTCGGCTGAAAAAACAGTCCTTCTGCCGATCCACCCGTTTCTACCTTTGCCCCCGCAGCGCGTGAGGCTTCGACGATACGCAGCGCATTGTCGCGCTGGGCAGCATTGATGAGTGGGCCAAGGTGTACTTGAGCCGTTGTCGGATCACCTACAGTTAAGCTTTGAGCTTTGGCAACCAACCGTTTTAGAAAAGCGTCGTAAATACCGCGCTGAACCAAAACGCGGCCGGTTGACATGCATATTTGTCCTTGATGCAGATAAACCCCCCACGTTGCATTCGCGATCGCAAGATCTAAATCCGCATCGTCCAGAATGATCAGTGAGTTTTTGCCGCCGAGCTCGAGAGACACCTTCTTCAGGTGGCGCCCGGCAGCTTCCCCGACTTTACGGCCCGCAGCAGTGGAACCTGTAAATTGGATCATCGCTACGTTGGGTGAAGAGGTGAGTGCTACTCCGGCGTCTGCTCCACCTGGTAGGACATGGAGCACGCCTGCCGGGAGCCCAGCCAGCTCGAAAATTCGCGCAATGACATAACCACCGCACACAGCAGTGCGTGGATCTGGCTTGAGCACCACAGCATTACCTGTAGCTAACGCTGGAGCCACGGCGCGCATAGCCAGATACAGCGGGAAGTTGAATGGGGAGATAACACCAATTACGCCTAGTGGGCGGCGCCGCGCGATGCTCAGACGCCCTGCTACAGAGGGCAGAACCTCGCCCTGGCTACGGGAGGGAAGTGCGCACGCTTCGTGAAGGGATTTAATCGAGATTGACGTTTCAAAGCTCGCCTTGGGATGAGTAGAGCCGCTTTCTTTTACGATCCATTCGGCAATCTCCTCTTGATACTGCTCGGCAATGGCCGCAGCCTTTCTCATCACCTTGGCTCGATCATCGTAGGGAAGGGCGTACCAATCACGCTGGGCTATTGCAGCCTTTAACGCGCTTCGTTCTACCTGATCAGCGCCCGCGTTTGCCAAGGCCCCCAGATGTTGCCCATTGCTTGGAGAGTTCACTGGCGTGGTAGGGAGTTCACCCACGTCCCAGCTTCCCGTGAACAGACGCTCATTCCAAACTTCATTGGATAGCAAAGTTTTCACTTCATACATCCTATTTTTGTTGATGTTCACGGATACTTATTGCATGGGGCATGCCAATGCTCGCGGGGCTTTAAATCGGAGGTTGTAGGAGTTGAAGTGTCCAGATAGTGAACACTTAGAGCGTGTGGGGCTGTCCAGATTTTGAACGGTTGATGAACAACTCGTGGGCGAGCCCTAGTTTCACCGAAGCACGCGGCAGATGAAAATTACCGACTTCGGCAGAAGCCTTGCCCAGGACGCACGAGCAGCGGTGGATAGCTTCGACCTACTGTTTGCCAGGGCTGCACAGGGAAGCAGTGAGGAGATTACTTGTCGTGTTGGCCTGACTGCGCCGCATGCCATCGGCAAGCTTTACCTCACGCGATATCTAGCTGGCCTGCGCAAGCAACATCCCAAACTGCTCATTGAGCTTTCGCTGGACGATGAGTTGACCGATGCGGTGGCCTCGAAAATTGATATTGGGATCAGGGTTGGAACGGTCAGAGACAGGCGATTTATTGCCCGACCTGTGGCGAGCGTTCCATTGATTGTCGTCGGGTCACCGTCGCTGGTATCCATGGCAGGGGCGCCACTACATGTAGAGGACTTGCATGACTTACCGATGTCCACGCTCCTGGATCGCCGATCAAGACGGACTTGGCCATGGACGTTTTCGAATGACGTAAGCTTCGTTCCTGCGCTGCCAGCCTTTACCTGTGATGACCCAGAAACCGAGTTGGAAATGGTGCTTCAAGGGACAGCATATGCTCTCAGGTTACAGCGTACCAGGCCAAGCAGGTAGTTCACAATTTGATGGCACTTTGAACGCTTGCAGTGATCTGCTCGATGAGCGTCCATGGCGCATTTCATTCTATACAAAGGTAATTACGTTCAATACAGCGCTCTCACCTCGGTGCAGGATAGGCGCTCACAATAAAAAAATAGGCAGTCAGCCCATGAAAAAAATGCAAAGTTTCACTCCCGTTGTTCGGAGCTCCGTTGTGAGCGCGCTCAAATCAACTGCAGCAGCCGCGATATTAGTCATAGCCGCGACCAGTAATACTATGGCAGGTGAACAATCAGCGCCGAGGGCCAAGGTTCTAGTAGACAGCACTGTCTCTTGGGAAGGCGTCAAATACGAACCTTACCCTTCGGGCCAGACAAAACTTACATTACTAAAGATCACCATTCCCCCGCACACCGCACTCCCTTGGCATCATCACCCTGTTGCAAACATTGCCTATGTCATCTCGGGGGAGCTTACTATCGAAGACAGGCTGAGTAAAAAGACGCTCAAAGTAAAGTCCGGAGAGGCATTTCCTGAGTCGGTAGGAGCAAGCCATCGCGGTGTAACTGGAGAACAAGAAGCAGTTGTAATTGTAGCTTATGCCGGCATTGATGGCGTACCATTATCCGTGCCAGACAAAAACGAAAAGGCAGAATTTGAACATCTTGAATAGATGCCAGTGATCTACGTTACGATCTAAATACTACCGTCACAGTATTTAGATCGTAACGCCTGGAGCCGCGAAGGGTTGGTATTCATCACCCCTACGATGAAATAATTATACACCGCTGTAACAAGCGACCATCTAAGCGGTTAATATCATAGCCCAGTTTGCTCCAATACTCTTATGTATCAATACGTGATCCTAAGTCAGGATATATGGTAAAAATATCGATATTAGTCAATCGCGGCGCAATGCTTTAACCTGAAGAGAGGGCGCTGAGAGAGTTTGAAAAGCATGCCGTACTGAAGTTGCTGTGCGCGGGCTTGGATATATCAAACTTCTAGAGAATGCCCGTGGCCTCTTCGACAGCGTTTGCTCATACAAAATTTTTGCGATTAGCCGTTCACTAATCATGATGAACGTCTACAAACTCAGCACTGGACATACGCTGCTCCCGGCCGTACGCCAAATTTTCATGTGCAGCTGTGAGTAGTCATCGTCTCTTTGTGATAATTAAAATGGTTAGATCACTGTATATTGCATTGGTCGGGTCTTTTAACGGGAAGAATTTCCTTAGACTGTGAACCGAAGGAGTCCTTCGTTGGTGCTTCTCGAAATTTTCCCGCACTCCATTGGGCAAATTTGTAACATCGGGATAATAGCTATCGACCTTAAATCTGATTTTTTCGTTTGCACCGGTTGGGTTGGCCAAAAGGCTGCGCTGTAAACTCAAGTTGATGGTTGAAAGGTTCATCGGAATTAGGTGCTGACTGGCAGTTGGGAAGTGCGGCTTACCCAATGGTTCACCGCGATGCAGAACACCAAAATTACTGCCGAGACGATCATTGCCGTCGATAACCCTTGGGAAAAAGTAACAGGTTCGGTGCTGGTAATCATGGCCCCAAACACAGCAACACCAATCACGCCTCCCAATTGTCTGGCTGATGCCATCAGTCCCGACGCCATGCCGGCGTCATTCGAAGAAACCGACGACAGCATAGAGTTGGTGATCGAGGGCACTGACGACGCACTACCGATACCTACTACCATCAAGGCGATATTCAGGTACCAGAGCGACGTCTCGGGTGTGACACGAGCCAATGCGAGAAAGCCAACTGCCTGAATCAAAAAACCGATAGTGATAATACGTTGTGCACTGACGTGCTTGGCAATCCTAGACGAGATCATGGTAGAGATCGTCAGCACCGCAGTGAGCGGTATGAATGCCAGACCGGTTCTAAATGCGTCGTAATGCAGGAACGACTGGAAGTAGATGCTAAAGACGAATACCGTGCCGTAGAAGGTGAGGTTGATGGCGGCGCCGGCCAATGCAGTGGTCGCCAAAGTTTTGTTTTGTGCCAATCGACTTGGGATCATGGGGTTCTTCACCCGGCGCTCAATCAATACGAACGCTATTGCACAAAATACGGCAATTGCCATGGTCGAGACGGTGTCAGTCACCCAGCCTTTGGAACTTGATTCGGTTAGGGCGTATGTCAACAAGGCCAGGCAAATACCTATACTGATCAGCCCTGGTATATCGACTTTCTTGTCGATACGAGGAGAGGCCGGGGCGTAATGTATGATCAGACCGATGGCGAGAATGCCGATTGGGACATTGAGTAGAAAAACACTCCGCCAACCGAGTGACTCGATTAGCAAGCCGCCCATGACTGGCCCCGCAGCTAAAGCGATACCTCCACAAGCCCCCCACATTGCGACAGCTGATCTCCGTTTTGCAGGATCGTCAAACGACAGTCTTATCAACGTCAGGGAGGTGGGCACCAGAAGGGCAGCGCCCACACCTTGAACAATGCGCATTCCGATAAGCATGCTCATGCTGTTTGAAAAACCGCAGCCTATGGACGCAATGGTAAACAGCGCAAATCCCGATGCAAACACCGTTTTGGCGCCGAATCTGTCCCCCCACGCGCCCCCCAGAATCAGCAGTGCCGAGAACGCTAGTGCATAGCTATTGATGACCCATTGCAGACCGGTCAGGTTTGTATCAAATGCGGTTTTTAAAGCACCTAAGCCGACATTGACAACGCTGACATCGAGTTGAACGACTAGAAAACCTAGGCAAGCCGCGGTCTGGATCGCGGCTAAGGATTTAGTTCTGGGCACATTGTTGGACATAATTCGGGGTCGCAGTGTTATATCGATGACTAAACGATAACGGTTGACAAGTCATGCGTAAATATTAAAATTAGCATACATTCAATGCATAAATGCATGGCTATGGACTGGGAAGATCTGCGATTCTTTTTATCTGTTGCAACGACAGGCAGTCTCACGGGGGCCGCTCGTGCGCTTAATGTCAATCAAGCCACGGTAAGCCGTCGCCTGGCCGCGTTGGAGGCTCAACTAAATGTACGTTTGGTTGATCGACTCACGCGTGAGTCGCGCCTAACTGCTATAGGCCAGCAGATATTGCAGGACGTTTTGGACATTGAAGCAAAGGCTTTCGCCATAGAGCGCAAGTGCTCATCGTCCAAAGCTGCTGTGAGGTCGAAGGTGACGATCACTGCGCCTCCCATTCTAGCTAGGCACTTTCTAACCCCAAACTTGGTTACGCTGACCACAATGTCTCCAATGGTGCAGCTTTCAATTCTCAGTGAACCACACTTCGCATCCCTGTCGCGTATGGAGGCAGACTTAGCGTTGCGTCTTTCGCCACCTATTGAAGATACGGATATTGTCAAAAAGGTCGGCCTGATGCAGTTTTCGCTTTATGCGAAGAATGACTATCCATATGCGCTGGATGAGGAAAGATGGGAATTTGTAGGCTATACCGAGCGGCAAGGCGACTTTGCGCATAAGCGTTGGCTATACGAAATAATAGGTTCGAAGCGGGTTGCCTGCGAGGTCACTGATTTGAGTCACCAATACGAAGCGGCGTGCACTGGAATCGGCGTTGCAGGCCTTCCGTGCTTTATTGGTGATCGTGACGATCGGTTGATAAAGCTCGAGAATAATCTTCCCATGCTCAATCTCGATATTTGGATCGCCATGCACCCTGACCGTCGCAACGACACGGTGGTGCGCAAGACCGCAGATGCAATTTTTCAGTTGCTTGAGCCGTTTGGCCTGGGGTTGGCCTCAAATAGTAGGTGAGACTAGGCTATTCGGGCTTGAGCCCGGCTCGACCTGTCATGCCCTGAGCGCGTTCCCCAGCCTGCCATGATTGATTCAAATGATTAGTGACAGTGACGCTAAACAGGCTCAGGCGCAACTTCCGATGGCAGCTACACGCCGTTGGTCAGTAGCCGTTATTAACCCCTATCAGTGGAGCCTGCCAATTGGCGAGGGTTGGGCGGCCGCGAATACCCTGTTTTTTCTCATCGTAGCTCGGAACGCCTGGCGATTTGCTCACAATCCACCCGCGTTACCGGAAAGCATGAGTCTTCTCATGAAGCGTGGGGCTGTAGTAGGTCACCTTCTGCTTAACGGCATTGCGTTGCTCATGCTCCCGATTTCAGGATGGTATTGGAGCACGGTGGCGGACAAGCCAATACTCGTGGCGGGCATCTTCATGTTGGCTCCGCTGGTTGATCCAAACCCCGAGCTCAACCACCTCGCAAAAATGTTCACACCTGAACGGCTTGGGCTTGTGGTGCGTTGGGAGGTGGACATATGTTGATTGCGCTCAAAAATCATTTGTTCGATAAGGATGACGTATTGGCGGGAATGCTTCCACAGCGCTTAAAATGGTCTCCTCTGCATATTAGTTAAAACTGAAGTCAAGTTGTTCTTCTCGGGCGGATACATCAAATGTGGTTCTCACCAAATACTGACCTGTTCAGCGACCAGGCGCATCTTCTGAACATGCTTCCAAAGGACGGAGTACTCAATGATTACGGTCGAGTAATGGCCGTCGATGAGGCCGATAGCCATTTCAACGAGTTAATGATGGCTGCTGCCTGGCAGCCTGACTCGGCTTTATTGAATGGTGAGTTGGTCAGGACGGCTCGGGAGGTTGCTTGGTATGCTGACAGGCCGTTTCGATACGTCCATTCAGGAATAGAGCGCCAAGCAATTCGCTGGCAAGGAAGCAGTTTGCTGCAGTTGAAACGCAGAATGGAGGAACTTACCGGTCAGCGTTACAACTCTTGTTTGCTCAACCTCTACCATAATGGATCTCAAGGAATAGGATGGCACGCTGACGTTGAAGCTTCCGAGCCAAATGACGTCATTGCATCTCTCAGTCTCGGGGCTGCACGTAAGTTTGCGCTCAAGCATAAGACGACCGGGGAGCTCCGTGAGCTCACATTGGAGCATGGTCAGGTTATCGTGATGCGTGGCGAGACCCAGCGTCACTGGCTGCATTCATTGTTGAAGACAAAGCAATCTGTAGGCTCACGAATCAGCCTGACGTTTCGATGCTTTCCTGAGCAATGGCGCGCCTAGCTAGTTTCGTTGTCATTTCGCTCACGATGTAACTCCGAGGCTGCTTGGAGGATACGAACAGCTCTCCAGGGCTTTCGCCCTGGGCAGCCGGTCAGTATTTGATAACAGTGCGAATCGATTTGCCTTCGTGCATCAGGTCGAATGCTTCGTTGATTCGCTCGAGCGGCATGGTGTGGGTAACGAAAGGTGCCAGCTCGATCTCACCTTTCATTGAGTCCTCAACCATCTTAGGCAGTTGGCTACGACCTTTGACGCCGCCGAAGGCGGAGCCTTTCCAAGTGCGGCCAGTGACCAACTGGAAAGGGCGGGTAGAAATTTCCTGGCCAGCACCGGCAACACCGATGACGATCGATTGACCCCAGCCGCGATGGGCACACTCGAGCGCGGCACGCATCACGTGAACGTTACCGATGCACTCGAAAGAGTGATCGACGCCCCAGCCGGTCATTTCAATGATGACTTGTTGAATTGGCTGCTCATGATCCTTTGGATTGACGCAGTCAGTGGCGCCGAACTGGCGAGCCAATTCAAACTTTGCAGGGTTGGTGTCGATGGCGATGATCCGACCCGCTTTGGCTTGACGCGCGCCTTGGATAGCGGCCAATCCGATGCCACCCAGACCGAATACAGCCACGGTGTCGCCCGGCTGAACCTTGGCGGTGTTATGCACCGCGCCGATACCGGTTGTTACGCCGCAGCCCAGTAGGCAAACGTGCTCAGGGTTGGCATCCGGATTGATCTTGGCGACCGATACTTCCGCAACTACGGTGTACTCGCTGAAGGTCGAGCAACCCATGTAGTGATACAGCGGCTGTCCGTTGTACGAGAAGCGTGTGGTGCCATCTGGCATCACACCTTTACCTTGAGTAGCGCGGACAGCGGTACAAAGGTTGGTTTTTCCGGACTTGCAGAACAAGCATTCTCCACATTCTGCGGTGTACAACGGGATAACGTGATCGCCAGGCTTCACGCTGGTCACACCTTCGCCGACTTCGATGACAATGCCGGCACCTTCGTGGCCAAGCACCACAGGAAACAGGCCTTCAGGATCATCACCGGAAAGGGTGAAGGCATCCGTGTGGCATACGCCCGTATCCGTGATTTTAATCAGCACTTCGCCTGCGCGAGGCGGCTCTACGTCGATCTCAACGATTTGAAGCGGTTTACCTGCTTCGAATGCAACTGCAGCACGAGATTTCATAGGGTTGTCTCCGTTGGATGGAACTTAAAAGATCCGGGGCTACCAGCACGGCGTCGGTGTCGACTAGGGTTACTTTAGGTATGTGCGTACCAGCGCAATGACCTCATCAATCGAAGACCGCTGTGCCTCGGTGGTATCTACTAGATTCGAAAACTCTTCCCTGAGATGACCTTCCAATACTCCCGCCATTAATCCATTTACCGCGCCACGCATCGCAGCAATTTGCTGCAAAACGGGCCCGCATTCAGCCCCTTGTTCCAGCGCAGTTTCCAATGCGTCCAGCTGTCCTCTTACTCGTCGCACGCGTCCCAGAACGCGTTTCTTTTCTTCAGGTGAATGAGGCATTTTTTCTCTCCAGTGGCGTGATACGGGAAAGTGTACACGGGTACTGGTGGGGGGTATATCTTGGTACTGGGGGGGAGTATAGTCATATACTGGTAGGGAGTATATTAATTTTAGCGCGACGAGTTGCCGCACATGATCCGTTTTGTCATTCATTCCTGGCTTAAGAGGTGTCACGCCGTGTCGTGCTGGCGAGACGGGCTGGTCGTTCGTTCTAGGCCAGGGTCAAAACTTCGCAGAGCGATATGACTGCCGTCGGCGGAGTCGGAACGCGTTATTTGCTGGTAAGGAGCGTAGGCGCCAAGTAGGGCCTACAACAATGCGCATTTTGTTTTTAAGCTCGCGCTGTTTTGTTTCTAATCCACTGGATCTAGATCGTTGCGTAGCTAGGGGACGACCAGGTGACGTGACTTTGCAGATATGGATCTGCAGCATGCGCTGGTTTCACAACCCGCGATGAGCAGAGAATAGGAAGTAGAACTGACTTGGCTAAACGAGTGAATCGCGGAGGCTTGGAACTGGCGCTAGGCCATTCTCCTAGACGCCATTTATGTTTGCTGCTAAAACTCGATCGAACTTAGGGCTGTACGGATGTAGCCGTCGATCATTTCACCGAAGGCCAGAGATGTTGCGGCATTTAATCGGCTCTTGTTAGATCTGCTGCCGCTTTCTCCGCTATAGCACCATCGTCGGAAGACTGACCTCCTGCGACACCTACAGCACTGACCAAAACACCGTCAATTCTTACAGGAACTCCACCTACCATTGGCAGTGTGCCCGGAAGGTTCTGAAAGCCTGGATGGCCTTGAGCAATCTGCTGTTCAAGTATTTTCGTCGTTACTCCGTAACCCGCTGCAGAACGTGCCTTCATGATGGAGGCCTCAATCATGCCGCTGAGAGCGCCGTCTGCGCGCTCCAGGTAGATTAAGTTTCCTCCATCGTCGACGACGCTAATGACGTAAGGCGCATGTCGTTTATCAGACGGCTGAACAACGGACGCTATGGCAGATTGCGCTGCCGCTAGCGTTATTACCGGTTTGCTTGGGGGCGTAGCCAGAGCAAAGACCGAGTGAACACCTGATAGGGCAACGACTGCTTGGAAAGATTTCAAGTTCATAAAATGCTCAGCACTAACGTATTAAATTTTCCTGCATTTCTCCAGAGCTTGAGGTGCGGTGCTGGTTAATAATTAGAACAGTATCTTCGAAAAAACTGATGGTTTTAAACTCAGTAGATGGCAGTCATTGAACACTGATTTGAGCCGCCATGAGCATTTTGAAGTGTTGTATTGCCGCTTCGCTTCTTCTGACAAAAATAGCATTACCTACCTTTTGAGACTCAAGCAAACCGGAGCTACGAAGCAGATCCACATGTTTGGACACCGTCGACGGTGACAGTTCGCAGCGCTCAATTATTTGTCCTAAGCAGACCCCAAGCTCCTGACCATATTCCTGATCTGGAAAATTCAGCTGAGGGCTTTTCAGCCATTCCAGGATATTGCGTCTTACAGGATGAGCCACTGCGCGTATGGATGAGTCGAGCCCCATTGTATTTAGCGCTGATTTGCCAGCCGAGACGGCCGATCGTACTGACATAAATCGATCTCCTTGGCAGGGGCGTGAGTTGGAGGACGGTGCGCAAGTCGAGTTGAAGGTTGGCTCGTCCCCCAGCGCTTCAATCAAGCAGATCTGCGATGGACTCGGCAGCAATCTGATATGAGCGGCACCGTGCCTGCGGATCGTAAATCCGTGCATCGATGATCACTTCATCTGCTTTTGTGGTTGAAATGAATTCCCGAAGCCAACTGCCAACGTCATCCTTATCTCCCACTGCAGAACAGGCCATTGCCTCTGCCAAAGTGTGATGATCCCGCTGCGACATCTTCTCTGCAAAGCCTTCTTCGGGAACAGGCAGAGGCCCAGGTCTTCCGGAGTAAAGGTTGCAAACCCATTGACGATGGGAACTGGCGATGTATTCAGCTTCGGCACGTGAAGGTGCAGCGATCACATTTGCGCCCGCAATGACGTAAGGCTCCTTCAGCACTGCTGATGGGCGGAAAGTTGCCCTGTAGTGATTCACCGCCTCTAATAGAAACCGTGGTGCAAAGTGCGAGGCGAATGCGTAGGGCAGGCCTAGCTTTGCCGCCAGGTCAGCACTGTGCGGGCTGGAGCCAAGCAACCAAAGTGGAAGACTGTGATTACCTGGTATGGCTCGTACAGGTTGATTCCCATTGTCAGCTAGGTAATCGGTCAGTTGCTCGATGTCCCGTTGGAAGTCACGTTCAGAGGCGTCACCGCGTAACGCCCGAATGGCGGGCCCTGCAGATCCTGGTGCTCGTCCGATGCCCAAATCTATTCGGTTGGGAAACAAGGTATCCAGGGTGCCGAAGTGCTCTGCCACGACCAGTGGTGAGTGATTCGGCATCATGATGCCGCCAGCGCCGACGCGCAGTGTGCTAGTCGCCGCGGCCAAGTGTTGAATCAGCAGCGTGGTCGCAGACGATGCAATGCCGGGCAAGTCATGGTGTTCGGCGATCCAGTAGCGTTTGTATCCGTGTTGCTCGACATGTTTCGCCAAGGTTGCCGCATCATTGAGAGTGTCCGCGAATGTTTTGCCTTCACCGACCATCATCAGATCGAGGACAGAGAGCGCTGTCATGGAGAAATTCCTGAGTAAATTCTTTCGGTAGGGCAGGGGCTATTTCAACGGAAAGTCAGCCCATGTCGGATGCCGTTCGAGGCGTTGGTCAATATCGCGTAGCGTCGTCAAGCAGCGCTCCAGTTTTAGGTAGATGTCTCCGCCGTAATCCCATCCAAGCACGCCAATGCTTCCGCTATATCCAACACGATTGAGCGCTGCGATGAGTGCAAAGTTGTCCAGCTCCCCCTTGTCAACGGGTTCCATAGTCGCGACTCCACCCCAACCTAATTGCGACAGGGCACTGCCAGATGTAACCACCTGCATCAACCAGGGCTTCATCGCTTGCAACGTTTCTTCCAGCTTCCCTTCCTGACTGGCGTACCAGTGATACCCGTTGAACGAAGCACCTAGGCACGAATGATTGAACAGCTCGCAAATCTGCACGACTTGCGTGGTGGTCTGCGTGACATGGTGTAGATGCGGGTAGAGGGCGACTTTGAGACCTCTGCGTTCTGCGATCGGCAATAAAGATTCGATGACTCGCAGAATCGCAGGTACGCCATTAACAGAGGTCTGTATGGCGAGCTCGATGAGTTCTACGCCCTCCACTGACTCCATGATCCGGCGCACAAGATCATCATTGCGCCCTTCATGAAGAACCAGATACAGCGCCTCTACTTTGAGGCCGTGGTTGGCTTTGACGCTGGGCAGCAAAGTCAAGTCGGTGTAAGGGGTACCGCCCCAGGCCGCGACGGTGATTCCGTCATAACCCAGCTCAGCCAACATTTCACATTGTGTTTGAAATGCGTAGATACCCATTGACGAGTAAAAGAAGGAATCAAGCGCATGAATGGCGTGTGTCATGTAATTACGTTCCGCGTTTAGTAGGGCAGCTCAGTCAAAACAGCCCATTCGGGGTGAGCAGCCAATCGTTGCTCCATCGAGCGGAAAGCGTTCATCGAACGACGTAGATTGCCGTATACATCTCCCCCCATGCTTTCCCAGCCAAGAACGCCAACCCGGCCATCGAAACCGCGCCTCTCGAGCGAACCCATCAACACGAAATTATCCATTTCGCCTTCGTCCAGGGGTTCAATAGTTGCCAAGCCGCCCCAGCCCAGCGGCGAGCGCCTTGAGCCCGCGATGTTGACCTGTTTGAGCCATGGCCAAACGGCGTCAAGACGTTGTTCGAGAGCTTTTTCCTGATTGGCGTACCAGTGGTAGCCGTTAAAAACGATGTTTAGTCTCGAGTGCTTGAATTCCTCGCACAAAGCCACTGCCTGCGAAGTAGTTTGCATACCGTACCGAGCGTGCGGATATAGGGCGATCTCCAGCCCACGGCGCTCACAAATGGGGAGCAAGCGCTCCAGCGTTCTTCGGTCTAGATCTGTAACTTCATCGCCAGAATGCAACGCCAACTCTATAGTCGTACAACCTTCAATCGTTTCGAAGATGTTCGTTACGAACGACTCCAGACCTTCCCTGTAGATCAGGTAGACCGCACCGACATCCAGGCCCCACTTCGGTTTGATAAGCGGAATTGATTTCAGATCTTTACTCCAAGCGGACATAGTCAGACCCTGGTATCCGGTTTCTACGAGCATCTCGCACTGAGCCGCAAGCGGGTATGTACCGATAGCCGTCTGAAAAATGAAGTCCATGTGGTGAAGTGGGTGTTTCATCGTTGCGTCTCGGCCAATGTTTTAGTGATGGGTAACGACAAGCTCGGGAAGTGAGGCAAAACGTATTCAGCCAACTCATCGATTACTTCAGAGGCATGCCGGCGCTGTGGTTTGAAGTGCAAGGCGACGTGTCCAACACCTTCTTCCTGTTGTCGCTTCCAAAGCTCAATCAGTGTGTTCCGTCCTGCACGAAGAACTCGTCCTGGCTGGATGGGAAAATTGGGATCGCGTTCCAGCTCGAATAGAGTGCCGTAGCCGTAGGGCTTGTAGCCGTTGGTGCCACACGCGGCGCGCCAGCGCTGAATGATCTGGGGAATTGATGCGGGGTTTGCGGTATACGAAAGAATGCCGTCAGTGTTGGCGGCGATCCACTCCAGTGACTGCCCCGAGTGTCCGATCACAACTGTAGGTAAGCGTGCCCCGACCGGCTTGGGAACTAAATCCAGTGCACCGTTCAGTTGGCCATGAAACAGCGAGCAATGCATGGCCCAACGCTGTTCCGTTGCAGCGCGAATGACGGCCAGCGAATCGCGGAATCGATCGGCACGAGTATCAAAATCTATGCCGAATGCCGGGTACTCAATAGGGCGGTCACCCGTTGCAAGCCCAAGAATAAATCGACCTCCTAGCAACTGATCAATGCTGACGGCCTGTTTTGCAACAATCAGCGGATCACGTAATGGAAGAACGATGCCGGCCGTTCCTATCGTAATTCTCCCTGTTACGGCAGCTAGATATCCGGCGTACACAAGCGGATCCAGAATTTGACCTACGTCCCCGAAGTTTGGGTCATAGAAAGGAACATCACGCAGCCATATTGAGGAGAATCCCGCGTCATCGACCTTCTGTGCCATCTCGACATGGTCTTCGAGAGTGGGCCCGGGACTATCAGGGTAGCTTTCCAATGGTGCGATGAAGCCAAAGGTGAGGTGGCCTGGTTGGAACACACGGGCATAGCCTGGGTGACTTATGAGCTCATCAGGCAATGCGGGAGGTGAGGGCATGACTGTCATTTGGCTTAGTCTCGATTTGAGAGATGCTTGTTGCATCTGTGCTTGGCCGTGTAAACGTGCTGATGGCGCCGACTATAAGCTGGAACCATCAGATGAAAAACAGGATAGAATTCCGAACATTTCGGAATTAAATGCTTAAATAGGAGGTTGGGATATGGATCACTTCGGCGCACTTGGCGCTTTCGTCCGAGCCGCAGAAACTCGCAGTTTCACGGAGGCGGGGAGAAGGCTGGGCGTTTCATCCTCCGCGGTTGGCAAAGCAGTCGCGCGTCTAGAAGAAGAGTTAGGCGTGAGGCTGTTTCATCGATCTACCCGCGCAATAACACTCACCGCGGAAGGAGAGTCGTTCCTTGAGCGATGTAATCGAATTTTTTCCGAGTTCGAGGTTGCCAAGAGTGAACTCACTCAAGCTTCAGGCAAGCCGCAGGGAAAATTGCGGCTAGGACTGCCGCAGCTTGGCACCAGGCTAATGCCTCACCTGATCGCCTTTCAGCAGACCTATCCAGAAGTAGAATTGGAGCTCGAGTTCAGCGACCGTTTGGTGAACGTCATTGAAGAGGGCTTTGACGCGGTAATGCGCATCGGTGAGCTAGTGGACTCTCGCTTGGTGATGCGAAAACTCCACGGTTATAGCCATCGTTTGGTGGCGTCGCCAGAATATCTTGCCTTGCGTGGTACTCCATCCCGACCAAGCGACCTCAGCAGTCATTCTTGCCTACGCTATCGATATCCCTCTACCGGAAAGCTGGATCCTTGGCCGCTGGTATCCCGAGGACAAATGCTCAATGTCGACTTGCCTAATACAGCCGCAGCTAACGCTATCGATCCGTTGCTTTCCATGGCGGAAGCGGGATGCGGCATTGCCTGTCTTCCAGATTTCTACGTGGAAAATCTCATTGCTGATGGGCGGCTGGTACCAGTGCTCGAACGATATGTTAAAGACCATCGCACCTTTTGCATCTTGTGGCCGTCAAGCCGTCAACCCCTACCTAAAATCAAGGCGTTTGTGGAATTCATGACTTCACGTCTTGCGTGAACAGATTTGCGCTTGATTTGGCATGAAATGGTGTCGCTTGTTGCGACAAATTAGAGAACCCAAGGACAAACTTCCACGCCGCTTTCACATTGGGCATATTTCACACAACGGATTCAAGAGGCCTAACGGATGGCTCAAAAGCCTGTTTTATTAGGTAAGACTTAAATCGATTTAAATGTTTCACTTTCGTGGACTGCTGCATCTTTTCCACAGTGGCGCTTAATGGCTGGTGATGGCGGAAGCGATTTTCTCTTTCAATAAAGTGGTCAGTAGTGTTGTTGCACTGGCACGGATAGCTGAAAAGAGAAACGTGGGGTTTTTTGAAACATTTAGTTGTTGAGCAAAAAAATACCCATCCATTAACTCTGTAAGAGTTCTAGCGGCCTCAGTTAGCAGGGGCTCGGCCGACAGATCAATATTAAACTCCGTCGCTAGACTTTGCGCGATAATGCTATTTTCTATGTTAATAAGCCTTTGAATTTCAGAACGTTGTGACGGGTTAAAGCTGGATAACTCCCGCATGGCAAGGGCTATGCCGAGCTTGCCATTCGAGGAATGAGTGATAAATCCTTGAGTGATGGCATCCAGCGCTGATGATCCGTTATTTACTGAGTGCGAGATTTCTTGCGTGAGTAAATGAATCCGTTGATTAAAGCTTTCATCAGTCAGTGTAAATAGCAGATCCTGCTTGCTGTCGATATGGTTGTAGATTGCGCCAGGGCTGAGATTTATCTCTTTTGCAAGGTCTCTCAAGCTAACTGCGTGATAGCCGATAGAGGAAAACAGGTCAGCCGCCGCCGTTTTCAAAGTGCACAGCTTTTGGTTGGTTTGTTCTTTACTCAAAATACGCATCTATTATGGTTCCGTTCAGGATCGCTTTGAAAAGGGCAATGCCATGAGGCGATTTCCATCGTAAAAATCATACTCATACGGGGTGTGTGGCTTACTAATTTGCTACGAACTTTTGCTGCAGGCGACTCGCATCGCATCCGATTGGGCACTCTAAAAAACTACATTTGCATGTTCATTCCTAATCCTTCGAGCCCCGTCAGAACTTGACTGTTTTTTGGTTTGCAGGTCATAGGTGTCTTTTGCATTAAATTACCTGCTAGGTGGGAGTAGGACTATTGAATGGCGTGCATAATCCGGTTTCATATGGAGTTCGTCCATATGAGCGTTAGGATTTTTCCTCCCTACAAACCGTGTATCTAAAAGACATCACTTAGCTCGGGGATTGCGTTGAATAGATCGGCGACTAGGCCGTAATCGGCCACCTGGAAGATCGGCGCTTCTTCGTCCTTGTTGATCGCAACGATCACTTTGGAGTCTTTCATGCCGGCCAGGTGCTGGATCGCGCCGGAGATACCGACCGCGATGTACAGCTGTGGAGCAACGATCTTGCCGGTCTGACCGACCTGCATGTCGTTGGGTACGAAACCTGCGTCAACCGCGGCGCGCGAAGCACCCACGGCAGCGCCCAGCTTGTCGGCCAGGGCGTACAGGTGCTTGAAGTTGTCGCCGTTCTGCATGCCGCGACCGCCGGAAACGACGATCTTGGCAGCGGTCAATTCCGGACGATCGGACTTGGCCAGCTCTTCGCCGACGAAGCTGGAGATACCAGCGTCGTGAGCAGCGCCAACGGTTTCAACGGAAGCGGAACCACCAACAGCGGCAACCGGGTCGAAACCGGTAGCACGCACGGTGATCACTTTCACTGCAGCGTTCGACTGAACGGTAGCAATGGCGTTACCGGCGTAGATCGGACGCTTGAAGGTATCGGCGCTTTCCACCGAGATGATCTCGGAGATCTGGTCAACGTCCAGTGCAGCGGCAACGCGCGGCAGGATGTTTTTGCCGTTGGAAGTGGCGGCAGCCAGGATGTGGCTGTAGCCCTTGCCCAATTCAGCAACCAGAGGAGCGACGTTTTCCGGCAGTTGGTGAGCGTAGGCAGCATTGTCAGCTACCAATACTTTGCTCACGCCAGCGACTTGAGCACCGGCTTCAGCCACTGAGCCTGCGCCCTGGCCTGCAACCAGAACGTGGATGTCACCACCGATTTTGGCAGCGGCAGCAACAGTGTTCAGTGTGGCCGGGGCCACTACTTTGTTGTCGTGTTCAGCAATAACCAAGATAGTCATTTAGATTTTCTTCGCTTCGTTTTTCAGTTTCTCGACCAGTTCAGCCACCGACTTGACCTTGATACCCGCGCTGCGTGCAGCAGGCGCTTCGACTTTCAAGGTTGTGTTGGTGGAGGCGGTGGAAACGCCCAAAGCGTCCGGAGTCAGCGTCTCGAGAGGCTTCTTCTTGGCTTTCATGATGTTTGGTAGAGACGCATAACGCGGCTCGTTCAAACGCAGGTCGGTGGTGACGATGGCCGGCAGCTTCAGGGAAACTGTCTGTGCGCCGCCGTCGATTTCACGGGTAACAGCTACGCTGTCGCCGCTGATTTCGACTTTGGAGGCGAAGGTGCCCTGACCGTAGCCGCTCAGTGCCGCCAGCATCTGGCCAGTCTGGTTGTTGTCACTGTCGATGGCTTGTTTGCCAAGGATCACCAGCTGTGGCTGTTCCTTGTCGACAACAGCTTTCAACAGTTTGGCAACAGCCAGGGAAGTCAGGTCTTCGGCGCTTTCTACGAGGATGGCGCGGTCGGCACCCAGAGCCAGCGCGGTGCGCAGTTGCTCTTGAGCGGTGGACGGGCCGACGGAGACGACGACGATTTCAGTCGCAACACCTTTCTCTTTCAGGCGTACGGCTTCTTCCACGGCGATCTCGCAGAACGGGTTCATCGACATCTTGACGTTGGCAAGATCGACGCCGGAATTGTCCACCTTGACACGGACTTTGACGTTGTAATCCACAACGCGTTTGATGCTTACGAGGATCTTCATTTTCTTATCCAGTGGAGTCGGAATTAAAAGCTCCGACCCAATTGATTAATCTTCGGCGAACTGTTCGATGACGCCTTGTGCAGTCAGCGCACTGAGGCGTGCGTCATCCATTCCCAGTGCAGCTCTGAGTACCTGATTGGTATGCTCGCCCAGTCGAGGAGCTGGTCGTACGTGTTGCACTGGCGTGTGAGAAAGTTTGATTGGGCTACCCACCATCTGGAATGCAGAATTTTGCTTGTGGGGCAGGGCGACCAGCATGTTGCGAGCCAGTACCTGGGGTTCGCTGAGAGCCCGGCCAATATCGTTGATCACTCCAACTGGTACCTTCACAGAGTGAATGCGCGATACCCAATTGTCGGCACTGTCGTTGAGGAAGTGCTCGGCAAGGATTTGAACAATCGCTTCTCTGTTACGCACCCGGTCAGCGTTCCTGGTGAATCTCGAATCGGATAGCAATTCCGGCTTGCCAATAGCGTTACAGAGCGCGACAAATTGGCTGTCGTTTCCACAAGCGATAATGAAGTCCATATCTTTGGCCGAGAACACCTGGTAAGGCACGATGTTCACATGGGCGTTGCCTTGGCGGCCTGGAGATTTGGAAGTGCTCAGGTAGTTCTGACTCTGGTTGCCCAAAGCGGCGACCTGAACATCCAGAAGTGCCATATCGCAATGTTGCCCGCGGCCCGTGCTTTGGCGCGAGATCAGCGCAGCTTGGATAGCGATCGTGGAATAGAGGCCAGTCATGACGTCGGCCACGGCGACCCCGACTTTTTGAGGGCCTGCACCCGGCACCCCGTCCTTTTCGCCGGTGATACTCATCAATCCACCCATGCCCTGGATGATGAAGTCATAGCCTGGCTCCTCTGCACGAGGGCCGGTATGCCCAAATCCAGTGATGGAGCAATACACGAGCTGGGGATTAAGTTCCGAAAGGCTCTTGTAGTCGAGTCCGTATTTTTCCAATGAACCCGCTTTGTAGTTCTCGATAAGCACATCGCACTCAGTGGCGAGGGCCCGGACGATCTCCTGACCTTCTTTAGTGGCGATGTTGACCGCGACCGAGTATTTGTTGCGGTTCGCAGATTGGTAATACGATGCTTCATCACTGTCGGAGCCATCTTCATTCTTCATGAATGGAGGCCCCCAACCCCGGGTATCGTCACCGACGGTTGGGCGTTCGATCTTAATGACCTCAGCTCCGAGGTCAGCGAGTATTTGGCCGCACCATGGGCCGGCCAGTACGCGACTGAGGTCGAGTACACGGTAACCTTTCAACGCACCCATATCATGATCCTCCATAATTGATTACAGACGCTCAATGACCAGAGCCAAGCCTTGGCCTACACCAATGCACAGACTGATGACTGCATATCGCTTGTTCGAACGTTGCAGCTCTCTGGCTACAGTCAGCGCCAAACGAGCACCGGATGCGCCCAGCGGATGACCTACCGCGATGGCACCACCATTAGGGTTTACACGTGGGTCATCGAAAGCGATTTCCAGTCCTTTCAAGCAACCCAAGACCTGCGAGGCGAAGGCTTCGTTGATCTCGATGATGTCCATGTCATCCAAGGTCAGTCCGGCGCGCTGCACCGCCTTCTTTACCGCTTCAACTGGGCCAACGCCCATGATGCGCGGTTCTACACCGACTACTGCTGCAGATAAGAGACGAGCAATGGGTCTGAGCCCGTAGCGCTCACCTGCTTCGGCTGAGCCAATAAGTAGCGCTGCAGCACCATCATTGACGCCGGAGGCGTTACCAGCTGTGACTACCCCGTTTGGAGCTAGCGGATTGAGTTTTGCCAGAGCTGCCATATCGGAGCTTGGGCGAGGGTGCTCGTCACGGTCGACGATCAGCGGAGGAGTTTTACGACCAGTCGGCACCGAAACCGCGACGATCTCGTCATCGAAAAAGCCGGCTTGGCGAGCGGCCTCATACCGTGCCTGGGATGCCGCGGCGAATCGATCGGCTTCCTCACGAGTGATTCTATATTCGGCAGCGACGTTGTCGCCAGTCTGCGGCATTGTATCGTTACCGAAGGCTTCAATGATTTTCGGATTGGGGAAGCGGGCGCCGATGGTGCTGTCGAAAACTGTGAAATCACGAGTGTAAGCAGCCTCCGCTTTTGCCATCACGAACGGTGCGCGCGACATGCTTTCAGTGCCGCCAGCGATGATCAAGTCACCTTCGCCGCAGCTCACAGCGCGAGCTGCGTCGATGACTGCGGCGAGGCCACTGGCACACAGTCGGTTGACGGTCTGACCTGGGACGGTGACAGGCAGGTCTGCAAGTAGCGCCGCATGACGAGCGATATTTCGACTGTCTTCACCCGCTTGGTTGGTGTTACCGAGGATGACATCTTCAATGGCCTCACCCGGAACGTTTAGTCGATTTAACAGTTCGCGAATAACGTGCGCAGCCAAGTCGTCAGGACGAACTTTTGCCAGTGAGCCACCGTGGCGCCCGAATGGAGTACGTACACCGCCATACAGATATGCGTTTAGCATGATTGATTTCCTAACTAGATGAGTTTGAGCATCAAACCGAAGCAGGTTCGGCGTGGCGAAGGGACAAGCCGAGATCCGCGCGACGACGTAGCCAGCCGCTTGGGCGGTAGCGTGGATCGCCGGTGAGTTTGGTGATTCGCTCGAGGATGGTGAGAATGCGCTTAGGCTTCAGAGAGTCCCCCCAAGCCAATGGGCCCAATGGGTATCCAAGGCCACGGCGTACACCCTCATCCAGGTCATCAACAGACGCGATGCGCTGCTGAACAATATCGCTGCCGAGATTGACGACCATGGACAGAACGCGTTGAGCAATGAACCCAACACTGTCATTGATCACGGTTACCCCGACACCATCACGTGTGAGGAGGGCATGTGCGGCTTCGCGCACTTCCTTCGCTGTCGCTGGTGACTGCATCAGGCAGCGATGACGCTGCAGGTCAATAATCAAGTCAATGCAAATAGAGCGTGCTGGTTCAGTGCCGAATTGGGCGCAAGCGGCAGTGGCATCAAGACCATAGGGTGCTAGCAGGCACAGTGCTGTCTGAGAAGGTCTTTCAGCCTGTTCAACCTCAGCCCCAAGCTGCTCAAGTAAAATGACCAGCTTCGAGCGATCTGCCTCGTTTTCCGCACCCACCCAAAACGACGGCATAGATGTCACTGTCGGAACGGGTTGAGCGGTTGGAGGGTTCACCATCTGGCCGGCCTGGTAGGTATAGAAGCCGCGGCCTACCTTTCTCCCCACGAAGCCAGCCTCTAGCATCTGACGGGTCAGTGTGGATGGACGGTACCGAGGATCTTGATAGAACTGGTTGTAGATCGATTCAATCACCGGATGTGAAACATCAAGAGCCGTCAGGTCGAACAATTCCATCGGCCCCATTCTGAAGCCCATCCCATCTCGCAGAACGCGGTCGATGTCCGCAGGCTCAGCGACGGCTTCTTTCATGATTTGCAGCGCTTCGGTGCTATAGGCCCGGCCAGCATGGTTGATGATGAAACCTGGTGTGTCCTTGGCGCGGATTCCAAGATGCCCCATGTTCAATGCGAGTGCTTGTAGTCGATCACCTACTTGAGGATCAGTCTCTAAGCCGTCAATTACTTCGACCACTTTCATGAGTGGCACGGGATTAAAGAAATGGAATCCCGCAACTCGCTCCGGATGCTTCAAGCCGCGAGCAATACTGGTGATCGACAGTGAAGACGTGTTTGATGCCAAAATGCAGCTCTCGCTGACGAGGCTTTCGAGGTCTGAAAGCAGGGCCTGCTTTGCATCGAGACGCTCAACAATGGCTTCGACCACCAGTTGGCTGTCTTGGAGGGAACCGAGCGACTCGGCGACGTGAAGACGTTCCAGCGCAGTACGTGCCTCCTGCTCCGAGATCTTGCCTTTCTCAGCGAGCTTCCCGAGTGTCTTTGTCAGTCCTTCTCTGGCCGACTGCGCAGCACCTTCTCGCGCGTCGAACAGATGAACCTCGATACCTGCCTGAATCGCAATCTGCGCAATTCCTGCGCCCATCACGCCGGTACCTACAACACCCATTCGCTCAATGCCATGCGTCATTTCTGTCACTCCCCTTTAAACACTGCGGTGCGCTTTTCCAGGAAGGCAGCTGCGCCTTCCTTCTGATCGTGTGAATCGAACAACAGCTGGAAGGCTTTGCGCTCAAGAATAAGTGCTGCTTCGAGTGGAAGGTCTGCCCCTGCAAGCATCACTTCCTTGATCTGGGCGACGGCCAGGGGTGGAAGGGCTGCAATTTCGGCAGCCAGCTCGTGGGCCCGACCGATTGTTTGCTCATCGCTGACAACTTCGCTGACCAAGCCGATGCTTAGCGCCTCAGGAGCTTTGATCAGACACCCCGTCAACGCGATACGCATGGCCTGGAACTTTCCTACAGCCCTGATGAGTCGTTGAGTGCCGCCGGCACCAGGCATGAGGCCGAGTTTTACTTCCGGTTGACCAAATCGAGCGGACTCACCGGCGATGATCATGTCGCAGTGCATAGCAAGCTCGCAGCCGCCGCCTAGGGCGAAGCCGTTTACAGCTGCGATGATCGGCTTTGGGCAGCTGCTGATTGCGCCCCAAAGCAGTTCGGTATGTCGCAGGTACATCTCAACAGGCCGAGCTTCTGCAAACTCACGGATGTCTGCGCCGGCTACGAAGCATTGCTCACCACCTGTGAGTACGATCGCACGCACTCGAGCATCTACAGCAAGCGCCTGGAAATGTTCAGCGAGGGATTGCCGGACTGAGGTGTTGAGAGCGTTACGTGCTTCGGGGCGGTTGATTCGCACTGATGCAACGCCGTTATCCAGAATCTCAACTTGGACGTCATCGGTGACCTGTGTACTCATGCGAACTCCTAATACGTGTGTTTCGCTATACGAAATACGATACCACTTTCCTTAAAATCATAGAGCTGCTTGGCTAATCGTGTAAACAGCCGTCTGTTGGAATTATCGTTATTTCTAGTAAAAGCTGGGCTTTTCTGCATGAACAGGCAATCTGTTGATGGGGTTGTTTGCTTTCTGGTATAGTTTCACTATACGAAATACGATTTTATTTTCTTGATTTTTTGAAAAAAGGAGTCCTAACATGCACCCCAAGGTGACGGAAGGTGATGAGGGTGGAATCGATGTCCACCAGAACGACTTGGTTATTTTGGAAAAGGGTGTGCTGACCCATGGAGTTTCCAGTTCGGATGAGGAGGCAAGTGGTCAGTTCGTTACTGCTCTAGCACGTGGGCTAGAGCTTCTCCGCTGCTTCACGCCGAAAGAAAACATTCTCGGCAATCAGGAGCTTGCCAAGAAAACTGGGCTGCCGAAGCCAACGGTCACTCGCTTGACCAATACATTGATGCGCCTGGGTTACCTCAAACGAGAGATGCACTCAGGGAAGTATCAGTTGGACGTGGGTGTACTGGGATTTGGATATGGACTGCTCTCGAATTTATCAATACGGGCAGTTGCACATCCGCTGATGGAACAGTTGGCAAACCACGCGAAAGCGGCCGTCGCCATGGCTGCAAGAGACAGGCTACAAATGGTTTACCTGGACGTAGTTCAGGGACAAGGAAACATGACGATGCGTCGTCAAATTGGCAGTTATCTGCCAATGGCTCAAAGCTCTGTTGGCCGCGCCTGTTTAGCCGCGATGCCCGAGAACGAGCGAGAATTTTTGTTGGAGCACATCCGTCAGCGAGAAGCGGATAGCTGGCCGGCATTACGCAAAGGTTTGGAACGAGCCTTTAGAGATTACGCTGATTACGGGTACTGCCTATCGATTGGTGAATGGCATCGAGACGTGAATTCTGTCGCGGTTCCATTGATGCACCCACAGTTCGGATTGCTGGCATTTAACTGCGGCGGGCCTAGCTTCCAGCTCCCCCGTGAAAAGCTTGAAGATGACATCGGGCCCCGCCTGGTCAACATGGTTAATAACATCGGCGCCGCCGCTCCGTAGTGATGCGGGTTGCGGCAGTGCGCCTGGTCAGCCCGCAGTTGGGCAATGAGGAGTGCATATGATTCGCGACCCAGAAACTCTCACTATTCTGTTGGACTCGATCCGCCAGTTCGTCGAACACGAGCTGATACCGCGCGAGAATGAAGTAGCAGAGACGGACGCCATTCCTGGCGATATCGTCCAGCAGATGAAAGAGATGGGCCTCTTTGGTTTGACCATCCCTGAGGAGTTCGGCGGTCTAGGGGTGACCATGGAGGAGGAGGTCAATATTGCCTTCGAACTTGGTCGCACTTCACCTGCTTTCCGGTCTTACATCGGCACGAACAACGGTATCGGCTCCATCGGTATTCTCATCGATGGCACCGATGAGCAGAAAGCACATTTTTTGCCGAAGCTGGCGAGTGGTGAGCTGCTCAGCTCGTTTTGCTTGACCGAACCTGACGCTGGTTCTGATGCTGCTTCATTGAAAACGACCGCGGTTAGGGATGGTGATGCCTACGTTGTCAATGGCACCAAGCGCTTCATCACCAACGCACCGCATGCCGGCATCTTCACAGTGATGGCTCGCACCAATCCTGACATCAAAGGCGCCGGTGGTATCAGTGCTTTCATTGTCGAGCGTGGCACTCCAGGACTGACCCTAGGAAAACCGGATCACAAGATGGGTCAGAAGGGGGCTCACACCTGTGACGTCATATTTGACGATGTCCGTGTCTCGGCGACTCAGTTGATTGGTGGAGTTGAGGGCGTAGGCTTCAAGACTGCAATGAAGGTCTTGGACAAAGGACGCCTGCATATCGCCGCGCTGAGCGTCGGTGCTGCCGAACGTATGTTGAATGATGCGCTGCGCTACGCTACAGAGCGTAAGCAATTCGGTAAACCGATTGCCGAGTTCCAGCTAATCCAGGCGATGCTGGCTGACAGCAAGGCGGAGATCTATGCGGCCCGTTGCATGGTTCTGGATGCCGCGCGTAAGCGCGACCAGGGCTTGAATGTCAGCACCGAAGCGTCGTGCTCGAAAATGTTCGCCACGGAAATGTGTGGTCGTGTAGCGGATCGTTGCGTGCAGATCCATGGCGGCGCGGGCTATGTCAGTGAGTACGCCATCGAGCGATTCTATCGAGATGTGCGCTTGTTCCGCCTGTATGAGGGTACGACCCAAATTCAGCAGGTGATCATCGCACGCAATATGATTAAAGAGATTCAATCCTAAGCGGAAGATGTGCCGCGTTTGTCAGATTACAAGCGCGGTACAGCATCTCTAAAAAGTCGACATCGGGTAGCAGTTCAGCACCCCGTATCCTGCATCCTGCATCCTGCATCCCGTTCGCAGTGCAGCAATCACTCCTCGGCTTGATCCATCTCGCAAATCCTTGCCGAAGGCAACCTAGATGGAAAGCCACGACTTTCGTAGTCGATTCGTTCGCCTGTGTAGCCCACGATCGAGAAAAGGATTTCGTAGAACAGTTTGATGTTGGCAAACGTCAGATCCACCATTCTTTGCCAGTCCTCCCGAGCTTCACTGGCAACCACTGCGTGTGCTGTTTCACTTCTGAGCTTGTTCCACTTACCCGCAAGCTCAGGGCTAATTTCGCCGGACTGTGTAAGGGCACGAAGTGCTGTCTTAGGCTTGAAGTTACCGGAGCCGCCAAGGCAGGAGCGAAGCAGGCTTTTTACACGTTCATCTATATCCAGGCGCATGACTGCGGGTACAGCGCGCTTGGACAGCTCGGCGAAATCGCCATCAGTGCCAAGCGCCTCAAAATATGCTTTGAGCACGCCTTCTATACACACGCTCACGTTCAGGGCGGTCGACTCCAAGCCCGCTTGCCATGCCCTGTTTAGCTTGTTCCAGTTGTCGTAGAAGACCGCTCCGTCCTGCTCAAAAAAACCAACAAGCAGGTTAAAAATTGCTCCAAAAAAATCAGACGCGCATCTGAAGGGGATTTCAACAGGGGGAAAGAGCTGTTGGTTACTTAGCTCAATATCCCTTGAGTAGAGCTCGACAGTGGAATGGCCCTCCCAAACTTTTTCAGCGACCCCCAGTTGTAGACGAACGCCACTAAGCACATTCAATGCCTTCTCGACTGCCTTTGCGAACCCGTCGCTGAGCTCGCCATTCAGCACAGTTACATCGCATCCAGACTCATCTTTGGTGATGGTGACGGTGGATTCGCCGCATACGAACTCCAAGCTAGGTGCTATCGACAACCGAGGAGAAGGGAAGTGAGGGTCGTCAAAATACACTTGGTGAAGAGTGCTCTTGCGGCTTCCGGAGCATGCGTGCCGAGAGCTGAGAAACCCAATAGTCCCCCCGACCACACAAAAATCAGAACGGTAGTCGCCTCCCGAGGTATCCACTCCCTTGGCAGCCCATATTTTCCCCGCAACATCCACGCCCTCAAAATCGAAAAGGGAATGCTCTTTTACCAGCTCTCCCGCCTGTCCTGAAAAACTCATCGCCATATGCCGATTCGCCTCATCAGAAGTGGAGGTATGGTAGACCACGTACTTTAGCTGCCCCTTATCAAGATGTACTTGCCCAGGCCCGAAAAAAACCATGGGGTCATCGGTGCGCCTTTGGGTCAACGTAATATGACTAAAGTGCAGAACCATCTCACCCTTAATGTACGCTTCGACGTCCACACCATTAGCTTTGGTCATCCTAGATCCTTTAGTGTTCCAGAGGGAGTCAGCGGTTAGCGTATCTTAACGATATGCTGACGCGACTGCTAACGCAGCGAGCAAGTGAGATCGGGCAACTACTGCCGTATCGACGGGTACCCGCCTAGCTTATGCAGGGGGTCTTCAGCTGGCGCTCATGGATAGCAATCACATAAGTGGAACGACTATGAGGTACGCGGACGCGATGCGCGCAAATTCCATTACACACTGAGCAAAGGGGGGGGAAGTTGTCACATGAGGTCGTGGAGTGAGATCACCACATCTCACAGGATGGATTTGGATAGCATAGGCACGTAAAGACCTTGGGTAGGGAAATTACGTGCTTGAGTTAAACGCCATGTTACGTAAGGTGCCCACTTGCAAAAGGTGAAGCGAGCACCATTTCAGCGTGCCTTCAATCGCCCGCAGGAAGGGCGTAGGCGATGACATAGTCTCCTCGGTCGGGTGAGTTACGTGAACCGCCCGCGGAGATAACCACAAACTGTCGATTGGTCTTGGGTGAAACGTAGGTCATAGGAGTAGCCTGTGCGCCAACAGGCAGACGCCCCTTCCAAAGTTCCTTACCCGTTTTGATGTCCATGGCTCTCAGGAAGTAATCCTGAGTCGCAGCATAGAAGACCAGACCGGAAGCCGTATTCACCGCTCCTCCCAATGTAGGCATTCCCAAAGGGATAGGGAGACGGGCCTTGACGTCGTTGACCACCGTATCTGCAATTGTCCCGGCCGGACGTTGCCACACAAGTTTTTGGGTCTTCAGGTCAATCACGGAGAAGGTTCCCCATGGCGGCTCGTTGCAAGGAATTCCCAGCGGAGAATTCAGCGATGAATGGTCGACAACATAGGGCGTTCCTTCCATTGGATACATGCTGCCAACACCATGTCCCGGTACCAGGTGAGCTGGGTCTACTTGTTCACGAGGGATCAGTTTTACAACTTGTGGCATGCGGATGTCGTTGACGAAAAGATAGCCTTTGTCTTCATTGATGGAAGCGCTGCCCCAGTTCATGCCTCCGTAGTAGCCTGGATATAGCAGGCTAGCAGTAGTAGTCGGGGCAGTGAACTCACCCTCGTAGCGCAATTTACGAAATGCTATCCGACAGGCCAGTTGATCGAAAAAGGTGGCACCCCACATGCGCCTCTCACTCAACGATTCGTTACCAATTGACGGCATTCCGGTGGAGTAGGGTTGGGTCTTGCTCACCCAGTCACCCTGTTGGTGTTCTTGGGGGACAGGCAACTCCTCGACTTTTGTTAGTGGCTTACCATTGCGACGATCCAAAACGAAGATTTGCCCCCGCTTTGTCAGCTGAACCAACGCTGGGATTTTCCCACCGGCACCATCAGGAAGGTCGTACAGGGCAGGCTGCGACGGGACGTCATAATCCCAAAGGTCATGATGGGCAGTTTGGAATTTCCAGCGAACTCGTCCGGTCGCCAGCTCTAGGGCCACTACAGAAGACGAAAATTCTTCAGCAGCTGGCGTGCGATGTGCCCCCCAAAAGTCTGGTTCCTGGTTACCGGTCGGCACGTAAATCAGCCCCAGCGTTTCGTCAAACGAAGGGGTCGACCAGACATTCGGTGTGCCGCGTGTATAGGTCTCGCCCTCAGGTGGAAGCTTAATGATCATGGGATTACCCAAATCCCACGCCCATACCAATTGGCCATTGTTTGCGTTAAAGGCACGAAGAACCCCAGAAGGCTCATCTACAGCACGACCATCAAACACCCAGCCGCCCACAATGATTAGATCCTGGACAACTGTAGGCGTCGAGGTGGGAAAGTAGTAAGCCTTTTTGATCTCACCCATGCCGACTTTGAGATCTACTGTTCCCCCTGTTCCGAAGTCTTCACAGGACTTACCAGTATCGGCATCGACCTGCATGAGCCGAGCGTCAATAGTGGTCAGCACGACTCTGCGCGTACAGATTGCATCTACGTGCCCGATGACCTCTTTGGAATTCTTGGCCTTAGAAACAACCGTAGATGATGGGGAGGTGAGGGGGGTGGCCACTGCGGCGGCATCGTAATACGCGATACCTCGGCAGCGATTCCAAGTTTGAGTATCTGCAGGTTTTGGATCGAAGCTCCATTTTTCTTTACCCGTGTCAGCATCCAAAGCGAAGATTTTGTTCATTGGAGTACACAGAAAGAGAGTGTCGCCGACCTGGATAGGTGTGTTCTGATTCTCGGAAAACTTGTTGGCAGGATCGCCAGTGTGGAACGTCCAGGCTACTTTCAGCTTATCTACGTTTTCACGGTTGATCTGGGTGGCTGGAGCAAAGCGCGTGCCGCGTGGCGTCCGTCCATAGTACTGCCATGCCTCGCCTGGTTCGGGCTCAGCCGCGGTTGCTACAGGATCAACCGAGGTGTCGGTAGCATCAACGGTTCCGTGGGGAGTAAAAAGCCTGTAGCCACCCCAGATGAGGCCGAGAGCGAAGACACCAGCCAGGATTCGACTGGTTTTGACCAGTCTGCCATGGCTGACCAATGGGTGTGCCAGCGCCGCCAGCAGACCGATAACTAAGAATGGCGCCAGTCGAGGTACCAGTGGCCAAAACTGCAAGCCTGCTTCCCACAAAGACCAGATGACTGTGGCCAAAAATATGAAGCCAAGGAGATACGAAGCCGAAGAGCTGCGTCGTAGGTAAAGAGCGGCAGATGCACACATGCCAACCCCTACCAGTAAGTAGTACCAGGATCCTCCTAGGCTAATCAGGCGTATGCCTCCTAGAGCAAGTACGACGCCGCTTAACCCGAGAAGCACTGTAAAGATCGCGAGCGCCAAAAAGCGCCCCGTGAACCAAGATGGTGGGGATTCAGCATTGTTCATAGCAGTCCTTTTTTCTTGAATATCCTCAGGCACACGGGATCGTAAGCCTGAGGGGCATTCATCCGAGGGATAAGCGTTTTTAAGGTCAAATCAGAATGAGGCCTGAATCTTCAAACCTGCGACGAAGGCGTTATCGACCTCATATACGCCACCTGGGTGACGAACATATTGAAGGTTCGGGCGGATGGTCACCCAATCGGTAACATGAACGCCGTAGTACAACTCCATGTTGTACTCAGTGCGCTGGATGGGGACGAAATTGGGATCATCGTAACTGGTGATGCCGCTTACCGTGTTGAGTTGGTTCTGTCGTTTGGAAACATCATCGTTGACATGGATCCGCGCAAATCCGAGCCCGATGTCGTCCTCAGGCCGGACATCGAAAGGGCCTTTGTATACGACACCTATCTGCTGATAACTGTCGATGGGACTCGTCGCTTGATCAGGGAACGTCAGGCTGGCAAATATCGAGAGGCCACGGGTTGGATCGCCGTTGCGATGGGTCAACTGCTGTTGGGCTATTACCCACCAGCCATGCTTGCTGCCACGTGATTTAAAGGGTTGTCCGGTTAGGCCCTGAGGGTTTCCATTGGTATCTTCGTACACATCATTTGCACTCGCAGAACTGTAGTAATAACCGAGACGATACTCTCCTGCCAACTTCTCGCTACCAAAGTCTGGACTCCATACTGCCTCTACTGGCAATAGCATTCCTTGGGATCCACTTCCGCTTAGCTTGAAGCCGTTTCCGGTCTCCAGGTAGGACGGATTTTGCTCGAATGCACCAACCTGGAGTGCCACATCAGGATGCACGTTGTACTTAAGCCGTAGGCCCCACTGACTCACAGGCCAGCTGTACCAGATATCTCCGACCACGTTGCCAATTGGAGAGCTACAGAACGAAAGACTCTGGAAGTCACAAGGAAAGCTGTTGAAGTCTTCCTGGATCCCCATGCGTCCAATTTTTACGTCCAATGCGTTGTCAAAAAACTTCTGGCGATACCACATCTGAGTGAGCCGCCAAGTTTGGCCACGCCCCCAAACCTCCTGCACCGAACTCAGCTGGCCGGTGCGAGGATCACTAATGCGATCATTAGACAAGTTGTTACCGTTTCGCTCGGTAATGGTCAATTTGAAATCAGCAGCATTCCAGCCAAATATCTTCTGCAGATCCAGGTGCGTACCGAGCGCCCATTGTGCGGTGTAACGTGCCGTATTGTCGTGGTTATAGCCACCATGCAGGTTGGATGCTGCCTCACCGGTGTAATCAAGAGTGAAGTCGTACCCCTTGTCGAGGAGCTGATTTCTCGTACCACCCCAATCTCCCGTTGCCCATTGGGATGCGGTAGCCGAGTTGATGATGCATGCAAAAATTCCCATGCCGAAAGGCAGTTGCCATTTCATGTTCATGTCGGTGAGCCCTTATTTTTATGATTTTCACGACACAGCACTCTCTGCCCGAACAGCTGCAACGCCGGCGCGCAGTTGCTTTAGGAGAGGTCATTTGATTCAGGTATTTGAAGCAGATGCTTCATCTGGTCGTATAGCCAGATGAGGCATGTGCGCTGTAGCGGTTCGGACGTCTAAATGCCCGCCAGGCAGAGATACTTGATCTCCAGATAGTCCTCGATACCGTATTTTGAGCCCTCGCGGCCGATACCGGATGCTTTGATACCTCCAAAGGGAGCTGCTTCGGAGCTGATGATTCCGGTGTTGACGCCAACTATTCCGTACTCCAAGTCCTCACCCACACGGAAGGCGCGACTTAGACTCGATGAATAGAAGTAGGCTGCGAGGCCGAATTCCGTATCATTTGCTCGACGGATGACATCAGCGTCTTCGAAGAAGCGGAACACTGGCGCCAGAGGGCCGAAAGTTTCCTCTTTCGAAACTCGTGCGCTGTCCGGGACATCTACCAGAACAGTAGGTTTGAAGAAGTTTCCGCCCAGCTGATGCGAGCCTCCCCCTGTTACGACGCGAGCACCTTTTTCTAGCGCATCGTCGATGTGCTCCTGCACCTTCGCGACTGCGTTGCCGTCGATCATCGGGCCAAGTACAACGCCGTCGCCGAAACCGTCGCCGATTTTCAAGTCATTCACTGCGGCAGCGAGTTTTCCAACGAAAGCCTCGTAAACCGAGTCATGGACATACAGTCGGTTGGTGCAAACGCACGTTTGGCCCGCGTTGCGGAACTTGGAAGCGATAGCCCCCTGTACCGCGGCATCCAGGTCGGCATCTTCAAACACGATAAAAGGGGCATTGCCTCCGAGTTCAAGTGACACCTTCTTAATGTCGTACGCACACTTGGCCATAAGCTCACGACCAATTTCCGTCGAGCCGGTGAACGAAATCTTGCGTACAGCAGAATTACTTGTCAGTTCTTCCGCGATCTCAGCGGCAGCCCCGGTAACTACGGACAAGACACCACGAGGTATGCCTGCGCGCTCAGCGAGTGCCACCAGTGCAAGCGCCGAGAAGGGGGTTTGAGAGGCCGGCTTGATTACCATTGTGCAGCCAGCGGCAAGTGCTGGGCCAGCTTTGCGGGTGATCATCGCGGACGGGAAGTTCCACGGAGTGATTGCTGCGCAAACGCCAATCGGTTGCTTAAGAACCATCAGTCGGCGATCGGTCTGCCCCGGAATGATGTCGCCGTAGATACGCTTGGCTTCTTCCGCATACCACTCGATATACGAAGCACCGAAAACAATCTCGCCTTGAGCTTCAGTCAGAGGTTTTCCTTGTTCAAGCGTCATTATCCGAGCTAAATCGAGCTGGTTTTCGATGATCAGTTCATACCACCGACGCAGCTTTGCAGAGCGCTCCTTCGCCGAAAGTTCACGCCATGCAGGCAGCGCGCGTTCAGCCGCCTCGACAGCGCGACGCGTTTCAACGCGGCCCATTTTAGGAACCTGTCCGATGATGGCGCTGGTGGATGGGTTAACGACGGTGATGCTGTTGCCACTGTCCGCATGACACCATTCACCATCGATGTAAGCGTGCTCCCGAAACAGTTCCGGATTTTTGAGTTCCACTACTTAATCTCCAATTTTCTACAGGCACAAAAACCTATCGGATCAGCGTACTGACCATGCAGGCCAGTACCTGATTACCTTTGATGGTCAGTGACGGCCTTGCTGTGCGTATTGGTTAGATGCTTTAACGGGTTTGAATTTGAAGCCGCGATAGTCTTCACGCTTCACGGAGTCTAGGATTTCCCTGAAGGCCCCGAGCCCACCCATGTAGAAATAAACGGAGTTGGGTTTACCCGGAATGTTCGCTCCGAAAATCCAGGAGTCGGTCTTGGCGAACAACGTCTGGTTGGCGATCTCGCTGCAGATCTCGCTCCATTCCTGTTCCTTGCCCTCGACTGGCTCTACGCACTCCAGCTCGTTTTCTTCCATGAATCCGATCAGATCTGAAACCCACTCCACTTCCGTTTCGATGGTTGGAGGAAGATTGGTGAAAGGGCCATTTGGGCCGAGAATCATGAACATGTTCGGGAAGTTGGAAGTGGCCACCGCCAGATAACTAGATGGGCCGTCTTTCCAATGATCCTTAATGCTTTGGCCGTCACGGCCACGGATGTCGATACGCTTGTAGTTGCCGTCGACGGCATCGAAGCCCGTGGCAAAAATCAGCACATCTAGCTCATGCTCAACACCATCAGCGGTACGAATGCCTTTGCTGGTAATCTCATCAATGGGATTGGCTTTGACATCCACCAGCGAGACGTTTTCACGATTGAAGGTTGCATAGTAACCGCTGTCACACAGGGGACGCTTTGCATAGAGCTCGCGTGGCTGGAGCTTGCGCGCTGTTTCGGGATCCTTGACGATCTCCGCGATTTTGGAGCGAACGAAGTCTTGAGCTGCAATGTTGGCTTGTTCGTCGACAGCAATATCGCCGAATGTCTCAAACATGAAGCGGAACCCGCCACCGATGTCCCAAGCGCTCTGGAAGATTTTCTCACGCTCTTCGGCAGAAACGCTCATGGTTGGCAAGGCGCTTTCTTCAAAGCCCATGGCCAAGCGCGAATCTCTGACCTGCTTCCAGATAGCATCGTAATTACGTTTGACGCCATCGATCGCCTCACGGCTCAGCGGGCCATTTCCAACAGGCACGGTGTACTGTGCCGATCGCTGAAAAACAGTGAGGTGCCCGACTGTGGGCGCGATTGCGGTAATCACTTGGCAGCCTGTGGAGCCCGTGCCGATAACCCCTACACGCTTGCCTTCAAGAGCGGCATCTTCTGGCCAGTTTGCGGTGTGATACTTCTTTCCTTGGAACTGGTCGAGGCCTTTAATTTTAGGGATGTTAGTGGCCGAAAGCAGGCCAAGCGCAGTTACGAGGTACTTGGCGCTGTAGTGATGGCCGTCGTCGGTACTTACCAGCCAACGGCTGGTTTCCTCATCAAATTCTGCCGAGGAAATAGCAGTCTCGAGCTGGATGTCTTTGCCCAAATCATGTCGGTCGACGACATGGTTCATGTACGAGAGAATCTGCGGCTGGGTAAGGTAGCGAGTGGTGATATTCCACTCCTGGCACAGTTCGCGATCCCATGAGAAACAGTAGACAAATGACTCGCTATCCGAGAGCGCACCTGGGTAACGATTCCAATACCATGTCCCCCCCACGCCGGCGGCCTTATCGAAAGCTCGCACTTTTAGACCCAATTCATCACGCAGCTTTTTCAGCATATATATCCCGCCGAAACCTGCACCGATGATGATCGCATCGTAGTGGATGGTATCGCTTCCAAGGGAGCGTTTTGCGAGAACGGAAGTTGTCATTATTGTCTCCTGATAGGTTGCCTCGATTCCTGGTGCTCTAAACGAGCTGGCAGGAAATTCAGGCAAGCAGATGCCCTTTATCTCGATTGAAGGACGAGAAAAATGCGTTTTACGAAAGAGGTGTTTGGGTGCTTTAGCAGATGATGGTTGCAACCATCATCTGCACTCTGCGTGGGGTTGCTCTACAGAGAGAAACCGCCATCTACAGCGATGGCCTGCCCGGTTACGTGAGGCGCACACGCGAGGTAAACCGCCAGCTGCCCCATGTCTTCAACTGTCTGAGCTTCTCCCTGCGGAAGCAGGGTTGACTGGTGACGTTCCCAAGATTGCTCTTCGGTCTCACCAGGATTGCTCCACCGCGCGGACAAACCCTGTTCACCCCGCCACATGCCTGTGCCGACCACGCCGGGGCACAGGGCATTGACCGTGATACCGTTGCGAGCAACCTCTTTGGCGAACGCATTGGTGAAGCCGATGACGGCGAACTTTGAGGCGCTGTAGTGGGCGAGATCAGGGAACCCGACTTTGCCAGCGATTGAGGCAATGTTAATGATGCGGCCGGCCTGTTGCTCAAGCATCAGGCGCACCTCCGCCTGGCAGCATAGGAAAACACCGCGGGCGTTGATATTCATGATGCGATCCCAGTCGCGTACGGCCAACTCCGCGACGCTGCCGATACTGACAACCCCAGCATTGTTAACCGCCACATCCAGACGTCCCAGTTGCGCCTTAACCTGAGACATCATCTCAGTCACGCTTTCAGGATTGGCCACATCGACCTGCAACGAGATAGCACGGCGCCCAAGCGCTTGAATTTTGGCCGCGGCTTCTTCTGCAATGCCGATGTCATAGTCAGCTACCGCAACATCAGCACCAGCGTTAGCCAAGCTCAATGCAATGCCTTGGCCGATGCCACGACCGGCCCCAGTCACCAAAGCGATTTTACCGGCCAGAGAAAAATCGAGAGAAGTCGTATGGCTCATGTGTTGCCTCTTCTTGTTGTTTGAGATGCGTTCACCTTGTGTGGGACGCTGAGATGAAGAGAGCAAGGCGGATGCCAAGTTTTTGGTTAATGCTTAACATATTGTTTTGTATAGTTTTTTAGTGGCGCACTGGCTCTTTCATAACTTCCGTATGGAGACATAATGTTCATAGGAGTCTGAGAGGCTCTGCGAAACTTGAGATGTTATGTCTCAGCACTATGGCCAGAATGGATAAGGCTTGTCGCAGCACCAGTATCAGCTTTTAATGAGACCACACAAAAATTATAATTTACCCGCGGAGGCCTTCATGCCCTCTAGCTACTCAAAGGCTCATGTCGACCATGTGAGTCGAGTTTTGCGTACTGCCGATCGGGCGCCCAGCTTGCCCGTACCCTTCGTCATCGTTGACTCATGGCGACGATCGATGCAGAACTATCATCTGGATCCTGGATCATTGCAGGGGCCACGCATCCTTGAGTCATTCCAGTTAACTCAGCAGCGCCAACAAGTGGACGAGTTTTTGCTGATTGCGGGCGATGAAATGTCGAGGCTCCATGGCCGTGTCAGCGATGCCGACTATTGCGTAATGTTGACCGACACACAGGGATGCACCATCGACATGCGTGTGGAGTCCAGCATTCGAGGGGAATATCGGCGCTCGGGCATGGATCTTGGTACATGTTGGTCGGAAAGTGAGGAGGGCACCACCGGAGTGTGCTCTGTACTGATAAATCAGGAACCAGTGACTGTTCACAAGAATGAGCACTTTCGAGCAGCATTCATTGGCATCACCTGCTCGGCGGCACCCATTTTTTCACCCACCGGCGAGCTGATAGCAGTGATTGATGTTTCAGCGATGGGCACACCGGATGACCGCCGCAGCCAGCATCTGATCCGTCAGATGGTGATCCAAAGTGCCAAAGAAATTGAAAACGCATTTTTCATGTACAGCACTCAGGATCTTTGGGTTCTGAGAGCGCATGCTCTTGTCGGGTATGTAGACAGCCAGCCCGAGTTTCTTTTTGCCTGGGACAGTGATGGTGTGCTTCGAGCACTCAACCCAGCGGCTAAACGACTCCTTGTTCGACGACATGGAAAGCTTCCCCAAACTATATCGGAAGCCTTTCCATCGGTACGGCTCCCCTCATCGACCGACGATAGCTTGCACCACATCCCTTTCCTCGACCTATATGTGCGATTGAAAGCACCTCGCCGTCCAATGACTGTGAGTGTGCCAAACCGCCAGGATATCGATCAGCGCTTAGCCCATGCGCTGAGCCGAGCTGTTCGGGTTAAGGATCGAGGACTTCCAGTACTCATCCAAGGTGAAACTGGAGTCGGGAAGGACTATTTTGCCCGCCAATTACACGATGCAGGTGTTCGAAGAGACAAACCCTTTGTGGCCATCAATTGCGCCGCTATACCTGAGGGCTTGATAGAAAGTGAACTCTTCGGATACAGCGCGGGAGCGTTCACTGGAGCGTCTAGCAAGGGAGTACGTGGTCTGCTGCAGCAGGCTGACGGTGGGACAGTGTTCCTTGATGAAATTGGCGACATGCCACTTTCACTGCAGACTCGATTACTAAGAGTCCTGAGCGAAGGCGAGATTGCGCCGCTAGGCTCGGCGCGCAGGGAGTCTGTAGACATTCAAATCGTCTGCGCAAGCCATCGTGACCTTTCAAAATTGGTGGCTGCCGGTACGTTTCGCGAAGACCTTTACTTTCGTTTGAATGGAGCGCGGTTCGACCTTCCTCCATTGCGCGAAAGGAGCGATAAGCTGTCCATTATTACCAAATTACTGGATGAAGAGTCGGAGCATGCAGGGGTTAATTACAGTCTTAGCGATGCAGCGCTAGAAATGCTGCTCAACTACGATTGGCCCGGAAACGTACGCCAGCTCCATCATGTTTTGAAGTATGCCTGTGCTATCGCCGATGAGACGCTCATAGGGGCAGCTGATCTACCTGAATTACCAGGAGTAGCCATCCCTTCTCTTGCTCAGGAGACCTCTAGTGGTGACCCTGAGCGACAGATTTTATTCGACGCTTTGGTACGCAATCGATGGAAGCCTTTGTTGGCGGCTCAGGAGCTGGGAATCTCTCGTGCGACCCTGTACCGACGAGTGAACCATTACGGTATCAAAATGCCTGGAAAGGGATCGTATGTATGACCCACGCTTGCAGCCGTCGATCAAACTGCGCCTCTAGTTGAACCGCTCGGCTTTCGACTGGGTCGAGCTTTCGAAACGACCTGTTGTAAGTCATGCGCCAAACCAGGCATTTATCCGAAACTGTCAGTTGATTAGAGTTCATGTTTGTCCTTGCTTATGCTAAGGGCGCCTACAAGAAGTGGTGATGAATACCCTTCTTTCGATGGAGAAATGAATGAACATTCAGCTGGATACAAAGCGAGCTCTTGTGACTGCGTCTACTGGTGGAATCGGCTTTGCCACCGCGAAAGGACTGGCGCAGGCGGGTGCTCATGTTGTCATCAATGGTCGCAGCGAAGAATCGGTGAAGGCGGCCCTTTTGCGGTTATTAACTGAAGTGCCTGAAGCGATGGTCAGTGGCGTAGCAGCAGACCTAAGCACAAAAGGGGGAGTTGAGACTGTTCTGAGCGAAGTGAAGTCCGTGGACATCTTGGTCAATAACGCAGGTATCTACGGCCCTCAAGATTTTTTCGACACCAGCGATGACGTTTGGGATGACTATTGGCAAACCAACGTTATGTCAGGCGTACGGCTGAGCCGCGCTCTGCTTCCTTCCATGGTTGAAAAAGGCTGGGGGCGCGTAGTATTTATCGCGTCTGAGTCGGCACGAAACATACCTGCCGACATGATTCATTACGGCGTTTCCAAAACGGCACAACTGGCATTGGCGCGCGGTCTGGCCAAGCGAGTAGCGGGCAGTGGCGTGACGGTAAACAGTGTATTGCCCGGGCCAACGCTGTCCGATGGCGTTGCGCAGATGATGCAGGAAGAGGTGGCGCGCACGGGCAAAGCATTGGAGTCAGTCGTCAAGGATTTCGTGATGGAGCATCGACCCAGCTCGATTATCCAGCGTGCAGCCACCGTCGATGAGGTGGCCAATATGATCGTCTACGTATGTTCGCCTCAAGCCTCTGCAACAACAGGCGCGGCGCTCCGGGTCGACGGTGGTGTAGTGGATGATATTGTCTAACCGACCCGACAATCTTTCTTGAATGATCGATGCATTCGAATCCAAAACGGTAGAGGCGGTCTGGCTTAGCGGCGACCGCTTCTAGCTATCAGTCTTCGGCGATTTGCGAGCGACGTAGATATTCAAACCGATGCAGCACCGCCAGCCGACAGCAATATCAACCTAGACATACCATCAGTGAAGATCGCAGCATCGGAGCTGGCTAGCATCGTGCCGAAAACTGTCACGCCTATGAAGTCGCCAAGCTGTCTGAAAGATGCCAGCAGACCCTAGGCAATCCCCGCATCATGCTTTGATACCGAATAAAGCACGTAATTGGTATGGAAGGTACTCCCAGACTCGGTGCTGAACTCCGCCAGGGCATGTATCAGAGCGGCAAGGCGTATCGCACTGCTGATTTGCCAAGGTACATCGCGAGGAGAGGCGGGCGCGAACCGCATGATCAATCTGATGCAATGATCCCGACTGGCACGCCAATGAACTGCAATAGGCCACGACAACCTGCAACTAAGCTGCCGTGACGGCTAGTGAACAAATCCGTAGGCTTGACCAGTGTGTTTGCACTCAAACAAGCTCGAGAACGTCATGGACGGCTTTGCGTGGTTTTTGAGGCCAGTTAGCTGTCCCTGGATAGCCTACGGTGACAAGCATTACTGGTACTTCACTCGCAGCCAGATTGAATGCTTCAGATACGGCTGCAGCGTCAAAACCTATCATGGGCGTTGAGGCCAAACCTTGACCTTTTGCCGCCAGCATCAATGTCATAGCGGCCAAAGAGCCGGAACGGATAGCTTCGTCTCGCTGCAATTGAGGATTGTCCTTGTACATCCCGTTCGCTGCACCAACCCACATGTCGTAAATCGCCTCATCAATAATCCCTTTGTCCAGTGTTGGCTTCAACGAAGACGGCAGCGACTCATGCGGGTTCAGTGTCCCGCAGACAATGAACGTCACTGCGGCATCCATCACTTTCTGCTGGCTATAAGCAAGCGGCAACAGCCGTGCTTTGGCTTCGGAGCTACGCACTGCGATGAAACGCCAGTTCTGAAGATTGAATGCCGAAGGTGCGTGAGTCGCGAGGTCGGTCAGATTTGAAATCTCCTGGTCGCTCAATGTGCGCTCGGAGTCGTAGTTGTTAGCAGAAATACGCGATTTGATGATTTCAATAATAGTGGACATGTTTATCTCTAAGTACGTAGCGATGCAGTTAACGACTGAAGCCGTCGAAAGGTGTCATATAAACTGCGCCAAACGGGTCGAGTCGCTTGCGAATTTCTGCATCTGGTGTGCCGTATACGACCAGGCCGGTAACTTGACAAAGCTGGAGAAAGCGCTCTCCGAACGGTGCAAACGTTAAATCGACATGGCTTACAACAGCGTCTGCGTTATAGCGCTCAAGAATGTGGACGGTGTTGGCGTCCTCATTGACGCTGTACTCATAAACTAGAGTGCCTGGTTCTTCTCTAGTCGCTGCGACGATTTTCGAGATCAGTGCTTTGAATTCCTGAAATTCTTCAGGTTTAACGGCCAGGGTGAAGAGACAGGATATGAACTGGTGCATAGATGCGTAATCCATCGAGGGCATTGTTGAGCCCATTGAGAGGGTGCATCGCTAGCAACGCCGATGCACTCGTTTTGGTGTCACATTTAGGCTTTTTCTGGAGCTTCACCGAACAATTTGCCAGCACCTGCCCAATCCGAGGGCGCGACATCGTCAAAAATGACGTAGATGTATTCGGCGGGTGTGCCGGTGTTTTTGACGATGCTCTCAGTGATCTCTGCCGCAACAGTGGCCTTTTGAGCGTGCTCTTTACCTTCGAACCAGCTAACGCGTACAACGGGCATGATGTAATCCTCTGAATGAATGATTTTCGGCGTAGGAGTACCTTGGCGCGTGACTGTCTTCATCGGCGGCCGGAGGCACCTAATGAGGAGGGGGACGGCTTCGTACCCCCGCAAGCTCCAACCGATATGCGAATGCTAATGTAGATTCATGTGGTGATAAACGAACTAAAACTATAATCTGGGTAGACATTATATCTACTTGAGATTTTCGAGAATGATTCCCGCCGACTCTTTGCAAGGCGTCATCACATTTGTAGTGGCGGCCCGTTCAAGCACTTTTACCGAAGCGGCTGATCGACTCGGTGTTTCCAAATCAGCGGTAGGAAAATCTATTGCTCGCCTAGAGGAGCGATTGGGGGCTCAGCTTTTCCATCGGACGACGCGCCGGATTTCGTTGACGGCTGACGGAGACGCTTATTACGAGGCCTGCTCCTCAGCTCTTGACGATATTGGAACAGCAGAAAGCGGGTTAGGCCCTGGCAGTCGAGAACCGTCGGGCCGCTTGAGGGTGGATATGCCAGTGGCATTCGGTCGTCGAGTTGTCGCCCCATTACTATTTGAAATCGCCAATAAATATCCCGCTTTGCAGCTCAACATCACGTTTTCCGATAACCTGGTAGATCCAATAGAAGAGGGCATTGACTTGTTGGTGCGCTTTGGAGAGCTTAAAGACACCAGTGGGTTAGTTGCGCGCCGATTGGCACGGCAAAACTGGGCCATCTGTGCAGCGCCAGCCTATCTCGCTCGATTCGGCACGCCAGAAACGCTGGACGAATTGAAAGACCATCACTGTATCGTTGGTTACAGGCGGGGGCAGCCGTTGTCCTGGCGAGTTAAACGGGGCGCTAAAAGCGTGCGTTATGCGCCGCCCACAAGCCATCAGATAGGAGACGGCGAGGCAATGATTCTGGCTGCAGTTGCGGGTGTAGGCTTATGCCAGATGCCACGCTGTCTCTTCAGGGAGGATATTGAGGCCGGGCGGCTGGTCGAGGTGCTGGAATCATATGAGCCCGAGCAAGTCGAGGTGCATGCCGTTTGGCCGAAGGTTTCTCATTTACGGCCTAAAATTAGGTATGTCGTAGATGAGCTGGTAAAACTCTGTGAACACTGGCAGTAGTGTGTGAAGCTTGCAGAGCGTGCTCATCCTAGAGGCAAGGGCCGGTCGGCCCTATTTCTTGTGTATGGAGCGAGAAGAAGGGTCATGGAGGGCTCTTTTCCCCATCTTTTACTGCACGGTCGAATAACTAAACAGCTTTGATGTGTTTTTTTCCCGATACTGCTTTGGCGTCATAGCTAACTTTTCTTGAAACAACCTTGTCATGTGACTTTGATCCGAAAATCCGCAGTCCATTGCGACAGCTTTCAATGGGACATCGCGCAATGTCGAAAGGAGCTGTTCAGCTTTTTTTAGACGGCGCGCTTGGACATACTGGTGTGGCGAAACTCCAAACGCCGAGCCAAATACACGAACAAAATATGAAGGGCTAAGATCGACGATCATCGCCATGTCTTTGACTGAAATAGGGCAGGAGAGGTGTGTATCAATATAATCCTGAAGCTGGCTTTGCTTCAACCTTGATAAGCGAGACACCTGATCACTGTCTTTGATATCGCATCGCACATACTGCCGAATCAAATGGATGCATATCTGGATTTCGAGTGTCTGTGTAAAGATGCTACTGCCTGGCTCTTCACTCAGGCACTCCATCTCGTAAGCAGCCAAGAGTTTGGAGAGTTTCGCGTCATTGACAATGGGGAAATGATCTACAAAAACGCCCTCAATATCCTTCTGAAAAACTTCGTTAGCAACTTTCCCCATCATTTCCTGCGATATATATATGTGACTGACCTCGATGTCGTTCATCCAGTACCATCTTGAAGATTCACCACGCGTCAAGATGGTTACATCGTCGCTTCCGACCGACCACTTCTGCCATTTCTCGCCATCATGAAAACCAAGGTTGGATGTCCCTGTTTTCCATCTCACCAACTCGTAATCCCGCATGCAAGGGATGCTGACTTCAGTTTTGTCAAAGCGATACCCTCGGAGCGACATGCCACCACTGGGCGCCGTGTCTACGGTTCCGCTTATCGTGACTTTTCCAGGAATTACGTCCAGCATATTTTCTGGCGTTAAAAGGTTGGCGCTCATCACAACTCCCTTCTTTGTATTTGTAGTGGAGTTTTTTGCAGCAATTGAAAGCATCTGGTGCTAACGATATTTCGTTATCACGCCACATGAAATTATCACATTCTTAATGCTCACACGCAAAACCGGCTCGCCATCGATCGGAGGAAATCCTACCGATCGGCTGGCAAGCCGTTGCGTGAACATCTATACGCCCTTACTCACCTTGGGTTTTGAAGTCCTCAGGCCCAGTTGGTTGGGGGCGCCACCGACGTAAGTCTGTTTTGCGCTCATAGGCCTGCGCCGAGGGGTAGGTCACCAGTTCAATCGTGCTCCCCCAAGGCGTCCGGGTGTACACATATCGGTTTCCGTTTCCGGCATCCCCGCCCGGTAGGACACCTGGTCGACTAAGCAGAATGCCTCCAGCTTTCTCCAGACGATCAGCCGCGGCATCAATGTCGTCAACATAGATGCAAATGTGCTGGATACCAAAGTCGCTAGGTACGACGGGCTGCGCCTGCTTTACACCAGAATAAGTGAACAGTTCAAGGTTGGGGCCATTACCGAGCCTAAGCATGCGAATTACGTTGATCACAGCACCTGGCGCAATACCAAGGCCCGCTTCGACTTCTGGGCCTCCCAAAGGCTCATCAAGCATGTCGTAGAGCTTCTCAGCCCCAAAGGCCTCTACGAAAAATCGGGTAGCTTGCTCCATGTCGGGAACGGTGATACCAACGTGTTCGATCGCGCGTACATTCATAGTGCTTCTCCGATTTTGGATGCAGCCCAGAAACCGGACTGAGTGGCTTCATACATCCGCCCTCCATGGGCTCTGGTGCCGATGCTTTGAACACTATGATCATTTACAAGCTCTGATTTGACGGTAGAGGCAATTCGGGTCGTCGCCATCACGATTGTTCCGTCAACGGGTTGAACACCAGATGTCTTCATCGATACACCTTGAGCTTTCAGCAGCTCGGTTAGGTGTCCACGTTGCATGTCATTTGTGTCGACACCAACATCCTGCGCTGGGGAGACTAGGCTCACTTTTTTTCCGTTTTCAGCTAGCCAAAGGGCAGCGAACATTGCGCTCTCAGTTTCACCGAAAACGGTGATCTCGGCCGCTTCGGGAAGCTGTTGATTAGCCAGCATGTCTACTACGTCTAGGCCCTGCTCCTGGGGTACAGTGCCAGTGGCGAGGAGGACGGTATCCCACGAGGTCAGGTCGATTTCATCTACTTCGGTATTGAGTTGGACGGAAACCCCCACTCGCTCAAGCTCACTCTCGTAGAACCTGATCATGTTCGTCACTTCCATGTGAAGAGGGCTCGCGGCGGCCCAAGCATGGAGCTGACCACCAATGCGGTCGTGACGCTCAATCAATAGTACAGTGTGTCCTCGTTCTGCGGCCAGTACCGCGGCTTCGCATCCGGAAGGCCCTGCGCCAACCACCAGGACACGATGCTTTCTAGAGGCGAGTCGGCGAGCCTGCTCTGCCCGGCGTTCTTGACCAAGGGCGGGATTTATCACGCACTGAGTACCCTTACCGTTGAACATCCAACGCGATATACACTCATTGACGGCGAGACAACGGCGAACACTTTGCGGTTCTCCGCGGCGGGTTTTTGCAACCGTGTCGGGATCGGCAAGTCCCGAGCGACCCAAAGCAACAAAGTCGAGCTCACCGTTAGATACCGCTTCAGCCATCTCTTCAAAGAGCCAGGTGAGTCTCCCAACACCGATGACAGGGATGGACACCCGTTTTTTGACTGCTTTGGCGTAGTTAACCAATGATCCAGGTGCCCCCATCGGTAGCAATATCATTGCCGTGTCGTAGTTCCCCGCACTCACATCCAGTGCGTCGACGTATGGCTCAAGCATCTCGCAGAATGCCAAACCATCCTCCAATGAAAGTCCGCCTTCGTAAGGCTCGGTAACGCTAAGGCGGTACAAGAGAGGAAAATCTGGGCCGATTTGCTTTCGAACTCCACGCACCACTTCGAGGGCGAAGCGGGCACGATTCTCCAGCGATCCGCCCCATTGGTCGGTACGTTTGTTGGTATATGGGGAGAGGAATTGGCCTAGCAAATAGCCGTGAGCACCGTGTAGTTCTACCGCATCAAAACCGGCGGCCACTGCACGTCGGGCACCTTGAACGTATTTGTCGATCAACCCCGGGATTTCATGTTCCTCGATCGCTCGTGGCGGGGTGCCAAAAGCGCTGGTGATACCTGCCGTCGGCGCGAGCGGCGGCTCGTTTCGTTCCGTATTGCCTTGGGAGTTCTGGCGGCCGGTATGGTGCAACTGCACGGCGATTTTCGCGCCTTCGCCATGGACAGCATCAGTCAGATTGCTCAGACCACCAATGAACCTGTCGTGGTCAATTCGGATTGGATGCCCGACCGTGCGTCCCACCTCCCAATCGATAGAAGTGTTCTCGGTAATGATAAGTCCAACTCCGCCACGGGCGCGGGCCCGATGGTACTCGATCAGCTTATCGTCAACCTCGCCAAAGGTGCTGGCGAACTGGGTAAAAATCGGCGCCTGTACGAAGCGATTTCGCAATTGCATGCTGCCAATCCGACCCGGCTGGAATAGCGCTGCGCTGGGGCCGTCAGAGGTGACCAGATTGGGAATTTTGGGGGATGTCATGCCTATCTCCTCAGTCTTTATTCTTGTTTTGAGGTTCGATCATGGAGCGTACCCGGGCGTGGGTATTGAATATTCATGCTGAGGTATTGAAGGAATCTGCGGTCGCTAGCTTTCAATGGAAAGGGTAGTGGCTTGAACTGTCGGTGTTGCAGAGATGCATGTTCCAAAGTTCGCATGACAGATCCGGCGGCACTCATCGACCGATGTATACAAACTCCCGGTGACCGCAGCTCCTATGGATGCAATGTTGGGCGAGGGCAATGGGCAAATCTGATCGTCCGGAACAGGCCGCCGCCGAGATCGTCGTATTCGGTGACCGAGGCATGCAGAACGAGTGGCCAGGCTTTTTTTTTCGCTAGCCGACAAGCCGAGGGGGGAGGCGAGCATCTGAGGCGGCGGTTTGAGTAGGCTTCGTGTCGTACGAAATGTAGTTTTACATCGGCGTCGGTGTACCCGAAGCCATCCAACGCATTGGCATTATGAGAGGTTTCAAATTGGCAGTCGGGATCAACAGGGACGAAGAGGCGCAGATCCTCAAGATGACCGTTTATGCAAAGTGCCGAAGCCTGGATAACGCACCAGGCTTCGGCATTTTTGGGGCTTCAGCTTTAAGCCTTTACCGAGGACTTTGCTGCGAACGCTCCATCACCCAGCAATGCAACAACCAGCGCGGTTACGCAAAGGAAGATTGGATATTCCCATCCGCCGTTTGCATTAGTGAAGCTCCAGCCGTTGCCGAAGTGCACTGTCGAAGCGACGAACAATTGAACAACTGCGATAGCTGCAATCCAGCGGGCGTAGACCCCAAAAACTAAAAACAGACCGCCGACGACTTCGAACGCAATGACAGGGTAGGCGAGGAAGCCAGGAAACCCAATAGACTCGAAAAAGCCGGCAGTGCCTGCAGGGGTGAACACAAACAGCTTAGTCAGACCGTGAGCCAAGAACATAATGCCTAGCGCCAGTCGCATAGCAAATGCAGCATAAGGCGCGGTACGTGAATCAATCATTGCGAGATTTCCTTTTTGTTTAGTTAGAAAGTGACAGCGTTTTGGTTAGCCAGCGCGAAAAGTCAGCCAACTCTTCCGCTATGATTTCGTGGGCCATGTTGTAAAAGTGCGTTTCGTGGGCGACTCCAATACGCTTCAGCCAGGCGTCTGCCTCATGTGCCCAGTCGATCGGCAAAACATTGTCCTTCTGACCGTGGGCAATGAATGCGGATACTGATTTCAGGCGTTCTGGTGCAGCGATTCGGGAGTCGATCTCACGCAGCATCCGTCCGCTCAAGAGTGCGAACCCATATACCAATTCTGGCTCGGTTACGCCGACACTTGAGCTCATAATTCCGCCCTGACTGAAGCCAGCGATCACCGTAGGTAGCTTCGGCAGCGCCTCGATGAAACGAATCAATTGTTGTCTACTCGACTCGGCTTGATCCTGATTGAACGATGGGCCGTTGCTGGTGAAGTTGACTTGGTACCAGGCGAATCCCTGAGGGCCAACCTGCAAAGGGCCACGCAGCAAAAAAACTTCCAAGTCGTCAGGCAGCGATGCAGCCAAAGACGCCAGATTGGCTTCGTTAGAACCTACCCCGTGCAGCAGTAACAAGCGGGCTTTTGGACTTGAGGAACTGCAAGCTTTTCGGAAGAAAATGCCTGACTCTGGCTCCCGTGCCGGATCAGAAAAACTATTTTGGTTCAACATGTTAAGCAACACCTTGGATGGGTTGATCGTTCTCTAGCCCACGACTATCTGCCGAGGTAAAAAGGTAACTGTCCATTGCTAGCACGCCATAGGTCACGCCGCCATCAAGCACGCGCGTTTTGTAAGCTGCGCCGGCTGCACCTAGAGCAATGAAAAGAGGTAAAAAATGCTCATCGGTCGGATGGGCTCGTTCAGCTGACGGCGCGTGCTGCTGGTAATCCAACAGATGTTCTATGTTCCCAGCCTTGAGTGCTTGGGCCGTCCAGGAAGCGAAATTCTTTACGTATTCTGCCCCATGGGTGGCATTACCTCGGAACTCATACAAGTTATGTGTAAGGCTTCCCGAAGCCACTATGAGGACATTCATGTCGCGCAAAGGCTTCAGCGCTTCCCCCAGCTTCCAGGCTTGACGCGTATCGAGAGTCGAAGGCATCGATACCTGAACAACCGGGATGTCCGCAGTGGGTGCCAGATACAAAAGCGGTACCCAAGCGCCATGATCAAGACCTCTATTAGGGTCGAGCCGAGACTTCCAGCCAGCCGTCTGCAGCATATTGACGATATGTTCTGCCAGTACAGGTGCGCCCGGTGCTGGATACTGCAATTTGTACAGCGCCTCGGGAAAGCCTCCAAAATCGTGAATAGTTTTAGGCGCGGTGCTCGCTGTCACGCTGACTTCGCCGCGCGTCATCCAGTGTGGAGACAGGATGACGATGGCATCAGGTTTCGGCAGTTCGCGACCGAGCTCGGCCAGCCGCTGACCAGCCAAGCCGGGCTCTATTGCGAACATTGGAGCACCATGTGATACGAACAACAGTGGGAATGAGGTGGCCATGGTGAATGCTCCGATGAAAATTACTTGTTCAGCCAGACGGGGGCTATAGACGTGCCCAAACCTGCGCCATACCCGAGATAGATATTTAGACCAGCCAATGGCTCGAGGTAGCGCGCATTGACCAATCCGCCAGCATCTACGGTGTTCCAGCCCATACTCTGTGCGAGTGATACCGCAGTCTGTTTGGCGCGCTCGTTGTCTGCGGCTACAAAAACGCTTCCACGTTGTTCATTCTCGAATTTCGGGCCATCTACCAGAACCTGTGCAAACAAGGTGTTGAACGCTTTGACAATGTGAACCTGCGGCAACGCCTTAGCGATTTCTTCCGCAGCACTGGTGTCATGGCCCATCGTCAAGGACATGTAGTCAGCGCTGAGCGGGTTGGTGATATCGATCACTATCTTGCCGCCCAGATCTCCTAGGCTTTGCAGCGCAGGCACGGCATCTACGTAACCGGTAGCAATGACAACAACCTCGCTGTCTGCAAGCGCTTCAGCCGCTCCGTGTGCGCTGACATTTGGATACTGGTCGGCCAAAGCTTCTGCTTTGAGGATGTCGCGACCGGTGACGCGAACACTGTGGCCAGCAGCCGAAAGTTGTTTGGCAAAACCCGAACCCATATTGCCGGTACCAATTACTGTGATTTTCATAGCTACCTCATTCGGTTGAGTTACCTTGATGGGCTCATTCTATAGGTGTCAAAAATGAGATAAATAAGGCCTAATGAAACATATAGTTCCTTTAAGTGAGACAGTTATGGATCGAGCACTTGAAATGCAGGTGTTTTGCACCGTCGTGGACAGGGGAAGTTTTATCGGCGCGGCAGATTCACTGGAGATGTCGAAAGCGGCCATCTCCAGATACGTGAGCGGTTTGGAAGATCGGCTCGGCGTGCGCCTACTGCACCGTACAACGCGACGGTTGTCCCTAACGGAGGAAGGGCGTCAGTTCTATGACCAAGCCCGCGAAGTATTGGTAATGATGGATGCAGCTGAAGAATCTGTTTCTTCTGCCGCGCCAGAACCTAGCGGGGTGCTTCGCGTCAACGCCCCAGTGAGCTTCGGTGTATTGCACCTTGCCCCCGTCTGGTCAGACTTCATGAAGGCTTATCCTAAGGTGGAGTTGGATATCAGCTTGAATGACCGGATCGTGGATCTTGTAGAGGAGGGGTTTGACGCTGCAGTACGCATCGCACGACTGGAGAACTCCTCCCTAATTGGGCGTCGCCTGGCGAGTACTCGAATGTGCCTATGTGCAGCGCCGTCCTATCTCGATAAGTACGAGCCGTTGACCGCACTCGCCGATCTAACAGCCCACGGAGTTATCGCGTACACGAACTTTGCTAGTAGGAACGAGTGGCAATTCAAAGGGCCGAATGGCAACGAAAGTGTCATCACTCGCTCGGTATTGCGCTGCAACAATGGCGATACCTGCCGCAGCATAGCAATAGCGGGCGGAGGTATCTCTTTACAGCCAAGCTTCATGGTGGCCGAAGATCTTCGCCGCGGGGATCTGGTAGAAATTCTGACTGAGTATCAGTCGGTCGAACTAGGTATCTATGCTGTATACCCAACCCGAAAACATCTTGCCCCTAAGGTGCGGGTGCTCATCAATTTCCTAGCGGAACATTTTGCTCAGCCAAAATGGGAGGAATGATGAGCACCTTCCAGATAAAAAAGCCGGTTGATCGAAAGTGAGTATCAGCCGTCTGAGAAAGCAGAGCGCCAACGTGCCGAGTCTCAAGTCCGCTCGAGGAAAGCGTGTAGATCGGAGGCAAACTTCAGGGGATTTTTGAACGCCAGAAAGTGGTCACCCTGATCGGCCTTGGAGTAGACATGCAGCACCGAATCATTGATTACTGCATTCATCCAGTGTTGACTTTCTAGCCAATCACTGTAATCCCCAGTAAAAATAGCTGTTGGCACGTCTATTTTTGATTGGATGACGTCTCGCCAATCATTGGTCGCGTGATCAAAAAGAACCAAGCCTGTAAATGCCATGTCATCCTCGACCACCGACTGAACGAGGCTTATCACGTTATGGAAGTAGGGGGAATCCAGAGCCATTGCGCGCTCTACGACTCTGCTGGCAGAAATCAGCGTGTTTGTCGGGGACATATTGACGTATGAAGCAATCATTCTCTCTGGCGATGTCGTAAACGCCCCTGACTCAAGCCGTTCCTGCTCTGTCCAGTCCGCATGGCAGTAAATCGATGGAGCTTGGTCAATGATGCTTAGCGTACGAATGCCTGTCGTTCCGAACAGGTCGATAAAGGCCCACATTACGGATGCCCCCATAGACCAACCACAATAATCCGCTTCGTCCAGCTCAAGATGATCAGCTAGCTCCTTTACATCTTGGGCGTAGCGTGAAATCCGGTTACCAAATTTCACCCGCTGCGACAGTCCCTGATTGCGAACATCAAGAACGTACACGTGATAGTGCTTGCTCAAGATGTGCATCAGATGAAAATACATGGCGCCATTTGCCGACCAGCCTGGGATGAAAATCAGTGGTCTGCCGGCACCGGCCTCCCAATAGCAGAGGTTGACATTGTCACTGGTGGAAAAGCTGCTCACTTTAAGCCCATCAAAATCAGAAACCTTGCAGGCCTGACCGATGATTTCGTGTGGGAAGTAGAAGTCCTCGCCAAGCAAGGTAAGGAGCGTTTGGTCGTTCAGTGGGTAATCCAAGACAAAGCACCTGCAGGTGTGGAGTTTATTGATGAAAGATAAGAGTTGAAACGCCATGAGATAAATACTCAAAATGACGCTACATTCGAAACGGAACATAGTTAATGGATCGACTGAGCAGTATGGCGGCGTTCGTGAAAGCGGTCGAAATGGGTTCGTTCAGTGCTGCGGGCGACGCCATGCAGATGTCTGCTCAACTAATCGGCAAGCATGTAAATCATTTGGAGCAGCGTCTGGGTGTACGGCTGCTAAACAGAACCACGCGGCGCCAGAGTCTGACTGATTTCGGGCGGGAGTTTTACGAGCGCTGTAAAGTCATACTGACAGAGGTGGAAACGGCTGAAAACCTGGCTGCTGAAACCCAATCCCTGCCGAGTGGGCGCTTAAGAATTAATGCCCCTGTCAGTTTCGGGATGCAGTCATTGGCGCCTCGACTTCCTGAGTTCATGCAAGCGAATCCGATGATCAGCGTTGAGCTGACATTAGCGAATCGAGCTGTTGACCTTATCGACGAGGGATTCGACGTAGTATTTAGGGTGGGACAGCTCTCCGACAGCGGCTTGATAGCTCGCCCGCTGGCACCCTATAGGCTCATATTGTGCGCCGCACCTTCCTACCTGAAAAACAAACCCGCGCTCAGAACTCCATGGGATCTTCAGAATCATGAATGTTTGGGTTTCTCGCATACTGAATTGCGTACGCATTGGACGTTCGACGGGCCAGAGGGCAGGGTTGCTGTTCCTGTCAGCGGCCGATACATGGCTGATCATGGAGAGCCATTGCTTTGCGCGGCAGTGGCAGGGCTGGGTGTCATGCTCCAACCGATTGAACTCGTCTTTGAATCACTGCAGCAAGGTACATTAGTGCCACTGTTACCAGATTATCCGGTTCCAAGTCGTGCACTGCATGTGCTGTATGCACCTGATCGTCGAATTACGCCAAAACTGCGTACCTTTTTGGACTTCGCCACGACGGCATTTGGCGCCGGCGTGGAAAAAACTCAAAACAAATAACGCATGCCGTCATGGCATTGGCGGCGTAGCTGCTGTACGGGGTACAACCGTTCTTGCTGACTCGTATTGAAACGCCCTCAAGAATAGGAGCGGTGAGGCGGCGATTAGCATTCGCCGCATCTCCATTTGTCAGTCGCTAAAGAGATCGAACATCAACTGTCGAAACCACTTGTTTGCTGGGTCGCGGTTATATCTCGCATGCCAGAACAGATTGATGGCGATTTCCGGCAGTGGAATTGGCACAGGCATTGTGGTTAGACCGAAGGGGGCAGCGCAACTGGCTGCGAAACGTTCTGGCACCGTCGCGATCAGATCAGTGTTTTGAAGAATGTAGCCCACAGCGACAAAGTGCGGCACCTCTAGCTTGATGTCTCGATTCAATCCTGCTCGCTGCATATATGCATCTATCTCACCATGCCCAGTATTAGCTGCGGCAATCCTGACGTGCCCGTACTCACAAAAACTTTCCAGGCTCATCGGTTGCAAAGTCAGGGGGTGATCTTTGCGGCACAAGCAGACATAACGATGGTGGAACAGGCGTCGCTGATAAAAGCCTGCTTGCAGACCAGGCAAAAGCCCGACCGCCAAGTCGATCTCTCCTTCAGCCAAGCTTTGTGAAAGGCCGGCATGATTGCGGATTGTTACTACCGATATACCGGGCGCTTGCTCAAGCAAAGCGGCTATCAGGCGGGGCATGAAATAGATTTCGCCGATATCGGTCATTGCAACCATGAAGCGTCTGTGGCTGGTTGCGGGATCAAAATCGTCGCTTCTATTTAGTGCTCCGACAAGCGTTCCAATCGCTTGAGACACCGGATCAGCGAGCTGCTCTGCATACGGCGTCGGCTCCATTCCATTACTTGTTCGCACAAAAAGATCGTCTTTAAGCGTTGTGCGAAGACGCTTTAGTGCGTTGCTCACTGCAGGCTGCGTTAGCCCTAAGTTATCGGCCGCTTGGGAGACACTGCCGTCGATGAGCAATTGATGAAAGACCACCAGCAAATTGAGGTCAATTTCTCGTAAATGCATGACTGCTTTCTCGTTGAGGCTAAGGTTGCCGCCTGTATTCAGACTGGTGATACAGTCTATTGGGTCTGGGCTATTTATCAATAGTGGGCATCATCCCATTATTGGGGCATACACAAAAACAACATAAGGTTTTGTCCCATGAACAGTCTGAAATCTGCTTTGCAAGTCGGTATTGTCGGTGGAGGAATTGCCGGTGTGGCGTTGGCACTGGATCTGTGTCGTCACAGCCACCTGAGTGTGCAGCTATTTGAATCTGCTCCTGCATTCGGAGAGGTGGGTGCTGGTGTTTCCTTTGGAGCCAACGCTGTCCGTGCTATTGAGGGGCTTGGAATCGGCCCTGCATATCATCAGATCGCTGACCGTACGCAGGAGCCTTGGCAAGATATTTGGTTCGAATGGCGACGCGGTGAAGATGCTGGCTATCTTGGGTCAAGCATTGCCGAAGGTGTAGGTCAGTCGTCGGTACACCGAGCTGACTTCCTGGATGTCCTTGCGCAACAGCTGCCCGCCGGCATTGCTCAGTTTAATAAACGAGCTGTCAGCGTCGAACAACTGGGACAACGCACAAAAGTCACGTTTACAGACGGCACGCATCACGAGTGTGATGTGCTCATTGCTGCTGACGGCATTAAATCATCTATTCGTGACCACGTTCTAAAGGGTATTGGCGCGCCGCTTGTGGCCCCTCGCTTCAGTGGCACCAGCGCTTACCGAGGCATGATTGATAGCGAAAAACTGCGCGCTGCCTATCGTGCACAAGGTGTTGATGAGCATCTGGTCAACGTACCTCAAATGTACCTGGGGCTTGATACCCATATTCTGACTTTTCCCGTTAAGCAGGGGAGGCTGATCAACGTAGTTGCATTCGTTTCTGATCGCAGCAAGCCCAATCCAACCTGGCCCGCAGACGCGCCGTGGGTAAAACCTACAACCCAGGCAGAGATGCTCGATGCATTCTCAGATTGGGGGGACGCCGCGCGGATTCTTCTTGAATGCATCCCGGCTCCGACCTTATGGGCATTGCACGATCTTGCTGAGTTACCTGGTTATGTCCACGGCCGCGTCGCACTGATCGGGGATGCCGCTCACGCGATGCTTCCTCACCAAGGTGCAGGTGCAGGTCAGGGCCTGGAAGATGCATGGTTGCTTGCACGCCTATTGGGCGACCCTCGTGCTTGTGAAACCGAAGCCAGCAAAATTCTCAGCGTATATGACGCTATTCGTAGACCTCGAGCCTGTCGAGTCCAACGTACCTCTTGGGAGGCGGGCGAGCTGTATGAATTGCGCGACCCTGAAGTAGCTGCAAACGAACCCTTACTTTCCAGCACGCTAGCTAGCCGTTTCGACTGGCTTTGGAATCACGACATGCAAGCCGATCTGGAGGCGTCACGCGCCCAACTTGGCTGGACAGAAGCAGCACAAAGAAAGGTCAGCTGATCAAGCACGTCCGAAACGAATGACTTCAATCCTATAAGAAAAGGCCCAATGATGACCGTAACCATTTCCCATGCCAGTGATATTCAATCCTTCCTTCGCGATGCGTCAGGTCTCGGCAACACCCATGGCAGCGCGCGGCACAAACAGATAGTGCTGCGTATCCTCCAAGAAAGCGTGAAGCTCATTGAAGAGCTGGAAATCAGCGACGACGAATTCTGGGCCGGCGTTGAATACCTCAATCGTTTGGGGGCGAAGAACGAAGCGGGACTTCTGGTTGCAGGATTAGGAGTAGAGCACTTTCTTGACCTACTGCACGATGCTAAAGAAGAAAGTGTCGGCAGGGTTGGCGGCACTCCTCGCACTATCGAAGGGCCGTTGTATGTAGCCGGAGCGCCTTTGAGCGAGGGATTTGCTCGCATGGATGATGGCTCTGAGAACGGCCAGGCTACAACATTGTTTCTCAGTGGGCGTGTTATCGGTCTGGACGGAAAACCGATCGCCGGAGCCCTTGTTGATCTTTGGCAGGCGGACACAAAAGGCAATTACTCCCACTTCGACAAAACTCAGTCAGAGTACAACCTTCGCCGCCGAATCGTGACCGATGCGAACGGTCGATATCAAGCACAGAGCATCGTGCCCTCAGGTTACGGCTGTGACCCGTCGGGCCCGACACAAGAGTGTCTCGACCTACTGGGTCGTCACGGTCAAAGACCTGCCCACATCCACTTTTTCATTTCCGCGCCTGGTTTCGATCATCTGACCACCCAGATTAACCTTTCCAATGATGCGTATCTATGGGATGACTTTGCGTACGCAACCCGTGAGGGATTGGTGGGTGAGGTTCATTTCATCGACGATGCGCAGCAGTCCCAAGCGCGAGGTGTAGCAGGGCGCTTCGCAGAGATGGAGTTCAATTTCGAAATGCGTCCAGCTGCTAATCCACAGTCAGAGCAACGCAGCAAGCGGCCACGAGCTCTGCAAGAGGCCTGATAGGAAATTCGAACCGAAATCGAGTATCGGAAATCTGGTCTTAAGAGGAGACAAACATGTCCCAAAGCGACGTTGAAGCCATCGATGTGAAGGTAGCTGTTTTACGCCAGACTGGTGCAAAACTGAAAATCGAGAGTGCAAAGCTCGGAGCTCCAAGACCCACTGAAGTTCGAGTAAGGATTGTAGCAACGGGTGTCTGCCATACCGACATGGTAGTGCGCGATCAGCTTTTTCCAACACCACTGCCCATCATCCTCGGGCATGAAGGTGCTGGAATAGTTGAGTCGGTAGGTTATGCAGTTACAACTGTTGCCCCAGGTGATCACGTAGTGATGACCTATATGTCGTGCGGCTTATGTCTGCCTTGCGAAACTGGGCATCCCGCACATTGCTCCCACATGCATCCGCTGAACTTCGGTGGCGGACGTATTGATGGCAGTACCTCTACCTGCAGTTGCGATGATGCCTCACCGATTCACGATCATTTTTTCGGCCAGTCGTCGTTTTCAACTTATGCAGTCGCTAACGAGCGCAACGTAGTAAAGGTTTCAAAGGACGCGCCGCTCGAATTACTAGGCCCGTTGGGATGCGGCATACAGACTGGTGCGGGCTCTGTCCTTAAAGCTTTAAAGGTTGAGGCAGGCGCCAGTTTTGCGGCTTTTGGAGCCGGAGCAGTGGGTCTAGCCTCGGTCATGGCCGCGAAGGTTGCCGGCGCTACTACGATCATTGCGGTGGATGTCACACCTAGTCGTTTGGAGTTGGCGCTTGAGCTGGGGGCGACGCATGTGATCAATAGCCGTGAAGAAGACCCGGTCAAACGTATTCACGAAATCACCGGTGGCGGCGTCAATTACAGCCTTGAATGTTCTGGTCGCGCTGAAGTACTTCGACAAGCAATTGATGCAGTGACCACGCTTGGCACGTGCGGCATCGTTGGTGCAACCAAGGTCGGGACAGAGGTCGCGTTCAACATAAACGACGTGATGATTCCTGGTAAGCGGATCATGGGCATCGTCCAGGGTGACGTCGTCGCCAATGCGTTTATCCCGACTCTCGTTGACCTGTACATGCAGGGGCGTTTTCCATTCGACAAGCTCTGCCGTTTCTATTCCTTCGACCAAGTCAATGAAGCTATGGCGGACAGCGAACGGGGCGTGACGATCAAGCCGATCTTGCGCATGCCGACTTCGGCAGATCAAGCCTGACAACTCTTTCGATTCAATCAAGGTACGACAGATGAATGTTCAACTGGTAATCGATAACGTCAAACAAGATGCTCTTGACGGTAAGACCTACAACCGAGTCGATCCGATCAACTCCCGAGTTATCACGGTGGGCGCAGCTTGTTCCGTCGAGGATGCCGTTCGCGCTGCCGACTCATCTCAGCAGGCTTTCAAATCTTGGTCGAAGGTAGGCCCAACTGAGCGCCGACGTCTGCTCTTGGCCGCCGCTGATGTCCTGATGAGTAAGATGGAAGAATTCTGCAGCGTCATGGCAGAGGAAATTGGAGCCTCGCAACTATGGGCGCAGTTTAACGTCGGGGCCTCAGCCAATCTCCTGCGAGAAGCAGCAGCGCTCACCACCCAAATCAAGGGTGAAACCATTCCAACTGATAAACCCAACACCCTGTCGATGACACTGAGACAACCAATCGGCACAGTGCTGAGCATCGTGCCCTGGAATGGGCCAGTCATCCTTGGTGCTCGTGCGATCGCATATCCATTGGCATGTGGCAACACCGTTATATTCAAAGGCTCAGAAAACAGTCCTCGCACTCACCAGCTGCTCGCTGAAGCTTTCTATGAGGCTGGCTTTCCACCAGGTGTGCTCAACTTCATCATCTCGGCGCCTGGGGATGCCGCAGCCGTAACCGACGCACTGATTGCCCACGATACGGTTCGCCGGGTCAATTTCACCGGATCAACCAAAGTTGGCCGAATGATTGCCCAAACAAGTGCTAAGCATCTCAAGCGATGCTTGCTGGAATTGGGTGGCAAGGCACCGTTTGTAGTGCTTGATGATGCGGATCTGGATGGTGCTGTAAACGCCGCAGTCTTCGGCGCCTTTCTCTATCAGGGGCAAATATGCATGTCGACAGAACGGTTCGTTGTCGACGAAGCTGTTGCTGATGCGTTCGTTGAGAAGTTCGCTGAGCGAGTGCGTGGGCTGGAATCAGGTCAACCTTCGGCTTCACCTTCATGCGTCATCGGGCCAATGATTTCCCAAGGATCGCTTCAGCGGATCAACCAGATGTTGGACGATGCTGTAGGCAAGGGCGCAGAAATAGTAGCCGGCGGCTTGGGCACGAGCGCCCTCATGAGTGCCACGCTGGTCGATAAGGTGACATCTTCGATGGAGATCTATGACGAAGAGACCTTTGGGCCGGTGACAACAGTCGTTCGGGTAAGAGGAGCAGAACAGGCTCTGCAGGTCGCTAACGATACCGCCTACGGTCTGTCTTCCTCGATTTTCAGTCGTGATGTCAGTCGCGCACTCGAACTCGCCAGTCGACTGGATGCTGGCTGCGTTCACATCAACGGTGCGACAGTTCAGAACGAACCTCAAGCTCCTTATGGTGGCATGAAAAACAGTGGTTACGGCCGGTTCGATGGCAGTGCTGTAATCGATGAGTTCACCGAGGTCAAATGGGTCACTGTAGAGCCATCCGACCAGCCTTATCCTTTCTGAAGTTCAGCCGAGTGCTCAATCAAATCTTATGATTTAAATGCGCACGATCGATTGATCCTCCAGCGGCAGTTTTCTCATAACACTGCTTACGGCTCGTCATTATTGGGGTACCACAGTGCGGTACCCCGGTTCTATAACAAAGACAACAGAACCGAACTATTCGCGCAAATCACCTGTCCTGCTCAGGACTGCTTTGAACGTAACCAATTACTTCCGCAACTCAATTCAAAATTCCCCTAAAAATTCGTGCGCTTCGCTCTAACTAAACGAAGTCGAGTTGGCATGCGCAGTCAAATAACTCATGGTCGAGAAAATGAATAATAAAAAAGCCGATGTTTCAGCTGATTTTTTTAGGAATGCCCAACGCGTGATCGTCGGGGCGGCATTGACCGCTGCCTTACCTGTCGTGCAGGCCACTGAGGGTGGAGGTTCGTCGTATCCAATGGGTGCGGAGAACTACATGACCGGCGCTATGCCGCCACCCGGCATCTATGGGCAGGTCTTTGCAGAGAGTTATCGCGCTGACCGGCTTCTTGACAATCGAGGAAAGCAAGCAATTGATGACTTTCATCTGAGTGCGGATGTGATCGCTCCCAGGCTAATCTGGGTTACCGAACAGAAACTGCTCAGCGGTGCGTTAGCTTTCCATATGAACGTCCCACTGATTGATCTCAGGGTAGATGTTGCTGATGAGCACCAGCGAAAGACGGGGGTGGGAGATATTATTTTTGGCCCGGCGCTGGGCTATCACTACAGCGATAAATTTCACGCCATATATGCGTTTGATGTGTTCGCACCTACGGGGAAATACGATCGCGACGATCTGGCGAACCTTGGTCGTAACTACTGGGCGATCGAGCCGATAGCGGCGTTTACATACGTTGATCCTTCGGGTCTCAACGGTGACCTTAAAGTGATGTATGACTTCAACGCTCGTAACCCAGCCACGGATTATCGTTCAGGTCAGGAATTACATGCTGACTACTCTTTTGGGTGGGGGCTGGGTAATGGTTGGGTGGTAGGAGTCGGTGGCTACGTGTATCACCAAACCACAAATGATAATCAGGACGGGCAAGAGCTGGAGGACAGAAAAGGGCGCGCCGTCGCGATTGGCCCGTCGATTAAATATGCTAACCAAGCCGGTTGGTTTGTAACCGCCAAGTGGCAAAAGGAAAGCGATGTCCGCAACCGCCCCGAAGGAGAGGCCTTCTGGATTAAATTCACGACCCCTCTCTGATTCAAATAGGCACTTGGCAGCGCTCATATCAGGCTTATGGCTACCTTTATTTTCGCACTGCCAAATGCATTTTTTTTGTGATTTTTTGGCGCTGCTCGAAGGAAAAAGTCTGGATAACCAGGTAGGCATGATGAGGTTTATTTATCTCACCATGCCTACCGTCCCGATTTTTTTGGTCTATTTGAACGCCTTTTGTGTCATCGAAACGACCAACGCCAGGCTTGCGACAGCAATTACTGCCCAAAAATACTCCATGCTCGCGACCAGGGTCGATTGCTGATGCAGGTTTTGTGCGAGCATCGAAACAGCCATTTGACCTGCGTGGCTTTCACCGACCTGGGGAGCCAAGGCATGTGTTAAATCTTGAATTTGTTCCAAGTAAAGTGGATCAGCAGAACTGAAATGCCCGTTCAAATTGTTGTACTGGGTGGTAGTGCGCCATTGCAGAAAGAGGGTGGCGATTGTCGTACCCATTGCCATCGCAATTTGTCCCATCATGCTTTTAATCTGGTAGGCGTGTGCGAACAGGGTGTCGTTATGGGTCACGTCACGAAATGTCTGCATGGCGGCGGTTGCAAGCACCAGCATCACAAAGCAGCCGTTGAGGACGAGTGCTGGGAGGATGTTTGACCACATGTTGGCGCTGGGCGAGAGAGATGAGAACAACCAGCCGAAGCCGATCAGTGCTGCAAACCCAGCTACAAAGAATTTCTTCGGAGCGGGGAATTTTGGAATGACGGCGGCCATGATGCCCCATGTTATCAGTGCACCCACCAGTCCAAAGGCCTGAAAAGTACCGATTGTGTCCCACGAGTACCCCAACCCCGTCTGCAGAAAAAACGGCAGGATGTAGTTATTGCTCCCAAGCAGTATGTACGTGAAGCAGAAGAGGGCCACCCCCAACATGTAACGATGCTGCATAAGGTCTTTAACCTTGAGAAACGGCGCTCGTTTGCCGTGTTCGGCATGGAAGAAGGTGTACACGCCCAGTGCAGCCAGTAAAGCAAATGCGATGAGAATGAATGACTCATTGTAAAAGTCATAGTAAGAGCGTTGCAGGACGTAGAGAAGGAAGAAACTGCTAACGGATAATAACAGAATATTTGCTGGGCTCGACGGCGTCCTCTCATCTTCCGGAGCGAGGGTATTGGGTAGAAAACGGGTGCACAGAAAAGCTGCGATAACAGCACCTCCGGCCAATACCCAGAAAATGGCATGCCACGTATCTTCAACCACCACCAGTGATGAAATGAATGGGGCGGAAGCTGTCCCACCAGCAAGCCCGGTGGCAAACACCTTGACCCCGACAAAACGCCCCGGGCCGGCCGGAAGCAGATTGACCATCAAACGCGCGGATGTCATGAACGATGCACCGCCCAATGCCATGATCACGCGACCGACAGTGAAGGTACTCAGGTCGCTCCCCACGCCACACACGAATGCACCCAGTACGTAAATGCTGATAGAACCCAGCATGAAGTTACGCCATCCTAACCGCTCGACCAGCCAGCGTTGCTTGGAAATGACCACGACGGCTATGCACGCGTACAGCGCGGCGACAAGCGTGAACTCTTCAGGACTCGCGTCGATTTCTCCTCGGATCGGCGCCGAGGCAAATGCGATCATGCCTGCCTGCAGATACTCCAGGGCGCAGAGCAGTGCAACAGTTAGTAACAGGGCGGCGTTTTTTCTGTACATGGTCGGCCACCTTTACAATTTAACGTGTGTGGAGCCAGCACTGTCCGAATTGGCAATGATCACTGCTTCGACGATACCGTTGGCGTCTCTAAGCTCGTTATCAAAGATATCGGTGCTGTAAGCTGCCTGCTTTGGCGTCTGCGTATTTAGCACCGGCCCGCTGGTATCAGTGGTGTCCACCGAGACACGCATTGAGAGGCCAAGACGCAATGGGTTTCGCGCTACTTCATCTGGTCTGAGAGCGATTCGAACAGGCACGCGTTGCGTGACTTTGATCCAGTTGCCTGTTGCGTTTTGTGCTGGCATCAACGAAAAGGCGCTGCCGGTGCCAGCATCCAGTCCAACGATGGTTCCGTGGAAGTCCACATTGCGACTGTACGCATCCGCACTCAGGTGGACTGGTTGTCCAATACGCAAATTTTGGAGTTGCGACTCTTTAAAGTTAGCGTTCACCCAAACTTGGTCTACGGGGACGACCGACATCAGTGCTACGCCCGGGCTGATCCGCTGCCCAACTTGAACGTTGCGTTTGGTCACCAAGCCTGAGGTGGGGGAGTAGATCTGGGTGCGGTGCATTGAGATGTAGGCGTCACGTAGATTGCTTGCTGCAACAAGAACATCTGGGTGGGTGCGAAGCGTTGTGTTGTCTACCATGGCAAGGCGAACAGCCAAGGCATGTCGAGTTCCATCCAGGCTTGCGACGGCATTCTTCAGAACCTCTTCAGCATGGCTGATCTCTTCACGAGAGACTGCGCCACTGGAGGCAAGCTGATTGCGGCGGCGGACATCGTCCTGAGCCTTGCGCACATCGTTCTGACGTTGGTTGACCTCAGCCTCCAGCTGTTGCACCTGGTAATACTGCGTTCGCGCCAGGCGAACAGCCCTCGCTAGGTTGGATTTCGCGCGCTCATATTGGATCTCCGCGTCTACCGCATTCAGTGTGACAAGAGGTGAATTAGCATCAACGTGATCCGTATTGTCGACACTGATGACTGTCACCGTGCCGCTGACCTGTGAAGTGACCTGAACGATATTGCCATCGACGTAGGCATCGTCAGTGGTTTCTGTTCCAAGCCTAACCAGGTACCAGCCACCCAGAGCAGCCAATATGAATGCGATGGCAAGAATCAAAAAAAATCGCGGCAAGTAGCGCGCTGTTCGTGGTGCGGTTTCAGAGGAGGGGAGCGTGTTTGAAGTCATGATTTATTAGCTACGGTAGAGTTTGTAATGGCGGTTACGGACATTTCCGGGCGGTACCCACCACCCAAAGCCCTGCTGAGGTTGGCTTGTAAGGAAATCGCTCTGGACTGCAAGTCGACCAGTTGGCGTTTTTCAGCAAGCGTTGCATTCTGCGTAGCCAGTACTTGTAGATAGGTCGCAAGGCCAGCGGCGTAGCGCTTATTGACAAGATCTGCTGCGGCAACTGCAGTTGCCACGGCCTCGTTCTGCTGAGCCATCCGCTCCTTCAACCAGCGAAGCGACGACAATTGGTCGGCTATATCTCGAAGAGCATCCACAACCGTCTGGTTGTAGTTTTCTACAGCCAGATCGTATGCCGCGTCTTGCGCATCCAAGTTGCCGCGCAAGCGGCCTCCTTCGAAAATAGGCAGACTTATCGCCGGAGCGATTCCTAAAATACGGCTGCTGTGATCGTTGAACGTATCGAAAGCCAGGCTCTGCAATCCTATGAACGCAGTCAGGTTCACATTCGGGTAGAAACGTGCCTTAGCAACTTCAATCTCATGGCCTGAGGCCTCGACTCGCCAGCGTTGAGCCACCACATCCGGGCGATGGCCAATCAGTTCAGCTGGGATGTTCGACGGCATCACAATGGTGTCACTTGCCTGCAGTTTCGGTCGTGTGATCGTGCGTCCACGGTCAGGCCCTTTACCCAACAGCGAGGCGAGTTTGTTTTGATTGAGTTCGATGGACTCTTTGAGCGCTGCGATATTTGCTCTACTGGCAGGTAGCGATGCTTGTGACTGTTTGATATCTATTTCAGTACCAAGCTCGGCGGCGAAACGCTTTTTGGTGAGATCTTCAATTTGTTCTTGCTGATTGAGCAGGGCTTGGGCAACGTCGATCTGTTCATAGACATTTTGTAAGCCGATATAAGTTTGTACGATGGAGGAGGAGAGTATGAGAGAGGCTGCGCGCTCATCGACCTCCAATGCCCGCCGCCTACCCACTGCTGCCTCTACTGACGACCGGTTCTTACCCCAAAAATCCAATTCGTAACCGACATTCAACGTCCCTTGGTGCACGTTTTGCCATGTACCTTTGGCCGGTGCGGGCGTCGTGCCATTGGAGCTGAACCGTTCTCGAGTGACGCTCATGGCTGCACTCACATCAGGTAGCAACTGAGCGCCCTGTATTGCTTCCAGCGCGCTTGCTTGGTGGACACGCGCTGCGGCGGCTCGGAGTGTGGGACTGTTGTTGAGGGCTTCGTTTATCAACGTATCAAGTTGTGGATCTTTGAAACTGCTCCACCAATTGACGGTTGGCCAAGCAGCCTCGGAGAGCTTGATTCCACTGTTAGCTAGCGTGTCGTTGACCTCGGATGGCTGCAACATCTCCGCCTGAGGTTTCAGATCACTGAACGAGCATCCAGAGAGCATCACAAGCGCAATTGCTAACAATGCGCTCCTCCTAAGCGTTGTGATGGGCTGTCTGTCATTCACGCCCTGAATCGGTGAACTTCTCATTAAATTTCTCTGAAGCATGTGATGAAAATAAGTAAGGGAGAGGGCTTCGGCTTGGGATGCTAATAAACACTACGAGTGTCGTTAAGCTCATAAAAAAGCCGCGGAAGCGGCTATAAGTCGTGCTTTATCTTGGTCTTAAACCATTCACGATGATGCCAACGGCGTTATCGATGTCGTCTAGGTTTTCAAGATCTGCTGTGACAAGGTGAAGCCAGGACATGCCGGTGAGCATCGAGACTGCGGTGTCGACGTCAACGCCCTCGTGGATTTCTCCCGACTCTACCGCTCGAGCAAAGATCTTTCGCAACGTACGCTCGCGACGTGGAAGAAATTCTCTCCTGAACTCCTCAAGAGCTGTTGACTCATGCTGGATTTCGGTAATCAAGCTGCGCAATGTCTCGCCTGCGCTTGATGTACGCCACCAATGCCAAAGCGAACGCAAGTGAACGATCAGATCCTTTTCCAAATCACCGGTGTTTGGTTGAGTCACAAAGGTTAGGGCAGTGCGCTCGTACACATCTCTAAGCAGTGCACTCTTACTCTTCCACCAACGGTAGATAGTAGGTTTGCTGGAACCAGCTCGCTCCACCAGCGCATCCATTGTGAATGCTTGATAGCCGCGCTCTTCAAGGATTGCTGCAGCAGCTTCAAGAATGGCCTCTGTGCTCTGAGGACTGCGCACTGCACCGATAGAGGATCGGCTGCGCGCTTTGACAGGTTTTGTCTGATTAGTCTTCGTGGTCATAGATGCTCGTACGGAATACTCAGGTCTCAATTCAGCAATAGAAACTGTCGGTATTTATAGGCTTTAAGTGATCTCTGGTCAACAAATTAGAAGTGTATCAACCATTCAAAGCGTGAATAGTGTGTATTGATTTTAGGTATGATCAATTTACAAGCAGGCTGTTACAGTTCTCAGGCTTTTGTTGATTGAAATCATTACACACCACATTTTCATCTGTGATAGCCCGAAGCTCGCTATTGAGTCTAGCTAGGGAAAATTGTTGGGAGGTTTGAGTGGGAACGCACTTTATCACCGCATTCAATGTCCTTGAAGGCGTAAATAAAGCTATGGCGGAATGGTTGGAGAAGGTCTTATCTGGACATAGTATGACCGACTTGGAGTTTCGGGCTCTTGATGGCTTAGCAAATGGCGCTATCAATTCCGCAAGTATGTGCAGTAAGTATTTGAACATCGCGCCGACCAAGGCATCTTTAGTGATGGAGAAGCTCGAGAGGTGTGGGTATGTTCAGCGCCGTCGTGATCGCCCAGACAGGCGATTGGTTGTATTCCAGTTATCGGATGAAGGCCTTGAAGCGTATGAGCTTGCGCTGATATCTCTAAGTGAAGCATGGGATGGGATTTTGAGTAGCGTAGGTTCGGATGTAATGAACATGGTGAAACTGTTCACAGGCCCTGCAATGTTGCCAGTTGCCAATTTAATTCAAAATTCGTTGCAGAAATCAGACTAATCATTTGACAACAATGTATCAGGCAAATCCGTCGCTCAGCAGTTAGTCAAAAAAACCAAAATCCGGGCTGAAAACAATGAATTTTTTGTGCCATATTAAGATCCATTGAAAAGTCCTCCGGCCATACGAACTTGGTTTCAGCTTTAACTCGGCACCTCGATGGACATCGAGGTGCGCCGCTGGACGCGACGCACTGGTTCAAAGGATGTTTAGAGGGTATTCAATGATGGCCCTGACTTCGTTCAAATTAGGGCCGACATCGCGGTCTGCCCGGTAGATCGAGTTTCGCAATTTGAATGACAGATCCTTGAGTGTACCTTCCTGAACCACGTATTTGACCTGGTTGAAGAACTCACGCTCTGTACCGTCCTGTTCACCTCCTGCATCGATGTTGCTACCGCGCACATAGGCGGTTTTGTAGGTGAGCCCGGGCACACCGAAACCTGCAAAATCCAGCTCGTAGCTGAGTTGCCAAGACTCTTCGTCTTTCAGGTTGAAGTCGGAGTAGTAGGAGTTGGCGACATAAATGGCGCTACCTCCGTCGCCATAGTCGTAGGCATAACCTGCATCCCCACTGTTACGCTGATGGGCGACGATAAAGGAGTGGAAGCCGACGCTGTATTTCGCCGCCAAGCTCCAGATGGTGTTCGTGTCGTTGACACCGTCGCCACCAAAATCCAATGCCGCCTGAGAGCCGTTGGCATAGTCGGTACGGTAGATATTGAAGTCGAGGTTCAGCGCCTGGGAATCGGACAACGGCACCGTATAGTTCAGGTTGCCGTAATACTTCTTGTAGGTGTCTTTCACGTCGGAGTGGTACGCCGCCACACTCAAGGCGTCGGTCACGCTATAGGTAGCACCAATTACGTCGATACTTTTCAGATGATTCGGATCGCGTGCCGGGTCGCCCATCGGGCTATCTGCGGTGAACCGTCCGGCGTTCAATTCCAAACCTTCGATTTCCTTGCTGGTGACCAGCGTGCCGGTAAAGGCTTGAGGCAATAGTCGCGAGTCGTCATACGCTAGCACCGGCATTGACGGGAACTGATTGCCATAGCGCAACACGGTATTGGAGACACGAAGTTTCAGTGCTGCGCCGGCCTCCGAAAGGTCATCGACTGGATGGCCATCGCTGTCAGCATCAAAAAAAGCCGTGTAATTGCGACCGCGACCGCTGTCGAGCTTGACACCCAACAAGCCATATACGTCGACACCCACACCGACGGTTCCTTGGGTGAATCCAGACTGAAATGTACCAATGAACCCTTGGCCCCATACCTTGGCATCATTGGTGTGGTTTTTGTAATCGCGATTGAAATAGGCGTTCCGCAACAACAGATTCAGGTCGCTGTCTTCAACGAATCCTTTAGCTTCAGATTGATCGCTGGCGAACGCATAGGGTGTGCTTGTCGAAATCAGCGCGCACGCGATCGCGATTTGTTTAGGGTTGAGCATCGGATACTCCCAAAAGCAGTGTTCTTGATTTTAGTGACGGCAGGAGGCTGCAAACGTCGTGATAACCACAGTTGAATCCGGGTTATTGGCAGGGGTGATTATGTATTTAGGTGTTCCCACCCGTTGCAGCGGGACGATAAATACTATTGAAAGCACTACTGGGATAAGTCCTATTTCTGATTCCAATTATCAATGAAATCAATGATGTAGAAACTCAAAATGCAGGTATGGTGGCGGCGATGAATACCTAAGGCGCGGTTCTCGCACTTATTGGTGTATCTCCAATTCATCAACCCTTTGGTGATTTTTTTGGCCCGCCCACGCGCGGGTCTTTTTTTATCCCAAAAAAATCAGCTGTGGAGGGGAGCTGAAACCGCGATCCAGCAGAGGTCACTGTTGCCTGCGGACGGACGCTGCATAGAGCGCATACTGACGCGCTCTATGTCTGGAACAGCAACCCGGGGATTAACGAGTAATAGGTCTGATGGCTGGATGCTCCCAGCCGCCGCCCAACGCACGTATCAGTCGTACGGTGGCCATAGACTGTTCGCCATACAGACTGGCGAGACTTCGTTCAGCTTGCAAAGTGCTGCGATCAGCCTCCAATACGCTCAAGTAGTCCCTTGCGCCTTCCTGATACTGCGCCTGGGTAATACGGCTGGCACCCCTTGAGGAATCAGTGGCTAAAATCTGCGCCTGTGTTTGCTGCTGCAGTAGGCGAACGCTTGCCAAGTTGTCCTCCACTTCACGTAATGCATTGAGCACAGTTTGACGATAGTGGGCGACCTGTTCCTCGTAGGCGGCTTGCGCGTTTGTGAGGTCTGCCTTGCGCTTGCCTCCGTCAAATATCGGTAAATGCAGCATCGTCCCCGTGAGTGGCCCAAGCAAGAAAGCCGTGCTTGAGCCTTGAAACAGCTCGCCAAGAGTGTTGCCCTCAAAACCAGCCGTTCCAGTGATCGTAAGTGAAGGAAAAAATGCCGCCTTAGCGATTCCAATACGAGCATTGGCTGCCGCCATTGCACGCTCCGCTGCCGCGATGTCTGGCCGGCGCTCCAGCAGTGCCGACGGCACGCCGACAGGTATTTGTAGCTTGAGCGGTTGAATCGGGTTTGCAGAGAAATTGAACGTCACTGGTGCCTGCCCCAGCAACACAGCCAAGCTGTGCTCGCTCGCAGCCCGCGCTCGCGCTAAAGCTAACGAATCAGCCAAGGTGGTGGAGAGTTCAGTTTGCGCGCGCATCAAATCCAGTTGGCTGTCCTGTCCGTTCTCCGCACGACTACGGGCATAAGCAAGCGCACTCCGACGTAGCTTGAGTGTGTCTTCGTAGACCTTTATCTGTGCATCAAGGCTGCGTAGTTGGTAGTAATTAACTGCCACATCCGCTTGAAGAGCCAGCAGCACTGATTGGTATAGCGCAGCGCTTTGTTCAGATTCGGCACCGGCAGCCTTGATTGCATCGCTGACCCGGCCAAACAGATCGGCCTCATAGCCGGCGTTTAGTTGCGCCCGCCAGTAGGTCGTTGCCGGTTGCGCATCATTGGTCGAAGAGCGTGAGCTTCGTTCCCGCGACGGGCCAAAGCCTGTGTCGATGCTTGGAAGGCGACGAGCTTCTACTCCTTGATGATAAGCCCGTGCTTCCTGAACCCTGGCCATGGCCTCTTTCAAGCCTTGGTTTGCATTGAGAGCGCGCGTTTCCAGGTCGTTAAGCGTTGTGTCGCCAAAGACTTCCCACCACTGACCACGCGGGAATTGGTCGGCGGGCTGTGCGGTTTTCCAACCTTGCTCAGGCGTCAGGTTTTGCTCTTTGAACTGTGCCGCTGACGTGTCGGTTGGAACTGTGTAGTCGGGTGCCATTGATTGGCAAGCTGACAGTGAGAGCAGGGCTAAGGTGTTTAGCGACATGCCCGCCCAAAACTTGGGAATGTTTAAGTTCATGTGCGGTCAGGCCTCAATATCGGCAGTCTGATGATGTCCGGCGCGCAGCGGCTTACCGCCGGATAGCTTACGCAGCAAAACATAGAAAAGCGGGGTGAGTAGCAAGGCGAAAATTGTGACTCCTAACATCCCGAAAAATACACTGACACCGATGGCATGACGCATCTCGGAGCCGGCGCCAGTGGCGACTACCATTGGCACGACACCCATAATGAAGGCCATTGAAGTCATCAGAATTGGTCGCAGACGCAAACGGCTGGCCTCAATGGCGGCATCCGCGATGCTTCGTCCTTGCATCTCAAGCTCCCGGGCAAACTCCACAATCAAAATGGCGTTCTTGGCCGATAGCCCCACCAGCACCACGAGACCTATCTGGGTGAAGATGTTGTTATCGCCGTGGGTCAGCCATACACCCAAAAGTGCAGACAGCAGGCTCATGGGTACAATCATGATCACTGCCAGCGGCAATGTAAGGCTCTCGTATTGAGCCGCGAGCACCAGGAACACTAGCAACACGCAGATAGGGAAAACCATCATCGCTGCGTTACCAGCCAATTGTTGCTGATAGGCGAGGTCAGTCCATTCGAACTTGATTCCTGCAGGCAGGGTCTCTTTGGCGATGCGCTCGATGGCAGCCTGAGCCTGGTTGTTGGAATAACCGGGTGCCGGGCCACCGTTCAGATCTGCGGCGGTAAAGCCGTTGTAACGTACGACCATTTCTGGGCCATAGGTCGGCTTGACACGCAGAAGACTATCTAATGGCACCATTTCCCCGGTACGGCTGCGGGCTTTTAACTGGCCAATGTCCTGGGAGAATGCGCGGTAATGGGCGTCAGCCTGTACACGTACCTGGTAGACCCGACCGAAACGGTTGATGTCATTGACGTACAGGGAGCCCAGATAAATCTGTAGAGTGCTGAAGACCTCATCAATGGGCACACCCAGTTGCTGGGCTTTCACCCTGTCGACTTCTACGTCCAGCTGTGGAATGTTGATGTCGTAGCTACTGAACAACGGGCCCAGCTCAGGAGCCTTGGCCGCGGCTGCAATGAATGCCTCCGTGGCATCATGCAATGCCTGATAGCCCAGCGCGCCACGGTCTTCCAGTTGAAGCTTGAAGCCACCCAGTGTGCCAAGCCCCAGCACTGGAGGCGGTGAGAACACCGAAATTTTGGCGTCTTTGATCTGAGCAAACTTTTGGTTCAACGACTTTGCGATCGTATCCGCACTGAGGTCGTTGCCATTACCGTAACGCTCTTCAAAAGCGGTGAGAGGCAGAAACAGTACTACCGAGCTGGACGATGAGGTGAAGCCGTTGATCGAAAGCCCCGCATGCGCAACTGTGAAACCTACTCCTGGTTCCGTAAGCGCCACCCGCCCCATCTCCTGAGAGACCTCGTCCGAGCGCGCCAATGTAGCGCCATTCGGTAGTTGAGCCACGGCGATCAGATATTGTTTATCCTGCGCAGGAACAAATCCACCCGGTACGATGTTCCCCATCATGACAGCCAGGCCGAGCAGCAAAGCATACAAAAACATCATTGCGCCCTTGTGCTTCAGGGTATGGGCTACACCGCTGCCATAGGCATCTGATCCGCGCTGAAAGAGCCGATTGAACGCTTTGAAAAAACGGCCGAACACGAAGTCCATGCCTCGGGTCAGTCGGTCTTTAGGCGCGTGAGGACTGCGCAACAGCAGAGCGGAGAACGCGGGCGAGAGCGTTAGAGAGTTGAAGGCCGAAATGATCGTCGAGATTGCAATCGTCATCGCGAACTGTTGATAGAACTGACCAGTCAGACCCGACATGAACGCTAAGGGCACGAATACAGCAACGAGGGTAAGTCCGATGGCAATGATCGGGCCACTGACCTCATCCATTGCCTTATACGTCGCTTCTCTGGGACTTAACCCGTGTTCCAGATTTCGCTCGACGTTTTCTACGACCACGATGGCATCGTCGACGACGATACCGATGGCGAGAACCATACCGAACAACGACAACGCGTTGATTGAAAAACCAAACGCCAGCATCAGTGAAAAGGTGCCGACGATGGCGACCGGTACTGCCAGCAACGGGATGAGCGAAGCGCGCCAGTTCTGAAGGAACAGAATGACGACCAGCACAACCAGAGCGATAGCCTCGAGCAAGGTATGGACGACGGCTTCAATGCTCGCGGACACGAATCGGGTCGGATCGTAGTTGAACCCGTAGCTCACACCCTTGGGCATATCCTTGCCGATATCCAGCATCTCACGACGTACATCATCGGCAATCTGAAGGGCGTTCGCGCCAGGCTGCTGGAAGACCCAGATCGTCATCGAAACCTTTGTATTGAGGTGCGTGCTCTGGGTGTAATCCGCTGCACCAAGTGCCACACGCGCTACATCGCGTAGATAAGTAACGCCGCCGTCGGCGTTGGTTTTGACGACAATAGCTTCGAACTCTTCAGGTGTCTGAAGACGCCCCTTGACGTTAATGTCCAGTTGCATCTTCACATCAGGGGCACTAGGCGTTGCGCCCACCATGCCTGCGGATACTTGAGCGTTTTGGGCCTGTATCGCGCTCACTACGTCGGTTGCCGACATTTGACGTTCCGCAAGCTTGCGCGGGTCAAGCCAGACGCGCATGGAGTAATCACCACCGCCTTTGAGTTGCACATCACCGACACCCTGAATCCGGGCCAGTCGATCACGGATATGAATCAGTCCGTAGTTGTGCAGGTAGTCGACGTCATACAGGTCGATAGGCGAGAACAGCGTAACAGCCAAAGTCATGGTGCTTGATGCTTTGATCGTGGTAACACCCAGCTTCTGCACGGCCTCGGGCAACCTTGGCAATGCTTGGGAGACACGGTTCTGCACTAACTGTTGGGCGAGGTTGGGATCCATGCCCAACTGAAAAGTGACGGTGGTCGTCATCTGTCCGTCGCTGTTTGCCTGCGACTGCATGTACAGCATTTTTTCAACGCCGTTGATTTTTTCTTCAAGGGGAGCAGCAACAGTCTCTGCGATTACCTTGGGGTTGGCGCCAGGAAACTCGGCATGGACGAGTACTTGCGGAGGCACCACTTCGGGGTACTCGGCAATTGGCAACTTGAACGCAGCAATGATGCCCATCAGCAGAATCACGACCGACAATACGGCCGCGAAGATGGGGCGATCAATGAAAAAACGGGAGAACTTCATCGATGGTTTTTCTTCGGCAATAGGGGAGCGGCGACGCGCTGGAATGGCGCATCGGGAGGCGAAATAGAGTTAGAGAGCTAGGTTATTTAACGCTTCGCGGCCAAGATGCCGGGCCGGGTATCCATAGCGACTTCGCGCGGGATGACCTCATCGTCGGCACGCACACGCTGCATCCCGTTGACGATAATTCGATCCTGAGCCTGAAGCCCGCTGTCGACGATACGCATTCCATCGTAGAGGTCGCCCAGCTTGACCTCGCGGTAATGCACGCGCCCTCCAATGTCGACGACCATGACGAATTTTCGATCCTGATCGGTGCCGACTGCGGCCTCGTTGATCAACAGAGCTTGACGCTGTTGACCCGCACTTACCTTCACGTGGGCATACATGCCCGGCACCAGCAAACCATTGGCATTGTCGAAGCGAGCCCGCACCCGGATCGTGCCCGATTTACCATTGAGTTGGTTGTCAATCGAGTCCACCACACCTTGACGTCCGAACACGTTTTCGTTGGCAAGTCCCAGTGCCACGTTCACCGGCTGATCGTGAGGTTGCCCAAGAAAACGGACGTAGGTTTGCTCGTCAACTTCAAACGCCGCGTAGATCGGGGAGATCGAGACGACACGCGTAAGCACAGGAGAGTTGGCGCCCGCGGTCACCACATTGCCAAGAGTTAATTCTGCGCGAGAAACCTTGCCACTCACAGGTGCGACGACATGGCAGTAGTCCAGATTCACATTTGCGGTCATTAGGCGGGCCTCGGCGGCCTTGAGCTCTGCAAAGGTGGTCTTCTCCAGTTGCAGTGCTGCGTCCAGATCCCGTTTGGCAATCGCGTTCTGAATCAGCAAGCGTTTGGCGCGTGCCGCATCTATTTGAGCGTAGGAATTTCGTGCGCTAGCGCCAGCGACGTCAGCCTTGGCCTGGTCTACTGCAGCCTGGTACAAGCGGGTGTCGATGGTGAAAAGTGGATCACCGCGCCTCACATGAGCGCCATCTTTAAAATGAACACCGGTGATGCTACCTGATACGAGAGGGCGCACGTTGACGATATCGATAGCCTCAAGCTTGCCCGAATAGGTTTGGTACTCGTTGATATGCGCGAAAACAGGGGACGCGATGTCCACCTCCGGACGCAACACACCAACGGTTTCGTTTGCCATGGCCTTGTTTTCGGTATGAATATCGAGAAGGTGGTAACCGATGGCAACGGCAGTTAGCGCCACAGCGAGTGAAATTGGGCGATCTTTTATAAATTTCATGGGCTCAACAAATTAGAAACTGAGGGGATAGGTACGAAAGGCGGGCAATGCTAAAGTAGACCGAGTTTCCGATAAACACGCTTTAGATCCCAAAACTGTCGCCTTTCAGTCCTCAATGAGCTTCGCCCATGTCATCAAGTGATAATTTCGCCGGCATCCACACTTTCGTTACAACCGCTCGCTCCGTGAGTTTTACCGAAGCGGCTGAACGCTTGGATGTTTCCAAGTCCGCAGTTGGGAAAGCTATCGCTCGCTTGGAGCAACGGTTGGGGGTCATGCTCTTTCACCGTACTACTCGCAAATTATCGCTGACCGCGGATGGTGAGGCTTATCTGGCGGCGTGCAGCGGAGCGTTAGATGAAATCCGGGATGTGGAAAATTGCCTGACGTCCAAAGCGCACGAGCCGTCAGGACAATTGCGGGTCGACATGCCTGTCGCGCTGGGGCGACATTTGATATTGCCGGTAATGATGGATATAGGTCAGCGCTTCCCAGGATTGTCCTATACGCTCACGTTCACTGATCATCTGATTGATCCGGTGGAAGAGGGCGTTGACCTCGTGATTCGTTTTGGTGACCCGGGCAATCACCAGGGGCTGATTGCGCGCCCACTGACTTCGCAGCGTCTGATCATTTGTGCGGCGCCAACTTACTTGAGCGCCAGAGGTACGCCGCAGACCCTCTCGGATGTGAACGATCATGCCTGTATTGTCACCCATAGGCGGGGGCAGCCGCTGGGATGGCGAGTGATGATAGACGGTGATGTTAAACGCTTCGTACCACCAGCCACCCATCAGATTGGTGACGGCCAGGCTATGATCGACGTTGCTATGGCTGGGCTAGGATTGTGCCAAATGCCGCTATGTGTCGTTAGCAAACATCTTGAGACAGGCGCGTTGATCAGCGTACTCGAAGCGCTCGAACCCGAGCCATTGACCGTCTATGCACTGTGGCCAAAGACCGCGCATCTGAGACCGAAGGTGAGGTGTTTGATTGATACGCTGATCGAGTTGGGTGAAGCAGGAAAGCTCAAGTGACCAGGTCGAACCGTTTCATGCCATTCCCGCTTTCTCGGTCGCCGTGAATGTTGAAGGTCAATATCAGATTGAGTTGATCTATCCCGCAGTAATTGGGGCATCTTCATGCAGCGTCCTTACGCCATGAAGCTCGAATACATTCAACAGCAAAGCCCGCCATGCCCCGATTCCTCCGAAGAAATGGGCATGGCGGGCCTTTAGTGCTTGAGCGCTGAGGTGTTACTTAGCTATTGGCTGGTGCACTTCGATGATATTGCCATCCGGATCTTGCAAGAAGATCTGATACCAGTTTGCCATGGCCCAAACCCCGTAATCCGCATATGGAATTTTCAGCTCCTCGAGGCGCTTCTTGAAGCCCTCGATGTCATCTGTGCGAAAGCAAAAGTGGCCGCTGTGCAGAGGATTGATGGCTTGGTTCATACGGAAGCTGAGGTCAATGTCCTTGGTCGCCAAGTGAAACTCAACAGCTCCGTCAGTTACGAAATCTACTTCCGCGCTATAGCCATGCGCTGTGTCGGTGTTGCAGCGCACGTGCTCCTCGTCCTCGATACGGTCGAGGTCAAAAATGGAGCGGTAAAACGAAGAGAGGCGACCGACGTTTTCAGAGCAGAGGTTCATGTGATGGAAATGGAATTTCATGGCTGATCCTTTGAATTGTAATTGGAAATAAGGGGCTCATACCTGGGGCCTACGCCTTCGATGCGCCGATTGGCGATTAAAAAGCCCGACAGATTCTTGCTAATGCGCCGGGCTAACCGACGGCCCATCATAAAACGATGTGCATATGAAATTGCAAGTGCATTGGTGAAATTTTTAATTTGTGTGTTCGGTGACAATCCGGAAAAACCCGTGATAGGATTCGAATACACAATAACAGTTTCACCTGTGCATCCTTCGATTTGCACATGGTTTAGGAGGAAGCTCCATGCGTGAGGAATTGGCAGAAGTCTCGATTCGGCTGGAGACTTGCTCTCTCAGCACTGTTCGGCGAGTCGCGTCGATGCTTGATCTCCCACTGGACGGGTTCAGCGAGGGCATGGCATTACCCCAGGGATGGCACTTCATCTTGCTGGGAGCTGATACACCTCGATCCCGTGTTCGGTCTGATGGTTTTCCTGGGCTCGGTGTCGCCTTACCAGATCTTGGTTTGCCTCGGCTGTTGCAGTCAGGCCGTGAGGTGACTTTCAACAAACCGATACCGATTGGCAGCAATGTCAGCCGCAAAAGTTTCGTCGCTGGAATCGAGCGCAAAGCCACTCGATCCGGAGAAGTAGCGATCGTTACGACAGCGCACGAGCTAACCCCCCAAGGAAGCTTAGAAGTCGCAGTTAGAGAACTTCAGACGTTTTTTCTAATGCCTCCAGCCGCACAGCGACCCACGGAAAATGGCGCAGGTGAGCCAATTTCTTTGGAGCATCAGAAGGTCGTGACCCCTGATGACACTCTCCTATTTCAGTACTCCGCGCTGGGTTTCAACTCTCACAAGATCCATCTGGATCGTGAATACGCGCGCAATGTCGAAGGCTTTCCAGATCTGGTGGTCAATGGCGGTCTCGTCACGCTCCTTCTTACGGAATATCTGGACAAAGAACTCGGAGTCATACCGAGCAAGCTAAAGCTCCGCTATCTAGCACCGTTGTTTAGTGGCCGCCGCCTGACCATTGCCCGCGATGAACATGATGGGGTTCTGATGGTGAAGGTGTTCAACGACATCGGAAAGCTGGCCGCAGAGATGGAGGTTCATGTCAATGACCAGTAAGCCTCTCAATGGTATTCGGGTACTCGACTTAACCAGCGTTGTTGTCGGGCCAGCCTGTTCGTCCAGACTTGCTCAATATGGGGCTGAGATCATCAAGGTTGAAAGCCCTGAAGGAGACCTGATGCGGGGTCTGGGAGGCATTTCTCCCACGGGGCAGCACTCAGGTACCTATCTGCATCTGAACCGTGGCAAGCGCAATATCTGCCTGAATCTGAAGGCAGAGGGATCCCGCGAGGTGATGGACGCATTGGTGAAAAACGCTGATGTGGTAATCGCCAACATGCGTCCTCAAGCATTGAAAAAGTTGAATATTGATTCGGAAACCATCCTTCAAAGATATCCCGACAAGATCTATTGCCTCATCACAGGGTATGGCTCGGATGGCCCCTACGCAGGGGAGCCCACCTATGACAGCGTTATACAGGCAGCTACCGGGATGACAGGGCTCAGCCTCGCAAGAGACGGTGTTCCTCGCTATGTTCCGATGCTGATTTGCGATCACGTCGTGGGCGAAATTGCCGCTGGCGCAATCATGTCTGCACTCTATGGGCGTCGACAGACTGGTGAGGGTGTAAGTCTCGAAATCCCAATGTTCGAGACAATGTCGGCGTTCGTACTGCAAGAGCATCTTGCGCAGCAGAGTTTTGATCCACCGGTTGGGCCAGGCGGTGATCAGCGTCTTTTAAGCCCTTATAACAAACCCGTGCAAACCGCTGACGGCTGGATCTCTTTCACCGTGAATACTGATTCTCAGGTCAGAGCTTTTCTAGCAGCGGTGGGTAAAGCCGGTCTGATTGTTGACAAGCGTTTTGCGACAGTTGCGGGACGCGCTGCATATGTCCACGAGTGGTTCGAAATACGTGGAGCGCCTTTGCTTCAAAAAACCACTTCCGAATGGTTAGCGGATTTCAAGGCAGCAGATATTGCGGCCAAACCTTGTCACACCCTCGAAACGCTGCCTACAGATCCACATCTTCAGGCCGTTGGTTTGATCAATCATGAACTGCATCCCTCGGAGGGCAAGACTGCCTGGATCAGGTCAACAGTGAAGTACAACGGCAGTTACCTAAGTGCAGGGGCCCCGAGTCAGCCGAAAGGCTGGGAGACGAACGCTCTCTTAGCTGAGCTTGGCTTTGATGCTGACCAAATCAATGAACTTGTCACTTCGGGCGCGGCTCACGTTGCCCATGGCCGTTGATCTGATCAGCCGCAAAGGAGAAGGAGTCCACACGATGCCAGTCCAGAACGTAGATCGAATCCAAACAATTGGGATCGTTGGCGCAGGCGCAATGGGGCGAGGTATTGCCCAGATTGCCGCTGCTGCTGGCGTCGAAGTACTGCTTTATGACGCGAATGCGGAGGCAACGCTCGCCGCCACCGGACAGATTTGCGCCATGTTCGACAAACTTGAAAGCAAAGGAAAGATGTCAGAAGCCGAGGTCGCTAACGCCAAATCGTGTTTAAAGGCTGTTGGAGAACTGTCGGACATGGCCCGCTGCGAATTGGTCATCGAAGCGGTCGTGGAGCGAATCGACGTCAAGCAAGGCATCTTCAAGGCGCTTGAGGCAACTGTCGACGAAAGCTGCATTTTAGCGACGAACACCTCTTCACTTTCAGTGACCGAGATTGCGCAGGTGTGTACGCATCCCGAGCGCTTTGTGGGATTCCACTTCTTCAATCCTGTTCCATTGATGAAAATTGCTGAAGTGATCGAAGGGATACGGACGAGCCCAGCAGTGTCGGACGCGCTTGTTTCATTCACGCACAAAATTGGGCATACCCCGGTGCGCACCAAAGATATGCCAGGTTTCATCGTGAATCACGCAGGACGTGCGATGAACACTGAAGGTTTGAAAGTCCTTGGCGAGGGTGTGGCGTCGCCCCAACAGATCGATGCGATAATGCGTGAGCAGGCCGGCTTTAAGCTCGGCCCGTTCGAGTTACTAGATTTAACGGGCCTTGATGTATCTCAGCCCGTGATGGAGGCGATTTATCACCAATTCTACGAAGAGCCGCGTTTTCGTCCATCGCCAATTGCCAAGGCGAGACTTGCCGGGGGTTTACTCGGGCGCAAAAGTGGAGATGGTTTTTACACATACGTCGATGGAAAGCAGAGCACCCCGATTGAGATCTCGAAGCTCGGTGCTCTTCCAGTAAAAGTCTGGATAAGTAAGCGGCACCCGTCTGCAGCACAGAGAGTATTGGAGCTCATCAAGCAGACCAGTGTAATGATTGATGATACTGACCAGCCAGATGACGAGTCGTTGATCCTTCTCACTCCCTTCGGCACTGATGCAACCACCGCAGCAGTAGAGGAGGGGGTGGACGCGACCCGGGTTATCGCAATAGACGCGCTATTCTCCTTCTCGACTGGCAAACGAGTAACGTTGATGACGACTCCTGCCACTCGCGAGTCGACGAGATCACAGGCGCACGCATTGTTCGGGTCTAGCGGATCGCCCGTCACCATCATCAGAGATTCCACCGGTTTCGTTGCCCAACGCATTGTCGCAATGATTGTTAATACGGGATGCGACATCGCCCAACAAGAGATCGCAACCCCAGCTGATATCGATTTAGCTGTGAAATTAGGTTTGGCATATCCAATGGGCCCTTTTGAACTTGGCGATCATATTGGCGCGAAAGTCATCTTGAAAATTTTGAAGAATATTCACCAGAGCTCAGGTGATCCTCGTTACCGACCGTCACCTTGGTTAACAAGGCGCGCCTTGTTGGAGATCTCACTAAAAACAGAGGAGTTAAAAATAAACTAAGTGATCGGTTGAGTTGGTACAGGAAACACAAAGCAGGGAAGCCGAAGACAGTTGTAGAGATACGCAGATATATCGGGACGACAATAAATATAAGAGGTCTAATATGACGGAAGCGACGCTGGATCATGTTGAAACAAAGCCAAAGGAGTCGATGGCAATTCGCGCTACGGTAGCCAGTTCTGTTGGAGCGGCCCTGGAGTGGATTGACTTTGCTGCATACGGAGCCGTTGCGGCCACCGTGTTCCCTAAATTGTTTTTCTCGGCTATGGATCCCAATATGGGGATCTTGGCAGCTTTCATCACTTTCGGAATTGGCTTCTTCGCTAGACCGCTGGGTGGAATCTGTTTTGGTATGTTGGGTGACCGCATCGGCCGCAAGAACATTCTCCTCTATACCCTTTGTTTAATGGGTGGTGCGTCCTTTTTGATTGGGTGCCTTCCGACGTATCAGACGATAGGCATTGCCGCGCCTATTTTCTTAGTCGCGTTGCGTTTTCTTCAAGGCTTTGCTCTTGGAGGTGAAGCAACTGGTGCGCAGTTGATGACAATGGAGCACGCCCCGAAAGGTAAGCGAGGCCTGTATGGATCGTTCATCAATATCGGTTCTTCGTTCAGCTCCGCCTGTGCGAACGGCATGATGTTCGGGCTTATCGCTGTCATGGGCATCGTTGAGTTCGAGAGCTGGGGATGGCGTATTCCCTTCTGGATGAGTTTCCTGCTAGTAATTGTCGGAGTCTATATTCGGATGCGCGTGACTGAAACACCGGCATTCAAGAAGGCTCAATCCCAAGGAGTGACAGAGAAGGTTTCAGGGCTTGATGTCTTCAAACAGTACCCTAGGACTATCCTGCGACTATTGGTTATCTGGTGTGCCCCGACCGCATGCTTTTACGTAATCACTGTGTTCTCTCTTAGCTACCTCACTAAAAACCTAGGAATGGACAGCCAGATGGCTTTCCTTTGCTTGGCTGGCGCAAACCTGTTGGCGGTAGTGATGGTTATCGGTGGCGGCGCCATGAGTGATCGCTTGGGCAGAAAACCGGTCATGTTATTCGCTTCGGTGATGATGCTGTTGGTCTCACTGATCTACTTCTCGCTACTCGATACCAAAAACTGGTACGTGATATTCGCCGCAATGGCCGCATTTGTAGGCTTTTTGCAAATTCAATCTGGGGTGCAGCCTGCGTTTTTTGCTGAGCCATTCCCAACTAAAGTCCGTTACTCCGGATCTGCGGCAGCGTACACCGGCGCGAACCTAGTCGCAGGTGGCCCAACTCCGTTTGTCGTCGCCTGGTTGCTTCAAAACAGTGGTGGATCAACGCTGCCCGTCACAATTTTTTGTGCTGTGATTATCAGCGTGGCAATGATCGCAATCATCTTCAGCCCAGAAACTCGTCACTTAGAAATGTCACGCTGAACTTAACTGCCGTATAAAATTCGGAGAGTCATAATGATTTTGAAAGATAAAGTATGTGTTGTGGTTGGGGCAGCTTCCCTTAGAGGGATTGGTTTTGCGGTTGCTGATCTCTTTGCAAGTCAAGGTGCAAAAGTAATTGCTGTCGACGTTGCCATGGATGAAGACGTTGCAGCCACCATAAAACACACTATCGATGAGAAAAACCAAATGAACTCGGTGCTCATCGGCCGAAAGTGTGATATTTCAAGCTCCTTGGATTGTGCAGGTCTTTTTGATGAGGTGGTCAGAGAGTTTGGCAAAGTTGACGCTCTGGTGAACTGCGCCGGAATCGTGCAATCACTTTCGATCTTATCAATTGAAGAGCCAGACTTTGACAGGATGATAAACATAAACTTGAAAGGGGCTTTCAACTTGTCGAAGGAGTCGCTTCGAATAATGAAAACCCAGGGTTACGGTTCTATTATCAATGTTGCCTCTGTCGCTGCTCAGCGTGGAGGCGGCTTGGTTGGTGGGGCTCATTATGCGGCATCAAAGGGTGGAGTGATTAGTCTGACCAAGACCATCGCGAGAGAGTTTGGAGTTCACGGTATAAGGGCGAACACTGTCTGCCCCTCGATGACGGAGACTGGAATGATCGATGGTATGAGCGCCGATAAATACAAGGAGATTGTCGCGTCCATTCCGTTGCAGCGAGCCGGACGCGCAGTAGATATTGCCGGCGCGTGTATGTTCTTGGCGTCTGACTACTCATCTTACATTACCGGGTCGACGGTAGACGTTAATGGGGGTAGCCATATTCATTAATATTTACCGTATTTTTAGGTTCCCGCTAAAGCTTTAATCAAAAATTTGGCAGTGTGCAACTGGAGGCGATATGTCACCGGCGTTGACGCATGCTGCCAAAATTAAAATAATAAATACAAGAGGCATTAAAGTGAAAGTTACAAAGGTCGCGATAGCTACTTCGCTCACCATCTTGAGCGCCAATTGTCTGAGTGCTGGTTTCTTAGAGGATGCCAAAACTTCAGTCGGGGCCCGGTCTCTTTATTTTGAGAATGATGTAAGGGAAGCTGGTGGGGCTGACCAACGTCAGACCGCCCTTGGCCTTAGGGCAGATTTTGCTTCTGGGTTTACTGAGGGGACTGTGGGTTTTGGGCTTGATGTTCAAGCGCTCACTGCTTTCAATTTGGGTGGTGGAATCGACAACCAATCAGCGTCGACGGTTAACACAGTTACTCCTGTTACGTCTGACGGCTCTCCAGTCGATACCTGGGCTAGGCTAGGCGGTAACGCAAAATTCAAGGTATCGCAGACTGAGCTGAAAATAGGCAATGCGCTGATGCCGAACCTACCCATCCTTGTCTCCAACAACTCTAGGGTCATGCCTCAGGCGTTTGAAGGAGGAATCCTCAGCGTAAAGGAATTGAATGGGCTCAACCTGGTTGGCGGAAAAATCACAGATGGGAGTAGCCGAGCCTCTAGTAATTATTCGGCACTAGCCGTCAACGGTGGCGCGCGAGGCTCAAACAGCTTCACGTTTATCGGTGGTGACTGGTCACCCACTAAAGATCTTCTTCTCCAATACTATCACGCTGAGCTTAAAGATTATTACGTGCAGGATTTTGCAGGCTTGGTGTACACCTATCAAATTATGCCAGGGCATACACTGAAAGGGGATCTCCGGTATTTCGACAATGGCTCAGATGGTAAGTCGGGGTCGAACGGATATGTATTCAACAATGCTGGTGGCTTCGCAAGTAAACCCGGAGAAGTGGAAAACCAAACATGGGCAGCTATGTTGACCTATAGTTTTGGGGGGCATGCACTTTTGCTGGGCTACCAAAGCGTCAGCGATGATGGAAGCATGGTCTATGTTAATTCCGGAAGCGTGCGAGACGGAAAAAATAGTCTCGAAGGGCAGGGTGGGGCCTCTGTTTATCTTTTTACCGATGTAATGGCGAACACATTCATACGAGCTGGTGAAAACACCACTTTTGGCCAGTATTCATATGATTTCGTTGCGAACGGTATTCCTGGTTTGAAGGCGTCTCTTATTTACCTCAAAGGCGAAAATATTAAGGACAGAACGGGAAATGGGCGAGAGTACAGCGAGTGGGAGAGGGATATGAGACTTGACTATGTCATTCAGTCCGGGCCTTTGAAGGATTTTGGCGCTTCTCTCATGCGAGGGAATTTCAGAACTGAAGTTCCGGGCAGTCAAGGTGGGGCTGACGTAGACCAAACGCGTCTCTATCTGAATTATACATATTCATTCAAATAAACATGTGGCGGCAAGCCGCAACTTGGCTTGCCAGCCCTGCTTGGTTACTGTTTTCCGCCCACTCTACTTGATAGCAGCTTAGCCGCATTGCCCAGCGATATCTGAGCATCGGATATCGATTTACGTCCTCGCTGATCGATCCTTTCGGAGTAAGGCACTGTTAATGCTGCAATAGCGTGGTTATTGACATCAAGGATCGGAAAACTGATGGCATGCAGCCCCCTGACTTGAATACTGTGTGCAGATTCAAAGCCATCAGACCTAATTCGTTCAAGCACCATGTCTAACTGCGGATCTTGGTATTCCGGAGTTCTCGCGAGAGATTCTTCGATTCGAATCTCCCTCACACCCTTATCCTGGAAAGCTAGTAGCACCCTACCAGACGCCGATACAATAACGTCAAGCTCAGCACCTACGCGCACGCTAAATCCCATTCCGCTAGGAACATCAACTTTCGCGATCACCATTTGCTTCCCTTGACCGTACAGCGTCAGATGGCAAGATTGTTCCAGGTCGTTCGAAAGCTTATGCATAATAGGCCTCGCCTCATTCAAGAGACGCTGCGTAGGCGGATTCATATGAGCAAGTTCAAATAACTTGGTTGTAATGCTGTAGGAGTCATCTAGCAAACTGACGTAGTTTCTGCCTACAAGGCAGTTTATCATTCGATAAACTTCTCCTACGCTACGCCCGAGTCGTTGAGCAATTTCACGTTGCGTAAGTGGTTGCTCAGTCGCGCACAGCATCTCAAGGATATCGAGTCCTTTTTCAAGCGCTGGCGCTGCATAAGCTTTGGTTTCAGAGTCTGTTGTTTTAGCTACGAGTTCTTCACTCATATTCTTGTTCCATTCAAAACGTCGAAAGTAAATTCTGGGAGCAGCATGGGGGCCATACACCACTTTTAGTAATGCCGTACCGACCCTGACGGTACCCGATTAGAGGTGCATTGATGGCACTCGGTGCTAAGCGAGAGTCTGGGTGGACTTCAACATAGTCCCACGCGGTGGGGCCTGTAAGGATTTACCACCAGTTGACCCCGCCCAATCATTAATGAAGCCTACACTACATTCACCTATGCACTTGGTCAAGCAAATATAAAACGAGTGACTTCCTTGCGAGCACTCGGGCAGTGCCGGTTCAAGGCGATGAACCTAAATGTAATACGGCATTTAGCTGATTTTGATTCACCAGTTATATCTCGAGACACCTCTGGATAGTCGATGCGGAATGAAGGAAGAAAAGTAAACAGATTTTAAAACGGATAGAGGTCTACACAGATCGGATAGTCCCGACCTTCAACCCCCGGCTAACATTAATTGCCCAAAGCTTGCTTGCATGCTGGAAGAGCAATCCTCGGCGGTTGCCCTACGCATCCGGACAGGTCACCGCGGGTCATACCAAAAACAATAACGAATCTAGCTCGGCAAGCCTTTATGGACATGCGGGCAGGGGAATCATGATGTCGAAATTCACAACGCGCACCCGCTTTGCAGCTCTGGTGCAGGGCGGGGCAGTCATAACCTGCCTTGTCGCAGGATTTTATCCCGAGTACATTTTCGCCAGTTTGTCGCTCATCGTTCTGGCGATGGTGACTGCAGGCTGGCTATATCACTTCGTAAAAGTGCAAGTAATCGAGGTGAAGGTTGAGGTGCCGGTAGAAACCCGCGTATTGCCACAAGAGATTTCTGTCAATGCAGTTTCAAAGCCCGAGCCCCCGATGCTAGATCCCCGTTTACGCAATAATCTCAGCGAATTGAGCCAGGCAATCGAGGAGACCGAACAAGATATGCGTTTTGCTAACCAATTAGCCCGCGACGCAGGAAGTAAAGTCAGCGCTAGTACGCAGAGTATCCAAGCCTCAGCCGCTATCTTTTGCGAGCTCGATCAGTCCATGGAACACCTGGCTCTTGCCTTCGGCGAACTAGGTGGGCAGTCCGTGCAAATCAGCGGGTTGGTCGGAAGCATCCAAGACATCGCTCGGCAAACAAATCTGTTGGCCCTCAATGCCGCAATCGAAGCAGCTCGTGCGGGCGAGCATGGTCGCGGCTTCGCCGTGGTGGCAGATGAAGTGCGAAACCTTTCTAGGCGCGTCGCCGATTCCAGTGCCCAGATTCACCAGATTGCCCAAAGTCTGGAGCGTACGGCCGAAGACGCCCGTGGCGGGATCGACCACCTCAGCGTATCGGCGCGCAACGGCTTAGCGCAGTCCGACGAGGCCCTGCAGTCGATGCAAGGATTGCGTGACGCTGCCGTGGCGCGAATGGAGATTGTAGAAAGGGTCATGTCGCGACTAGCCGAACAACGATTGCTGGCAGGTCAGGTGGAGTCGTTGGTGCCCGAGTTGGTGCAAGTGCCCGTGTCCTCTCCCGGTCGGGGAAGTCGGCGTCAGACTCTTGTTCCATAAACCGACGCTTTGCTTGCCGAAAGCTTTTATCCATGGTCGTAGAGATAAATCCAATAGCTACTGGTATTGTGCCGGCCACGTTCGCCAACATTAAGGGATGGGGGCGAAAATAGAAGCCCTGGAGCCGCGAACCTCCGGGGCTTTGCTTTTGTGCCTCTTTAGCAGACATCGTGTTCCACCGAATCAAAGTTACTCGGCGGCATCTTCCTTCAGGCGCTCAGCGAGCGTTCAGATAACTCATGATTGAGAATGCGGTCGTTCTCGCTGTAGTCGACTTGGCAGTCGATCACGTGCACGCCCGGGGTGTTGATGCAGTGTTCCAGCAGTCGTAGCAGGCCTGCAGCGCTTTCCACACGATGGCCGTTGGCACCATAGGCTTCGGCGTATTTGACGAAATCCGGGTTACCGTAATCCAGGCCGAAATCGGTGAACCCCATATTCGCCTGTTTCCAGCGGATCATCCCGTAGCCGTCGTCCCGCAGGATCACCACAGTGATGTGCATGCCAGGCGCACAGCGGTTTCCAGTTCCTGACTGTTCATCATGAAACCACCGTCACCACAAACCGAAATTACCGAACGATGCGGATGCACAAGGTGCGCTGCCATCGCCGAAGGCAAGCCGGCGCCCATGGTCGCTAAGGCGTTATCCAGCAGCACAGTGTTCTGCTTGTGCGCCTTGTAGTTGCGAGCGAACCAGATCTTGAAGATGCCGTTGTCCAGGGCGACGATACCTTTTTACGGCAACACGCGACGGATGTCAGCGACCAGGCGGCGTGGATACACCGGAAGCGGCTGCCGTCGGCGCCTTCGGTGATCAGGATTTCGTTAGCTTCGCGGATCTCCAGCAGGCGGGTGAAACCCCAATGTAGGTACCGTTCAGCGCTTTGCCGATCTGCCACACAGCATCGGCTATGTCGCGATCACGACGATTTTCGCCGGGTATGCATGACGAACTGATTGCTGCGCTCGCAGGATTCGAAACGAACCTGAACACTGCTGCTGAGCTAGGGCAATACACGACGATGCTGGCGCTGGTTTCGGCAGGGCTGTGGGTGGGTATCGTTCCATCAGGTGCCGCGAAGACTTTGCCACGCAATGTCATTTCCAGCCCCCCCATAAGTTGGAAGGTCATCAGACTGCCCTCGGTTTGGTCTGGACGGATCTCGATACCCCAATCAAACGAACTCAGCACTCACTGATGCAAGAGCTTTATCCATGACCCTGTGAGACTGTGTTCGCAGGCGAGTAATCGGCGACATTGAGTTGCAGTCGTATCAAATGCTTCACCTTCAGAACGTTTGCAAGGTCGCCTTACTCAGCTCCGCCCCTATGCTCATTCACGCTCGAAATAGTGGGTATACGAATCACTGCATTTATCACCGTCGACACGTTGGCCATGATCTGCGCATGCCTAATCCTGAATAGCTGGTGTCACTCAAGCGCAACGCGCAGGTTAACCAGCTAATTGGGCACCGCGCAAAGCCCGGAGGCGTTTAAAGCTCCGGCTCTATAACAATGACAAAAAGAGCGATGCCATGCGTACAATCGATGTAACAGCCCTGCTTGACGGGGCACGCTTCAACGCCTTCCATGCGCGCGTACTATTCTGGTGCGCGCTGATCATCATCTTCGACGGCTACGATCTGGTGATCTACGGCGTCGTGCTGCCGTCATTGATGGCCGAGTGGGGACTGAGCTCGATACAGGCCGGGGCACTAGGTAGTTGTGCACTGGTCGGTATGATGTTGGGTGCTCTGTTTTTTGGGTCATTGTCTGACCGGATCGGCCGACGTAAAACCATCATGATCTGCGTGACGCTTTTCAGCGGCGTCACGGCCCTCAATGGCATGGCGCAAAGCCCGGAGGCTTTTGCGTTATGTCGTTTTATCGCGGGTCTAGGAATCGGCGGGGTAATGCCAAACGTTGTCGCGTTGATGAACGAGTACGCTCCAAAGAAATCGCGCAGCACCTTAGTCGCGCTTATGTTCAGTGGCTACTCCTTAGGCGGTATGTTGTCTGCCGGACTGGGTATGGTGCTGATACCTCAGTGGGGTTGGCAAGCCGTGTTCTATGTGGCTTTGATTCCACTTCTGGTACTGCCATTTTTGATTCGGCAGTTGCCTGAATCGATGGATTTCCTCCTGCGCACTGGCCAGACCGTAAAAGCCCAAGGGTTGCTGGCGCAAGTCGCACCGAGTTATGCACCCAGCGAAAGCGATCAGTTAAGCCAGGCAGTCGCTAAAGGCACTAGCGTGTCGATTGCGAAGCTGTTCCGGGATGGTCGCAAACTAAGCACCTTTATGTTGTGGTTGGCGTTTTTCTGTTGCCTGCTGATGGTCTATGCGTTGAGCTCTTGGTTACCGAAACTCATGACCGCTGCGGGATACGGCTTGAACTCCAGTTTGGCGTTTCTAGTGGTGCTGAACGTGGGCGCGATCATCGGCGCAGTAGCCGGTGGATGGTTGGGTGATCGAATAGGCATAGCTAAAGTCTTGTTCGCCTACTTCAGTTGCGGGGCTCTGGCCCTCAGCCTGCTCGCCCTTAAAGCACCATTACCAGTGCTCTATTTGCTCATCGCCATTGCGGGTGCTTGCACCATCGGCACGCAAATATTGGCCAACGCCTGTACCGTCCAATTTTATCCTCCCGAGGTACGGGCTACAGGCCTCGGCTGGGCGATGGGCGTGGGTCGCACCGGCGCAATCATTGGCCCGTTGCTGGGCGGTGTATTGCAAGCTTCGTCATTGCCGCTTCAGGCGAACTTCCTGATCTTCGCCATACCAGGATTGGTAGGAGCAATAGCTGTACTGGTTTTCCTGATACAAAACGCCATGAGCCGTCGGATCTTATCTCCCAAGCAAGTCGTTTCGCCGTAAGGGTGAGTCAGCAGAAAGACGAGTCCAAGGAGGGCTCGTTTGCCCAGGAAAATGCTGCTTGTAGAGCATGTTGTTTCAAATAATCAAACGAAAAATAAAAGTTTCAGCGGCGACTGCGTATTGCGCTGTCTGAAAGTATTCACCTAAGAAAGGCCTGGATGCGGCGTGCGATTACAGCACCAGTCGCGAAAGTCTAATGCCCAGCATATGAACCGATCGTGATAACACGCTGCTGATAGCAGTCGATAACAATAAATAAGAGCGACGACATGAACCAACCGACCAACCAGCGTATCTTGCTTTCACTTATTATTATGCCCTTGGCCGCATCGGCGGCGGATCAGGGGTTTATCGGGGGTTCTACCGCTACCGTGCAGGCTCGTAACTATTATTTTAGCCGCGACTATTCTGATATCGTCGGTGCCAATCAACAGTCTAAAGCCGAGGAGTGGGCACAGGGCTTTATCTTGACGTTCAAATCCGGGTACACAACAGGCCCGATAGGTTTTGGCGTCGATGCTTTAGGCACTTTGGGTCTGAAGCTCGATAGTAGCCCTGATCGGGTCAATACTGGTTTGCTGCCTGTACAAGGCGACGGGCGAGCGGCGGATGATTACAGTCGCCTCGGATTAACCTTTAAGACAAAAATCTCAAACACTGAATTGAAGGTCGGGGAACTGCAGCCCAATCTTCCAGTGCTCGCGTTCAGCGACATACGTTTGCTGCCCCCGAGTTATCAGGGTGTGAGTATCACTTCCAGTGAGATTGGTGGCCTTAGCTTACAAGCCGGTCACTTGACCAGCACCAGTCTTCGCAATGAAGCGGGCGATGAGAAGATGATCGCCATGTTGGGGTTTGTGCCTCAACGTCAGGCCGAGAGTGATGCATTCAACTACTTCGGTGGCGATTACAGTTTTAACTCCAATCGATCCAGTGTCAGTTTGTGGCACGGCCAACTGAAAGACATTTACGCCCAAAATTTCCTTGGTCTCAAGCACAGTCAGCCTGTGGGTGACTGGGTGTTAGGTGCCAATCTCGGCTATTACAATGCGAAGGAGGACGGCAGCGAGCTGCTGGGGAATATCGATAACAAGGCGGCATTTTCTCTGTTATCTGCAAAGCGCGGTGGCCATACCTTTTACATTGGATACCAGGCAATGTTTGGAGAGAGCGCATTCCCCAGAGTGTTTGCCAATATTTCCCCGTTAGGTAACGAGGTACCTACGTATGAGTTTGCGTCGACGGATGAGCGTTCTTGGCAGGCCCGATACGACTACGATTTTGTAGCCATGGGAATACCAGGTCTCACTACTACTGTACGCTACATCAAAGGTAATAACGTCGAGACCAGCGGTGGTTTTGAAGGGAAGGATCGGGAGCGTGACCTCGATATTGGATATGCGTTTCAAAATGGCTTGTTGAGCGGACTGGGCGTGCGGGTTCGCAATGTCATGGCGCGCTCTAATTATCGCACCGACGTTGACGAGAATCGTTTGATATTGAGTTACACCTGGAAACTTTTCTGATCGGAGAGCCGATCAGACGCCACCTTGGCAGGTACCCATCACTTTGTAAGATATGGTATGGCTGAGGCCTTGGTTGTCAATATACACCATGGTTACCGGTTCCACCTGACAACTGACGGGTACCGAAGAGATTGAAACGACGCGTTGCATATCAAGACTTTTGGTATCAGCGGATGCAGCGCTCGAAATACTGTCTGCCGCAGTGGCGCCAGTGGTGATGAAAAAAAACGAGAGGCTGATGTGTTTGATGAGTTTGCTGTTCATGATTTAACCCTCTGGATGTGCTGCCAATTTTATCAGGGCTGAGAATCAGATAAATGCAACACAGAGAGATTGACCTGTACACATAACGTAGTAATCGGGACGTGAAGTAATGGACTTGCTGAACAACATGACGGTGTTTGCAAAGGTGGTAGACAGTGGCAGTTTTTCAGCCGCTGCCGACGCGTTAGATCTGTCAGGCGCGCAGGTTTCCCGCTTGATTGCCGATCTGGAGCAGCATTTGGAAACCCGGCTACTACACCGCACAACTCGGCGGCTAAGCCTCACAGAATCCGGCGACCGTTTTCTCGTGCGTTGTCGCGACATCCTGGAAGATGTGATTGAAGCGACGGTAGAGGCACGCGGTGCGCATCTCAATCCTAGAGGACGACTACGTGTACATTGCATGAGCGGTCTCGGTGTCCTGATCACGCCATTAATTGCTGGGTATAGCGAGCGATACCCTGATGTCTCAATCACGCTAACGCTCTCTCAGCATAATCCCGACCCCCTTGAGGAAGGGCACGATATTGTTATTTCGATTGCCCACTCCCTACCGGACTCTGCACTGGTTTGTCAGACAGTTGGGCAGATATTTAGTGTGGTCTGTGCCGCTCCAGGATATCTGGCACAAAAGGGGATTCCCGAGCAACCCGCCCAATTGAGCGACCATCGCTGTTTGCACCTTCAGGATTTTCAAGAGGGCATTTGGCGTTTCAAATTGGAACAGGGAGATGTAACGATTTCACCGGAAGGCCCGTTCAGTACCAACGTAGCGGATGCGATGGTTAAGGCTACGGAAGAAGGGATGGGTATAAGCCTCCTTCCATTCTTCAGTGCGACGCCGGGTTTACGTGACGGCACCTTGGTTCGTGTGCTTCCCGACTGCAGATTGCGGGAACGCAATATTTTTGCGCTCTATCCCTCTCGACGTTTCCTAGACGCCAAGGTACGGACTTGGGTGGAATACCTACAGGTTCATCTGCCTTCGTTGTTCGCCAGCCATGTCAGCGTTATCGAGAGCCCAGAGTATTGGGCTCGTTGAATTCCGATGAGCTGCCTCTCAAGAGCATCTGTGCTTCATCGGGACGACCTGCGCCGCTTTAGCGGCAGCGCGTGGTCTGTTCAACGTCCAATTTCCTTGCACGATTCAGTTGTCTGATCGCCCGAGTTTTAACTAAGACATTGTAAGGATTCGATCCTCGCATTACCGCTTTCGGCTCAGCTGGTAAACGGCTTTCCAATCCAATGAGGTAACTGGAACATGCACTGTTGTAAAGCTTCCTGCGTGACAACGTGCACCAGTCGGAAGCGGTGGAGCGGACTTTTGTCTCAGTTAGCTCAGCGATTCGACTTGAGGGTAAACACGTCTCTTCTTGGATGCGGGTAAAACCCATTGAAATTCTCTTTGATCGAGGTCGCCGTGACCACATCGCTACGTTGGAGAGCCGGACTTCACCAGATGTTGAATCCTCTGCAGGCGGCTGGCACAAAGCCTGCGAGATTCGAATTGGGTTACTAGATACGAATTCCTCTGTACAGTCCCTCATTCAACGAAGATCGATGGGGCTAATAGGCCATCTGGCTCAGTGCGCGCCAAGCTGTTGAAGTAGGCACTAGCACCCCATAAGAACAGGCAAAGGCGCCTGGAGCCAAACGGTTTCAGGCCCTTTTTTTGCATTTTTTTATCCGTCATTAGCATCGGAGCCGTTCATGAAAACAGCCGCACAATTGCTGAAACTTAAGGTCATGCAAAACCAGCAGGTACATAACAGCCTGCCCATGAACCTCCAGGTACTTCTGCTCTCGCTATGAAGCGCTGGGGCTCATGACCCGCTGGGGGAAAATTTATAAAAATTTCAAATGGCCACCATTGAAATCATTTTTCAAAAACGGAGATCTATTATTTGAGGACAAAAAAGAGCAGCGGTGGCCCAGCCTCCCAAGGCTCGGGCTGAATAGCTATTACTATTCATTTTGCATTTTCGTCGTTAATGCTCTTGCTTTGACTGTCTTTTTTGTCTCGATTTCAAGCGCGAAATACAAAAGAGCGGGTGGGGCTGGGATTGCATGTGATAGCTCGCCCGTTGGGGCCGCTAGGCCCTCTGCTATTATTTGTAGTCAAAAAATATCTAAATAGACACAATTTTTATATAGTTATTGGGTCTTTTGAGCGGCGGGATAACTTCGTCCGGCGGCCGCACGACTCATTGTGTGTCATTCGTGGATCATCTCGCCATCAAGGGCGTGAAGCATCTGACCGTTATTTTTATACCGCCAGGCTCACAGTACAGAGGTTGTCAGGTAGCGGCGGAAGTAGACAGTCAGAACGAAGTCCCGTCAGAGCAGCTGAAACAATTCGTCGTGAATTTTGCTTCGGCGCGTCCTTGACTCCTGGGACTTATAGGCAAGGAACAGTAATGATTTCAGCTTTAGAGCTCCGACATATCGTTGAGAGTGGTTTGTTACCCCACTCCTGCACTTGCTCCGTGAACCTTAAAGGGTCGCTTTTGATCAAGATGATTGAGCCATCCTCGGGCCGTGTCGAACTGTTTGTCCCGGGTGTGTTTGGATCGACTTGACTCGACTTGAAGTAGGCCCTTTCCTTCACGATTTTGAGAAATTCATCGATTTCTGGTCGCAGGAGAACCAGCATTTGGAATGCCCACCGCTCAACCTTCGCGAAATAATTTCAGAAAGCATCTCAAGTTTCTCGAAACGCATCCGTTTGTATCTATCAGAGCAACCATATAAGGCATTCCCATGAGCATGTTCCAGACTTCAAAAGCATCCGCTGATTTCCGTATTTTTAAAGAGTTCGATTCGTGGCGCGGACTGGAATTTGATGAAACGTATACTTGCGCTATCGAGCTGCTTCCGACCGCGCGAATCATGATTGAGCTAGACATCGTAAAATTCAGCGTCACTTCTGAAGTCGCCCAAGAGATTTCAGCGTGCCTGAAAAAAGCACTGGCTATTTCAGGAGGCGAAGGAAGTTATGAAGCCGAATTCGGAAACCGGCCGAATGGATTGTTTAAAACTCATAGCCTTGCTGGAATGAGCGCCCGCCAATACTGGGCAAATGGCGAGATTGCGATTGAAGACGCTAGCGGAGACTTCTTTGAGGGTTCATCTTCAGGCACAACGTCAATTGTGGTCTGCACAATCCAGGACGGGGGTTACGAGTTAGTGTTCCCCTTCATGTGTTACTCGTTCACGCAAGATGATGCGACCTGGCTAAGTGAGGGTTTGCTCAACGCCTCGCAAGAGGTCGCGACAACTTGATTTGAAGGGTTTTCTATAATGTCTAGAAGCGAAGTCGGGCGAAGCTGGTTGTGGCCGAACTGCAAGCAAGCGGAACCCCCAGGCGGGAGGATGAGAACTAGATAGGGCCAAGACATCTTCTATACGGGAACGGCATCGCTCACCATAGCCGTCCCCTAGCGCTAAACCACCCTCAAGGCTTAGTTTCCATAAGCGAATCGCTTCTGCGAACTTGGCTATGGCAAGCGCAAGTAGTTCAGTGTAGTGCTTTGATTGCGATGCCCCAACATCTCAGCCACCCGTTCCAACCTGCCCTCCAGGGCAACTCACGCACGGACTGGCCAATCAAATGCACACTCCTCTTTGAGCGTTCAGTTATTCAACCCAGGGGCCACCGAATCAAGCGAGCGCGGTTGCAGTATATCGTTGGCTGACTAGGCAATTCATCCTTTTTCTCTTGATAGCTGAGTGAGTATTGAGGCCAGCGCCATAGCCTGCTTAGGCGTGAACTTAAAGCGAAACTCATCGATTTTGATTGAAATTACGCCGTTGGGTTCTGTATCCAGAAGAACGCAGTAACTGTTTTCATCGTCTGATGACTTCACCTTTGGAAGTGTCCGGGTAAGTGAAGATAGCAAACGTGAACTCGTGCGAGTTACCCTCGAGCGAGCCATATTTGAAAGTAAAAAATTTGTTTGGTGGCAGCTTTGTACTCATAGTTTCTATTTTCCCAAAAAATAAGTCGCATGACTAATCAAACGGAGGCGAAACTCGAAACTTGAGTAGTAGTCTAAATTTTTTACCTTTTTTATAGAGATTTCTGCGACAAATTAGTCGCTGCACTTGAATCTGTTGACGTTCGACGAGTTTGAGGGCGGCAGACCAATTCAATGTAATAAAAAATCGCACGGTATTTACGTTTTGTCTGCAAAAATCCGTATAAGTATGTATTTCAAGGATTAGGGCTGTGTTGGAAATGTTGAAAGAACATGATGTCAGCAGCTTCAGTCTTCAAGTCGATATACTGTGGGCGATGGGCAAGCGGAGCGCGCAGGCGTGAGGATGGACGCCCGGAAGGGCCGAGACACTACGTGGCTCGGTGCACGACAGCCGACCCCAGTGGGGCACGCCCAAGGATGCCCTGTCCGACTAGAGGGCCTTCAACATTTGATGTAGGTTCTGATGCTCCCATGTCGATAACAGCGCAATGGGATCTGTCCCGTATCTATCACCTGAATCGAACGACCAGTCTCTCCCATCTGGACTCTTGCACTCCTCGCAGTAGTCGAGCTCATTGCAGTCGTTGTAGATCGATATCAGCCAACCCTCTACATCAATCACGAAGTGGCCGGCATAAGTCTCATCCCATGACGCCTCGCCCACCTTTGTCATGCTTCGTCGCCCGAAGGTGACCTCTCGCAGTACCTGGGATATCTCTATGGCCGAAAGCCCAGATTGGGTTTTTCCGTTCGCGCGGCCTGCCTCGGATGACTGCCTAGCTTCTCTGGCAGCTTGTAGTCTTTGCTCAGCATGCATAGCCGAATCATCATCAGGTGGCGGATAACCAGCTTCATATAGGGCGTTTGCTCTCTCTTCAATGAGCAGGCGTTCAGGATCACGTGCGGCTTTGGTAGGCTCTGCCTGGTACGCCTCGAATTACCTCCATTCGCGGCTCCTCAGGGGCTGACGGGCTTACTCTCCAAGCTGAATCGTCTGGATGCATCGATAACATGTAGCCGCAACAGTTTGGAACGTGGTTGGTAATTTCATACTCACGCCAGTCCGCCATGGCTCGCCCATCAATGACCAGCGACTTACGGTCAATCAGCCAAGCTACGGCGTTAATGAACTGCCCGTGCGAAAATATCGCGATGTCTTGGGCGGGATGCTTTGCAAGCTGATCTAGGAAGGACTGAGCTCTGCATATGAAGTCAAAGAACGACTCGGCGCCAGCACCATCCGTAAACGCGGGATCTGACTTGGCCCAATATGCCTCCACCCAACCTCGCCTCTGGGCAACTGTAGTGTTGGCACACCGCGCTGGTTCAAGGTAGGTGAATTCGTGGATGGGCCAGATCTCAAACGGGGTAGTAGGGAAGGCAGCGACGGTCGACATCGCGGTTGCCTGCGCTCGAGAGAACGGGGAGGTGACTATGAGAGCAGGAGCATGGTTGAACGACTGAGCCACCAGGTGCGCTTGTTCAACACCCTTCATCGTGAGAGGAATGCTTGCGTGATCCCGACTGGCTTCGCCTGCGTTGGCGGCACTTTCGCCATGACGGATTAGTCGGACATGCTTCATTAATCAGATACCTGCCCAGTGGCTATCACACGTAAAGCGAGTATACCTTCGCGCTCTGGTCGAATGCGTCAGAATGATTCCTGTGATCGTCAACCGCGTCTCGTCGGACGACACTACATCAGTTACGGTGTTGGCAGGCCTTCCAGAGCTGGATTCGGACACATACCTGCGCTAGGTTAGTGGAAACGACTACGTCCACTGGAGAGAGCATATGTGTCACTTACGTGAAGAAGACTGGATCTAACCCCTCAGGTTGTAGCAAAAGTGGGTTTCCTGCGAGCTGAGTGCAACGCTTGCCTCGCCCGCTGGAAAGCGCAGCCAGAATTCAGGTTCGCTGCGCCAGACTACCTTTTCCAGGCGAGCACCAAGCAAGCGGAGCGCGCAGGCGTGCGGGATGAAAGCCCGTAGGGCCGAAACGTGGCTTGCCACGGTTCGGTTCACGACAGCCCTCCGCCAGCGGCGGCACGCCACTACCGCAGCCCAGCTTCAACCGACCTGAAAGAGACTGAAATGACCCACGATGAACTCCGAAAGCTTGAGCGCACTAGGCGGAGAGCGCTATGGGAGATTGCCAGATTCCTTCCAGGTGACCCCGAGGCAGCTGACGCCTTAGCCATCCTTGATGACCTCGACGACCAGGAGCGAAGCGGCACGCCCTCAATGGGTGAGTCACTCGAGCTCAATGAAGTTCGTGCCTCTGTCCCGGTGCAGCATCACAACTGCGGCATCGATATCGTCTTGGAAATGACCATTCCACAGCCATGGAGGGAGCGTTTCCAGCAGGCGAGCATCGGTTCGACACGGGTGGTCGAGGGGCCTTACGCAACGGACTGGGATAAATTCCTGGCTAGGTGGGAAGCAGAGATGCGGCATCTGGAGCAGCATAGGGCTGCGAGATACAAACCAGGAACAGATTGAGTGAGTGACGGGCATGGTAAAAGACGACGATGACACTGTGTATTGCGACATTCATATGCCATTGGCCCAAGGAAGATAGCTGCTGGATCTAGTGAACGCGTTGCGAGAATCGAAAGCTCATCCATGTCTCGGAAAAGTCTTTGAGCACATGCAGCAAGAGCTCAGTATCTCCATTGATATCATTGAAAATTCACCTGCCGGGGAGGCTTGGTGCCAGTAAGGCGCTCCTCGAACAGTAGAGCCGACATCCCACACATCCCTGATCATCAGTAGCTAGAGCCCCACGTTTGCACTAATAACCCAACATCTCCTTGATCTCCGTGTCGGCACGACCTAGAGATTTCATCGAGATGCTTCCAGCGTCATTCTCCCCGACGTGCCAGAGCGCAAATTTCGGTAGGTTGAGCCAGGCTGGAGGCTGCGCCGCGACTGGATACGCGGAGCGAGTTTCGTAGGTAGCTGCGCCTTCAATGATCGACACCAGCGCTATGCCGTGCGCTTTGGCGTATTTTATCGCGCCGGATTGAAACCCTGTCGTGGTGAACAACATACCTTTGTGAGCACCGACGGATCTCACCTTGTCGTGCAGTACCTGAACCAGCTCCCGCTCGACTGCGTTACGGTATTTTTTGCACTCAATCAGAACGATGAATTCGGCGCCCGCAAAGGCTTGGAATTTCGCCAGCACATCGATCTGGTAGGTTGAGTCGTAGGCCTCGACCTTAATGTCGTGCTTCACCTCCAGCGATGTCAGTTCACCACCCTGTTTGAGGATCCAGTCCCTGACCAACCGCTCAAATTCTGCAGCTGAGATTTCGAGATAGGGGTTCGCCATAGGTGGAAACATTTGTCGTCCTTAAAATTGAGATTGCCCCCTCCAGCTTACAGCTGGTGGGTGGTGTTCCTACACAAACTGCTGCGATGAGGTTATTGAGAGCTGTAGTGGTCTAATGAAACCGGACACCCATTTAGGCGAGAATGCTCGCCAGATAGAGGTGTCTGATGACCAAACAACGTCGTTCCTTTTCCGCTGAATTCAAACGCGAGGCCGCAGGCCTCGTGCTCGATCAAGGCTATAGCCATATCGAAGCCAGTCGCTCGCTTGGGGTGGTCGAGTCCGCGTTGCGTCGCTGGGTTAACCAACTCCAGCAGGAGCGCAACGGCTTGACTCCGCAGAGCAAGGCGCTGACGCCAGAGCAACAGAAAATCCAGGAATCGGAAGCTCGAATCGCTCGCCTTGAGCGGGAGAAATCCATTTTAAAAAAGGCTACCGCGCTCTTGATGTCGGAAGAGCACGAGCGCACGCGCTGATTGATCAACTGAGCCCCCAAGAGCCGGTTGATTGGCTTTGCGCAGTCTTTGATGTCACTCGTTCGTGTTACTACGCCCACCGCCTCAGGCGCCGAACTCCGGACGTTGAGCGGCTTCGGTTGCGCAGTCGGGTCAACGAACTGTTTACGCAAAGTCGAAGTGCCGCCGGTAGCCGCAGCATCGTGTCGATGATGCAGGAAGACGGTGAGCAAATCGGGCGGTTCAAGGTGCGTGGCCTGATGCGGGAGCTGGAGTTGGTTAGCAAACAACCTGGATCACATGCCTACAAACAAACGACGGTTGAGCGGCCTGACATTCCGAACATCTTGAATCGAGAGTTTGATGTGCCGGCGCCGAATCAAGTCTGGTGTGGCGACATCACCTACATCTGGGCTCAAGGGAAATGGCATTACTTGGCTGTCGTTCTGGATCTCTACGCACGCCGAATTGTGGGTTGGGCGCTGTCAAACAAGCCGGATGCGGATCTGGTCATCAAGGCGTTGGACATGGCTTACGAACAGCGTGGCAGGCCTCAAGGGCTGCTGTTTCACTCGGATCAGGGCGCCCAATATGGCAGTCGCCAGTTTCGCCAACGGCTCTGGCGTTACCGCATGCGCCAAAGCATGAGCCGTCGTGGAAACTGTTGGGATAATGCGCCGATGGAGCGTGTGTTTCGCAGCTTGAAAACTGAATGGATACCGACCGTGGGCTACATGACAGCTCAAGAAGCGCACCGCGACATCAGTCATTACCTGATGCATCGGTACAACTGGATTAGACCGCACCAATTCAATAACGGACTGGCCCCAGCTCAGGCCGAGAAAAAACTTAACGTCGTGTCCGGGATTAGTTGACCACTACAAGCTGAGCCTAGCTTCCATTTTTTCCAGCCTGCCCATCGCAATAAGCTTTGGCTTTGCCAAGTCTAAAAGTTCAAGAAGCCTTTGTCTGTCGGTTGGGGAGGGAACACTCAGCTACCTCGACGTTACAATGTTTGGAGTTGCTCCGTGCGTAGTTCGCACAACGACTCAGCAGCGGCTCCTGCTTTATCAAGCAAGGCTAACTGGTCAGTCGCGTCTTTCATGTATTTAGTATCGAGAAGGGGGAGGCTGAAGTCGTACAGCCTTCAGGCGTCTCACTGGAGACGGATATCTCCCGTCACCGAACCGGCTCCACTGATTTGTAGAGCAGAGCCAGGGAATGATTCGATCATGCCTGTGCTCCGGCCCGTGAATTTCCCATGTTGAATGCTTCTGGGTTCCTCGCCTTGCACGCACCGCTTCAGCGTCAGTAACATCCAAGCCGAACCGACAGTAACATTCTGAGAAAGATTGCGTTTGCAAAGGAAGCGTTCATGAACAGCATACACCGTGGCGGAGCCTATACTCGAGCAGCATATGCTTTCACATCTCTCCTCGCAGATCTCCTAAGGCGGTTGGGTGAACATAACGTCCGAGAGGAACCAGAAGACATACTGGGCCTAGAGCCTGACATTGTCTTTGGTCGGCGAGATGCATTGACAATGGTTGAAACCAAATTCTATCGACGTTCCTCTCCACCTCCGTCTTCTACCTTTAAACGCGCCTTGGAATACACTGCTGATAGAGGCAGTAGGATGGGGGCATCCACTATCGTGCTGGCAATATCGTGTCCGATGGGGCCACGTTTTATGCGCGTCGCAGAAGTATTTCCTACTGTTAAGGTTTGGGATGAAACGAAGCTGTTTGAGATGGCGGCTCCGTTCCCTGACATCCTGGCTCAATTTGAGGAGCTTTTCGAAGCTGATACACCGAAGAGCGCTGAAACCTTGAGCCTTGGCTTGCCGACGTTTATGAGACGCAGTGCCGCTGATGCACCTGCGGAGCCGAAGCGAGGAAAGGTGCTGGCCGATGCTTTAGCTGCTATCGACCGTGGCCGGGAAATGGCAACTGATTTCGAGAACGCCTGCATCAATGCGCTTAAGTATCTCTTTGAACATGACCTCCATGGATGGCATGAGCAGTCCCGTACCGTAGACACTTTGCATCGTAGAGATCTGGTGTGCCGAATCTTGGCAAAGGCAGCCGAGGTGTGGCGTCTGATGCTGGAGGACTTAGGAAGCAGGTACGTGGTCTTCGAGTTCAAAAATTACAGCAAATCCATTACTCAGAACGAGATTGTCACGACCGAGCGTTACCTATATCCCTCGGCTCTCAGGAAGGTCGCAGTTGTGATTTCACATGAGGACTGCGCTGATTCAGCTAAGGCTGTGATCGCCGGGGCGATGCGAGAGCATGGAAAGCTGATCATACCCCTCTCGGTGCCCGAGATTATCGATTTGCTGATCACCAAAGATGAAGGATCTGATCCGAATACCTACCTGTTCGAACGCGTTGATCATTTCCTTCTAGGGCTTGGAAGGTAGATTTATAGCTCGCCCCCGTGGGACTGCTTGCGCCCAAAAAATTCACGTAAGCCTTCCATTTTGCTTCCAGTCCTGTGGCCACCCAGCCCCAACCAGGTGGCCGGCACAACCGTTACGAGGCTTCCTTAGCTAGGAGCTGCATGTTGAGTGAGCTCGTGCTCAAACCCGCCCTGTCGAAGCGGTAACGCATATAGGCCGAGATGTCGTCCTCGTGGGAGGACAGGATCAGCTGGCAATGCTTGAGTTCGCAACGGAGTAGGTCGGTTAGGGAGGCGACGTTCACTTCATCCAGGGATTGCGACGGGTCATCAATCAAGATGAGCGGAACCCGCGCATAGACTTTGTTGAGCGACAGGAAGAAAGCAAGGCTGAGTGCAGAGACCTGACCAGAGCTCATGGACATGACAGCGTCGTGTTCAGATCTTTCCGCAGTCAGGAATTGAAGCTGTGTGCCTTCTCGACTCTCGATGAACAGCCCCAATCCGCGTTGATAGTTTTGGATGAGGCGACCGCTGTAGATGTGGAAAATTAGTTCAATTGCCGCAATTGTTTTATCGGTGTAGTCCTCCTCGGTTCGTTTCAGCGTAGCACGCAATCTGTCGACTTTATTTTGAGCCTTTCTGGCCGCTTCATTTTCTTTCTCAATTGTGCTGATGTCGGTTAGACAAGTTTGAAGTCTAGCATTCTGTGCTTCATTGGCTTTTAGCGAGATGTACTTGTTTTTGTTGCTCAGGTCTTCCGCAGTGACTATATAGAAGTCTTGTAGGTCTTTGAATGCAGAATTTACTGTTTCTCGCCAATCATCGGGGAGCGGAAGGCCATCTGCTTCGGTTTGTTTCTTAGCCTCTATCGCTTCTTTAATTTTTTCAAAGCGCTCATTCACTACGTCTTCTATTTCAGTAAATGAGTGAGTAATCTGGATATTTCTTTCTTTCAGGTTTGTTAACAGTTGAACGATGGCTGGAAGTCGGGGTTTGATCTTCGTCAGCGCCTCATGAAGCTTTGGGTTGAAAGTAGGCGTAAGCGCTATAAGACGCTCTTGGATGAATGTGTTAATTAAGGACAGCTCAGCGTCCATAGCTGCGATCAGATCGCGTAATGTTTGGCCATCCTGGCTCAGTGATTCGGAGATTCGCCTAGTTCTTTCATCAACGGCATCCAGCATTAACTGGCGTTCTTTCCAGTCTGCACCACAGAGCGGACACAAATGATCGTCTGGGTTAACCTTGTTGTGTTGGTCGATTAGGAGTTTTTTGAGGCGATCCAATTCGGCGATAGTGCTGGCATTGGAGGTGCTCTGCTTTTGAAGGCTGTCACGAGCCAGAATTTGCCCTTCAAACCACTCAAGGCGGCCTTCGGCCCAATTGGTTAACTTTCTAGCATCCTCGGTTTTTACTGCAGTGGCGCCGCGTTTGATAATAGCCGACGAGCTTTCTAAACCATCAACCTCTTTCTTGATGGTGTCTTGTTCATCTAGCTTCTCAAGGTCTACACCAAATTCTGCCAGTCTTTTCAATGGCTCTTCATTTCGGACAATAAAGGCGTCTACCGAATCATTGTGAGCTCTGGTACTTATAGTTGCCTTAAGCGGTAAGAGCTCTATGAATTTTCGTACAGAGTCTTGGTAGATAGAATGATCCACTGCTGAATAGGTTGCAAACAGAACTTCCGCATCCCACACTGGTTGCACATCTGTGGTAGATAGTTTCTTATAGTCAATGGTGCCTAGGTCAGCTTGCAGCACGCCTCGAAGGGTTTGCATTTCCTCTGTAAGTGCTTCTGACTTAGACTTGCGCTCAGGGTCGTTTATAAACTTTGTGAGTTTAGTGGAGATCGTATTGCAGGTATCGATCTCGGTTTCAATGTCGCTGATATTGAAGAGATTTCCTAACTGGGTCTTACGGTCGTCCACTCGTGTGTGGAGAAGTCGATTTTGACCTTGCTCCAGGTAGTTTAGAAAGGAGAAATTTTCTCTAAAATGCTTCCCAAATACTTCCTCGAGATACTGATTTTCACGAGAATTTTGCTGTGTGAAGTCTAGCGAGTCGAACTCTGGTAGCTCGTAGAGTTTGAAGTGTTCATACTTGTCGGCTCGATTATTAGATTTCTTTTTGAAGGTTTTTGCAGGGCAGTGACGAGCCAAAGTGAGTTTGCGATTTTCGTTCACAAACTCTATTTTTATGTGAAGGTCATTTTCCCCGGATCGGTTATTCCAGAATAGATTGTCTGCGTAGTCTTTCTTGTTTTTCGTCAATAGCGTCGAGAAAAGATCTTGGATTCTCTTGATTTGGCCAGTAAGCAGCAATTCGATGGCGTCGAAGATGCTGGTTTTACCATAGCCGTTTGGGCCATCCAAAATCAAAAGGGATGATTCGCCGAGATCCAAAGAAATATGCTTGAACGCTTTGAAGCTAGAGATTTCAATCTTGGATATTTGCCATTTCATTACGAATCATTTCCTTGATCAAATCGTCAGCATTATTTTTTGTTACTTGCTGCATGGTTTGGTATGTGTCGCTGAGCCCAGCCTGCGCGACGGCTTCAGCGGCCTGCAAACGCAGGGATACGTGATTTCCCTCATGGGGCGGTAGCTCTAGAAATGGAAACTTGATGAACATTTTTGCGGCAAAGCTGTACTGCGTGGCCTTTAAAGGTTCCATCTTGTAGTCTAGGAATTCTTTTTTATCAGCAATGACCGTTACAAGTTTGTCATAGGAAAAATTGGCAAGAACACTTTCCTCCGCTGCGCTGTAGTAGAGGATGTATTTCTTGTAGAAATGGGGGTCTTCTTCGATGGCGAAAATTTCTTCCTCATGATCTTGGAATTCGGCCAATACATCCAAGCGATAAATGCAAATCAAATCGCAATTTTTTTTGAAGCTTGGATTGTGAGTAAACGACTCCGGAGCAAGCTGGTTTACTCTAGCATTCAGCTCGGCTGGCCCAGGTAGGTCGTCCAAGGTATGCAGCACCGTAAACCTAATCGCCGACGCTGATTTACGGACATAAAAGCTCGTTGTGTCTGTTTCAGTTTCAATCACGAAATCGTGAGCGACCAGTGCCTCATTAATAAGTTGTTTTATCATTCAGTTGACCCTCCGCGTCGTCCTTTGTCACTATGCTAATGCAAAGTGATTTGGTTATATTGCTTTCAATTTTTTCGACGACATTTTTGTCATCTAAGTCGTCCGAGTGAGTGAATTTAGTGTTAAATGTAAATGAGCTTTCTGACTTGCTTGCAATGAGATGGTTGTACTCAAAAAGCAGTCTAAGTAGGTCGCTGTTGTTCTTCATTTCGCGAATCATATCGGCTTCGCACTCTTTGCTCTCATCAATATCAAGAGCAGTCGGGATGTAGAAGCGATTTTCGCTATCGAGGTAATGCGGAAGGTGATTGAAGATAGGTTCCACAGATATAGCCTGGATGAGTTTGGTGTACCGCCTGATATCGTTTGTCTGAACGCCTTGAAAACGCTCCGATGGCTTCATCATTTGGCACAGCGTTTTCATCTCCCTAGCTTGGGTTGAGCGAATGTGATCAAACAAACGTCGAGCCCGCTCATATGTAGCGTCAGTCATAGTTGGCAGTGCCTGGTCGAGTCGCTCTTCCAGATGACTGTGAAGCCTGGCCTTCAATTCAACAGCGAAGTAGTCTCTATCTTGGTGCGGGTTTTTAGTGAGGATATCATTCATGATCTCCTTGCCTGAGATGCGGCCTTCATAGGCTGCTTGGTTTGCTGCCACCCGATCCTCTTGATTGAGCCTATGAATTTCAATTGCCTTGGTACTGATCTTTTCAGATAGTAGGCAATAGTTGAATTCGATTAGATCGTCGCTGTAAGTTATCTTTTGGGCGGCAAAAATATTGCGGATAGTTTTTTTGGTTATCCCCTCAATTTCACCAAGTCCGCAGTACGGCTTTTTATCATAATTGTAAAACTTTACTTTCTCACCGCTCTTTCCCTCGTGATCATCTGTATCGTCAAGGGCGACGGAGACGTGAAAGAAACGATTTGTGCCTTTTACTTTATCAAATTCAATTAGAGTAGACTGCTCCAAAGCTTTTATGTAACCGCTGCGGTAACTGCTTATCTTTGCCTTTACCTGGTGGGCTGTGTGGATTTTGCCGTCTTTGTAAATCGCAAAGTCATCACTGCTATCAAGCTGGAGCTCGAAGTCAAGATCACCGCCATGGATGAGCATGAGAGAGTGATACAGAGCAATTTTTCCTTGATACACATAGCCGCTCCACGATGACACTGCGCTGGCTGGGTACTTTTCATCATCGTCTTGACTCACATTAACTCCTTTCACTGATAGCGAATTGTCAGCGTGGCCTTATGATATCACTGCTTTTCAAGAGGGCTGTACGTCATGTAAGCGTTTTTTTGCACCTTAAAGGCAGTTATCTATTGCCAAATTCTTGTTATAAAAAAAATTCAGTCGAAGAGGGCAAGTGCCGCCTTGTCGCGAGATTTCCTTGTAGGTTACCCAACGGACGATACGCGTTTGCTGACAAAGGCAGTTCAGGAGGGCGTGGAGCGGGTTTATCGGGAGGGCTTCTGCTACAGCAAGGCCGAGGTGCTGCTTCTCGACCTCAGCCAGCCGAACGAGATCATCGGTGACCTGTTCGCGGCTGCTCAGTCGGTAGCGAGTGAGATGGATCAAGTTTTCAGAGCCCCTTCAGCAGGTTCTCGTACCTGGCAATCCTGTCTTGCTGTGAGTGCAGGCATAGACTCGTCTGGGTAATCGGTTAAAGTCATAAAAGAAGCCAGCCGGCTTTGATCGTTTTGCCAACTGTACAGCGGCAGGCATGAACTAGGTACACACAGGGGGCAGGGGATGAAGCTGTTTTTGGACTGCGAGTTCAATCAGCTCAACCGAGACCCGAAGCTGATTTCGCTGGCAGTCGTGTCCGAAGCAGGCCACGAATACTACGTGGAACTCACAGATACCTACCTAGTGGGAGACTGCAGCGATTTCGTGATCCAGAACGTCCTGCCTCAACTCAACCTGCCTGCACACGGGCAACCCTTGGTCGAAGCTCAAACCTCACTGCTTGCTTTCCTAGGTGGCCTCGAAGGCTTGGTCGACGTTTGCTCAGATGCTCCTGAATGGGACTGGGATTTTTTTGCCAGCCGATTCCTCGAGTTGGTGCTGGAACAGCTCAACAGGCGTGAAGGAGTGTCCGCTTCCTGACCTCGCCTGGAGATGTCCGGAGACGTTCAGCAGCTGAGGCAGATCTAGCGAAAAATTATCTGCGAAGGCTCTACGACGGTCGTTACGGCTCACGAGGCGTGATGCATGGAGTCTGCATACGGATTAGCATGCAGGCCTCTAGAATCATCGAGGTACTGATATGTGGGCATCTGAATACCGCTCCGCCACCGCTGACGATGCAGTGAATTGTTTTCGCGTTGAGAGTTCAGCCTGCGTCGGCGACGCAAACGCGACCCTGGAAGATTTTCAGGAGTGGATTCAACGCAACCCCGAGAACTTCCTCATCTATGAGCATAACGGCACGTTCGTAGGCTTTGCTCATTTTGGCCACTCGAATGACGAGTACATCACGGAAGAAGGCTTCAAAGATCAGTGCAATGAGGGTGCGAGCGCACCTTGCTTTCACATCAGGTCAATTGCGGTCGATCCGTTGTTTCAGCGAGATTATTATCTTCAAGCATTGATCGAGAATATTGAGCCCATCGCCGAAGGGCTAGGTAAGAAGTCAATCCACCTGCGCTGCAGGGATCAGTACGTGGACTTCTTCAGGGAACAGGGCTACCGATATATTCAAGCGATGACTTCTGACGAGCTCAGCACCTGGCATGAAATGGGCATTAAATTAAGGTGGGATTAACCATGAGAGTCAACTCCGCGTGCGGCTCAATCGAATGACTTAGTGAGTCCTGCGTGGGTAGATCATGCAGTTGAGTCGGCATGGCAAGCGGAGCGCGCGGCGTGCGGGATGGAAGCCCGAAGGGCCGAGACGCTGGCTTTGCCAAGGCTTGGTTTACGACAGCCTTTCCCGTAGGGGCACGCACAACATCGCTGAAGTGGAATGCAGAACCGACAAGGTTGAGTGGAGAAAATCCGATGGGAATGACGGACGATGACGACACAGTCTATTGCGACATTCAAATGCCCTTGGCGCAGGGGAGGGAACTACTGCAATTGGTGAAGACATTGAGAGAGTCAAATGCCCATCCGACTCTGAACAGGGTCTTCGAGCGCATGCAGGATGAGCTCAGCACCTCAATCGATATCGTTGAGAATCCGCCTACTTGGGGCCCATGGTGTCAGTAAGTCGAGCTTCTGTGGACACCCTTATGTTGTAGTTCTAAAACCATGTTAAAAGGCTGTGGCTGCAAACAGGTTGCCTGCTCAATACCGTTATTTTTGAACCAAGTCTTTGTATAACTCTCGGGCCTCAAGGATCTGATCTCTGATCTCCTCAGGGTCAATCCTCACGCCACCTCGTGGCGTCGTCTGCAGTGTCTTCAGGCTGTTGGCTGCCTTGATGAACGCTCGCTCTTCTGCTTGAACCCATTCAGGACGTTTGTCTTTCCAAAATGACCATAACATCGGGCTAACTCCACCACTGATTGGATGGAAGCAGTATGTGGCAGCTCCAGGTAATGTCCAAGCCGAGAAGTGACTTAGGTCATCGTGCAAGCGGAGCGCGCAGACCAGGAAGGTCGAAGGCATGAGGATGGAAGCCCGCAGGGCCAAGACCCGTCGATAGACGGGGCTTGGTTTACGACAGCCATCCCCTGAGGGGCATGCCCCAAAAATAGGATCTAACGGTTATCGAACCGCGCGCTGATCGTTCGTACGAGAAGCTACACCCATGGCGTAAAGATCATAAGTTTTTCGCAACAACACTTCGTCATCAGACGATACATGTGCGTGCGTAAAGACTGTCGACAAGAACCGCTTGCGTTCGCCGTTGCCAATCTCAGACCAAACCCGTGGTTGCCCTTGAGCATCTGGGACTGCCAAGCGATCAAGAAGGTACTCCTCAAGGCTATGCAACCGCTGCAAGCCATCGATCAAAATATCGCTGTTCTCCGCCGTTGCTCGCCCGACAGCCGAGCCGCACCAATCATTAGTGAGATAGCTTCCAAGATCCCCTCCAGACCACACAGCAACGATGAACCGAGTCTTTTGACCTACATTCCACACCACTGGGCGATGCCAAGACGGCACAGGTATTCCCATCACCAACCCAGCAGCCCAAGGATACTTCTCGTGAGCAACAGATGGCTCGACCAAGTGTTTTTCCCAGCGAGAAACCAAGATATCAATCGAATATTGGTTGGTGCTGGTTGCCAAAATTTGACGAGGCATTCGGATGCTTGGATCTGTAGTTTCGTCATCTGCGTAGCGCTGAAATTTTGAAGTCATGAATGTCCTTGGGGAAGGGGTGTGTTGCAGGTAGCCGAGAAATTGGAGCGGATGAAATGCCGCTGCCACTCGTCAACGATTGAAATGATCAGTAAGTCACGCTCTGTGGAAATTTCGATCTGCTCACCGTCGACGAGCGCTTGTGCATAGCCCTGAGCGAAGGCCGCATCCCTGTCAAAGCCCGAAAGGGAGTCAGAGGACTCGATGTAGCTGACTAAACGCTCCCACGCCCTGCGTTGACGATGACCCTGGATGGTCTCGGCAAACGACACGGCGCCTTTCAGGCAGCGTGCAAATGCGATGGTTGGTAGGTTCAAAACTGGTTTCTCAAGATGTCATAGGTATGACAAACGGTTCGTTTTGAGAAACCTTGAGCTCGATCGGAAATTTTTTTTCAGAAGCTCACCTGCCTGGGATGAAGATCTGTTGCCTCACGGCGCCATTCCCGCCAAGAGAAAGCGGAATTCATCCTTCATCTCTTGATAGCTCGGTGAGTATTGATGCCAGCGCCATCGACTGCTGAGGCGTGAACCTAAAGCGCCATTCATCGATTTTGACTGAAATTACGCCGTTGGATTCTGTGTCCAAGAGAACTGCGTAACTGTTGTCATCGTCTATCACTTCACCTTCGGGGGTGCCTGGCCAAGTGAAGATGGCGAGCCTAAATTCGTCCAAGTCACCCTCGGGCGAACCATGTTTGAACGTGAAAAATCTGTTCGGGGGCAGCTTTGTACTCATGGTCTCGATATTCCTCAGAAAATAAATCGCATGACTATTTAAACGGAGGCGAAATTCGAAACTTGAGTGGTGGATTCAAAAAATATCTGCCTGAAAAATACTTTTGCGCAGCGCTAAAGTTTTGCTCGAAAAAATCCGTTTATGTTTGTATTTCACGGAAAAGTCTATGTAGGAAATGATGAAAGAGCATGATTCTACAGAAATTATTAAGTTCAGGGCCGAGCGCGCATTTTTATCTCATGAAGGTGAGGGTGAGGCATCTGTTGAACTCGCAAATAGCCCCATAAGGCTCGTTCTAGACGGGTCTGAATATGACTTCACTGCTCAGCAATGCGGGGAGCTAGCTAATGGGCTGTCGACCTTGTTAAAAATGCTCAATCAACGGAGCGCAATCCTCACTGGTAACCCTTTTCCGCAGAAAGTGGATTTTTGTAAGATATTTCACCAACTGATTCTGTCTCGTACTCAGTCCACTCTGGAAGATAGGTTGTGCAACCACGGGTACGACTTGGACGGAATGTTCTTTGGAGCATCTGGATCGTTTCGCTATCCAGATTCGCAAAGCTATTTTCAGCTTTTCATAGGGGTGAACGACGAGCTATTTGTCCCGGTCTTGGGCGTCGAAGATAGGGTATTCACGTTCGGCGTGGAGGAAGCTTCCTGGTTGGTTGAGCAGCTGTGCGTGGGAGGATACTTGCTAGCTCGGATTGAGAGACCTTAAGACGAACAGCTTGCCTCTGCATGGATAAGTGAGGATGGCCAGAAGCCACTCAACCCTGAATGGAATAGCGTAGTTACAATCGCCAGTTAATGGCGTGCTGCTTGTTGGTAGGTAGCAGCCGATGCGGTGAATGTAATCTCACATAGGGAAGGCCACCCGTGTGACCAGGATGTATGGAATGCGTCGACCAAGAAGGCGAACAACATTTTGCTTACCCGCCTTACGTAAGCAAGGAGGGCCGGTGATGTCGATTGGGCCGACGCCTACCGGGCCCTGGCGCAAGGAGTTTGCAGCGAGTTTCGTAAACTCGTTGAGAGATCGGTTGCGGAAGATCTGCTCAACAAGGTCGTGCTCAGGTTCCGGCGGGAATTCAGACCGACAGCCGGCTTCGACCAGTCCAGGGTATCCAGCTGGAGGACTGCAGGCTGATCGCTTGATGAGCCAACCAGCTCTCGACTTCCTTAGCTCGATACTACCCTTTCCATTCCTTGAGGGGCTCGTTGTTGCCGCCCTTCGTTTCGATCACTGACCGTCCTGACAAACTCCCACCGCTCTACAATTCCTATTATCCATTACTCTCCGTTACAGATAGCAGCTGCTCGAGATAGCGCCTTGCCTTAGTCTGTGGCATATAGCCAGTAACATTGCGTTCGGCTTGGAAGCCCAAAGGCCGATAGAAGCCAGGCTTAAGGAGAAGTGGGGATGTACCTTTCAGCGCTGTCTATCCGTAATTTCCGCCAGTTTGGCGATCTGACTCCAGGCTTTGTCATTCACTTCAACGAGGGCGTCACTGCGCTTGTAGGGGAGAATGATGCGGGCAAGACCGCAGTGATCGACGCCATTCGGCACGTCCTGCAGACCCGTGACTCCGACTTCCTGCGCCTTGAACTCGAGGACTTCCATGTCACAGCGCATGGCGAATCTGCAACGGACATCACCCTGGTTTGCACGCTATCCGGGTTATCAACGCTGGAACTCGGAGCCTTTGCTGAGTACGTAACCTTTTCGGGTGGCGAGGGCCTGCTTCATGTGCATTGGTCAGCACGTCGACTCGCGTTGCCGACCGCGTCACGTCGCTGGGTCGACATCCAAGTCCGCTGTGGAGCGCGCGGAGAGGGCCCGGCCCTGGACGCTGGAGCACGCCAATTACTGGCGACCGCCTACTTGAAGCCCTTGCGCGATGCTGAACGTGAGATGTCGCCGGGTCGTAACTCGCGCTTGTCCCAAGTCCTTTACAGCTTTCCGGGAATCGAAACCGGTGAGTCCTATGTCGGCACGGCTCCGCCGGCGTCAACAGCCGAGGCCTCCGGCCTGAGCATTGCAGGCATGGGCGATTACATGCGTGAGCTCGTCAGAGGGCATAGCGCAATCAGGGTTGCCCAAGCGACGATCAACGAACGCTACCTGGAACCTCTCTCACTGGCGGGACAGCCACTTCATAGCCATCTCGGCTTCGGCGACAGCGGCAGTCAGACCACAAAGCTCAAACAGATTCTCGAGCGGCTCGAATTGGGACTATTGGACAAGGGATCGAGGCTTGTAAAGGGCAGTTACGGCCTGGGTTCAAATAATCTGCTGTTCATGGCCTGCGAGCTCCTCCTGCTGGGCAAAGAGCCAGACGGTCTGCCACTGCTGCTGATCGAAGAGCCAGAGGCGCACCTTCATCCGCAGCGCCAACTCAGACTGATGGAGTTCCTGGAGCGAGCTTCCCAGCCTCAAGCTCAAGCTCAAGCTCAGGAACACGTTCAAGAGCAAGCGCAGACACGACCTGTTCAGGTGATTCTGACAACGCACAGTCCCAACCTGAGCTCCAAGATCGCCTTGGAAAACCTCGTGCTCATTCAAGGTCAGCGTGCGTTCTCCATGGCGCAGGGGCGAACCAAACTGTCGGTTGATGACTATCGGTTCCTGGGTCGTTTCCTGGATGTCACCAAAGCCAGCCTCTTCTTTGCCAAGGGGCTGCTCATCGTTGAAGGGGATGCTGAGGCGATTCTTCTGCCGGCGCTGGCCAGGTTGCTTGGACGTGACCTGACCGAGCACGGTGTATCAATCGTCAACGTCGGTGGGGTCGGTTTGCGTCGATATGCGCACGTCATGCAGCGCGCTGACGAGTCTGAAGGCGTCATTCAAATCCCCACAGCCTGCATCACTGACATGGACGTAATGCCTGATTGCGCGCCAGCCATCATGGGGCTGAACCCGAACAAGCGCACATCCAATGGTAAGCCGGCACCTCGCCGGTGGCGCATGCTGAGCGACTTCGGCGCTACTGATGTGGAGCGAGAACCCAAGCTAGCGGCTCATCGGCAAAAACGGACACGTGGCGATGGCCAGAACGTGAAAACCTTCGTGGCCAATCATTGGACGCTTGAGTACGACCTGGCTGTCGGGGGACTCATGGATTGGGTACATCGAGCCGCCATGCTGGCTTTACATGACGCGAAGATCAACGAGCGTAAGTTGACACGGGAGAAAGTCCTCGAGAGGGCAAGCAATGCGCTGGAGGCCCTCAAGGCTCGGTACTCCACCGATGATGAGCGAGCCACCGAGATTTACCGCCTTGTGGATTCCGGCTCCAAGTCGATCACCGCACAGCACCTGGTCGACCTGCTGCAGATGGCTTTTGATGAAGGTGACCTCGATCAGGCGAACTTGCGTACAGCGCTACCGACCTATGTCGTTGACGCGATCAACTACGCCACAGGCGGCCAGATCCTGGCTCAAACACCAGAGCCACCTGCGGTTCCTGCAACCACGGCCGATGCACAAGCAGCCGGAGTGGAGGAACCTGCGTAATGCGGCTCCAGGATCTTGTCCCGCCAGTCACGGATGCAGACATCGAATGGGTGAGCGCGCTTATGTCGCTGCGCGATCTAGATGAGCCACGAAGGGCGTTTCTCAAACGTCTCGATACGCTTGATGTGGCGGCATGCCCAGGGAGCGGCAAGACCACCCTAGTGGTTGCCAAGCTCGCCATCCTTGGTCGTCACTGGCACAGTCGTACTCAGGGGATTTGTGTACTTTCGCACACCAATGCGGCGCGCGAGGAGATCGAGCGTCGGCTGGGCGCCACTGAGGTTGGCCAGAGGCTGCTGCGATACCCCCACTTCATCGACACCATCCACGGTTTTGTCATGCGGTTTCTGGCGTCGCCCTGGCTGCGATCGAATGGCCATCCGCTGGTGATGGTCGATGACGAAGCGACCGGGCGTGCCAGGGGTAGGGCGTTGGGGCGCGAGCGGAGGAATATGGTGACTTTCCTTGGGAAAAAGGAAAAAACGCTGGCTGATCTTCGTCTTCAAACAGCTGATTTTTCGGATCCGCTCGGGGGCGTGCACTACATTTGCTCACCTGAAGCTCCCTCATACGGAAAACTGGGTAGCGCCATGGGCGCTGCCGCTTCGGAGGGTTACTTTTGCTACGACGAGGTCTTCACGCTCGGCCAGGCCATGATTGAGCAGGAGCCGAATGTCGCTCAGTCGCTGCAAGCGCGGTTCCCCTGTGTGCTCATCGACGAGATGCAGGACACGGATGTCGTGCAAAATCAGCTCTTGAACCACGTGTTTCCACGCGATGCCATGAATACAGCCGTGGTCAGAGTTGGGGATCCCAATCAGCAGATCTTTGAGGGTGATGGCGAGTCAGATGGCGCTTTCCCTCATGGAGAGACAATCGATATCTCCACAAGCTTCCGATTCAACCAGGTGATTGCTTCTTTGGCGAATAACTTTGCAGTCGCTCCCATTACCGGGGGATTGATCGGTAGGAGCAGGGAGGGCGACGCTTGTCCAAACACGATCTTTTTCTTCCCTGACGACGACACAAGCGGTGTTCTCAGTGCATTTGCGCACCTGGTCTCTCGGTGCCTGCCTGTCTCGGAACGCAAGGATGGGGTGCATGCAATCGGCGCTGTTCACCGGCTGAAGAACTACAAGGAGGATCAATTCCCGAAGGCTCTGGAGCACTACTGGAGCGCCTACCGCTCAGATGCCAACAGCTCGAGGTATACGCCCAAAACATTCGTTGAAGGTATTCGCAGGGCGAGAGCGCATCTGGCTGTTAGCGGTCATGCACACGAAAGCGTTGAAATGATCGCCAAGTGTTTTCTTCATCTGGCTGAGCGCGCAGGCTTGAGGAGACCTGTCCAGATCAGGACAAGGCTTCACCGCTTCATAGAGCGCAGCTTGGCATTGAACACAACGCTTCTGAAAGCCTACCAGCGAGGCATCTACCTCTATTTGTTCTATGCCCATCCGCTGCGAGAGGAGCGTTGGGTTCAGAGGCATGCCGTATTGCTCAAGCGGCTGATCGCAGAGCTGCATCCTGGCGAGACAATTTCAAACGAACCCGAGGTAGAGGCGTACCTGGCGTGGACGGAGCCGCGTGATACGGACGAGTACGAGATACCCCGTGAAACCATCAACACATACCGATCCGACGAAGATGAACATGACCCCGTCGACGTCCAACTGTCATCCATGCACGCCGTCAAAGGCAAGACTCATTCGGCGACACTGATCGTGGAAACGTTCAGTGGACAGCATGTCCTGGAGATGATGTTGCCATGGTTGGAGGGTAAGCCGCTGGTGAAGAAGGAACATCAGGTGACTTACCGGAAGAACAGGATGCTCATGTACGTCGGGATGACCAGACCTAAGCATTTGCTGTGCCTGGCTATCCGAACCAGTGCACTGGGTGAAGGAGAGGCAAGAAGTGAGCGAAGGGCAGCGCTGGAAGCGCAGGGGTGGGTGATCAATGAGCTCGGCGCGGGAGCGAATGGCTAAACCGCGCTCCTGAATATGGGGCACCCGGGAAGATTGCGGTGATCGCTGTACAAAGATCCCTTAAGCATATCGAGCGATAAAGACTGTCTGCTGACTCAGACAGTGAGCATCCAGTCCAATAAGCACTGCCGCAGGCGTTACGCTGCGATGGTGTGCCCGAGTTTGTCGGTCAGGAACTCGTAAAACTTCACGCGAGTGCGTGGATTCTCAAGTTTAGCGCAGGCTTCATCCAAGGCCTGAATGGCTTCCTCGTGCGAGATCTTGTTCTTGTCGATTAGCGGCTTCAGCTTCTGGGTGTAGATGTAGCTGAGCTCGTTGTATTCCCCGCACTGGGCACACGACACCAGTTTTGCGTCCTGCTTGCCGCCCGGGTTCTCATCCTTGTAGTCATACTTGTCGTTGATATCGCTGATGGTCTTAGCCTTGGCCATGTCTTTCGTTCCTGGGCCGGGCGATCCTGGGAAATCCTTATCGCTACCGGTCAATTAGACGTGGTGGCTGTTGGCCGGTATTCAAGTGGCAGAAACAATCGGTTACCACTATGGCACTTTCGTTTCACCTTCTTGGGGCTCGCGAGCCAGTCCAAAGCTTCGTTTCTGTTTCGAGCCGGGGCTTGGTGACGGTATCCGTCATTTTCGCTTTTTTATTGCAAGACCTTACTGGATGTCGCAATTGGATGGCACATGGCTATCTACTTGCCTACAATCCGGGCCTTGCCTCTTATCGCGATGGATCCGCGTAGACGACGGTTCGATCGCCTCAGAAAAAGGATTTAGCTCATGTGGCATGATAACGAAACCACGACGGACTACCTGAATTTTGGAGTGGTCGCGGATGCGTGCGCGAGCCTGCTGAAACAAAGTGCCGGCGAGCCCATCTCGATCGGCGTGTCAGGTGGCTGGGGCGCGGGTAAATCCTCCTTGGTGAAGATGATTGCCTCACGCCTGGCCGACCTGCCCGCTGTTAGCGCGACACCTTCTACCACCACCCAAACGGGTTCTGCAGATGCCGCACAGGACTCCCGTTACGTTGTCATCACATTCAACCCCTGGCTTTACCAAGATTTTGAGAGCGCTCGCAGTGCGTTACTGCAGATCGTTGGTGATGAGGTGCTCAAACTAGCCAAGGGTGATAAGACACTGTGGAACAAAGCTGTCGACCTGATGCGCAGGATCAATTTGCTGAAGCTAGTACAGGTCAGCACTGAGGCCGCGCTCACCATCAAGACCGGGCTGCCCATAGGCTCGGTGGGTAAAGCAGTCGTCAAAGCCATGGGCTGGTTCAAATCCCCAACAGGAGATGCTGGAGAAGACCAGGCGGCCGGGGCAAAAGGTGCCGACGCCGAGGGCAGTGATGCCGAAGGGGCTGCAGATTACTTTGGTCTCAAATCGTTTGGCATCTTGAACCCGGCCAATCCCATGTCTCTGCCGAACGAAATCCAGGCATTCCGCGATGCGCTGCAGCAGCTGCTCGGTGAGCTCGGGGTGACCTTGGTGGTATTTGTCGATGACCTCGACAGGTGCCTACCTGAAACGGCCATCTCGACGCTGGAGTCGATCCGCCTTCTGCTGTTCCTCAAGCGTACGGCATTCGTGATCGCTGCCGACAATGACTTCATTCGCGGGGCGGTCAAGAAGCACTTCGAAGGAACCGATATCAACGACGACATCGCGACCAACTACTTCGATAAGCTCATTCAAGTCCCCTTGCACGTGCCTCGTCTTGGTGTGAATGAGGCCAAGGCCTACCTAGTACTCCTTTTGCTCGAGCGCGAGACCAGAGCTGGTGCGTTCGCGCAAGCCAAGTTTGAGGATGCCAAACAGCTCATCCCCAAAAGGCTGAGTCAAAGTTGGCAGGGCGAAACGATCACCACCGAATTCCTGTTTGAGCTCGTCGATGGTGATCTCAGGCTTCAGGAGCTGATGCAGCTTGCCGAGGGGCTGGCGCCACTCATGTTCAATTCCACCGCCATCAGTGCTAACCCGCGCCTGATGAAGCGTTTCCTGAACACCGTATTCCTGCGTCAGTCACTGGCGGCGCCTCAGGGGATCAAGCTAGATGTCCCTGCGTTGGCCAAATGGCACCTGCTTGAACGCTGCAACGAAGACCTCGCCAAAACGCTGTCCTCACTGGTGACTTCGGACAATGACGGCGAGGTATCCATCCTTCTAGAGGCTGAATCTCTTGCCGCCGGCGAAGCAGACCTGCCTGAGAATTTCCCGGATGAGTTTTTTGTGAGGGAGTGGCTGCAGCTAGCCCCTGCGCTGGGATCCAGGGACTTGCGCCCATTGCTTCACCTCAGTCGCGACTCGGCTACCAGAGATTTCGGCGATGACAACATGACGCCTGCTTCGCGACAGCTTCGGGACATGCTGAAGAAAGCATCCAGCGGTAACGACCCACTGACTAAGGCCATCCGGGCCTTGGATACCACGCAGGCCGAGCTCGCGATGGGCAAGGCGTGGCAGGGCACCGCCACCTCTCGCACCTGGAAAAATAAGACCGAGATGGTCATGTTGATCGAGCCCAGCAGAGTGCACCCCTCCTTGGGTAAACGCGCCGCTGCCTTACTGTCTCAAGCGCCAGCGAAATCGGTTGGGCCGGGGATCATTCCCTCTCTTGCCAACCAGTCCTGGGCCACAGATGTTCTCAAGTCTTGGAAGGAAAATTCGGAAGTCGCGGGCAACACGAAGAAAGCAATCGATCTGGCGCTAAGGGATGCAAGCTGATGGGTACCTCAACTTCGAGCAGTGGTGGTAAAGCTGGCTCACCCTTCGATCCAGAGTGGCTGGATCAAGGGGAGGGCGGTGCAGCGGGAGCAGGGAACGGCGACGGCGCAGCCGAAACCGAAGGCACCGATGATACGCCTGATGGCCAAGACGATAATGCAGAGGCTGGACAGGAGTGTGATGTCGCGCCTGATCGCCGGTTCATGCCGGCTCGCGCCAAGCTGGGTAAGTACCTCTCGGGTGGTGGCAGGGATGCGCTCCGTGGTGCCGCCAGCAGCATGATCAATAAGGGGATGGGCGGTTCGGCTCGAGCTGCGCGAACAATGCGCGGAGTTGCTCAGGGCGCCGGCCGTTTGGGCGAGTTCCTCGAAGCCGTCCGGGATGGCAGCACCCAGCAAGCGATCGACTGGCTTCAGCGCGTGCGTAGCCAGAATCTTTCGGCAGAAGACCTGGTGCTTGAACTCATCAAGGAAGTCATGCCTGACACCGGGAGCATCGATGATGAATCGCTGCGCAACGCAGGGTCGGACGCGATGGCCTTGCTGTACCAAAAAGACCCAGATGTCGATGTTTTCGTCCTCACCGATGACCAAATCAACTCGGTCATCGGCTTCACAATCGGTAACGCTGTGTGCAACCGACTCGATGAGCAACTAGGCCAGACCTACGAAAAACTGAAGTATTCGCCCCTTCAGGTGCAAGAGCTTCGAAACGATGTTCAGGAATGGGTACACGGTGAGGTAGAGCGGATTATGGAAGGACTAGCAGGCCAACGATTGGATTGCCAGACCCTGGCGCAAACCGTCCTCCAGGGCGCACTGGAGGTCTTTGCAGAATGATCAAGGTAATTTGTGCCAGAGCTGACCAGCTCCCTGTTGAACTTCAACCGGGCGAACGCGCCTTTTCGTACTTCAAGTCCGCCCGGCGAGAGGGTGTTGGCACCATCGCTAAGGGCTGGCATGGATCGCTCAAGCGCAAAGGCTTCCGGCCTACCTCGGCGACCTGGGATTTCGTTCAGTTTTGCCTAGCGGTGTGTGCAACGGATCTGTGCAGCATGCGCAAGACCAGCGCCGATGGTTGGACGCGGACGATTGAGCTCAGCGTTGGCCTGCATGAACCACTGCGATGGGAACCTTACAGAGCCGAGTTGGAGCAACTGCTCAAGGTATTGACCGGGGATTACTGGACACTGATCTTTACCGGCGCGGGCATGTCACCACCTGAAGGAAAATTCGTTGCCAAACCTCAGGACTCCGTGTCGTTGCTGTCGGGAGGCCTTGATAGCTTGATCGGAGGGCTCGATCTGGTCGCTCAAGGGCGGCGCCCCTTGTTTGTCTCGCAACTGGCGCATGAGGACTCGCAGCGCCAGCGCGATTACGCCCACCTGCTAGGCGGGGATGGGGCCCACTATCAGTGGAGTCACGGCATCAGCTTCAAGGGCCCCAAAGAGCCTTCAACGCGCGCCCGATCGTTGGCGTTCTACGCGTTCGCCGTGCTAGCGGCGTCGCGGTTGGCCGACCCTCGCCCCACGTTGTTCATTCCTGAGAATGGGTTCATCTGCGTGAACCCGCCGCTTGTCCCCGGGCGCGTATCGAGCTTGAGCACCCGCACGACGCACCCTCTGTTCATAGCCAAGCTCCAGCAGGTGCTGGACGGTGTAGGAGTGCATGTGCAGTTAGAATTACCCTATCGGTTCAAGACCAAGGGTGAAATGATGAACGACTGCCTCGATCCGGTGCGCCTGCAGCAGTTGGCCTGGCAGACCACCAGCTGTGGGCGTTTCCGCACCTATAACCGCACGCACTGCGGACGCTGCGTACCTTGTATGATTCGTCGGGCCGCATTCACTGCATGGACGGGAGGGGATGACGCCACCCGGTATGTGTATTCCAGCCTGGTTGGAAGCGATAAGTCCAGTGGCCCGGATGATCCAATGGCTGTGGCTCAGGCTGTCTTGACGACCCGGTCTAAGGGTATCGACAGATTCCTGGGTGCCTCGCTCGCGTTTGCTCCAGTCGGTGAGCGCACGCAGTATCGCTCAGTGCTCACGAATGGCATTCAAGAACTTGAAGCCTTGCTAACTGGAGACGGCGTACTTTGATGGATTTCCATTGCCACCTCGACCTGTACCCCAATGCCCGTGACGTTTATGCGCAGGCACAGGACAGGAACGAGTTCACGTGGCTTGTCACCACCAGCCCCCGAGCATTCAGCGCGACGAGCAGAGTACTGGGTGGAAGCGACAAGGTGCTGATCACTCCCGGACTGCACCCGGAGATCGTTGGCGACCGTCACGCTGAGCTCGACATGCTGCTTGAACAGATCAGACAGGTGAAGGCAGTGGGCGAGGTCGGCCTGGATGGCTCCAAGCGCTTCCAGGCGAGTTACGACGTGCAGCGCAAAGTGTTCGCTGCCGTCGTGGCGCAGTGCACAGCCCTCGGCGGTCGCGTACTGAGCATCCATTCGCGTCAGGCCGTGAAGGATGTGCTGGCGGTTTTGCACGATCATCCCGGCTACGGTACTGCGGTGCTGCACTGGTTCACTGGAACCGCCACGGAACTCAAGGCTGCGGCAGCACAAGATTGCTGGTTCAGCATTGGCCCAGCAGCCTTCAACTCGGCAGCGGGGCAGTCCTTGGCCAAGAGCCTCCCGCGCGATCGGGTCGTCCCTGAAAGCGATGGGCCATTTGCGCAAGTAGATGGCGCCAGCGTCATGCCGTGGAGTGCAGGTCAGACCGCACAGATGCTGGGAAGGGCATGGGACGTCACGCCTGCCGACGCCATGCATATTCTAGAGGCGAATTCTCGTCGGCTTCTTGACCTGATTCGGGCGTAGGGTTGATCAGAGCCAGAAAGCCCGTACAGGCTAGCCAGGTGGGCGGAGAATTGAGGATGGATCATGGAGCAACTGAACCGAGCCAAACGTTACCTGAAAAGGATCGAGAGCCTGTATGCAGGGGTATTTTCATCGATAGGACATGATGAAGAAGAATACTTTGACGATGTCTTATCGTTCTTCATCCACTGCTATCACGTCAGGGACTGGGCACTCCACCAAGACGGGGCAGCCGTGCGAGCGCGAGAGATCGACACGTTCATCAATCTGAATGAGGCGCTCAGGATTTGTGCGGATCTCGCGAATGGTTCCAAGCACTGCAAGCTCATGCGCACACCACGCTCCAGCCACCAGCCAACCATCTCACAACCACAGAAACTTTACTCCACATGGTTTGTAGGTAGTGGCGGTGGAGAGGTATTGCAGTGTAGCTACCGCGTCGAGAGCAATGGCAAGTCATTCGACGTTCGAGAGCTTGCCTGCGAGTGCATCACCTTGTGGGAACAGTTCCTGAATGGCCCAAGGCCGATGGATTGATTCAAACAGCTCGCTGGCCGAGAAATTGAAGCAATACCGCTGCCACGTTCTTCGCAACATCGATCCCGCGACCGATAGGTTCTGGCCCATGCTAACCCAAGCCGCTCAACAGTAGGCTTCAGGCCACCGGGTTGCTCTCCAAACACCTGCTCGAACCAGTCCTTCACGTGGAAGTGGGGGATGCTTTCAAGCAGGCTGCTGGTTTGATTGATGGTTCCATCGCGGCGTATCTGAGTAGCATCGTACTTACCCCAAGACAGCCAAGCAGCGCCGGCGTAGCCGCTCGCGAAACAATTAAGCCGCTGCATGGCGTCGATAAACCCAGAAGCAGAATCGACCTCGCATTGTTCGATGGTCATGAGCTGCCTGCAGGACGGTGTGATTGGGCGGTTTAGGCGAGGGCGAACGAAGCTCTGGAAACTGTCCGCAATGCGCCGCTCTCGTTGAACAATCACGGGCAAGTCGAGCTTGATGGTTTCCATCTCCTCTGGGGTAACAACCAGCCCTCGCGAGGGCTCACCCGGCATCAGGTCATCGCAGGTCATGAGAAACAGAGGGTAGGGTGAGTGCACGCAAGCGGGATTGGAAATAGGCGCACACAGAGGAATGGCTTGGCAACGGCATCACGCAGTTTCAGGAGGTCTGAGAGAAGGTGCACGAGGTTGAGTTGAAATCGAAACAGCCTAATGGCATTGATACATCACCGTTCATCAGTGAGGTACAACAATGCGTGGAAGTTACAGCAGCAGCTCGTCTGCCGGAATCTTGACTGTTTGGCCGTGGTTTTGTGTTTCTGCGCCGTGGTCACCTTGGCTGACCAGGTACATCTGGACATCGCCACTACCGGTGCTGTCTTGGGAAGGCTGGGTCTAGCCTGGCACTTAGGGTACTGCCTGGGCCGAAGGGCTGCTAGGCGTGGGCCTCAGCTACAGCTGGCCAGGGTGCCTCGGGCTATCCTGGATCGCACTCATGCCCGCATTCAGCGTTTGGCTTGACGAGGATACCTACGGCTGGCTCGAGCCTTTTTGGTCTCAATGGGTAGGCGTGGTTGCAGTAGCGCTTCTCGCGTTTCGCATCAGATCAATCGTAGAGTAAGTCTGATCGAGGCGTGACCATGAACACCTCAGACTGGGGTCGAGGCGCGCCTTGCGATCGATGGCTTCATCAACGATTTGAAATCGCCTCAGCGGCGTCTTAGGCGGCCGCCGCTGTCGTTCATCACCATAGGCAATCAGTGTCAGACAGCAAGTACTCGGCTTGAGCATTCGACAGGTTCGATAGGTACTAGGCGAACATTCTGAAAAACCAAAGCTCTACGATCTTTCTTATCCACCCCTTGCGCTGGATTTTACTTGATGCACACTCATTTTCTGCATGATACATCTGCACCGCCGCCTCCATTTCATTCACGTACCTATGAAACTCGCAAACGGCATACTCCAAAAAAACCTCGTCCATCAAGACACCGTCAAAAATGTTGACCGATATTCCCTTAGTTTTGCGAAGGGCTGACAACATCCTTTTCTCCGAAGAGTTCTTCCTGCCTTTGCGCGTGCTTGTTACCCTATAGCCCTTAGCGGTGCCGTCGCTGTGAGCCATTACATTCCTGATAACAGTCAGATGATCCAGGTCTGCGATGCCTTTGCCGCCAATGACCTTTTTCAGCATCGAGTGAGCCTTTTCTATTGGCCCCATACCCTTGAGCTTTCCCTCAAAGCCAGTGAGTTCAAGCATAAACCCCAAGCATTGACTCATACGGTGTTCGAACAACCCAAACATCGTAAGAAATGCTGAGCGTCGCGTGAGTTGGGTGATCATAAACTTATGCGTCATTAGCACTTCGTCATAGTCATAACCGACAGAAGAGCCGCATGAGTAGAAAGTCCGTTGCCGCACGTAGCTTTCACCATACTGATCATAAGCTTCTTCTTCGTGCTCATGCTCTTTTACTGCGCCTTGCTCGTCCGCCTCTTTAAGTGCGAGCACCACATTTTTTTCAGCCTGCTCTGCAAGCATTCTCATGACAGAGATGGACTCACTGATGGCACACATATGGACACTGAAAATAAAGTCAAGCTTGGCCAAATTGCCTCCCTGCAGGCTTATTTTGAAGACACACGATAAGACACACGATTTTCTGGGCAGACTCGAGGTCTGCTCCAGACTACATAATCCGTCAGCGTCTTCATATCCCAGCCTGAGCTGACGCCCACACAGACCTCTGCGCATCGAGTGCGCGCCATAGATCTCAGAGCGCAGGCCGCATTGCCCCACGATCAATCGTCCTAAACAGAGGGGCCACGTGGGCAGGGCCTGGCAAGCCATAAACTCCAGACGTGCGAGTACCACCGCAGGTGCACTTTGTCCAAATTTTTGGAAGTGAGGAGCTTTCTTTGGAGGCAAAGAAAAGGTGGCGGCGACGCCGCAAAAGCGGGGCGCCCCTCTCCACCAGTCACTCGATGCCATCTCAATGGCATGTCATCAAAGCCAGAAAAGCGCTAGAAGCGGCCCGAAAATCTGCGGTAGCAAGCGCTAACGGGTGAAATGCTTAAACCACCTCCTCAGTTTCTCGGCAACCGGATGATGTTCGGCGATCTGACGTGCGGCGTGAAGCGGTTCAAGTCAAAGCGATGAGGCGGTTGGTTGCGCGTCCATTGAGTGGCGACCAGTTGTCTTTCCAGTGGGTCTGATTGATACCTGCCGATTTAGGTCAGAAGGTAAATATCGAGTGTTCTACCGCTCAAAAAAGGCAATAACGGAGCGTACGCCAACGATCTGAGCTTCACGTGTTCAGAAGCCTTATTGCAGGTTGAGCAGGGCGCTAACGAGCATATGCATCGATATACTGGGCCACTGCGGGCGCACACCGCCGTTAAACCACTGAAAATCTCGAAACGATAATGCGGTGCCGGCGGTGAAATGTAGGATTCAGGAGGCCAAGTTCCTGTATCCATTGAAGATAAGCGCTGTGTTAGGCCTGATCTGCGCGTCACGCGTTGTGGTTCCGAAGCTGAAATGCCACCATGAGAACCAGCTGGCGAAGATGGCCGCTGAACATCGCGTTGTATCAGGAACAGGGAAGAATGGAATTTCACATCGTAGGAAGGGAAGAAAAATTCCCGAGTGGCAAACCCAGTACTGCTTACCTGAAATATGACCGCTGGAACGACCACAGCTTTGTCACAATGTTTTATGTCATCGCGTACGACGAATCTGGCACGGCTCACAACCTTGAGAATGTCAAGATTGGATTCAAAGGGCAGGATACCGCAACAACCACACGCTCCAAACTTCCAGATTCTTTTCAAAGTCTCCCAGAGGGCTTCTTCTCACTCGGTACCAGCGTGGAGTACTACCAAAAAATCGCGAGCCTATCCTCCGATGATTTGCGGTTTGACTTCCTCCGAGGGATGAATGACATCGTTGCCAACCCTGAAATCCTGGAAGCGATAATAGACGAGCCCGTGCTGTCAATCTCGTTGTTGCGCAATGTCAGCTTGGCCAGCGTCAAGAATCAATTTACGCGAGTCCTACTTGGTGGTGCTGTCAGAACCAATTTTTCTTTCGTCTACACGAAGCAAGCGGATAGCTCTACCGCCGGCATTGAGTTGAGTTTTGATGTGAATGTTGATTCGACGCCCCTGACAAATGTGCACGCGCTAATCGGGCGAAACGGCATCGGAAAGACCACCATCCTCAATGGCATCACCAATGCCATCCACAATCGCCACGCTGGTGCAGATGCCATCTACCAAGTTCAGTTTTGGGGGCAACAGCGAGCGATTATTGCCCCTGATTTTTTCAGCAGCGTAGTGCTCGTATCCTTTAGCGCATTTGACCCCTTTGATCCACCTCCAGAGCAGCCCGATCCAGCCAAAGGCACCTGTTTTTTCTATGTCGGGCTAAAGTCAAAAGGCGAGGACGCATGGCATGAGTTAAAGCGCCGGGACGCTCTCAAATCTGACTTCATTGACGGAATGAGAGGGTGCCTGCGGGAAACGCATAAGCGAAACCGTTGGCGACAGGCCGTCAAAACTTTGCAAACTGATGAGAATTTCGCAGGTTTGGGATTCGACAGGCTCTTGTCTTTGAGTGGCGAGGAATGGAGCACGGCGGCCAACGAAATCTTTTCGAACCTTAGCTCAGGCCATTCGATCGTGCTGCTGACTATCACCAAGTTGGTCGAGCGGGTCGAGGAAAAAACTCTCGTCCTGATGGATGAGCCCGAAAGCCATTTGCATCCGCCACTGCTATCGGCATTGATTAGGGCGTTGAGTGAGCTGCTTCTGGATCGCAACGGTGTAGCGATCGTGGCCACGCATTCGCCGGTGGTGCTCCAGGAAATTCCTGCGTCGTGTGTCTGGAAAATTCATCGGTCTAATTTGGTGGCGTCAGCGCAGCGGCCAACAGTTGAAACGTTCGGCGAGAACGTAGGGATTCTTACCCGGGAAGTTTTTGGATTGGACGTCGCATCCTCGGGTTTTCATACACTTCTTGCAGCTGAAGCTGCCGAGGGACATACCTTTGAGGTGATCCTTGGAAAATTCGGTGGGAAATTGGGGCTTGAGGGGCAGGCAATTCTTCGGGCGTTAATCGCTGAGCGTGATTCAAAGGTGCAGGCATGAAGCAATTGTTAGCCCCGAGTTGCACTCCTGAGGAGGCCTACATGGCCTGCACCTCTGCGATAATTGATGATCATCAGAGAGATAGAATGAGGGGTATTCTTCCAGGTATCACAGCCAACGCCGCCGAATTTATCGAAAGAGTCGCCGCCGGATCCACGTGGGAGTTACCCTCATTGAGGTTGGCCAGGGGGGATGATCCCATCGTGATCGATGACATTCGAAAAAGCGAGCTCGTTCACCTCTACGAATACTACATGGTGCAGCGAGAACCTGGCCGAGCACTCTACGACTCTATTTTGGTGGCTGCAGGTGACCATTGTCCTACATGTGGAGGAATAGGACGACCGCGAACCCTGGATCATTATTTGCCAAAAGCCAACTACCCGAAGCTGGCTATCGTTCCCCAAAACTTGATCCCTGCCTGCCGTGACTGCAATACCGACAAACGCAACCCCTTGATTGACCACCCGCATCGGCAACCGCTTCACCCATATCTGGACAAACGACAATTTTTCGAGGAAAGGTGGATCAGTGTTTCCGTATCTCACACCAGCCCTTGCTCAATCATCTACAGCGCCAGTCCACCTGATGACTGGAATGATGAGGACAAGGCAAGGGCAGTTAATCATTTTGACCTGTTCGGTATTGCCGAGCGGTACAGCATCCAAGCGGGATCAGAACTCAGCATGCTGATGGACATGGGTGCGAACTATTTCAGCAGGCAGCCCCCCGAAGCTTTCTCTGACTTCCTTCGTTCAGGCGCTCAGGTGACTGGTTTGGTGATCAATGGATGGAAAAAAGTGCTTTACGAAGCACTAGCGGATGACGTCTGGTTTTGCAACCGCAGTTATCGGTAGACGTTTTCTAACTAGCTCCAGCGCTGCGCACGCAGGTGAGGAACCGCTTGGGATGTCGCTTCGTCACGATGCCCTGCAAAGGATCGGTCTGATCGAGTACAAGTTAGAGCGATGAGGCGGTTGGTTGCTCGTCCATTGAGTGGCGACCAGTTGTCTTTCAAGCGAGCCTGATAGATATCTAGCGATCTAGGTCAGAAGGTTGATATTGAGTGCTCTACCGTTTTCAAAAAAGGTAGTAGCCCGCGACCCGATGAGATGAGCTTCAAGTGTTCAGAAGCCTTTTTGCAGGTTGAGCAGGGCACTGACACGCACAAACACCGAGCTACAACGGTGGCCGGATGACTCGATCGTTCGTTGCTTTCAAGATGTAGTTGACGAGAATAATACCGCGCGGTTGTCAGGATTGAACAATTCCATGCTCTTGCCCGGCGACGCTCTACGTCGGCGAATGCTAGAGAGCATCATAGCTTCCGTGTTCTGGTAAATCAGCTTGGAATTTGAAGGGTAGGGCGGATTACAGCTAGCCGGTATACCCTTGCCCACGAACGCCGTCCAGGACAAGCGGAGTTGGGAAGCCCGAAAGGAGTTTAGCGTTCCCCAGAGGAGTGGACGCCTTGATAATGCGTGCGTCAACGCCATGAATCCAAGGCACTGGCGTTGCAGCTAAAACCAACACCAGCGGAACAGGTCACTGTCCCGCCGGAGTAGGTGCATCAGGGGCTCACGATGACTTTGATGTCCGATCCCGAGATGCTTTTGATGTATGAGTAGCTTGTTCCCAATACAGCAAGCTGTTCCTTTGACACCTTCTTCGCTGATATCGCGGGCTGCACGATCACAAATTTGAAGATCAGCTCGTGGTCGTGGCACTTGTTGCGGAGTATCTCCAGCTGCTGAGGCGTGCCTTTGAGGATTCTGTCGAAATCCTTCAGCAATCCTTTCTGGTACCGATCCATCAGTCGGTTGAAGAACTTATCTCCCGTGTACAGCCATTTCACCGACCTCGACGCCTGACCGCATACCTCATAGACGTCTTCAACGCGTGCCCCGGGAGCAGCCACGCCCTTCGTCATAGGGCAGAATTTGCAGTGGTAAAGGTCTACATAGATGGCGTCCTTGCTTTCTCGAATTGCCACCAAGTCAGCGATTTCGCCTTTGCCGTCATCATTGAATACGATCGAGTAGTCATCAGCGATCTTGTCAAAGGTCAAACCTTGTACTGAATCCTTACGTCGCTCTGCGCGCATAGACTCTTGATGGATTTTCGTCGCTCCCCAATCCCAGGGTTCGAGCAAACCGGCAGGCAGTTTTACATCCATACTGTTGAGCGAGTACTGACGATAATTGCCCTGCACCATGGAACCGTCGACCTTGAGCAGTACAAGCGGGTCTCCATCCAGGTAAGAGTCGAGCGGCATTTCGTGGGGGTAGAGGATCTTCACACCTGGGCAGGACGTCTTGTATGCGTCCTCCAACAGCCTGACAGAGATGGTAGTGAGGCGACGCTCCTCGCCATCGTTGCCCGCGACCAAAAGGGGGATCTCCAACGTCTGCGGGTCACTGTACTCAGGCTTACCAAGCTCGACGTCGAGAAGGTTGAAAGTTTCCCCTTGAAAATACAGCGAGATCCTTTGTTCGTTTTCTATTGCGATCGACACAGGCCAGTCGGCGTAAAATAGGCCTTCCGGCCACTTGCCCTTGATCTGCTCCATACGCATGACGTTTTTGAGTACGTCACCAGGGTCAATGGTGTTGTCGTTCAGCTTGACCGCCATGCGCTTGCACCACTCGACCCAGTAGTCGATCGGAGAGGAACTCATCTCCCAGATCTTGCCCTTGTGCGAGCAGCCCACGGTGGTTCGTTCTCCACCCTCAAACCCGGTGGCGAAGATGTTGGACTTCGTAGCGTTGCCTTTCTCAATGTCACTAATCACTTGGTTGATATCGCGCCCCACGTGCATCGTGAACCGCAGGTCTTTCCTGGCGCGTGACAGGCCAACGTTCTGCAGTTTCATCAGCTTGATGTCATGGAGCGTACGGAAGGCCGGCTCACCATTGATGCGACGAGAGTCCTTGGCCACCAAGTTCAGAAAGCGAGTTGTCTGGGTGTCGTCACCCGAGGTGTGAATGAACAGGGTTTTCTGCGCTTTGTCATAGAACGCGATGTACAGATTCCAATTGGTATCGACGATTTCTTCGGTCTGAGCCCACCCAACCAGTGTCTCTCTCCGAGTCACGGCAATCACTGTATCGGCCTGATCGTTGATCGAGATGTACTGCAGCGTTTCCCTGCGTCCATCAAGATCCTGCGCCCGCTGTGGTCTCCAGTCTGAGGGAGAAACGTGGTATGCCACCGCGCTGATTTTGGGATTCGGATTCAGGCCAAAAATCACTTGGGCGTCGTCCCCGTCGGCGAATTGCTCATTAAAGTCCGCCTTCTTAATTTCCCGGCCGACCTTTTGCTCGCTCACGTTGCGGATGACTGCACCCCAATCAGCACTCTCTTTATAGAGGTCTGCCATCTGGTGGTCGGTCTTCTGGTTAGCGATGTTCGCCACGAACTTAGCATCACCAAGGGCGGCATCAACCCTCGTCAGCCGGCCAATGAATTGGAGTGTAACAGCAGGACTTTGGTGCTGATCATGAATGGCCGCGATCTTGAGTTCGGGCAGATCGAAGCCTTCCCCAAGCATGTCAACGCAGACGATGATCCGGTGCTTTTTTTTGACGATCTCCGCCATCACCTTGGCTTGGTTTGGCACCTTGCTATGGATCAGCACGGGGGTCAGGTCGGCGTGCTGCTTATAAAGCTCGAACAGGTCAGTCGCCCGCTTGTGCGACTTGGCCCGCACCATCATCAGATGGTTATATCCAGCCTCGAGGTCAGCCCTCAGCAGCTCAACAGCTTTGTCTGCGATGGCCTGATCGGACAGCTTGAGGTTGTATTCTCGTACTGGATGGAACTCGATACCTTTGAAATAGCCGTCAAGCTGCGCATCCCGGAGCGGGTAGTTGTAGATGATCTTGCCGGCCAGAGCCAGACCATCCTCCCGGAACGGCGTCGCTGTGAACTGAATACATGGTTTGCCCCTGAAGGCTGTTCTGATTCGATTCCAACTGGCTGCCACGACATGGTGAGCCTCATCGATCATCAGATGGCTACACATGTTCACGAGCGCCCCCAAGGCGGCGTCTTCAAATAACAGCAGAGCCTGGGGAGTGGCCACAATGATATTGGCGTTAGCCAACGCAGCAACCTGCGCTTCAGACAGCACTGAATCGATGGCTGCAACGATAGGATTGCGCGCCTTGTCCGATACGGCCCCAACGGTGCGAAGCGTCTTCATCTCCGTGCACTTGCCCACCAATTGCGTACGGAGAGCGTCTGATGGAACCAGGATCAATGTTCTTGCCATTCTAGCAGCGATGATAAGCCCGAGCATGGTGTCAGTCTTCCCTGTCCCTGTGGGCATAACCACCGTAGCGGTGGAGGAGGGGTCGACCACCAGATGCCCCAGGGTGGCGTAAAGCGCAGCCAACTGCGGTTTGCGCAACCCAGGTGCATTCGTTTTGGGATCGTCGAGACTGAAGTTGAACAGGTGGGTTTGCCAGCTCTGGTACACATCCGAATGCGTTATGACTACATCGTCCATGGCGATTACCTGGGGTAAATAAACTCAGGGGAGGGTGGCGATATGGTAGCACGCCGTAATCGTATCAATGACTTGACTCGGGCCAACGCAAGGGCAAGCCGCATCGCCCTCGCGTTCTAACCATCCGCCTCAATGTGTCGGACTGGCGTTGAACAATCGAACTGCTTTGAGCAAGCGGAGCACGCAGGCGTGGGAATGAGCGCCCACAGAGCCGAGACACCGCGCGCGGAGGGGGCACGATTCACGCCAGCCGTCCCGGTAGGGTGCGCACCATCGTAATGCAACGATGTGGCTCGAGCTTTCTGAACCTCCATGGCCGATGAGCAGGTGCTTCCAGGGACGAAGTGCCCGCTTGGCGAATGGCTTGATTTACGACCTACCCCAGTAGTCGCTGAGGAGCAATGTCTTGGAGAAGATGGCGTTCACAATAATGTCGCGTGGCTGATGCATAGATTCAGCCCGCGAGCAAAGTAGTACAACCAACTCAACTAAATGACTATTTAGTTGAGTTAAAAAGGTTTCATAGGAATACCCTCGAAAAAAGTAGGGCAGACATTCTAGATACTAACCACGCCACGCAAAGAAACGTCGGTAGACACTTTCCGCGTTTGATTTTCGCACAAGCCTGATTACGTCCTCCATCCGCATCGTCCTTGCGCTGTGGTGCATACTTGTTTCTCGCAACCAGAATAGACTCGCCTTACGGAACCCTGAGTCAGGCGAGACTTCATATCCGCTTTCGGTAAGCCGATCAATGACGAACTGACATACAGTCCGGAATAAAAGTCTCGCATGAGTTGAACTTATCGAACCTTTCCCACGAATCTTCCCGAACAACAATGTGTGATCACGCTCCAATGGAAGGGATTTTCGGCCAAGTTTTTCACGATAACGATTCACATACTTAGCTACAAACTCAGGATGGATTTTCCATGCTCGATTGCTCGGGAAACTGTCCACATCTAAATCGTAAGTCCCATCGCGCATGAGCCCCAGCGCACTGAACGTTAGTTGCCCCCCTAAACTGTCGATCTCAGATGGCTGCATCCTAAGATAATAAACTGACGCGATCATGAGTAGCGTACGTTCATTTTGGATTTCCTCATCTGCCATGTCGCTGAGCGTCAACATCAAGACCGCAAACTCTTCGTCAGTGAAAACATTCGCACCTTTGTGAATAGGAAGATTCATAGAGTAGATGCCGGCAGCGTGCAGCCTTCGCGCAGGGTTGACTGGTATAATTCCACTGTCGTGCAGATGCAGAAAAAAAGTTGCGACCACAGACCACTGTTTAGCGAGCGCGCCTCTACCAGCTATGTACGTTAAGCGAGTACCGTCTTCCCCAATAGACGTCTGATCAAAGCTAAACGGACGCCATGTGGGGCGAAATTCTATTACCTGTCTCAGTTTGCCGAGAGTGAATCGCCGACAAGACTTATCTGCCACCCAGGAGTCCGGGGGAGATGTGCAGAAACTCATAAACTCTTGAATGTCACCTTCATTCAAATCAGTTATGGTTTTTTTTGCCTCCAAAATACTCCAGAGTAAAAGTCGCTCGATATACCTTCGGTAGTTTGAATAGCGCGTAGATTTGGCATGCTTAATCAAAAACTGCTTAACGAGCACGTAGCTTTTTGTTGGCATACTGCTGGCTGGGCAACTGTTGAGAAAACGCTGAATTACAGGCAGCTCACCATCAAGGGTGTCTGGGTCTAGCCGTGAAAATTCTTCCAGCGCTTCAAAGCAAGGACGGGGCATTGATTCCATGATTTTTTCTACCAGTTGTCTCTGAAAATTATTCACGATTTTTCAAACCCAGTTTTTTAAGCGAGTACGAGCGCTTATTTTCATAACTGCTGTAGTAGATATCCTGAGTAGTGGACAAATTGTTGTGACGTAGATCCATCTGCAAGTCCTTGGAGTCTCGCCAAGGGGCATCAAGTGTCGCAGCTGTATGCCTTAGCCAGTGCGTGGAGGCCACCCGCAGAGCTTCGATTTCGCCAGGTTGGCGATCTTCGTTAACCATTTCATTAACAGCCCGGTCGAATAGCTTTTGGATGATCAAATGAACCATTCGAGTTGATAAACCTGGACGACCATTCAGAGTCGCAATAAGAGGGGTCTGCTCATTAGGTAATGGCAGTTCAGAAAGCCCCATGAACCGTCGGTAGCGCTTTAAATAACGATCAATGTATTCGGGTCTTACAGCTACCTTGGCGCCTTTGTCGCCCTTACCAACGAGGTGGAACCACCAATTGCCTTCATGATCCATCTTGAAGGAGCCCATTGTGGGCTGCCAATTCACCCGACCACAGACATCCGAAACGCGTAGGTACATCGAAAACAACGTCGCGGCGATGAACAGGGTGCGTTCATGTTTTTCAGGAACCAATGCGGCCATTTTTTCGGCGGTGGTCAGTACGAAGTCCCATTGAAGAGGCGTAAGGGCACGTCCGGTTTGCACCATTGAACGCGACGCTTTGAATCGCGATTTCTGTTTGATCGCCCTGAAGGGATTCGTCGACGTCAGGCCCTCATCGAGACCATATTCGTACAAACTGCTGCAAACCGAGAAAACTTGGGAAATGCTCCCTCGAGATGGCTGGTACGGAACACCAGCAACGGGGCCGTCAAGATCTTCTGCATTACCTATGCGATTCGCTGTCTTCACCGTGAATGGGTGCCAGCGTGGATTTGGACAAAGCTGTAAATCTTTGTCGGATGCCACGATCAGAAACCTGCTGCGTGTCACGGGGCCAAGCCAACCTATGGGTGGGGCCATGCAGAACTCCAAGAAGGCTTCGGCGTCTGCGCGACGCAGCTCCATCAGGGGCTTCTTTCTAATCAACAATGCCCAAAGCAGCAGGCGCTCGGCATGGGTGCGATATGAAACGAATGTCGCCTCGACGTTGGAGTATGAACGCAGAAAACCACGAACAGCTTCGAAACCGTCCACGGGTTTCAGATGCGCATCAAAGTTCGCCAAATAGTTCATCACCAGCGGTAGACACGGGTCAGGTTCATCGCGAGTGTGATTGACGAATTCTTTATAGGTGTTGAACAACGGATACGGGGCCGGCATCTTGTTATCCTTCACGGGATGCTGCATTGCAGATTTCCGATTCTGGGAGTTATCGGAAGTAGGGGGCTTGTCCTTTCGTTTATTCGAGGCGAGCGTGTCCGTCTGCCTAAATGAATCGCTCATCGCATAGCCCTAACCATTGATCGATGGCATGTAGGTTATACACAGCCAACATAGCTTTGCAAGTTTTCTCTTTCAAGGCTTAGCTAATAACCAGGCAACTAGAAATTAATTATTTATATATTGACAGTTTTGACCTGGCCCCGGCTGAGAAACACCGAATTCACGGCCACAAGCCCCAACCTATGCGAGTCTCGCACTCAAAGTACGAAGTTATTGGGAGGAACCAATAGCGCTTTAGATAGGGGAATTCGTCTTCACGACAACCATAATCTAGGGTTCACTTTTAAAAGATTCAGCCATCTTTAAAAGTGTTTTAGCTGCATAGCCCCAATAATACGGGCTGCACGACAGCAACCTCCATAATTAGTGGGTCTGACCAGTTTTAAAGATTTAGATCATTTTAAAAAGTTTTCTTTTAAATGAGGGAGCGGGCATCGAGAACAACCAGTTGTCAGCCCACAAGAAAGACTCTTGAAATCCAGAACTATTAGTGATTTTATAATGAAGCTTCTTCGAAGCTTCAGTCTGGAAGCTCCCTTAGATACTCTCCTTTCGCCCCTAAAACGCTATTCTCCGCGTTTGAATCCTCTCTGAGCTTACATATCGAGCGCTCGCTCTGATGTTTATTTACACAACGCACGCCGGTGTTGCACGCACCCAACCAAGCTTAGCCCTCACGGCGCACGCCAGGTTTAGACAACCTAGGAGTAGCTTCCGGACTGCTGCCCTGATATCCGATCTTTCTCGATCTTCGCTTACCGGTCGATGAGATTGGAACGCTCTCATGGAGAAAGATCGAACCTACGCAGCCAAGCATATATTTCGAGCGCTTTGTAGGTATCAGAGAATCGCAAACCATCGTATTCACTGGGCTAAGGCTGGGTCATTTTTAAAGGTTTCAGCCGTTTTTAAGAGAATTCATGCATTCGGGTTCTTTTTTGCACTGGAGGAATCTGCTCGAAATGGACGCTTACGAGCACACCCGGAAGCATTTCTACGCGGCATACGGCGTCCAGAACTCACAAAAAGTAGTCAGTCCATGTGTTAGGGCCAAATTCCGTCAGATTTAGAAGCGCTGGAATGGTGATCTCCGAGGGTGTGGAATGTTCGCAGAAGCTCGGTTTACAAGGCTTTCGAAACGAAAATGAGTGGCGCCACTTAAGGTGCCATCTTTAAGGGGGGGCCACAGCCAGGCTTCAAATCTGACCACCATGGACCCCGCGTGAGAATACGAAGGTGCGCATAATGTATATTATGTTAAACGAATGCCGTTTCAATGGTGTTGCAACTTGTTTGTCCATTTCCTTGCGATTCCATGAATTTGAAACTTTTCCATCAAAAAAGCCGATGGGGCACTGCCTCTGAAATGTAAATTTGAAACTCTCGTGTAAGGATATCCGCAAATCTGAAACTTTTTTGCAGTCGGGACTCCAGCTCATGGTTCATTGTTTGCGCAACCTGGTCCCGCAGTATCAGTAAGGCCGTCCTGCAAATCTAGACTTTTCGACCTTGGAAAATGCTTCGATTGCCTCGACGGAAAAGAAGGTTTTATACCCTGCTGACTGATGCATGCGTCTGAGCTTCGCGACCGCAATTGCGACCATTTGAGTGTTTGATTTGCCATTGCTGCTATCCATCGGAATTTGCACCTGGCGAAAAGAGGATGCCATTGTACCGGCAGTGAGATCGTCTGCCATGATCCTGCGGTCATATTGACAGGAATCGCACCCGCTGCGGTCTTCACGAGCCGTAGTGGGCTCCCCCTGCCCCACCTGGTATCCACTTATTCTGCTCCAACGTCCTAGTCCTTGCCGGCGCTCGTGACGCACAGGGGGCATTGGGTGATCACCTCTGCTCGTTTGAGCAGCGAGCCAGACTCGTTAGCTTTTTTTGAGAGTGTGAAGGATCTCATCTTCAAGCCAGTGACCAGATTCGATCCGTCGCGGAGATCTTCAATGATGGCGTTTTCAATCGACAATAGCAGCTGGCGTTCACGGTGATCATTAATCCGTGGATGGTTTATCGACTTGTAGGCTCTGTAATTCAGAATCAATTTGTCTCAGAAAATCTTCGATTCCCGGTGAGCACTCCTTTCGCATGTAGCATGCTGCCACCAAGGTGACTGGATGAACTCCTAGCACGGAGCACAACGACTCTAGCTTTTCCAGCGTCGGGCTAGTGCCTCCTCGCTCAAGTAAGCTGACATTGGTACGGCTGCTCACTAAAGAAAAATGCTCCTGCGTCAGGCCTTTCTGAAGGCGAGCCTGTCGCAGTGTCGCCCCAAATGCTTCTTTCAGTTCCATTTTGCTTACCCACAAAAGGAACGATAAGGCGACATTGCGCAATATATGACTACAACATATATTGTGCATTCGAGATGCTGAGGTACCAGCGATGAGCAAGAATCATGAAGGGCCGACGATCATTTCCAGCCTTTTCAATGCCGATTTTCTGGGGCGTCCGTACATGCGGCAGACGGTCATGATCCCTTGGTTTTACCTCGAAGCACGCGTTCGATACGGCAATGAATTCGTTGGGGAAATGCTCATGGTCTCCTCATTTGACGCGTTGAAAGACATTCTCAAGGTCCAGCACGAGTCATTTCGGGTGCACTCCATTCAGTATGTGACGCCAGGTTTTGTAAATGAAACCGGCCAATGGAAAATGGAGCCGCTCCTCGAGGCAAGTGAGGCGACTAATCAACAGGGTGAGCGAGTTCCACTTTTCAAGGTTCCTGATCGAACCTACACACACTTGGGTGTGAACACCGAGGTGAACCTAAAAAGCGTTAAGGTTCTATTCCCGGCCGTCAAAAAAAAGCGCGACTGAGATTGAGCATCTCTCCTTGATGCACTGGCGCAAACCTTGATCGTTCTCCTCGCTAAGGAGTCAATGATGACGATGCCGCATGAACGTACGCGATCGATAATTCAGGCCCGAGACTTTCTGGTTGATCTTTCCCATGATCAAGTGCTGAATCGCCCCGGGTTTCGTAGACACCTCTTTGCCTTAAACTGAGGCCAATTAGGAGGTGCCATGAGCAACCCGCGTTACCCCGAAGAATTCAAAATCCAAGCGGTCAATCAAGTGACCGAAAAGAAGCTGCCTGTCGCTGATGTAGCGGCCCGTCTTGGCGTGTCGACGCATAGCCTCTACGCCTGGATAAAGCGCTACAGCAAACCTCAAGAAGAACGGCAGCAGGACGATGATCAGCACGCTGAACTGCGTCGTCTGCGAGCAGAACTCAAGCGGGTTACTGAAGAGCGAGACATCTTAAAAAAGGCCGCCGCGTACTTTGCCAAGGAGTGCGGTTGAAGTACGCCTTTATCAAGCAGCGAGCAGATGACTATTCCATACGACGGCTTTGCCTGACGCTGAAAGTCCACCCCAGTGGGTATTACGCCTGGTTGTCTGAGCCGCAATCTGCACGCGCCAAAGACGACCAACGACTGCTGGGTTTGATCAAGCATTCATGGCTGGAAAGTGGCGGCGTTTATGGCTATCGCAAAATCCATGACGATCTGCGCGAGGTCGGTGAAGACTGTGGTCGCCATCGTGTAGCGAGGCTGATGCGTCTTGAAGGTCTGCGCTCTCAGACAGGGTATCGACGTCGCCCTGGAAAGTACGGCGGTAAGCCAGCGGTCGCCTCACCCAATTTGCTGAAGCGCCAGTTCGATGTCGTGGAACCCAACAAGGTTTGGGTCACCGACATCACCTACATTCGTACATATGAAGGCTGGTTGTACTTGGCTGTGGTGCTGGATCTGTTTTCTCGTCAGGTTGTAGGCTGGTCAATGAAGTCTCAGATGACCAGTGATTTGGCTATTGATGCGTTATTGATGGCGGTTTGGAGGCGTAAACCGAAACAAGAGGTAATGGTTCATAGCGACCAAGGTAGCCAGTACAGCAGCTCCGATTGGCGCAGCTTTTTGAAGGCGAACAATTTGGTTGCCAGCATGAGTCGCCGAGGCAACTGTCATGATAATGCCGTGGCCGAGAGCTTTTTCC
>NZ_LHVM01000016.1:0-637862 GCF_001269805.1 Pseudomonas sp. P1.8
GAATGGCGTAACGATGGCGGCGCTGTCTCCACCCGAGACTCAGTGAAATTGAAATCGCTGTGAAGATGCAGTGTATCCGCGGCTAGACGGAAAGACCCCGTGAACCTTTACTATAGCTTTGCACTGGACTTTGAATTTGCTTGTGTAGGATAGGTGGGAGGCTTTGAAGCGTGGACGCCAGTTCGCGTGGAGCCAACCTTGAAATACCACCCTGGCAACTTTGAGGTTCTAACTCAGGTCCGTTATCCGGATCGAGGACAGTGTATGGTGGGTAGTTTGACTGGGGCGGTCTCCTCCTAAAGAGTAACGGAGGAGTACGAAGGTGCGCTCAGACCGGTCGGAAATCGGTCGTAGAGTATAAAGGCAAAAGCGCGCTTGACTGCGAGACAGACACGTCGAGCAGGTACGAAAGTAGGTCTTAGTGATCCGGTGGTTCTGTATGGAAGGGCCATCGCTCAACGGATAAAAGGTACTCCGGGGATAACAGGCTGATACCGCCCAAGAGTTCATATCGACGGCGGTGTTTGGCACCTCGATGTCGGCTCATCACATCCTGGGGCTGAAGCCGGTCCCAAGGGTATGGCTGTTCGCCATTTAAAGTGGTACGCGAGCTGGGTTTAGAACGTCGTGAGACAGTTCGGTCCCTATCTGCCGTGGACGTTTGAGATTTGAGAGGGGCTGCTCCTAGTACGAGAGGACCGGAGTGGACGAACCTCTGGTGTTCCGGTTGTCACGCCAGTGGCATTGCCGGGTAGCTATGTTCGGAATAGATAACCGCTGAAAGCATCTAAGCGGGAAACTAGCCTCAAGATGAGATCTCACTGGGACCTTGAGTCCCCTGAAGGGCCGTCGAAGACTACGACGTTGATAGGTTGGGTGTGTAAGCGCTGTGAGGCGTTGAGCTAACCAATACTAATTGCCCGTGAGGCTTGACCATATAACACCCAAGCAATTTGAGTCGAAAGGCCAGATTGCGGTGTGTGAAGACGCAATGAACCGAAAGTTCGTATCTCACAAAACACCGATTTCTATCACATCCCCAATTTGCTGAAGCGCGGCCGACTGGCCACGATTCGGTACCCGAATTTCTTGACGACCATAGAGCATTGGAACCACCTGATCCCATCCCGAACTCAGCAGTGAAACGATGCATCGCCGATGGTAGTGTGGGGTTTCCCCATGTGAGAGTAGGTCATCGTCAAGATTAAATTCCGAAACCCCAATTGCGAAAGCAGTTGGGGTTTTGTCTTTAAAGTAGAAACATCAAGAATTCGCTGGCACGTCGTCAACGACGGACTCGCACACAGAATTTCTTGACGACCATAGAGCATTGGAACCACCTGATCCCATCCCGAACTCAGCAGTGAAACGATGCATCGCCGATGGTAGTGTGGGGTTTCCCCATGTGAGAGTAGGTCATCGTCAAGATTGATTTCCAAAACCCCTGTCTGCTAACGCAGACAGGGGTTTTGTCATTTCCGGGACTAGAAAAAAGCGGCAGATGTAAAAAAGCCAGCGCCTGAGTCCAGGGGCTGGCTTTTGCGTATGGGCGAGTACCAATGAGAACGAATTGCTAATTGTCGCAGCGGCAAATGCCACCATCCCACACGCAAGCCAACAAGTGGCGCGCATCGAATTGTTAGGCGACCCTACTGCCCAGGTTTGGCAAGGCGCCGTTACGCCGATAGGCATTATGAGAACAAAGTTTGTTCCACTGTACTGAGGATCACTTTGGAGTGTTTCTGGCCACAACTTCCGGGCTGTTGAGGTAGCGTGTGATGACCTCCACCGCCCGATTCAGGTGATGCTCAAGCAAATTCACCGAGCGGTCGACATCCCGGTCTTGCGCGGCCTGCAACAGCGCTCGGTGATCGTCCTCTGACAGTTTGCCCAACCCCATGGACTCCAGATTGAACCGCAAGAAACGCTCCTCTTCATTCAGACCGTCTTCGACCAGTTTCAACAGTCGGCGATTGGGTGTCCGGCAGTAAAGCGTCATGTGAAAGAGCCGGTTGAGTCGCCCGATCTCCGTGAAGTCGTGCTCGGACTCCAGGGCTTCGATGTATCGACGAGCCTGTTCAACATCCTCTTCCTCAAGCAGCGGCACTGAGAGGCGCAAGGCTTGCGATTCCAGCAGAATTCGCAACGCGTACGTCTCCACGGCGTCGCCCTGGACCAATGGCGCGACAACAGCACCTTTATGAGCGATCACGTTGAGCAGAGCTTGTGCTTCGAGTTGGCGCAAGGCTTCGCGAACAGGCATGCGGCTGACGCCGAACAGGTCGGCCAGATCCTGCTGGCGAAGGGCGGTACCACAGGGAATGCGTCCGTCGAGTATGGCCGAGCGCAGGGTTTGTTCGATCACTGCGCGTGCCAGATGCGAGGGAATCGGCCCATTGACCTGGATACTGCTGAGAGGATTGGGCTTTTTTGTCACTACAACGCACTCTGATTGGCAGATATTTTGGATCCAAAAGACATTAGTGACTGCCTGGCACCTTGTCAATCGGGCAATCGAATGCCTTATTTACAGTTTAGCGTGCCCCGATGATCTCATCGTGCCATTGTCTCTTGGGTTTATCTTCACTCTTCAAGAGCACCCTCCTACCTATCCTGAATGCCTCGTATTGGCGGCGCGTTTAGCGATCCCCGGATTTTTCCCTGATCAGCCGAAGGGCGCCGGCGATTGTGAAGACTACGCTATAGCCAAGTACCTCAGCCTGCGTCTTCTCGGCTTGGTAAGGCAACAAGAAGGTCGGTGGTACCAAGCGCTTGTCGCGCTGACAGGATGTGTTGAAAAACGCCGGCCGAAGATTTCCCGGTCGAGACGACTCACTAGGAGCATGTGCTCAGATGTCTTTGTTCAAACAGCTGTTGATTGCTATCTGTCTGTTCCTGGTTGTCGCTTTCACCGGCAGCTTCATGGTCAGCCTGGAGAGCTCGCGCACTCAGTACGTCAACCAGTTGCGCTCCCACGCTCAGGATGCGGCAACGGCATTGGCGCTATCGCTGACTCCGAATATCGACGATCCGGCGATGGTCGAGTTGCTGGTGAGTTCGATCTTCGACAGCGGTTACTACGCGAGCATTCGCGTCGTCGATTTGAAAACCGATCAGCCTTTAGTCGAGCGCAGTGGCATTCCAGCGGTCACTCATGTGCCGGACTGGTTCGTCGAGCTGATCGGCCTGGAGCCTGCCGGTGGCGATGCAATCGTCAGTCGTGGTTGGGAGCAGGCGGCGCGTGTCGAGGTGGTCAGTCACCCGATGTTCGCCGTCGGCAAATTGTGGCAAAGCGCATTGGGCAGCCTGGGGTGGTTGTTGCTCTGCGGAGCAGTCAGCGCCGGGCTTGGCGCGCTCTTGCTGCGCCGGCAGTTGAGGCCGCTCGATTACATGGTCAAGCAATCCCACGCCATCGCCCGACGGGAGTTTCTCAGCCTGCCGGAACTGCCGCGAACCCCCGAACTGCGTCGGGTGGTGCAGGCCATGAACCAAATGGTCGAGAAGCTCAAGGCGCTGTTTCAGGAGCAGGCCGAGCGCAGTGAAAAGCTGCGGGCCGAGTCCTATCAGGACACATTGACCGGGTTGGCCAACCGACGTTACTTCGAGATGCAGTTGAATGCGAGGGTGAGTAATCCGGAACAGGCCAGCTCGGGTTATCTGCTGCTGTTGCGAGTCAAGGATCTGGCAGGTCTCAATCAGCGCCTCGGTGGCCAGCGCACCGATGAAGTGCTCAAGGCGGTGGGCGAGCAACTGTCTCGCGAGTGCGCCAAATACCCGGAAACCCAGAACCTGGTGACGCGTATTCGGGGTGGCGAATTTGCCGTGCTGGCGCCGGGGTTGGTGCGCGAGGAGGCGTTGCATCTGGCACAACAGCTCGACAGTGCCCTGGCCAGCCTTCACTCCACGGGTGCGACGGATGTGCCGGCTGTTGCGTCGATTGGCCTGGCGCCGTTTGCTCATGGTGATTCACCGCAGGCCGTGCTCAACCTCGGTGATCAGGCTCTGGCCCAGGCAGAAAGCCAGGGAGAACAGAACTGGGCATGCCTGGAGCACAACCTTTCGGCCAGCGTCGGTGATGATCACCATGCCTGGCACCGGCTGCTCGATCAGGCGCTGACTCAGCGGCGTTTCCAGCTTTATTTCCAACCGGTGGTGGCCGCCCAGGACACTCAACTGGTGCTGCATTATAAAGTGTTGTCGCGGCTGCTCGACGATCAGGGCCAGACCATTCCCGCCGGGCGTTTCCTGCCATGGCTGGAGCGCTTCGGCTGGACCGTACGGCTCGATCAAATGATGCTCGAACGGGTGCTGGAGCAAATGGATGAGCATGACCAGTCGCTGGCGCTGAACCTGTCTTCGGCGACCCTGACCGACCCCCAGGCGCAAAACAAAGTCTTCGAACTTTTGCGCGCGCATTCCAATCTCGGTCCGCGCCTGACCCTGGAAATCGGCGAAGAGCAATTGCCCGAACAAGCAGTGCTGGAGCAACTGACTCGACGCCTGCGCGAACTAGGCTTCTCATTGAGTCTGCAACATTTTGGTGGCCGCTTCAGCATGATCGGTAATCTGGCGCGGCTGGGGCTGGCCTATCTGAAGATCGACGGCAGTTACATACGGGCGATTGATCTGGAGACTGACAAGCGCCTGTTCATCGAGGCAATCCAGCGGGCGGCACACAGCATCGATTTGCCGCTGATTGCCGAACGGGTTGAGACACAAGGTGAGTTGTCGGTCATTCGCGAGATGGGCATGTATGGGGCACAGGGGCAGTTGTTCGGTGAGCCCAAGCCTTGGCAGTAAGGTTTCCGAACCGGGTTGTCAGAGCAGCTATCGCCAGCAGGCTTGCTCCCACTCGGGATTTGAATGGTTATCTCGAGGCGGTCCAGCTCGCGATGTGGCTGGAACAGTCACTGAAAAGTGATCAGATCAATCCGCTTTCATCCTCATCAATCAAATGGCTCAAACCACCCAGTGCTTCACGGGCCTGAGTACGGTCCATGAGCTTGGCTTGCGCGGCAATCGGCAGGTCGGTGACACGGATCACGCCTTTGTCTGTCAGCGCCTGAATCAAGTCGTCGAGCACCCGGATCATTTCCGGATCGCTTTGTCTGAGTCGTTTGAGGTTGGAAGCCAGTTTTTTGTTGGCTAACCAATCCTTGAGCTCCGGATGTTCCGCAGGCAGTGTTTCCGTGGCCTCGGGGTAGGCTTGTGCTTCCACACGGACCAGTTGTCCTTCTGCATCGCGTTGCACGTAAAACATTGCGAATCCCTCATAAGTAAGCCGGCACCATGTGACAGCAGCATAGACAATGCCGCGCCAGTAAAGGGATGCCCGAGCAGTGTCAAATTCTTAACTGAATTCGCTCTTTGCTCTTTGCCGTTGAAGTAACTTCATGCTTGTAACTAAGATCTTGATTTGAAAGATTTATATTCAGCTTGTCATTAATGCCCTATATAAATTAGTTCAACTGGTCCGTTAATTGCTTTAACATTTTATGCATTCTATCGAGACCATCCATCTAGATGGGCGCCATTCGCCGAAAATCATGTGCGCCTCTGAATGGTATGCAGGATAATACCGCGCCGTCGTTCAGGCCGCGTAGACCGGCGCTTGTGGTGCGATCAGGGTTCGACGTTCAGATAGCGCGCCAAATAAATAATGCTGTTTTTCCGTCAAAAACATGGCGATAAAAAGATTTTTTTTAATCGCGATCCGATATTACACTTGCGGCAATCAAAATATTGGCGATATCATTTTGATGGCTCGCATTATTGAATTCACGAGCTACATGCTCTTTATGTGCCAGCGACTCGGGTAATCCATTATGAATCGAACAGACGATATATCGAATCTATTCAACAGGTTCGGAGCAAGTGCGGACAGTTATCTCGAGTTCGGAAGTCAATTCGATTACAAGGAAAAGCCTCTCGCGCTGGCACCGATGCCGCAGGCGGCCGTCGTCGTTGAAAGCGTTCAACCGCAGAAAAACATCAATGAAGCTCCGTTGATCAAATCAAAGCTCGCTAACGAGACCCGTATGCCGGCTCGGGATGTTTCGCCGTCTGAGACCCCACTTCGCCACTTGTTGGCTGAAGTGGCATTGGCGCGTCAGGCTGAGGCGCAGGCGCGTAACGAAGAGGCGCTGCGCCAGGTTTTACCTCAAGTTCGTCCAGCCAAGTCACCGGCCCATGTCATTGCGGTGATATCGGCCAAAGGAGGTGTCGGCAAGACAACGCTGTCTTCGGCATTGGCCACCGCTTTGCGGCTGGAAGGCGCAAAAACACTGGCCATTGATCTTGATCCACAAAACGCTTTGCAACATCACTTGGGGGCTCAGCCGGATGTAGCGGGCCTGGGCAGCGCAAGCCTTAATGGTGAAAACTGGAATTCACTGCTATTGACCGGTTCTGCAGGTGCGCTGGTATTGCCTTATGGCGTGGTGACTGAAGCGGAGCGTAGGACGCTGGAGCGCTATCTGGCAAACGATCGTTACTGGCTGGCCGGTCAATTGGCGAAGATGGACCTGGGCGAAAACGATGTGGTGATTCTCGACACTCCCCCTGGTCGCACTGCCTACCTGGATCAAGCCCTGATGGTGGCCGACCAGGTACTCGTTGTCGCGACTGCCGATGCGGCGTGTTTCGTCACGCTTGAGCAGGTGGAGCGGATTCTGACCGAGCACATGTCCGTTGGGCAGGCGCCGAAGTGCAATTACGTGATTAACCAGTTCGACGGCTCTCGCATGTTCTGCCGCGATATGCATGAAGTGCTCAAGCGTCGGCTGGGTTCGAATCTGCTAGGTGTAGTTGCACTGGATCATGCCGTTGGCGAAGCGCTGGCATACGGTCACAATCCTCTGCTGGAGGCCGAATCGTCCAAGGCCTGCCAGGACATGATGATGTTGATTGACACACTCAAGGCGCAGTTGAAATCCATGGATGTTGCAGAGTCATACGCCTCGTGATCAACCCTTCGACACCAGAAACGTCACCCCTGACCCCGTCTCAGCGCTTCGCTCAGGCGGTTTCCGATCGCCTGGACAAAATGCCCGGGTCGTTGCGTCGGGTGATGACCATCGGCGTCACATTGCTGTGCGGCCTGCTGGCGTTGTTTATCATCACAGTCCCGTTCGACTTGTACTCGCAGTGCATTTTCGCCCTTGGCTGCTTTATTGCTGCTCTGCTGCTGCGCAAAGTTCCAGGCCGCCTGACGGTGCTGATACTCATCGGGCTGTCTCTGACCGCTTCACTGCGTTATCTGTACTGGCGGCTCACCTCCACCCTCGGATTTGAGGGATGGGTCGACATGCTGTTCGGTTACGGGCTGGTTCTGGCCGAGCTGTACGCGATGATCGTGCTGGTGTTCGGGTACCTGCAAACCGCGTGGCCCTTGCGCCGCAAACCGGTGTTGATGAGCGCTCCGCCGAGCGAGTGGCCAACGGTCGATGTGTTCATCCCTTCCTACAATGAAACCCTCGATATCGTGAAAGTCACGATCTTCGCCGCCCAAGCCATCGACTGGCCTAGGGACAAGCTGCGTGTGCATGTGCTCGATGACGGACGCCGCGAAGATTTCCGCGACTTCTGCGAGCAGATCGGCGTGGGCTACATCGTTCGTGACAACAACCGTCACGCCAAGGCGGGCAACCTGAACGAAGCGCTAAAAGTTACCAGTGGCGAGTTCGTGACCATTTTCGATGCCGATCACGTACCGACACGCTCTTTCCTGCAAGTTTGTGTCGGCTGGTTCATCAAGGACCCGAAGCTGGCGATGCTGCAAACGCCGCACTTTTTCTTCTCCCCGGACCCTTTCGAGAAGAACCTCAATACCTTCCGCTCCGTACCGAACGAGGGCGAGTTGTTCTACGGGTTGGTGCAAGATGGCAATGACTTGTGGAACGCCACGTTCTTCTGCGGCTCCTGCGCGGTCATTCGACGAGCGCCGTTGCTGGAAATCGGTGGTGTGGCCGTCGAAACCGTGACCGAAGATGCTCACACTGCGCTCAAGCTCAACCGCGCCGGTTACAACACCGCCTATCTTGCCATTCCTCAGGCGGCCGGGCTGGCGACGGAAAGCCTGTCGCGGCACATCAGCCAGCGGATTCGCTGGGCACGAGGCATGGCGCAGATTTTCCGCACCGACAATCCACTGTTCGGCAAAGGCCTGAATCTCGGTCAGCGTCTGTGTTACCTGAACGCGATGCTGCACTTTTTCTACGGTTTGCCGCGCCTTGCGTTTCTCACGGCACCCCTGGCCTTTCTGTTTTTCGATGCGCAGATATTTCATGCCTCGGCGTTGATGATCACGGCCTATGTACTGCCGCACATTCTCCACGCGAGTTTGACCAACTCCAGCATTCAAGGACGTTTCCGGCATTCGTTCTGGAACGAGGTCTACGAGACGGTTCTGGCCTGGTACATCATGGGGCCGGTACTGATGGCGCTGGTCAATCCCAAGTTTGGTGGCTTCAATGTCACCGACAAGGGGGGAGTCATCGAAGAAAAGTATTTCGAGTGGAAGCTGGCTCGTCCTTACATCGTGCTGCTGATCCTGAATGCTGCGGGTCTGATCTACGGAGTGGTCCGGCTGATGGAAGGCGCCGAGGGCGCCACCACCACCATCCTGATCAACCTGGCGTGGACCGTCTACAACCTCATCATCACCAGCGCCTCCGTGGCGGTGGCCAGTGAAACACGTCAGGTGCGCTCCGAGCCGCGCGTGGCAGCGGCTCTGCCGATGCGTCTGACCCGTGCCGATGGCACCACGGTCGAAGGCGTGACCCAGGACTTCTCGCAAAAAGGCCTGGGCTTCCGATTGCAGGGGGGCGACCTTGTACCTCAGGGCGAACGGGTGAAAATTTCGCTGTTCCGCAATCAACAATTGAGTGTGTTCCCGGCGGTCGTCGTTTTCAGTCGCGATGGCCTTCTGGGAGCGCAATTCGACGGGCTGACCCTGCGTCAGCAAAGTGAGTTGATACGCCTGACCTTTTCCCGCGCCGACACCTGGGCCGCGACCTGGGGCGGCGGTCAAGTCGATACGCCACTGGCTGCCTTGCGTGATGTCAGCGGTATTGGCCTGCGTGGCATCTACGAACTCTTCAAAGCCACGGTCATGGAAACACGGCGTCTGTTACGTCGCCGCCGCGCCACCCCACCTTCCCTAGAAAACGTTTTGGACAAGTGATGAACTCGAAGTCTTTCGCTTTCGCTAATCTGCGCGACCGCGCACTGGCACGCCTGGCGTGCGCCTTGCTGGCTTTGGGTGGTGGCACTGCGGTCTACGCCGAAACGGAGCCGGCGGACGTGGCACCGGGTGCCACCGGTTACAGCATGACGCTCAAGCAATTGGGTCGGAACTATCCAATGAGCCTGCGCGGGGTGGAGTCTACCGACAGCGTCAACTTCGATGTGCGCGCCGATTCGATTGTCACGGGCGCCAAGCTGACGTTGCAGTACACCTATTCGCCGTCGCTGCTGGCGGATCTGTCGCAGATCAACGTCATGGTCAACGATGAAGTGGCCGCAAGCCTGCCGTTGCCCAAGGAAAATGCCGGGCAATTGCAGAAGCAGGTGGTCGATATCCCGGCGCACCTGATCACCGAGTTCAACCGCCTGAGTCTGCAATTCGTCGGTCATTACACCATGGGCTGTGAAGACCCGCAGCATTCCAGCCTGTGGGCGAAGATCAGCAACGCAACCGAGCTGAGTATCGAGGTGTCGCCGCTGGCTTTGCCGAACGACTTGTCAATCATGCCGCTGCCGTTCTTCGACCGCCGCGATGCCCGGGCACTGAACCTGCCGTTCGTGTTTGCCGGCACACCGGATAACACCACCCTGGAGGCGGCCGGCGCGTTGTCATCCTGGTTCGGCGCCCAGGCCAGTTATCGCGGAGCGACATTTTCCTCGCGCTTTAACCAGATACCGGCCCATGGCAATGCGGTGGTGCTGCTCAGCGGTCCTGGCGCGCTGCAGGTTGGTGGCTTGAGCCTGCCTGAAGCCAAGGGCCCCACGCTGACCGTGATGACCAACCCCAATGACGCCAATGGCAAGTTGTTGGTGATCATCGGACGTGATGGTGCCGAACTCAAGCAGGCGGCCACGGCGCTGGTGCTCGGTAGCCAGGCACTGTCGGGCAGTAGCGTCGTGATCGATCGTCTCGACCAGGTGCAACCGCGCAAGCCTTATGATGCTCCGAACTGGTTGCCTGGCGATCGTCCGGTCAAACTTGGCGAGCTGCTGCCGGCCAAACAATTCAACGTATCGGGCTACAACCCGGGCGACATCACGGTACCGCTGAACTTTGCGCCAGACCTGTTTACCTGGCGTGATGAAGGTGCACCGCTGCACCTCAAATACCGTTATACGCCGCAAGAGAAATCGACCAACTCGTCATTTATCGTCAGCTTCAACGATGGTTTGATCCAGTCGCAGAACCTGTTGTCCCAGGACAAGCTCGACAGCGGTGTGCTCTCCGCCCTGAAACTCAACGACACACTGGATCGCGAAATCCGCGTGCGCCTGCCATTGAATTCGGTCGCCCTGCAATCGCGTCTGCAACTGCGCTACATGTTCGATTACATCAAACAGGGCGAGTGCGGCGACATCATTATCGACAACATGCGCGGCAGCGTCGATCCGGAGTCGACACTCGACCTGAGTGGCTATGATCACTTCATGGCCATGCCGAACCTTGGCGTCTTCAAGGATGCGGGCTTTCCGTTCACGCGCCTGGCGGATCTGTCGGAAACTGCCGTGGTGCTCCCGGATAACGCGGGTGCTCCCGAGCTGGATGCCTACCTGACCGTGCTCGGCCGTTTCGGCCAGTCCACCGGTTACCCGGCCACTGCTGTGCTGGTAATTCAGGCGGCGCAAATCCAGGCTGCCGCTGACAAGGATTTGCTGGTACTTGCGTCTGGCGCCAACCAACCGTTGCTGACCCAGTGGGCCGATCAGTTGCCTGCTGCCGGTAATGACGGCCAGCAAAGTTTCCATCTATCTGATCTGCCGATGCGCGTGCGTGACTGGTTCAGTCCCGATCCAGAAGCCAATCAACGCAAGGCGCGTTTGGCCCTGGCATTTTCCGGTGGTCAGCCCAGCACCTACCTGACCGGCTTCGAATCGCCACTCAAAAGTGGCCGCAGCGTGGTAGTGATTGCCAGTGGCAAGCCCGCAGGGCTGGCGGACGCGACCAACGCCTTGATCGGTGGCGAGGATTACTCCCAGTCGATCCAGGGCAGCCTGGTGGTGGTTCGCGGCAAAACCATCGAACCATTGGTGGCGGACGAGCAGTATTACGTTGGCAGCCTGAGCCCGATCAAATATCTGCAGTGGATGCTGTCGCGTCATGTGCTTTTGACGATGTTGCTAACAGGGGTTGGTGTATTGCTGCTCAGTTGCCTGGCTTATCTGTCGCTGCGTTCGCGCGCCAAACGTCGTCTTAATGGGTCTTGAGGCCGTGCAGTTGATGAAGCCATTCTCTGCCATGCAAACTCTGGAGCGTTGTGCGCGATGGCTCAGTCTGTCGGCATTGCTGATGGCCTGGCTGTTGCCTGTAACAGCGCGTGCCGAGAGCAATTGCAGTCAGGAGACATGGCCGCTGTGGCAAACTTTCGTCGAACATTTCGTGCAGCCCGATGGTCGGGTATTGGATGCCAGCACACCGCAACGGCATAGCTCATCGGAAGGCCAGTCTTACGCGATGTTCTTTGCGCTGGTGGCCAATGACCGTGTGACGTTCGACAAATTGTGGCGCTGGAGCCAGGACAACCTTGCCGGCGGGGATATCAAGACGAACCTGCCAGGGTGGTTCTGGGGACTGGACGAGAATGGAAGCTGGCGTTTGCTGGACAGTAACTCGGCCTCTGACGCCGATCTGTGGTTTGCTTACGCTTTGCTTGAAGCCGGACGCTTGTGGCACGTCGACGCCTACACCCTGGCTGCGCGGCAGATCTTGCACAACGTCGCGACCCAAGAGGTTGCCGATTTGCCGGGGTTGGGCAAAATGCTGATGCCGGGCAAGGTCGGTTTCATCAAGCCAAACCTGGAAGCGCCCAACCAGTGGCAACTTAACCCCAGCTACATGCCTGTGCCGATTCTGCGTCGCTTTGCCGAATTTGACCCCAAAGGTCCCTGGGCGCAAATCACCAAAAACACCGTGACCCTGATCAAAGCGGTGAGCGCGAAGGGATACGTTGCCGACTGGGTAAGCTATCGCGCCACCGGTGTTAAAAGTGGCGAGTTTATCGTCGACCCGGTGAAAGGTGAGTTGGGCAGTTATGATGCAATTCGCACTTACCTGTGGGTGGGCCTGATGCCCGTTGGCGACAGGTTCCGCAAACCCTTGCTCGACAGTCTCGGTGGCATGGCGCAAGCCACGGCAGTCGATGGCGTTCCGCCGGAGAAAGTCCAAGCGCAAAGCGGGGTGCGAAGCGGTGTCGGGCCTTTCGGATTTTCGGCCGCGCTGCTGCCGTATTTCAAAGCCTTGGGGAACGCATCTTTGCAACAACAGCAGGCTCTGCGCGTGCAACAACTCATGGCACAGAGCCTGACGCCTGAAGCGGTAAAGGCCGCTCAACCACCCTATTACTTTTTTGTACTCAGCCTGTTTTCGCTGGGCTTTATGGACAATCGCTATCACTTCCTCGAACACGGGAAGTTGCAACCGATCTGGGAGATGAAATGCCAGCGCGCCGTCACGCCGTAGCCTTCGGGATACTTGCCGCCCTGATTCACAGCAGCAGTCATGCCGCGCTCAACGACGCAGGCAAGGCGCTGCTGCAGCAGGGGCAGTTCTGGCAGGCACAAGACAACCAGGCCCGGGCGACCGAAGTCTGGAAAAAGCTGCTGTTGATCGATCCACAGCAAGCCGATGCGCTCTATGGTCTGGGTCTGCTTGAGCTCAAAGCCAAGCGTATCGAAGGGGCGAATCAGTATCTGGACAAGCTCAGGCAGTCCCATCCGGGTGAGCCACAGACCTTGCTGCTCGAGCAAGCCATCGCCATGCAGGCCGGCGAAAAAGGCGATGAACTGGAACAGGCGCGGTTGCTGGCCACTGCGGGTGACCTGGATAAGGCAATACCAATTTATCGACAAATTTTTGCTGACAAACCACCGCAAGGTGAGCTTGGACTGGAGTTCTACAGCTACCTTGGTTACACGTCAGGCGGCTGGAGTGAAGCGCGCCAGGGCCTGGAGCGTTTGCTGCAACAGAACCCGGACAACGCCAAGGTCAAATTGGCATTGGCCAAATTGTTGATTCGCAATGAAACCACGCGGGTCGAAGGTATTCGGCGCCTCGGGCAATTGTCGACCCTGCCGGAACTGGGAGGCGAGGCCACCGAAAGCTGGCGTGAAGGCCTGACATGGCTGGGCTCGCCACGGCCTGCTGAAATTCCATTGTTCGAGGCCTATCTCAAGGCAAATCCGGACGATGATGAAGTCCGTACACAAATGAACAGCCGTGGCGCTGCTGCCGTGGCGGCACAACAGAGTCCGTTCTTGGTGCGTGGTTTCAAAGCCTTGCAGGACAATCAGCTCGCGATCGCCGAACAGGCATTTCTCGCACGCCTTAAAGAGCAGTCCCAGGACGCAGATGCCTTGGGTGGCCTTGGCGTCGTGCGCCAGCGTCAGGGCCGTTTCGGTGATGCCAATGAGTTGTTCACCCGCGCTGCTGCCCGTGGCGGCAATCCGCGCTGGCAGTCGGCGCTGGAGAGCAATCGCTACTGGGATCTGCTTGGGCAGGCCGAGAGGGCCAAGGCCAATCATGATTTGCAAAAGGCTCGCAGCTTCCTGCAGCAAGCGATCGCCAGCAAACCGCGTCAGGTTGAGGGCTACGTTGCCCTGGGCGATGTCCAGGCAGAACTGAGCCAGCTGGACAATGCCGAGGCGAGCTATCGCCGGGCACTGACACTGGACAATGACAACCCGGGCGCACTGCTGGGACTGATCACAGTGATGGCCCAAAACGGTCAGGCCAGCCAGGGCTTGAAGATGATTGAGGGGTTGGACCCGGCCCAGCAGCAACGGCTTGGTGATTTGCGTCCGATGCGTGCAGCTGTCGCCGTGGGACAGGCAAAAAATGCCGAAAGCAGCGGTGATTTGAAAGGCGCGATTGCCGCCCAGCAAGAAGCTGTTCGCAATGACCCGAAAAATGTATGGATCCGTTACGATCTGGCGCGTTATTACGCCCAAGCCAAGACCCCGGACAAGGCCCGGCAAACTATGGCAGAACTGCTCAAGGCCGATCCGCAACGTATCGACGCCTTGTACGCCAGCGCCCTGTTGTCGAGCCAGTTGGGTGATTGGACGGCGGCACAAAGTACCCTGGATCGTATTCCGCTGAGCCAGCGCACTACAGCGATGCAGCAACTGGCTGCGCAGGTTCAGGTGCAATCGCTGACAAGCCAGGCTTCGACCTTGGCCAAACAGGGAAATCGTACTCAAGCCATCACCTTGCTGCGCCGCGCCGAACTGGCGGCCAATGGCAAACCTGAGTCCATGGGCCTGCTGGCATCAGCGTATGTGGATGCTGGCGAAACCGAGCATGCGCTGTCGATGCTGCGCAATGCTATCGCGCAGAGCAGTACTCCTTCGCCGGCACTGCGTTTGGCCTATGCCGGTGTGCTGCTCAAAACCGGTGACGATATGCAGGTCAACCAGTTGCTCCATGAGTTGCAGAGCCAGCCATTGTCGCCCGCCGATCAGCGTAGCTACGACGAATTGCTGTATTTGTACGCCATACGCCAGGCCGATTTGCTGCGTGAGAAGGGCGACCTTGTCGCCGCCTACGATACCCTTGCACCTGCCTTGGCCCAGCGTCCAAATGACCCGTTGGCAGTCAGCTCGCTGGCGCGTATGTACCTGGCCAACAACAACGCCCAAAAAGCCATCGAGCTTTATCGACCGTTGCTCGACAAAGCGCCGGATGATCCTCAATTGCAGATAGGCATGGCCCAGGCCTTGAGCAAGTCCGGTGACGCTCGAGGGGCCGAGAAAGCCACGGAAAAGGCACTGGAGCTGGCGCCGAACGATGCACAGATTCTTGCGACCGCCGCAGGCATTTATCGCACCCAGGGCAAGAGCGCCAAAGCGGCTGAACTTTACGCGCGCGCGCTGGCATTGCAGGGACCGGCCAAGGAAGATGCCAATCCTTTTGCCGGCACCGTTGCCGCCAACCCATTCGTGGGCAAAAGCGGTCAACGCAGCCAGTCGCGACTGTCTGAGGCTACACTGTCGCAGATTCCTGCACCGGCTCAGGTGCAGATTGCGACCGCGAGCGAAGAACCTGTCCCTTCCACGCGACTGCCTGCTGCCAATACGCTGGCGATGAACGATGACGCTGAAGCCTATATGCCACAACCGACTCGTGGCAGTGTCGACGCAACCCCTCGTATGGCCTCAACCAAAACCCTGGACCCTCAAGCCGAGGCGCGACAGTCGATGCAGAGCGCCCTCAATCAGATCAACCAGGAGCGCAGCCCGCAAATCACGCAGGGTGCGACCATCCGCAGCAACGACAGTGAGTCTGGACTGAGCAAGATCACTGACGTCGAAACGCCGTTGGAAATAAGCCTGCCGGTGGGTGATGACCGCGTTGCCTTGCGTATCACGCCGGTGTGGTTGAATGCGGGTGGAATGAGCGATTCTGCCCAGACGCGGTTTGGCGGTTTCAGTGATTCGAAGGTTGGCGAACTTCAAGGTTTGCTCGCAACCGGTCCGACGGCCGATCAATTGGACGCGTTCGACGCCAGCATCGACGGATCCGTTGGAAGCCAGAAAGACAGTGGCGTTGGCTTCGCGGTTGCCTACGAGAACCCTTCACTGGGCCTCAAGGCCGACCTGGGCACCAGCCCCGTGGGCTTTCTGTACAGCACCGCGATTGGCGGCATCAGTATCGATCGCTCCTTCAGCGAAGACAGTGATTTTCGCTATGGCCTGAGTCTTTCCCGTCGTCCGGTCAACGATAGCCTGACCTCCTTTGCCGGTACCCGCGATGACCGCAGTGGCTTGAAGTGGGGCGGCGTCACGGCCAATGGCGGTCGCCTGCAGCTGAGTTTCGACAATGGCGACTACGGCGCATACGGTTATGGTGGTGCGCACAAGCTGGTGGGCAACAACGTCGAATCCAACAGCCGAGTGGAAGCCGGTAGCGGGGTGTACTGGTACTTGCTTAACGACGATAGCCATCAACTGACGCTGGGGCTGAACCTCACAGGCATCAGCTACGACAAGAACCAGAACAATTTCACCTATGGCAATGGCGGCTACTTCAGCCCGCAGAACTTCTTCTCCATCGGCGTGCCTGTCGGCTGGTCGCAACGGACCGATCGCCTGAGCTACTCGATAAAAGGTGCGGTAGGCCTGCAGCATATCGAGCAGGACTCCTCACCGTATTTCCCGAACGACAGCGACATGCAGGCGGTACTTGAGCAGGCCTCGCAGATTTATGCCGCGGCGGGTACCAGTGTGCCGACCCACTTTTCGTCGCAGAACAAAACCGGCATCGGCTACAACCTCAATGCAGCCGCAGAATACCGTTTTGGCGACAATGTCTTTTTCGGTGGCAGCCTGGGGCTGGATAACGCCCAGGATTACAAGCAGTGGACCGGCGGCTTGTACCTGCGGTACATGTTCGAAGACTTCACCGGCCGCATGGCGATGCCGGTCAGTCCATACCGTTCCCCTTATTCGAATTGAGTAGCAGGAGTTTCTATCGTGGCAGCATCGATTTTAGCGGGCATGACTATCCTGATGATTGGCGACAGCCACCTGGCGACGCCTGACTATCTGATTTCCAGCCTGCATGACAACCTGGTAGCACAGGGCGCGAAAGTGCATACCCTGGGGATTTGTGGCGCCAATGCTGGCGACTGGCTCAAAGCCACGCCGGGCACCTGTGGTGGTGCCGAGCGCCGCGACAGCGAAAAGACCGTTGTGCTGGGAGGCAAAGCCGCAACCTTGCCGATCAGCCAGTTGCTGGCCAGCGACAAGCCGGACCTGGTTCTGATTGTCATGGGCGACACCATGGCCAGCTACACCAAACCCGCGTTTCCCAAAGCCTGGCTATGGCAGCAGACCACCGCGCTGACCAAGGAGATTTCGGCCAACGGGACCCGCTGTGTCTGGGTCGGACCGAACTGGGGAACCGAAGGCGGCAAATACGGCAAGACGTTTGCCCGCGTCGAAATGACGTCCAAGTTTCTCGCCAGCAACGTTGCACCCTGCAGCTATATCGACTCGTTGCAGTTCTCCAAGCCAGGCCAATGGGCCACGGTCGACGGACAGCATTTGACCGCGCCCGGTTACAAAACCTGGAGCCAGGACATCAGCAAGGCATTGCTCGAAGCACCTGCCGTCAAGGACGCCAAAAAATGACCAAGTTGTCCGCAGCGCTAATCGCCCTCCCGGTGTTGGTGATCAGCACCCTTGCCAGTGCAGAAGTTGCGTTGTATCCCACCGGTCCCAGCGAAGACGCAGCGTTCATTCGCTTCGTCAACGCCAGCACCGCGCCATTGGACGTGATTGCTCAGGCGGGTCAGCCGCCGATGCGCCTGGAAGCGGCGCAACCGGTGTCGCTGTTTTTCCCGGTGCAGGCGAGCAGTCCGGTCAAGGGTACTTTGGTCAGTGGTGCACAAAAACTGGCCATGGACCTGAAAATCGAACCCGGGGAATTCGCCACGGTGGTCGCGATTCCAGACGGTAATGGGATCCGGCAAGTCGCGGTGCGCGAGCAGCCGGACGACTTCAACGGCCTGAAGGCGTCGCTGGCGTTCTTCAACGTCGACGCCGGGTGCCCCGATGCCAGCCTGCGCCCTGCCGGGCGTACTGCCGACCTGTTCAAGGCGGTGCCTGTCGGCAGTCTGCAGCGTCGGTCGATCAACCCGGTAACCCTGTCGGTGCAACTGGTGTGTGCAAACGCCAACGTCGGTAATCCGCTGGATTTGGGCGAGCTCAAGGCGGGCGAGCGTTACAGCGTGCTGCTGGTGCCTTCGTCCACCGGGCCGCGTCTTTTGAACGCCACGGACACTTTGTCTCACTGATCGGATTCTGCCGCCGCCATGGTCTTCGCCTCACTCGAGTTCCTGACGCTGTTTCTGCCTGCGTTCCTGTTGGTGTATGCCCTGGGCAAACCCGCCTGGCGTAACGTCATCCTGCTGATTGGCAGTTGGCTGTTCTATGGCTGGCTGAGTCCGCTGTTCCTGACTCTGCACGTGGTGTTGACCATCGTCGCTTGGGTCGGTGGTCTGCTGGTGGACCGTGCCCGGGACGGTTCAAAGGGCCGGGTGCGGCTGTTGATCGCATTGATCGTCTTCAACACGGCTGTGCTGTGCTGGTACAAGTACGCCAACATCCTGGCCGGAACCTGGAGCGAGCTGATCACCTACTACGGCGCCATGCCGCTGGAGTGGCAGCGGGTGGCGCTACCGGCAGGGCTTTCGTTCATCGTGTTGCAGGCGATCTCATACCTGGTGGATGTCCACCGGCATACGGTGCCGGTGGAGCGCAACTTCATCAATTATGCGACGTACATTTCGATGTTCGGGCACTCGATTGCAGGTCCGATCATTCGTTATGACTGGGTGCGCCGTGAACTGACGCAACGCTATTTCAGTTGGCAGAACTTTTCACTGGGTGCCCGGCGCTTCATGATCGGCATGTGCATGAAGGTGCTGGTGGCGGACACTCTGTCGCCACTGGTGGACGTCGCTTTTCATCTGGAAAATCCGTCCTTTGTCGATGCGTGGATCGGCTGTCTGGCCTATTCGCTGCAGCTGTTTTTCGACTTTGCCGGCTACAGCGCGATGGCGATCGGCCTGGGCCTGATGCTGGGTTTTCACTTCCCGGAAAACTTCAACCGCCCGTACCTGGCCAGCAGCATTCAGGACTTCTGGCGGCGCTGGCATCTGTCGCTGTCGAGTTGGCTGCGCGATTACCTGTACATCGCTCTGGGCGGTAATCGCAACGGCGCCTGGAAGACCTATCGCAACTTGTTCCTGACCATGGCCATTGCCGGTTTGTGGCATGGCGGCGATAGCTGGAACTACCTGTTGTGGGGCTCGGCCCATGGCATCGCGTTGTGCCTCGATCGCTTATGGTCGCGCTCCAACCTGCCAGGCATTCCGCCCTTGTTGTCGCACACTCTGACGCTATTGTTTGTGTTCCTTGCCTGGACCTTGTTCCGTGCCCCTGACTTCCATACGGCGTTGTCCATGTACGCCGGCCAGTTCGGTCTGCACGGCTTCGCCCTGGGCGATGCGCTGGCGGTGACCCTGCGTCCGGTGCATGGTCTTGCGGCCTTGCTCGCAGTGGTGTGCATCGTTGCGCCGCTGTTGCACGGCCGTTATGAGCAGCGGTTTGGCGGCTATGGGTTCTATGCACCAATGGCGGCCTTGTGGCCGGTGGCGGGTTTTCTGCTCTCGTTCGCGTTGATCGCGAGTCGTGAAGCCGTACCCTTCCTGTACTTCCAGTTCTGATGGCCGCGCACATGTCCTCTTCATCCCACGTCCCGGTTCCTCCAAGCGAATTCAATGCCCGCATCAGCAAGATGGCGGGCGTTGCATTTGTCACGTTCCTGGCGGTTGGCTTTGCTTCCTGCGCGTGGCTGTTGCTCAGTGGCAAGGTCGAGATGCTGCCGCCAAAGCTGACGATGGACGACGTGCTGCACGGCGAGGTGACCCACAAGATCGCCAAGCAACTGTCGAAGGCCGTGGTGCCGGAGCTGGCTGCGAACCTTGAGCGTGGCGGCAGCTGGCTGTTGCTGCACGATACCGGTCCGCGGGTACGCTCCGGTTGTGAGCACTGGTTGTTCCTGACTGACGAGATGCGCATCAACCGCCACGCCCAGGCCAATGCAGTGACCAAGGCCGATGTCGTACGTGATGTCCAGCAACGATTGGCCAAACGCGGTATTGCGCTGCTGGTGGCGGTGGTACCGGACAAGAGTCGAATCGCCAGCGCGCAACTGTGTGATCTGCGTCGCCCGACGCAGTTACAGGCGCGTGCCCAGGCATGGGTAGAAGGCTTGAACCAGGCGGGTATCGCCGCCATAGACCTGGCGCCGACGTTGCAGCCTTTGGGTGCCGAGGCCTACCTGCGCACCGATACTCACTGGAGCGAAACCGGATCGGCGGCGGCTGCCAACGCTGTCGCTAAGCAGGTTCAACTGATGGGCATCAGCGCCACGCCGCATAAAGAATTTGAAGTGAAGGTGCAGGCGCCGGCGCGCCGCCCTGGCGATCTGGTTCGCCTGGCTGGCCTCGAATGGCTGCCAGTGAGCTGGCAACCGACGCCGGAAATCGTGGTCGCCACCCAGACAAGCGAAAAGACTGCCCAAGTCCAAGGTGGCGACGATAACCTTGATGACCTGTTCGGTGACGACAACTTGCCGAACGTGGCGCTGATCGGCACTTCATTCTCGCGCAACTCCAACTTCGTCGGCTTTTTGCAACAGGCCCTGGGTGCACCGATCGGCAATTTTGCAAAGGACGGTGGCGAATTCTCTGGTGGTGCCAATGGTTACTTCAACAACCCGGCATTCAAACAAACGCCACCCAAGCTGATTATCTGGGAAATCCCGGAGCGGGATTTGCAGACGCCTTACAGCGAAGCAATTGACTGGGCCGGATAGCGGATTACCTGGGCAATGGCAGTCGTCAAGGACGCAGTGAAAATGCAATATCGTTATTCGTTAACGGTATTTAAATTAAGTTTCTTATACCTATAAAGTTAATCCCCTGCGTACCTGCCGACCAATCGGCGCGCCGCACGACACGAACCAACACGGGACATCCGTGAGTTTCTGATCGACGCGCGCGCCTTTGAGCGTGCCGTGCGTGGGAGTGATTTATGTCTTCAGCTTCAGCTTCGCCAAGTATCGCGCCACAGTTTTTCGACATCCGCCCGTTTGACGGAGCGGTAGGCGCCGAGATCATCGGTCTCGATTTGTCCCGTCCGATCAATGATCAGGATTTCGCCAGCATTCACCGCGCGCACCTGGATCATCACGTGGTGGTGTTCCGCGACCAGCGCATCACTCCTGAGCAACACATTGATTTCAGCCGCCGGTTTGGCGTGTTGCAGATCCATGTGCTCAAGCAGTTTTTGTTGGTCAACCACCCGCAAATCCTCATCGTTTCCAACATCGTCGAAAACGGCCAAAACATCGGCCTCGGCGATGCCGGGAAGTTCTGGCACTCCGATCTCTCCTATAAAGAACTGCCAAGCCTGGGCTCGATGCTGCATGCCCAGGAGCTGCCGTCAGAAGGCGGCGATACATTGTTCGCCGACATGCACAAAGCCTGGGACAGCCTGCCGCTCGCGTTGCGCAAAGCGGTGCAAGGGCGCTCGGCGGCGCACTCCTACACGGCGCGTTACAGCGAGACCAAATTCGAAGGCAACTGGCGCCCGACCCTGACGCCGGAGCAACTCGCCCAGGTCGCTGAAGTCGTCCATCCGGTCGTGCGCACCCACCCGGAAAACGGCCGCAAGGCATTGTTCGTCAGCGAAGGGTTCACCACCCGCATCGTTGGCTTGCCGGAAGACGAGAGTCAGCAACTGCTGACCGAGCTCTATGCCCACAGCGTGTTGCCGCAAAACATCTACCGACATCAGTGGCAGCCCCACGACCTGGTGTTCTGGGACAACCGTTCGCTGATCCACCTCGCCGCCGGATGCCCCAGCCATCTGCGCCGCAAGCTGTATCGCACCACCATCCAGGGCGACGCGCCTTTCTGATTTGTCGGAGATCTGATCATGTCCAAACGTCTTCCATTCGCACCGCTGGCCGCCGCAATCGGCCTGGGGTTCAGCCTGATCGCCGGCAGCCTGGTGGCGCCGACCGTGGCCCACGCCGAGGGTGAAATCCGCATTGCCGAACAGTTCGGCATCGTTTACTTGCTCCTCAATGTGGTACGCGATCAAAACCTGATCGAGAAGTACGGCAAGCAGGAAGGTATCGACATCAAGGTCGACTGGACCCAGCTCTCGGGCGGTGCAGCGGTCAACGATGCGTTGCTGTCGGGCTCGATCGATATTGCCGGCGCCGGTGTCGGCCCGTTGCTGACTATCTGGGATCGTACCCACGGCAAACAGAACGTCAAAGCCGTGGCTTCCCTCGGCAACTTCCCGTACTACCTGGTGAGCAATAATCCCAAGGTCAAAACCATCGCCGACTTCACCGAGAAGGACCGCATCGCGGTACCGGCGGTCGGCGTTTCGGTGCAGTCGCGCTTCCTGCAGTACGCGGCTGCCAAGCAGTGGGGCGACAAGGAGTTCAACCGTCTCGACAAGTACACCATCGCGGTTCCGCACCCCGACGCGACAGCCGCGCTGGTGGCCGGCGGCACAGAGCTGAGCGGGCATTTCTCCAACCCGCCGTTCCAGGATCAGGAGCTGGCCAATTCCAACGTACATGTGGTGCTGAACACCTATGACCTGCTCGGCCCGAACTCGCCGACGGTACTGTTCGCCACCGAAAAATTCCGTGATGAGAACCCGAAAACCTACAAGGCGTTTATCGATGCGCTGACAGAAGCGGCGCAATTTGCGCAGAACGACAAAGGCGCCGCGGCCGACACTTACATTCGCGTCACCAAGGCCAAAATCGATCGCGCCGAGCTGCTGAAAATCATCGACAACCCGCAGTTCGAATTCAGCGTCACGCCGAAAAATACTTACCCTTTGGCCGAGTTCCTGTACCGCGTCGGCGCGATCAAAAACAAGCCGGACTCATGGAAGGATTACTTCTTCCAGGACGCCAAACCGCTGCAAGGGAGCTGACTGAAATGAACGCCCCTTTGCAAGGCCACACGGTCAGCAAACCGATCGCGGCAGCCCAAGCGCTGCTGTCGGTCGATAATGTCAGCCTGGAATACCGCACGCCGCAGCGCGTGGTGCGGGCGACGCATCAAGTCAGTTTCGAGATCGATCCGGCGGACCGCTTTGTCCTTCTGGGCCCGTCCGGTTGTGGCAAGTCGACGTTGCTCAAGGCCGCCGCAGGCTTCATTCAGCCAGTGGAAGGCGAGATCCGTCTGCAAGGCCAGCGCGTCGATGCGCCGGGACCGGACCGGATCGTGGTGTTCCAGGAGTTCGACCAACTGCCGCCGTGGAAAACCGTAAAGCAGAACGTGATGTTCCCGCTGCTGGCATCGAAAACCCTCAAACGCAAGGACGCCGAAGAACGGGCGCTGCACTATCTGGAAAAGGTCGGACTGGCGGCGTTTGCCGATGCCTATCCGCACACCTTGTCCGGTGGCATGAAGGCCCGGGTCGCCATTGCCCGGGCGCTGGCGATGCAGCCGAAAATCCTGTTGATGGACGAGCCCTTCGCGGCCCTGGATGCCCTGACCCGACGCAAGATGCAGGAAGAGTTGCTGCTGCTCTGGGAGGAGGTGCGCTTCACGCTGTTGTTCGTCACGCACTCCATCGAGGAGGCGTTGGTGGTGGGCAACCGCATCCTGTTGCTGTCGCCGCATCCGGGCCGGGTGAGGGCGGAGGTCCACAGCCATCAATACGATTTGCACAGCCTGGGCGGTGTGGCGTTTCAGGAGTCGGCGCGGCGCATCCATCGGTTGCTGTTCGATGAAAACCAGTCGCCGCAAACCGAGCACGAGCTGGATTTTGCCGACATCCGTATCGCTTATTGAGCCAGTTGAGAGGAGGGCCCGATGAGCCATTTATCATCCCCGCGTGAAGAATTCGAAACGCTGTTGCAGCCGCTGACCAGCGTGCCGCTGGAGCGCGAACTGCCGCTTGGCCAGCGCCTGTGGCAACAAGGCTGGCTGCGTAAAAGCCTGATCCTGATTTTGCTGGCGGTGCTTTGGGAAGCCGTTGCCCGCTATCAGAACAATGACCTGCTGTTGCCAAGTTTTTTGCAGACTTCTCACGCTTTATACGAGGGTATGCTCAGCGGTGAATTGCTCGGCAAAGTCTGGATTTCATTAGTGGTGTTGCTCAAGGGTTACCTGATCGGCATCGTTCTGGCGTTTGGCCTGACCACGCTGGCGGTGTCGACTCAATTCGGACGAGACCTGCTCAGTACCCTGACCTCGATGTTCAACCCGTTGCCGGCCATTGCGCTGCTGCCGCTGGCGCTGCTGTGGTTTGGGCTGGGGCAGAACAGCCTGATTTTCGTGCTGGTGCATTCGGTGCTTTGGGCCTTGGCGCTGAACACCTACGCCGGCTTCCTCGGCGTCTCGGAAACCCTGCGTATGGCCGGGCGTAACTACGGTCTCAAGGGCATGCGTTTTGTGCTGTTCATCCTGATTCCGGCAGCACTGCCGTCGATCCTCGCCGGCCTGAAAATCGGTTGGGCGTTTGCCTGGCGTACCTTGATCGCGGCCGAGCTGGTGTTTGGTGCGACGAGCGGCAAGGGCGGGTTGGGGTGGTACATCTTTCAGAATCGCAATGAGCTGTACACCGACAAGGTGTTTGCCGGGTTGGCGGTAGTGATCCTGATCGGGTTGCTGGTGGAGAACCTGGTGTTTGATTCGTTGGAGCGGGTAACGGTGAAGCGGTGGGGGATGGTGCGGTGATCCGTTGATTTTGTGTCGGGTTGGGAAAAGATCGCAACCGTCGGCAGCTCCTACATGGATCTGCGTACATCTGTAGGAGCTGCCGAAGGCTGCGATCTTTTGATCTGCTAGCATTGCGTGTGAATCAACCCTGATCAGTCATGAGTGCTCGCGATGCAGTTGCCAGACATGAACCTGCTAATCGCCCTCGACGCCTTGCTCGATGAGGGCAGTGTCGTGGGCGCTGCGCGGCGGATGAACCTCAGCCCGGCGGCGATGAGCCGGACATTGACACGCATTCGCGAGGCCATCGGCGACCCGATCCTGGTACGTGCCGGGCGAGGCCTGGTGCCGACGCCCAAGGCGCTGGAGTTGCGCGAGCAGGTGCGCAGTGTGGTGGAGCAGGCGGCGTTGCTGTTTCGTTCGGCCGATGCGGTGGAGTTGGGCTCATTGCGGCGGCGGTTCAGTATTCGGGCCAACGACTTTTTTGTCGGCGTTTACGGCGGTAAGTTGTTCGATACCCTCGACCGGCAGGCGCCGCACTGTGAGTTGCGTTTTGTGCCTGAGGGTGATGGCGACGATGAGGCGCTGCGTGAGGGGCGCATCGATTTGAGCATCAGCAACACCCGGCCGCTGACGCCGGAAGTGAAAGTGCAGAATTTGTTTTCCACGCACTTTGTAGGCCTGGTGCGTGAGGATCATCCGCTGTTTGATGAAGAAATCACTGCAGAACGGTATGCCGGATTTTCTCATATCAGCATGTCCCGACGCGGTATCGCGCGAGGGCCGATCGATACCGCACTCAATGCACTGGGGTTGGAGCGTCGGGTGGCAGTGATTGCGCCGAGTTTCCATGCGGCAATGTTCGCGTTGCCCGATTCGGACCTGATTCTGCCGGTACCCAAGGAAGCATTGTTGAGCGTGCGACGGCTGGGATTGAAGCTGCGCTCCTTTGACCTGCCGATCCCGTTGCCGACCTTGATGCTGACCCAGGCCTGGCACCCACGTTTCGACAAGGACCCGGCCCATCGGTGGATGCGCGAAACGGTCAAGGCGTGTTGCGATGAGACGTGGCTCGCCGCGCAACCCGTTTGAAATCCTGCCCAAATCCCTGTAGGAGCGAGCCTGCTCGCGATGAGGGCTGCGCAGGCACATCTTCATCGACTGGCTTGGCGCCATCGCGAGCAAGCTTGCTCCTACAGGGTTTGTATTGTTGCGTCTGGTGCATTTATAAGCTGCCGAGAAGTTGATTTTCGTCAGGCATCACCCTTCCTAAAATGCTTCCGGTACTTTCCTTCCGGAGCTCGCAGTAATGACTTCCCTCACGGTCCCGACGCCAGTCATCGCGACCCGCTCGGCGCCCTCGGCGCAAGTCTTCGGCCCGCGCATCATCATTGGCCTGGTGGGCGTGTTGCTGGCGGTGCTGGTGTCGGGTCTGAACGAGATGGTGACCAAAGTCGCCCTGGCCGATATTCGCGGCGCGTTGGCCATTGGCTACGACGAAGGCACCTGGCTGGTTGCCAGTTACACCGCGACTTCGGTGGCCGCCATGGCCTTCGCGCCGTGGTGCGCGGTGACGTTCTCGCTGCGTCGGTTCACCTTGTGCGCCATCAGCCTGTTCACCCTCTTGGGCGTGCTGTGTCCGTTTGCGCCGAATTACGAAAGCCTGCTACTGATGCGCACCTTGCAAGGCCTGGCTGGCGGCGCTTTGCCGCCGATGTTGATGACCGTCGCCCTGCGCTTTCTACCGGCCAACGTGAAGTTGTATGGCCTGGCCGGTTATGCCCTGACCGCCACGTTCGGTCCGGGCCTTGGAACGCCATTGGCCGGGTTGTGGACCGAGTATGTCGGGTGGCAGTGGACCTTCTGGCAAATCATCGCACCGTGCCTGATTGCAATGGTTGCCGTGGCGTATGGGCTGCCGCAGGACCCTTTGCGGCTGGAGCGTTTCAAGCAATTCAACTGGCGCGGACTGCTGCTGGGGTTTCCAGCGATTTGCATGCTGGTGATCGGCATTTTGCAGGGCAATCGACTGGACTGGTTCGAGTCCGATTTGATCTGCGTGTTGCTCAGTGGCGGACTGTTGTTGCTGGTGCTGTTCTTGATCAATGAATGGTCGCAGCCGATTCCGTTTTTCAAGATGCAGATGCTCGGCATCCGTAACCTGTCGTTCGCCTTGCTGACCCTGGCCGGCGTACTGGTAGTGCTGCTGGCGGTGATCATTATTCCGTCCAGTTACCTGGCGCAGGTCCAGGGTTATCGCCCGGTGCAGACCGCGCCGATCATGCTACTGGCGGCGCTGCCGCAATTGATTGCGCTGCCGTTGGTGGCGGCGTTGTGCAATTTTCGCTGGGTCGATTGTCGCTGGGTGTTGGGTATCGGCTTGAGCATGCTGGCGCTGTCCTGCATCGGTGGTTCGCAGTTGACATCGGCGTGGATTCGCGACGATTTCTATGTGCTGCAATGGTTGCAAATCTTCGGTCAACCGATGGCAGTGCTACCGCTGCTGATGTTGTCCACCGGCAGCATCAACCCGATGGAGGGACCGTTCGCCTCGGCCTGGTTCAATACCGTCAAAGGCCTGTCGGCGGTGATCGCCACAGGCGTGATTGAGGTGCTGACCACGTCGAGGCTGCACTTCCATTCGACGATGCTCGTTGACCGTCTCGGCAATTCTCCCCTGAACGACGACAACGCCTCTGGCCTCGCCCATCGCATACATGAACAAGCGGTGGTGCTGACGGCTTCGGATCTTTATCTGTGCATGGCCGGCATTGCGGTGACGCTGATCCTGCTGATTTTCTGGCTGCCGACGCGGACTTATCCGCCACGCGCGCCGACCTGATTGCTCCACGGAAACTGAAGGTTTTTATGAAGACTCAAGCAAAGCAAAAAATCGCCGTGGCAGTGGCTGCCGCGTTGGCCGTCGGTGTGCTGTTGTATCTGGCAGTGCCTGACCTGTTCGGCAAACGCACGCAGCAGAGTACCAATGACGCCTTTGTTTCGGCTGACTACACCCTGGTGGTGCCGCGGGTGGCCGGGTTCATCAGGCAGGTGCTGGTCGAAGACAACCAGCAGGTCAAGGCCGGGCAGTTGCTGGCGTTGATCGATGACCGGGATCTGCGCGCCGCTGCCCAGGCTGCCGACGCTGAAACCCTGGTCGCTCGGGCGCAACTGCAAAACGCCAAGGCGACCCTTGAGCGGCAGTCTTCGGTGATTGCTCAAGCGCAATCGTCGGTGGTTTCGGCCAAGGCCGAGATGGCATTCGCCGAGCATGAACTGAACCGCTACAACCACTTGGCCGGCGTGGGTGCCGGTACGGTGCAAAACGCTCAGCAAGCGCGCACGCGCATCGACCAGGCCAGCGCTCGGCTGGCGAATGCCACGGCCGTGCTCGCGGCGGAGCGCAAACAGGTGGAGATCCTCGCCGCTCAACGCGATGCTGCCGAAGGCGGATTGAAGCGGGCGCAAGCAGCACTGGAAATGGCCAGCTATGAATTGTCTTACACACGGATCGTTGCGCCTCAGGATGGCATGGTCGGTGAGCGTGCGGTGCGGGTCGGCGCTTATGTCGTGCCGGGGAGCAAGATCCTCGCAGTGGTGCCGTTGGCTCAGGCTTATGTGATGGCCAACTTTCAGGAGACTCAACTGACCGACGTGCAGCCAGGGCAGCAGGTGCAAGTGCGCGTCGACAGTCTCGGGGGCGCGGCGCTCAGTGGTCGGGTCGAGAGCATTGCGCCGGCCACCGGGGTTACCTTCGCTGCGGTTAAACCGGATAACGCCACCGGCAACTTCACCAAGGTGGTGCAGCGGATTCCGGTGAAGATCGTGCTGGAACCGGGGCAGCCATTGGCTGAACGCTTGCGGGTGGGGATGTCGGTTGAGGCGAGTATCGATACCGTCAGCTCGGTGACGTCTGCGCGCGAGGTGACGCAGCGATGAGCTACGTTGATCGTGCTGACGTCATCGCGAGCAGGCTCGCTCCTACCGTTGACCGCATTCACCTGTGGGAGCGGGCTTGCTCGCGAAGGGGTCATCAGGCGCGACCAGTCCTGGGTGCCTTGCTCGCCATCAGTCTCAGCGCCTGCACCGTCGGCCCGGATTTCCAGAAACCTGATGCGCCGAAAATTTCCGAATGGTCCAAGCCCGCCAGAAGCGGACCCAGCCAAGCCATCGCCGAGTCCTTGGGCGAGCGCTGGTGGGAGGTGTTCAACGACCCCAAACTCTCGGACCTTAGCCAGCGCGCATTGACCGACAACCTCGACCTGAAGCTGGCCAGCAGCCGCTTGCAGCAAAGCCGCGCCGTGCGCCAGGTGAACACCGCCAACCGTTATCCCAATACCGCCGCCAGCGGCAGTTACGCACGCAAACGCAACAGTGGCGAAGGGCTGAACGATCCGTCCGGCCATAACGGCGATTCCGCGTTCAACCTGTGGGATGGCGGTTTTTCAGCTTCCTGGGAGCTGGATTTCTGGGGTCGGGTACGCCGCGAAACCGAAGCCGCCGACGCCACCCTGGAAGTCGCGGAGAACGACCGGCGCGGGGTGCTGTTGTCGGTGCTGGCCGAGACCGCCCAGGACTACATTCAGCTGCGCGGCGTGCAAAACACCCGGCTCGTGACCGAACAGAACCTCGACGTCGCTCGCCACAGCCTGAAGCTTTCGCAGCTGCGCCTGGCCGATGGTGTCGCCACCGATCTGGACGTCGCCGAAGCCGCTGCACAAGTCGCAGCCATCGAAGCGCGCCTGCCGGCGCTGGAGCAACGCCAATCGCAACTGATCAACGCCTTGAGCCTGTTGATGGGTGAGCCGCCCCAAGCGCTGGCGGCAGAGTTATCCACAGACGCGCCGGTGCCGCAAACGCCGCGTCAGGTCGCCATTGGCCTGCCGTCGCAACTGGCCGAACGTCGTCCGGACATTCGTCAGGCCCAAGCGCGTCTGCATGCCGCCACTGCGAGCATCGGCGTGGCCAAAGGTGATTTTTACCCGCGCATCACCTTGTCGGGGAACATCGGCTCACAAGCCATGCAGCTGAGCGATTTCGGCTCCTGGGGTTCGCGCTCATTCGGCATCGGCCCGCAATTCAGCCTGCCGCTGTTCGACGGCGGACGCTTGCGCGGTGTGCTTGATTTGCGCGAAGCGCAGCAGCAAGAAGCGGCCATCGCATACCAGCAAACCGTATTGCGCGCCTGGCATGAAATCGACGATCAATTGACGAGCTACAACGCCAGTCAGCTGCGTCGCGACAGCCTCGCTGAAGCGGTGCGCCAGAACCGTATCGCCTTGCAAACCGCACAACAGCAATACGTTGAGGGTGTGGTGGATTTCGTCACTGTACTGACCGTGCAAGGCGCCTTGCTGGCCACGCAGGAGCAGTGGGTTGAGAGTTCGACCGGCGTGTCGTTGGCCGCGGTCGGGTTGTACAAGGCGTTGGGCGGCGGGTGGCAATCGGTCTATCCGCTGACGGCGCAACGCTGAAAACCATTCAAGGTTTCGACGACAAATCCGCCATGCCCTTGAGCAATTCAATCGGCAGGGGAAAGACGATGGTCGAACTCTTGTCGCCGGCAATCGAATTGAGGGTCTGCATGTAGCGCAACTGCATGGCCCCCGGCTGGCGCCCGAGCATTTCTGCCGCCTGCATGAGTTTTTCCGAGGCTTGCAGTTCGCCCTCGGCGTGGATCACCTTGGCCCGTCGTTCCCGTTCGGCTTCGGCCTGTTTGGCGATGGCGCGGATCATCGATTCGTTGAGGTCGACGTGCTTGATTTCGACGTTGGCGACCTTGATGCCCCACGCATCGGTCTGAGCGTCGAGCACTTGCTGGATATCCAGGTTCAAGCGCTCGCGCTCGGCGAGCAGTTCGTCGAGTTCGTGCTTGCCGAGCACCGCTCGCAACGTGGTCTGCGCCAGTTGGCTGGTGGCGGCGAAGAAATCCTCGACCTGAATGATCGCTTTCTGCGGATCGAGCACGCGAAAGTACAGCACTGCATTGACCTTGACCGACACGTTGTCGCGGGTGATCACGTCTTGCGACGGCACGTCCAGCACCACGGTGCGCAAATCGACCCGGACCATTTGCTGGACCACTGGAATCAGCAGGATCAGGCCGGGTCCCTTGACCTGCCAGAAACGCCCAAGCTGGAACACCACCCCGCGCTCATACTCGCGCAGGATACGGAACGTCGATCCCGCCAATGCGATCAGCAATAACAGCAGCGCGACCATACCCAGTTGCACACCCATGTCTATTCTCCGCCCGGCGCCGCGTCAGCCGCGGCCACTTGCAGCAGCAGGCCCTGGCGCGCCACCACCCGCACCCGTTGACCGGGTTGCAGCGGTGTTGTGCTGAGCACTTGCCATTGTTCTCCTTGCAGGTGCACCCAGCCGCCACAGGCGTTGCCGACTTGCACTGATGTGACCGGCGTTTCGCTGCCGACCAGCCCGGCATCACCGCTGACCGTGTGCCGCGGTCGGGTTTTCAGGGCGTGTATCACCAGAAAAACAAGCAGCAAAGCGCTGAGCAATGCCAAGCCGATCATCAACGGCACAGGCACGTCGGTGTTGGTCAGAATCACCGCGCCGATCACGAACATCACGATCCCGCCCAAGCCGATCACGCCGTAATTGGGCAGGGCGGCTTCGGCAATCAGAAAAGCGATGCCAAAGGTGATCAGCCAGATCCCGACCGGGTTGGGAGCCAGCAAGACAACCGTGTCTGCGGCGAACGTCGATCCGCTCAACGCCAACGCCAACGCCAACAGCAACGCAACGGTACAACAACGCGTGTTCACTTGACCCTCCGGGAGAGTCGTGGAGGTGACTATGAATACAGTTTAGTTGAGCCGGGGCTTGTATGAATTTTGCTCAAATGATAGCGGCGTCCGATGAGCGGATTTCCCGCTGCCACCGGCCAGCGGGCCTAGACTTTCAGTACGGTAAAAAGTGTTAAACCATCGTCCGCCAGAAACTGTGGCGGGCACCGAGGTGCATCATGCGTATGGCAAGAACCGTGCAACGCAGCCTGGAAAAGGCGCAATGCGAATATGACATCGTCACTCACCCGCATTCGGCCAGCAGCCTGGAAACGGCGCGGGTCGCGGGTATTCCGGCGGAACGGGTGGCCAAGTCGGTCATCCTCGATGACCACCATGGTCATTACCTGATGGCGGTGCTGCCCGCCAGCCGTCACCTGGACCTGAGCAAGGTCCGCAGCAGCGGCGAATGGCAGGTCTCCCGGGAAAGCAATCTGCCGCACCTGTTCGACGATTGCGAACGCGGCGCCGTGCCGGCGCTGGGTGAGGCCTATGGGCTGGATGTGGTGATCGATCCGTTGCTGACCCGGCAAAAAGACATCTATCTGGAGGCGGGTAATCACACCAATCTGCTGCACATGAACATGCCGGACTTTTTGAAAATGGTGCCGCATGCTGAAGTGCGGGAGTTGAGTCATTGAGTTTGGCGATGTTCATGGCATTGCGTCCGCGAGCAGGCTCGCGCCTACAGAGAGTCACATTTTCCCTGTAGGAGCGAGCCTGCTCGCGATGACCGCGCAGCGCTCGCAAAATTGACCACAGGAGTCCAACATGGAAAACCCAACACACAGCCTCCCATCCCTGTTCAAACAACTCGGCCTGGCCGACGACGCCGAGAGCATCGACAAATTCATCGCCACCCATTCACCGCTCAAGCCTGATTTGCATCTTGCGGATGCGTTCTTCTGGAACAAGAGCCAGGCGGATTTGCTGCGAGCCGAGATTCTGGATGATGCGGATTGGGCGGAGGTGGTGGATCAGTTGGATGTGCTGTTGAGGAAGGGGCGCGGGGTTTAATTTTTCTGATGGATGGCGGTTTGCTCGATCACTGGTAATAGACCGGAATTAAGACCTTATTTGAGGTCTTAATTATGCAGAGTGTATTGGCCGATATGGCCGTTAGCGTCTCGGAGTTGAAGAAAAACCCATCGGCTGTTTTGAATGGTGCCCATGGGGGACCGGTTGCGGTGCTCAATCACAATCGCGTCATGGGTTACATGGTTCCAGCTGATGTTTTTGAGGCCATGATGGAGCGCCTTGATGATTTGGAGTTGGCGGAGATCGTTCGTTCTCGTCGTGACGAGACACCGATTCCAGTGTCACTGGATGACCTATAGGCATCCAGATGCGGCGCTCAAATTTGTTTCAAAACTTGACGATAAATCCCCTCCAATGCCATATTGATAGTTAGCAAACTAACAGTGTGTGTTTTCCCTCGTGTCCGATCCCCTCGACATTCTCCAGATGAACATCAGCAGTTCCATGGTGGTGGCCGCCAGGCATTGGCGCAAAATCTGCCAGACCACGCTGGCCAACCATGGAATCTCCGAAGCTTGCGCCGTACCGTTGCTGATGATCGGTCGGCTGGGCGAGGGCGTGCGTCAGGTGACGGTGGCTCACGCGGCGGGAATGGAGAGTCCGTCACTGGTGCGCCTGCTCGATCAACTGTGCCATGGCGGCTACGTTTGCCGCACCGAAGATGCGCAGGATCGGCGTGCCAAATGCCTGAGCCTGACTGAAACCGGTCGCGAGCTGGTTCAAACGGTTGAAATCGAGCTGGTGCGCTTGCGCCATGTGGTCCTGGACGGCATTGACCCAAGTGATCTGGAAGCTACGCTGCGGGTACTGAGAGCATTTGAAGCGGCCACGCCGCCATCGGTGGGCAACCCTTGAACGGATTTTTCTCTGGCATGCCCCCGGCGCGGGACTGGTTCTATGGTGTACGCACCTTCGCCGCCTCGATGATTGCGCTGTACATCGCGCTGCTCATGCAAATGCCGCGTCCTTATTGGGCGATGGCCACGGTGTACATCGTTTCCAACCCGTTCCTCGGCCCCACCACGTCAAAGGCGTTGTACCGTGCAATTGGTACCTTTGTCGGCGCTGCAGCGGCGGTTTTGTTCGTGCCGATGTTCGTCCAGAGTCCTTACATTCTGGTGGTGGTGATTGCGCTATGGACAGGGACATTGCTGTTTCTGTCGCTGCATTTGCGTACCGCCAACAACTACGCCTTGATGCTGGCCGGTTACACCTTGCCGCTGATTGCCTTGCCGGTGGTGAATAACCCCTTGGCGGTGTGGGATGTGGCGGAAGCGCGGACTGAAGAAATTTTCCTCGGTATCGCCGTGGCAGCCGTGATGGGCGCAATGTTCTGGCCCCGTCGTCTGGCGCCGGTGTTCAATGATTCGGTGAGCAAATGGTTCGCCGATGCATCGAACTACAGCCTGCGATTTCTCAACCGCGACGTGAAACCTGATGAAGTCAGTGCGCTGCGCATGTCGATGGTCGCGAACTTCAACAGCCTGGAACTGATGATCGGACAGTTGTCCCACGAGGGCTCGCTTCCGCAAACCGTGCGCAACACCAAGGAGTTGCGCGGACGAATGATTCACTTGCTGCCGGTGATCGATGCCCTCGACGACGCATTGTATGCGCTGGAACGACGCACTCCCGAGCTTGTGGATAAGTTCTCGCCGTTGCTGGCGGCGGCCACTGAATGGCTCGACCATAAAGATGCGGATCTCGACCGCTGGCGTGCGCTGAAAGACCAGCTCGATGCCCTGCAGCCCGAGCCGCAAGCGCTGGATGATCGCAAGCAACTGCTGTTTTCCAACGCCATCTACCGCCTCGGCGAATGGATCGATTTGTGGCAGGACTGCCGAAGCCTGCAATACGCCATTCAGTGCGAGAGCCAGGACAACTGGCGCGCGGTCTATCGGCACTGGCGCCTGGGTCGGCTGACACCGTTTCTGGATCGCGGCCTGATGTTCTACTCCGCCGCTTCCACCGTCACCGCGATCATTGTCGCTTCGGTGTTGTGGATTCTGCTCGGCTGGACCGATGGTGGCAGCGCGGTGATTCTGGCCGCGGTGGCGTGCAGCTTCTTCGCCTCGATGGACGACCCGGCTCCGCAGATCTACCGGTTTTTTTTCTGGACGGCGATGTCGGTGGTGTTCGCCAGCCTTTATCTGTTTCTGGTCCTGCCCAACTTGCATGATTTTCCGATGCTGGTGCTGGCCTTCGCCGTACCCTTCATCTGTGTGGGCACGCTGACGGTCAAGCCGCAGTTTTACCTGGGGATGCTGCTGACGTTGGTCAACACCTCGTCCTTCATCAGTATTCAGGGCGCCTACGACGCGGACTTCCTCAGCTTCGCCAACTCCAACCTCGCCGGCCCCATGGGCTTGTTGTTCGCGTTCATCTGGACTCTGATCGCCCGGCCGTTTGGTGCCGAATATGCCGCCAAGCGCCTGACCCGTTTCAGCTGGCGCGACATCGTCAGCCTTGCGGAGCCGGCCACGCTGGCCGAACACCGCCAGTTGGGTGTGCAGATGCTCGACCGGTTGATGCAGCATCTGCCGCGTCTGGCCATGACGGGCCAGGACACCGGCATCGCCCTGCGCGAAGTACGGGTGGCGCTGAACCTGCTGGACTTGCTGGCCTATTTGCCACGCGTTTGCGGCACGCCACAAATGTTGTTGCGTCAGGTGGTGGCCGAGGTCGGCGAGTATTTCAAGGCGTGCCTCAAGGCTGGCGAACGGTTGCAGGCACCGAGCCCGTTGCTCATGACCCTCGATCGCACTCGCCGCGCCCTCAACGGTGCCGGTGATGATGAAACCCGTAGGCACTTGCTGCACGCCTTGAGCGGCCTGCGTCTGGCATTGCTGCCGGGCGTTGAGTTTGTCGGCGCCGCCGAAGTCGAAGAACCGCTTCCCCATGGCATCGATGGAGCGCCTTTATGATCGGTGATCTGGATATCAGCGGGGTGTTCCTGCCCACGCTGCTGGTGCTGATGGGCATTACGTACGTGATTTACCTGTTGGTGCACGGGGTGCTGACGCGCCTGCACTTTTACCGTCTGGTCTGGCACCGGGCATTGTTCAACGTGGCTCTCTACGCCGTGCTGCTGGGCGCCGTGGATTCACTCAGTCGATACCTGATGACATGAAAAAACCGTTTTTAACCTTGGGTCGTGTGGTGTTGACCCTGTTGATCGTAAGCTTCGCCGTTGTCGTGGTCTGGCGCATGGTCATGTATTACATGTTCGCGCCATGGACCCGTGACGGGCACATCCGTGCCGACATCGTGCAGATCGCGCCGGATGTCTCCGGGCTGATCCAGCAAGTGGATGTGCGTGACAACCAGATGGTCAAACGTGGCCAGGTGCTGTTCAGCATCGATCCGGACCGTTTCAAACTGGCCCTGCGCCAGGCGAAAGCGGCGGTCGCTGACCGTGAAGAAACCCTGGCCCAAGCTCAGCGCGAAGCCAAGCGTAACAAGGGTCTGGGCAACCTGGTGCCGGGCGAACAGCTTGAGGAGAGCCAGTCTCGCGTGGCTCGTGCACAGGTTGCGCTGATGGAAGCCCAGGTGGCGGTGGACAGCGCGCAGCTCAACCTTGATCGCTCGGTAATCCGCAGCCCGGTGGACGGCTACGTCAACGACCGCGCCCCGCGTGCCCAGGAGTTTGTCAGCGCCGGGCGGCCGGTGTTGTCGGTCGTCGACAGCAACTCGTTTCACATCGACGGCTATTTCGAAGAAACCAAACTGAACGGCATCCATGTCGGCCAGAGCGTCGACATTCGGGTGATCGGCGACAACGCACGCCTGCGCGGCCATGTGGAAAGTATCGTCGCTGGTATCGAAGACCGCGACCGCACCAGTGGCAACAACCTGCTGCCCAACGTCAACCCGGCGTTCAGCTGGGTGCGCCTAGCGCAGCGAATTCCCGTGCGGATCGCCTTCGATGACGTGCCGGCGGATTTTCGCATGATCGCCGGACGCACCGCGACGGTCTCGATTATCGACGACAAAAATCGGGAGCCTGAGCAATGAGCAAGGCCTCGGGTTTGGCGGTTGCAGGCTTAGGCCTGCTGCTGTCGGCGTGCCAGGTGGTCGGGCCGGATTATCACTTGCCCGAAGCGGCCGCCGTCCACCGCGAAGACTTGCAGGGCAACCTGGCGCACGACGCTAAAACGGTGGTGTCGGCACCCGTCCCCAGCGATTGGTGGCGCTTGTATCAGGACCCGCGACTCGACCAGTTAGTGCAGCAGGCCATGGCCTCCAACACCGATTTGCGCGTGGCGGCGGCCAGTCTGTTGCGGGCTCGCGCTCAGGTCGATCAGGCTGAGGCTGCGGGTGGCTGGAGTGGCGGCGTGAAGATGGGCGCCCAGCGTTTGCAGGAATCTGGCGAAGCGTTCCTGCTGCCGGAAAAAGTGCCGGTGGCCAACATCGGTGACATCGGCATCAGTGCCTCGTATCAGTTTGATCTGTTCGGTACGCTGCAGCGTGGCATCGAGGCGGCCAAGGCCAATGCCGATGCGACCCAGGCCGCCGCTGATACGGCACGCATCACCTTGGTGGCCGACGTGGTCCGCGCCTACACCCAAGTGTGTGCGGCCAATGAAGAGCGGGAAATTGCTCAGCACTCTCTTGATCTGCAATCGCAAAGCACTACGCTGATCCAGCGACTGCGCGATGCCGGGCGAGGGGACGAAACCCAGGTCACCCGTTCGCAAACCCAATTCAAATCCTTGCGCGCTGACATGCCGCGCTATGAAGCGGCGCGCCAGGCGGGTCTGTTCCGTTTGTCGATGTTGCTGGCCAAACCGCTGGATCAACTGCCAGCCGGCACCGCGAATTGCGCCGAACTGCCGAAAATCGCCCAATTGGTGCCAGTGGGCGATGGCGCCGCGTTGCTCAAGCGTCGTCCTGACGTACGGCAAGCCGAGCGGCGATTGGCTGCGGCAACCGCCACCATCGGCGTCGCCACCGGCCAGTTGTATCCGGACATCAGCATCGGCGCGACCATCGGTACCGTCGGTACCCTGGATAATCTGGGCGAGCCGTCCACCAACCGCTGGGGTTTTGGACCGTCGCTGACCTGGACTGTGCCGACGAACGGCGCCCGGGCAAAAATCCGCGAAGCCGAGGCGGTGACCCAGGCAACGCTGGCGCATTTCGACGGCGTGGTGCTTAACGCCATTCGCGAGACTCAAACCGGTCTGGCTCAGTACTCCGCGTTACTTCAGCGGCGCGATGCGCTGGCAGACGCCGAACAATCGGCAAAATTGGCCGCCGATCAGACGCACCGCTTCTTCCAGGCTGGCCGCGCATCGTTTTTGGCCGACCTGCAGGCCACCCGCACCTACACTGATGTGCGAGCGCAGTTGGCCACTGCGAACACCCAGGTCGCCATGAGTCAGATCGATTTGTTCCTCGCCTTGGGTGGCGGATGGGAAAGCGGACGAACGCAAGCATCTAACGCCAGCAAACCCTGAGGCCGTTGCTATGCTTTGAAATGTTGGAAGGGCGCCCCGTGCAAAGCGCCCTTGCTTCACACAAGGCTCGCGCAGGTCATGGGGAAACCAATAATGAAAAACCCTTATGCTCTCGGCTTCTGGTGCGCCGTCGTGGCGCTGGTGCTGCTCTCGGCCACGTATTTCTACGGCATCATGCTGGCCCAGCAGATTGACAAGGCGCTGGCGTTCCTCGACAGCGCCGTCGCACTGATTGCCGTAATGTCCGTCGCAGTGGTGGCCTGGGCATCCGTCCAGACGCAACGCATTAAAAAAAGACAACTCGAACAAGGCAAGACTCTGGTGTTGATCTGGGACACCAAGGTTGCGCTGCGCCGTGTCGAAACGGTATTCGATCGCTATTTCTGGGGCAGCTACTGGCAGCCGGGGCGCACGTTTCAGGAAGTCATGGGTGAACTGACTGGCACACCGCTGGAAAAAAGCCTCGAAACCCTGAAAAAGCAGTGCCTTGAACTGGACAAACAAATCGACGACGACGGCCGACACTGGCTCAGTAACGCCCGGGAACTGGCCGATGTCGCCACGGCCATGGCTCGTGAGCGCTATCAACTGGATTTCTGCGACCCGCGCGGCGAAGTGACGGGTGGGGCGGTGATCAATCGCGATTTCGAGGTGCTGGTTTATACCTGGACCGCGCGGCTGAAATCTTTCGATCATCAACTCGATGAGATCGAAGTCCAATACTCCTGATCGCATCAAGATCGCAGCCTTCGGCAGCTCCTACATGAAATGACGAAAATTCCGTAGGAGCTGCCGAAGGCTGCGATCTTTCCTGACCCTACGTTCCCCCCAAATTCCAAGACACTCTTTAACCTTTAATCATTGGGTCGCCCAGCGCGCCTGGTGCTAATCTGCATTCCACTTTTTGCGCAGTCGAGCCGCAACCCGTCTAGGGTTCAGGGAAGACGACATTTTCAACAACGGACATTGAACGGGTCATACATGAATAAATCAGCAGGCGTGCTTCTGGGAATTGTTGTTGCCATTGGCGCCATCAGCGCAGGCGGAGCCTGGTTCACCGGCACCAAAATCGAAGGTGTGTTGAACACCTCCATTGGCGATGCCAACAAGGAACTGCAAGCGGCCATGGTTGGGTCCAACGGCACTGCGTCGCTGGAGCTGGTCTCGCTGGAACGTCATGTATTCAGCAGTACCGCGCACTACCGAGTGAAGGGCGAAGGTGAAATGTTCGGCGAAGCGCCGATCGAGTTGCTGTTCGTCGATCATATCGAGCACGGCCCGCTGCCGTTCTCGCGATTGATATCGCTGAAATGGCTGCCAGTCATGGCGACCAGTCACTACGAACTGGAAAAAACCCCGCTGACCGAGAAGTGGTTCGCCGCCGCCAAAGACAAATCGCCGCTGACCGGTGTGGTCAATATCGGTTACGACAATTCCACCAACGGCACTCTCGAATTGCAGCCGCTGGAAATGGCGCTGGATGACAAATCGAGCATGAAGTTCTCCGGCCTGAATATGGATGTCTCAGCCAGTGCCCAAGCAAAGAAGGTCAAGGCTGACGGCTACATGGACAGCCTGAAAGTGATCACCGTTTCCGAAGATCAGGCGCCGGTGCAGGTCGAGTTGAACGGCCTGACTTTGGCCAGCAACCTGACCAAAAGCACCTACGGGTTCTATAGCGGCGAGAACGTCCTGGAACTGGCCAGCGGCAAGTCGACGTTTGGCGTAAAACAGTCAGTGCTGGACTTCAAGAAATTCGAAATGAAAAACCACACCGAAGAATCGGGGACCAGCGCTTCCGGGCGGGCCGATTACAAGGTGGCCGAAGTCTCCCTGAACGGTAAGACCATCGGTTCTGCGGCATTGGCGATGAGCCTGAAGAACCTCGACATCCCGGCAACCATGTCGTTGATGCAGGTTTACCAGACCAGGCTGCAGCCGTACGAACGAGCGGCTGCGGAAGCGACAGCGGCCGGGTTGCCGGCACCGGAACTGAAGCTGAGCGAGGCTGAAGAGGCGCTGCTCAAATCCAGCCTGGAAAAACTCCTCGCGGCCGGTCCACAGGTTGCCCTGGAAAACCTGTCGATCAATACCGCCAACGGTGAAAGCCGCGCCAGCCTCGTGCTTGATTTGACCAAACCTCAAGCCATTGATCTGCCGACAGAGCAGTTGGTCAGGCAGTTGATCGCGCTGCTGGATTTCAATCTGAAAGTATCCAAGCCGATGCTGGTAGATGTGCTCACTGTGCAATCGCAAATCGACGGCCAGACCGACGCAAAGCTGATTGCCGATCAGGCGACTGCCACGGCGGACATGTTCAGCGGCATGGCGGTGGGTTCGCAATTGGCGAAACTGGACGGTAATGACATCGTCACCAAGCTGCATTACGCCAACAACCAGGTGGATTTCAACGGCCAGAAAATGACCGTTGAAGAGTTCGCCAGCTTCCTGATGAGCAAGTTCGCGGGTGCTGGGCAAATCCAGTAAAAACCGCACCTGCTCTAGGGAAGGTCTCGAATCAGCCGCCACGCCTCATCCAGCGATAGCGGCTGTTTCATCCTTTCGGCGAGCATCGCCAGCGCCTGGTCCTGCTCACAGGCAATCGCCGCGGTCACCACGCCATCCTTTCCAGGCAGGCCAATGAAGGGCGGGTTGAAGGGGTCGCAACACCGTACGGTCGTAACCAGCGCGCGCTTCCCGATCGATCAGGAACATCCGGCCTGCGAAGCCTTTCTCCCGCAACGCAGCGGCGCCCGCGGGTGGCTCACAGAGTCCCCCATCCTCGATCCGAAACCGGGCCTTGTGCCACGGACAGGCCAAGCGCCCATCGCAAACTGCGCCTTCGGCCAACGGCGCCCCGGCATGCGGACATTCACCCTGATAGGCACGCAATTGGTCACCTGCCCGTAGCAGAAGGATTTTCCTGTCTCCCACCTGTACTTCCAGGCCACGGTTTTCGGGCACATCGGCGAAGTTTGCAACGCGATACAGAGTCATGATCGCTCTCCAAACAAACCTTTCCATTATGAGTTTGGCGCAGATTGCGAGGTTCATCCAAAAGCCACTGCCACGGCGCGAACGGTCCGGCTATAGTTTGCACGCCGACCACGGCCCCACACGCACAAGGTGCTCCGGTATGACCCGATTGTCCTCTTTGAACCCTTGGCTCGCGGCCGTGGCAGTCGCCTTTTGCGTGCAATTTCCGGCCAATGCCGCTCAAGAGCGATTCACCCTGAACATACCGGGTGTCTCGGATGACCGTTTGTTCACCTCGGCCGCCGCCAGCGATGCGCCGGGCTGCGGCGGGCATAACGTTTCCCCGGCGCTGAGCTGGAACCCCGGCCCCGCAGGCACCCTTAGCTATGCCATCGTCATGCACGACCCTGACGGTCAGAAAGGCCAGGGCGTCGATCACTGGGTGCATTACGGCATCAAGGCAGGCACTCACCAGATTGCCTCCGGCGTCGGTGCCAAATCAGCGCTTGAAGGCGTGGGCGGCACCAACAGCAAAGGCACCACCGGTTACATCGGCCCTTGCCCGCCAGTCGGCGACAGCGCCCACCACTACATTATCCAGCTCTACGCCCTGGACCTGGCCCCGGACGCCTTGCCTGCCGGCCTGACCCGCGCGCAATTTCTGGAAAAAATCAAAGGCCACGTGCTGAAAAACAGCAGCGTGGTGCGCCGTTACCACCGCTGAAGAATATTCAGAACGATCTGACCCCGCTCGGCGATTTGGCATTGCAGCCCGAAAACGCGCACTATCGGGCCATAGCCGATGCGTTGGAGGATGCCGTGGCAAAAAAAATCGACCGCATCGCCCAAATGCTCAACTGCCCGCAAAAGGGTGAAGAACTGCGGCGAGCCATTACCGAGAGTCGCAAGGATTTTCTGCTGAATCAGCCGGAAGAAGATGTTGTTGAAGACGACGACCTGGAAGAGGAAGTCTTTGAGGACGACGAAGACGATGGTGATTACGACGAGTTTGACTGGACGACGGAATGAAAAAACCGCTTCGGCGGTTTTTTTGTGGGCCACAAAAAAGCCCCAGACCCATAGGCCTGAGGCTTTCTCGTTACAGCGTATGGTGCACCAGGCGGGATTCGAACCCACGACCCCTGCCTTCGGAGGGCAGTACTCTATCCAGCTGAGCTACTGGTGCGATGCGGGCGCCATGATACTCATATGCGCTGCGGGCGTCCATGCTGCTGAATCGCCTGCGTTTTTCGATGCTGGCGCAGGCGTTTGCTACGCTGATCAGAAAAATGAGGCTAAAACGACGTTTTCGTTCTTTTTTTCGAACAGCCTATTGTCCTTTACCCCCTTTGATCCTAGGATTCGTTTGAGATTTCAAACGCTCTTGTCTGGGTGCTGAACCGCACGAGTTGAATCAGTGCGCTATTTATGTGCTTCAGCCCGGTGAATGATTTCCCTGACGGCAGCCTATTGAGGCGCCTTTCTACAATCATAATTCGCTCCGTATTGTTACGGTGCTGTTAAGGAAAGCCGACATGCAGCTTAAAGACACCCAGTTGTTCCGCCAGCAAGCCTTCATCGATGGCGCGTGGGTCGATGCGGACAACGGTCAGACGATCAAGGTCAACAACCCTGCAACGGGCGAAATTCTGGGCACCGTACCGAAAATGGGCGCTGCCGAAACCCGCCGTGCAATCGAAGCCGCTGACAAAGCGCTGCCGGCCTGGCGTGCACTGACCGCCAAGGATCGCGCGAACAAGCTGCGTCGCTGGTTCGAACTGATCATCGAGAATCAGGACGACCTGGCTCGCCTGATGACCATGGAACAAGGCAAGCCATTGGCCGAAGCCAAGGGCGAAATCGTCTATGCCGCTTCCTTCATTGAATGGTTCGCCGAAGAAGCCAAGCGCATCTACGGTGACGTGATTCCGGGCCACCAGCCAGACAAGCGCCTGATCGTGATCAAGCAGCCAATCGGCGTGACCGCTGCCATCACCCCGTGGAACTTCCCGGCTGCAATGATCACCCGTAAAGCCGGTCCGGCCCTGGCCGCCGGTTGCACCATGGTGCTCAAGCCTGCTTCGCAAACTCCTTTCTCCGCCTTCGCCCTGGCCGAACTGGCCCAGCGTGCCGGCATCCCGGCTGGCGTGTTCAGCGTGGTTTCCGGCAGCGCCGGCGACATCGGCAGCGAGCTGACCAGCAATCCGATCGTGCGCAAGCTGTCCTTTACCGGTTCGACCGAAATCGGTCGTCAGCTGATGTCGGAATGCGCCAAGGACATCAAGAAAGTGTCCCTGGAACTGGGTGGCAACGCGCCGTTCATCGTGTTCGACGATGCGGATCTGGATAAGGCCGTCGAAGGCGCGATCATTTCCAAATATCGCAACAACGGTCAGACCTGCGTCTGCGCCAACCGCCTGTATATTCAGGATTCGGTCTACGACGCATTCGCCGAGAAGCTGAAAGTGGCTGTGGCCAAACTCAAGATCGGCAACGGTCTGGAAGACGGCACCACCACCGGTCCGCTGATCGATGAAAAAGCTGTGGCCAAGGTGCAAGAGCATATCGCTGACGCCGTCTCCAAAGGCGCCACCGTGCTGTCCGGCGGCAAGTCCATCGAAGGCAACTTCTTCGAGCCGACCATCCTGACCAACGTGCCGAACAATGCGGCGGTGGCCAAGGAAGAAACTTTCGGTCCGCTGGCTCCACTGTTCCGCTTCAAAGACGAAGCCGATGTGATCGCGATGTCCAACGACACCGAATTCGGTCTGGCCTCGTACTTCTATGCCCGCGACCTGGGTCGTGTGTTCCGTGTGGCTGAAGCCCTGGAATACGGCATGGTTGGCGTCAACACCGGGCTGATCTCCAACGAAGTCGCGCCGTTCGGCGGCATCAAGGCTTCGGGCCTGGGCCGTGAAGGCTCCAAGTACGGCATCGAAGATTACCTGGAAATCAAATACCTCTGCCTGGGCATCTAAGCTCGGCAAGGCATTGCTTCAAGCGCAAAGGGCACGAGAGCGCTGACCCTTTGCGCCGCTTCAAACGGAATTTTATCTGCGGCCGGGAACGCTGTGGCAGTCGATCATCGCATGCTGCCGCCGTTGACTCCCCGCCGCATTTTCCTTGAACCACGCCGCCCGATGAGCGGCGAATGAGGACTTTATGAGCAAGACTAACGCTTCTTTGATGGCCCGCCGTACCGCTGCTGTTCCACGTGGTGTTGGCCAGATTCACCCGATCTTCGCCGAGTCCGCCAAGAACGCGACCGTGACCGACGTTGAAGGTCGTGAGTTCATCGACTTCGCCGGCGGTATCGCTGTGCTGAACACTGGCCACGTGCACCCGAAAATCATCGCCGCCGTGACCGAGCAGCTGAACAAGCTGACCCACACCTGCTTCCAGGTGCTGGCTTACGAGCCGTACGTTGAAGTGTGCGAAAAAATCAACGCCAAGGTCCCAGGTGATTTCGAGAAGAAAACCCTGCTGGTCACCACCGGTTCCGAAGCCGTAGAAAACGCCGTGAAAATCGCCCGTGCCGCCACTGGCCGTGCCGGCGTGATCGCGTTCACCGGCGCTTACCACGGTCGCACCATGATGACTCTGGGTCTGACCGGTAAAGTCGTGCCTTACTCGGCCGGCATGGGTCTGATGCCAGGCGGCGTGTTCCGGGCGCTGTACCCGAACGAACTGCACGGTGTGAGCATCGACGATTCGATCGCGTCCATCGAGCGCGTCTTCAAGAACGATGCAGAGCCACGTGACATCGCTGCAATCATCATCGAGCCAGTTCAGGGCGAAGGTGGTTTCTACGTCGCGCCTAAAGAATTCATGAAGCGTCTGCGTGCACTGTGCGACCAGCACGGCATCCTGCTGATCGCCGACGAAGTACAGACGGGCGCTGGCCGTACCGGTACTTTCTTCGCCATGGAACAGATGGGCGTTGCTGCCGACCTGACCACCTTCGCCAAATCCATCGCTGGCGGCTTCCCGCTGGCCGGTGTGTGCGGTAAGGCCGAATACATGGACGCCATCGCTCCAGGCGGCCTGGGCGGCACTTATGCCGGTAGCCCAATCGCTTGCGCCGCGGCCCTGGCCGTGATGGAAGTGTTCGAAGAAGAGCACCTGCTGGACCGCTGCAAGGCTGTCGGCGAGCGTCTGGTGACTGGCCTGAAGGCCATCCAGGCTAAATACCCGGTGATCGGTGAAGTCCGTGCCCTGGGCGCGATGATCGCAGTCGAACTGTTCGAAAACGGCGACAGCCACAAGCCGAACGCTGCCGCTGTGGCATCGGTTGTGGCCAAGGCGCGCGACAAGGGTCTGATCCTGCTGTCCTGCGGCACCTACGGCAACGTTCTGCGTGTGCTGGTACCGCTGACTTCGCCGGACGAGCAGCTGGATAAAGGTCTGGCGATCATTGAAGAGTGCTTCTCTGAGCTCTGATCACCAAGTGTGACCCGGTTCACAAAAAACCCGCTTCGGCGGGTTTTTTTACGCTCCTTGAAACCCCTCATGCGCATTAACACTGTATCGAAGGGCCTGCATTGGCTAAGGTTCCTGCATTGCCAGGGAGAGCTGTATGACAACGGTTATTTTACCCGCCGTTCCACGCGTATTGATTGCCGAGGCTGACCCTTGGTCCCGGGATCTGCTCAAGGAAGTGCTGTTGAGCGTTCGTTGCGATGCACGGCTGGATTTGTGCGGTGACGGTCAGCAAGCCTTGGCACTGTTGGCGGCCAATCCGTATGACCTGGTGATCGCCGACTGGGAGCTGCCGGGTGTCGATGGCCTGAATGTCCTGCGCAGTGTTCGTCAGCGCAAACGCAATCCTCCGTTGCCGTTCATGCTGATGAGTAGTCGCAACGATAGCGCCAGTGTGCGTGAAGCCCTGCCGCTGGCGCCGGCCGCGTACCTGACCAAACCCCTGAATATGGAAAGCCTGACCCATCGGTTGCAGGGGTTACTGCTCAATGCTGGCGAAGAAGTCTCCTGTGAAGTGCCGGCTCTCGCACCGGGGATGACCTTGCCTGTGTTTCTAGAGCGACGCCGTGAGCTGGCTGAAGGTGCGCCTCTGATGACGGACGTGCAGGTAGCGGTGAAGCGCAGCCTCCACCCCGGCGGCCTCGATCTGAAAGTGCTGGAAGACGAAATTCGTACCGATCCGCAGGTCACGGCTGTGTTGATTGCTGCTGCCAATAGTGCGGCCCAGCATCATGGCGCAGCGGTGCAAACCTTGTCCCAGGCGCTACATCGCTTGGGCACCGGGCAAAGCATGAACCTGATCCTCGGGCTGGCGCTCAAGCGAAGCGCACGGCTTAGCGATCCCTGTCTGGCGGACTACGCCGAGCGTTACTGGGAGCTGTCGTTACACACGGCCGAATTTGCGCGGACCCTGGCGCGCTTGCTCGATCTGGATCAGGAGCGCTGCTACTGCGCCGGCATGCTGCACCGTCTTGGCGATCTGGCGTTGCTTCGTTGTTTGCAGGAATGGAAACAGGCCGGTGGTGAGTTGGATGAGCTGGAGGAAGTGGGCGAGTCGCTGACCAGATTCGGCGCGGCCTATGGCTCGGCGCTGCGCACGCGCTGGCGGTTGCCGCTGGAGTTGCGCGAGCTGATTGCAGCGGCCTATCAGCTCGGTGGCGGGGTTTATTCTCGAGAAGCGCTGGTGATGAACATGGCGGCGCAGATGGCGCGTCTGACAGAGCATGAGGGCATTGAGGAACTGGCGAAGAGCCGGACGGCGCGGTTGCTCAAGATCGGTTTGCCGGAACTGATGCGCCTGCGCAAAAGACAGTCCTGAAGCAAACCTCCTGTAGCAGCGGGCTTGCCAGCGAAACAGGCGTGTCAGTCGATACTGATTTCGACTGACACGCCCGTTTCGCGAGCAGGCTCGCTCCTACAGGTTTTTTGGCTCAGGCCGCAGCAGGGCGCAGGGAGTAGGTCTTCAACTGATCGGCGAAGTCGCGCAGGGATTGAATCCCGCTGGCTTCTGCCTCATGGATCCAGTCCTTGATGGCGGCCAGCATGTCGTGACCATTTGAGCTGGTCTTGACCCAGATCTGCTGCAAGGCCAAGCGTTTCTCGTAAATTACCTTTAATGCCTGGCTGTGCTCGAGCATGTTCTGAATGCGCACGTGGTGTTTGTCATCCAGCAAGCTGGTTTCTCGCGAAAGCAGGCGTTTGGCGCGGTGGAACTGGTGGCGGACCGAGTGATCGACCTTCTCCAGTTCTTGCTTGACCAGCGGGCCGATCACCAATTTGCGGTACTGGGCCATGATCTGAAAGCGGTTGTTGAGGATCGCCATCGCGGTGTCCATGTCCAGATTGCCCTTGCCTTCGACACGGTGGGCGATCGGCGCAACCCGCTGAACCTTGGCCAGGCGCAGGAAGCTGAACACTTGAATCCAGGCCCAGCCCAGATCGAATTCCCACTTTTTCACCGACAGTTTTGCCGAGTTAGGGTAGGTGTGATGGTTGTTATGCAGTTCTTCACCGCCGATCAGGATGCCCCACGGCACCAGGTTGGTCGCCGCATCGCGGCATTCGAAGTTGCGATAGCCGATGGCATGGCCCAGGCCATTGACCACGCCAGCGGCCCAGACCGGAATCCACATCATCTGGATGGCCCAGATGGTGATGCCGATGGTGCCGAACAGCAGCAGGTCGATAGCGCCCATAATGGCAATGCCCAGCAGCGGGAAGCGACTGTAGAGGTTGCGCTCGATCCAGTCCTCGGGGCAGTTCTTGCCGTAGATGCGCAGGGTCTCGGGGTTTTCCGCTTCGGCGCGGTACAGCTCGGCGCCTTTGCGCAGTACCGTGGACAAGCCCTTGATGACCGGGCTGTGCGGATCATCGACGGTTTCGCATTTGGCGTGATGCTTGCGGTGGATGGCCGTCCACTCGCGGGTGTTCTGCGCCGTGGTCAGCCACAGCCAGAAACGGAAAAAGTGCTTCAGGCCGGCATTCAACTCAAGCGAGCGATGGGCTGAGTAACGATGCAGATAAACCGTGACGGCAATGATCGTGACGTGGGTCATCAGCAAGGTGACTGCCACCAGCGACCAGGGCGACAAGCCAAGAAAACCTTCGTACCACATAGGCTATAGGGCCCTCGATAAATAAAAAAACAGCCGTTGCATTATCACTAAGCTCACACAGAAAACCAGTCGGCCTTTCAGATAAGAGTGCCTGGATGTGTCTTTAAACTACAATGCCCACCTTTTTGCAGGGACATGGATCGCCTGATGTCTGCTACCTATCGCGATGCCTTGCGGGCAGCGCTGCTTTACCTCTTGTTTTCGGTTGTCTGGCTGGTGATTGGCGACTGGTTATTGAGCAGTTTCTTCGATAGTTCCGACGAGCGACTGCGCTGGCAACTGATCAACGGTTATGTTTTGGTGCTGTTGAGTGCCGGGTTGATCTTTATCGCTCGAGCTCGACTGTTTCACTGTCTGGGGATCGGCGCGAGGTTGCGTGAGCGTAAAGCCGATCGTGAGCGTCTGCGCCAGGCCGCTGCGGTGTTCGATTGCACCTGTGAAGGGGTGCTGGTTACCAACACCGAGGGCCTGATCGTCCACGTGAATCGCGCATTCATGGACATCACCGGTTATCAGCGCGAGGACGTACTCAATAAAAGGCCCAGTCTGTTCAAATCGGGGCGGCATCCGCCCGATTTCTATCAGGCAATGTTTTCCACACTCGACAGCCTCGGGGAGTGGAGCGGGGAAATCTGGAACCGGCGCAAAAGCGGGGAGATTTACCCGCAATGGCAGACGATTCGTTTGATTCACGACGACGACGGTCGCCCCAGCCATTATGTGGCGGTTTTTTCCGACATCAGTGCGATCAAGAAGTCCGAACACGAATTGATGCACCTGGCGCACCACGACCCACTGACCGACTTGCCGAACCGCCTGCTGTTCACCGATCGTGCCGAACAGGCCCTGGCCTCGGCGCAGATCAACAAGCGCGGCTGCGCATTGCTGATGGTCGATCTGGATCATTTCAAGATGATCAACGACAGCCTGGGGCACACCATCGGCGATCAGTTGCTCAAGGCGGTCGCCGAGCGGCTGAGCGCCATGTTTGGGCCAGGGGTCACCCTGGCGCGGCTGGGAGGTGATGAGTTCGCCGTGCTGGCCGAAAGTTGTCCGCAATTGGTGCAGGCCGCCGCATTGGCTCAGCGGATCATCGATGGCCTCAAGGAGCCGTTCTCTATCGACGGTCATCAGCTGTTTATCAACACCAGCATTGGCATCAGTCTGTTCCCCAGCGATGCGCAGGGTGCCGAACAATTGCTGCGCAACGCCGATTCGGCCTTGTTCAAGGCCAAGAACGCCGGTCGCAACGGCTACGCCCTGTACACCGAAGAGCTGACGGCTCACGCCCAGCATCGTGTCGAGATTGCCTTCGAGCTGCGCCGTGCGCTCGACCAGCAAGAGTTGCGGGTGTACTACCAGCCGGTTCACGACCTCAAGACCAGTCGCCTTGTCGGGGTCGAGGCGCTGGTGCGCTGGCAGCACCCGCAGCGGGGGCTGGTGTCTCCAGCTGAATTCATCCCGGTTGCCGAGCGAACCGGATTGATCGCCGAAATCGATGCCTGGGTCATGGGGCAGGCGTGTCGTCAGATGTGTCTGTGGCAGCTGGACGGGGTGGCGTTGTCGTTTGTGGCGGTCAACGTTTCTTCGCGCTTGTTCGCTCGTCGTGAGCTGTATCAGCAGGTGGCGCAGGTGTTGCGCGAAACCGGGCTGGAACCCTCATATCTGGAACTGGAAGTCACTGAAAGCGCCGTGATGGAGGACCCGGAGGTCGCGCTGGAGCAGATGCATCGACTGCGCGAATTGGGTGTGCGCCTGGCCATCGACGATTTCGGTACTGGTTATTCGTCGCTGTTGCGGCTCAAGCGCTTACCGGTGCAAAAGCTGAAAATCGACCAAGGCTTCGTGGCCGGATTGCCATGGGATGAGGATGACGCGGCCATTGCGCGGATCATCATCGCCCTCGCCCAGAGTATGGGCATGCAGGTGCATGCGGAGGGGATCGAGCAGGTCGAGCAGGCAGCTTTCTTGCTCGAACACGATTGCGATCTGGGGCAGGGTTACTGGTTTGGGCGGCCAGTGCCAGCCGTGCAGTTGGATTGGGCTCGGGCTCCCGAGATTCGCTGAGCAATCCCTGTAGGGGCTGGCTTGCCAGCGATAGCGGCCTTGAATGCGAATGCAAGGTTTGATGGCCGCATCGCCGGCAAGCCGCCTTCTACAGGTTTTGGGTATGGCTGAAAGCGGGCGATTGGCCTCAAGCCCTTGTCCCTTCAGTTAATCTCTTCTGGTTATATAAACATTCTTAAATAGTCTTTTTAAGAATATCCGCGCCTCTCTACTATTGGTTTCACGCCGCAAGCAGTGCCGCCACTGCCAGGCAACCTCTCAGTTGAAGGAGCAGCCCCATGAGCGCATCCCTGCGTAGTGTCGACGGTCAAGACGAAGCCACCATCCTGCGTGAAATCCAGAGTGCCCTGCGCGACCTGCGCTTTGGCGCCGTGGAAATCACCGTGCACAACGCCCAGGTGGTGCAGATCGAGCGCAAAGAAAAATTCCGTTTGCAGCAGCCGGGCCACAAACCGGGGTGAGGCAGATCAGGCATCGCGGTTCCAGATATCCATAAAAAAAGCCATCACCAACAGAATTCCAGGAGCTTTCACCATGTCGTCGATTCGCCATTTCGCCTTGGCCGCCCTGGCCAGCGCCCTTTTTGCCGGTTCCGCAGTTGCCAAGGACTACGAACTGCTCAACGTGTCGTATGACCCGACCCGTGAGCTGTATCAGGAGTACAACGCCGAGTTCATCAAGTCCTGGCAGAAGGATCACGCTGGTGACACCGTGAAGATCCAGCAATCGCACGGCGGTTCGGGCAAGCAGGGTCGGGCGGTGATCGACGGCCTGCGCGCCGACGTGGTGACCCTGGCCTTGGCGGGTGACATCGACGAAATCGCCAAACTCGGTAAAACGTTGCCGGCGGATTGGCAGAAACGCTTGCCCGAAGCGAGCACGCCGTACACCTCGACCATCGTCTTCCTGGTGCGCAAGGGCAATCCTAAAGGCATCAAGGACTGGGGGGATCTGGTCAAGAATGATGTGTCGGTGATCACGCCAAACCCGAAAACCTCCGGCGGTGCTCGCTGGAACTTCCTCGCGGCATGGGCCTACGGCCTGAAAGCCAATGGTGGTGACGAAGCCAAGGCCAAGGCGTATGTGCAAACTCTGTTCAAACACGTGCCAGTGCTGGACACCGGCGCGCGCGGTTCGACCATCACCTTCGTCAACAACGGTCAGGGTGACGTGTTGCTGGCCTGGGAAAACGAAGCGTTCCTGGCTTTGAAAGAGGATGGCGGTGCCGACAAATTCGACATCGTCGTGCCTTCGCTGTCGATCCTCGCCGAGCCGCCAGTGGCATTGGTGGACAAAAACGCCGAGAAAAAAGGCAACACCGAGATCGCCGAGGCGTACCTCAAACACCTGTACAGCCCGGCCGGCCAGGAAATCGCGGCGAAAAACTTCTATCGTCCACGCGACAAGGATGTCGCTGCCAAGTACGCCCAGCAGTTCCCGAAACTGGAGCTGGTGAGCATCGACAAAGACTTCGGCGGGTGGAAAACCGCGCAGCCGAAATTCTTTAATGACGGTGGCGTATTCGACCAGATCTATCAGGCACAGTAATCTTAAATAGCCATCAACGAGCCTCGAATTTCGATTCGAGGCTTTGTGCGTTCTCAACCAAGGACTTTTATGTCGCGTCGTATCTCCCCCGTCATACCCGGCTTCGGGCTGACGCTGGGCTACACCTTGGTGTACCTCAGCCTGATTGTGCTCATACCACTGGCGGCGATGTTCGTGCATGCCGCTCAACTCACCTGGGATCAGTTCTGGGCAATCATTTCGGCACCACGGGTGCTGGCAGCATTGAAACTGAGCTTCGGCACCGCGCTCTATGCCGCGATCATCAACGGCATCATCGGAACACTGCTGGCCTGGGTATTAGTGCGCTATACCTTCCCTGGACGAAAAGTTATCGATGCAATGATCGACTTGCCGTTCGCATTGCCCACGGCGGTGGCCGGTATTGCACTGACGGCGTTGTATACCCCTACCGGCCTGGTCGGTCAGTTTGCAGCGGATCTGGGTTTCAAGATCGCCTACACCCCTCTGGGCATCACCCTTGCCCTCACTTTCGTGACACTTCCATTCGTGGTACGTACCGTACAGCCAGTATTGGCCGATATTCCTCGTGAAGTGGAAGAAGCGGCGGCGTGCCTGGGTGCGAAGCCGTTGCAGGTTTTCCGCCATATCCTGGTTCCGGCGCTGCTTCCGGCGTGGCTGACAGGGTTCGCCCTGGCCTTTGCCCGCGGGGTCGGCGAGTACGGTTCGGTGATTTTCATCGCCGGCAATATGCCGATGAAAACCGAGATCCTGCCGCTGCTGATCATGGTCAAACTCGACCAATACGATTACACCGGCGCTACCTCCATTGGTGTACTGATGCTGGTGGTTTCCTTCATTCTGCTGCTGCTGATCAACTTGCTGCAGCGTCGCATCGAAACCCCATAAGGAGGCGGCACCCATGTCCCAATCGTCTATTGCTGCCGCTTCCTCGAACGCTGCCCGTCGTGGCAGTGCGACGTCGCGGCGAATCCTGATCGGTCTTGGCTGGCTGATTTTTGCGCTTTTCCTGTTGCTGCCCCTGTTCATCGTGGTGTCCCAAGGCTTGAAGCTCGGCCTCGGTGCGTTCTTCTCCGCGATTTTTGAGCCGGACGCGCTGTCGGCACTGAAACTCACGGTGATTGCCGTGCTGATTTCGGTGCCGCTGAACCTGGTGTTCGGTGTCAGCGCTGCGTGGTGCGTGAGCAAGTACTCGTTCCGCGGCAAGAGCATGCTGGTAACACTGATCGACTTGCCGTTCTCGGTGTCACCGGTGATTGCCGGTCTGGTCTACGTGCTGATGTTCGGCGCACAGGGTTTATTCGGCCCCTGGTTGCAGGACCACGACATCCAGATCGTCTTCGCTTTGCCGGGCATCGTGTTGGCGACGATCTTCGTCACCGTACCGTTCGTGGCGCGGGAGCTGATCCCGCTGATGCAGGAACAAGGCACCCAGGAAGAGGAGGCCGCACGCTTGCTCGGCGCCAATGGCTGGCAGATGTTCTGGCACGTCACCGTCCCCAACATCAAATGGGGCCTGATCTACGGCGTGGTGCTGTGTACCGCGCGGGCGATGGGTGAGTTCGGTGCAGTGTCGGTGGTTTCCGGGCACATTCGCGGGGTGACCAACACCTTGCCGCTGCACGTCGAGATCCTCTACAACGAATACAACCACGTGGCCGCGTTCGCCGTGGCGAGCCTGTTGCTGATCCTGGCGCTCTTCATCCTGCTGCTCAAGCAGTGGAGCGAAAACCGTATTAACCGCCTGCGCGCCAGCGCCGCGGAGGAATAATTCATGTCGATCGAAGTGCGTAACGTCAGCAAGAATTTCAACGCGTTCAAGGCGCTGGACAACATCAGTCTGGACATTCAGAGCGGCGAGCTTGTCGCGTTGCTCGGTCCGTCGGGCTGCGGCAAAACCACGCTGCTGCGGATCATCGCCGGCCTGGAGACTCCAGACCAGGGCAACATCGTGTTCCACGGCGAAGACGTCTCCGGCCACGACGTGCGTGATCGCAACGTCGGTTTCGTGTTCCAGCACTACGCCCTGTTCCGCCACATGACGGTGTTCGACAACGTCGCGTTCGGCCTGCGCATGAAACCGAAAAACCAGCGCCCGAGCGAAAGCCAGATCGCCACCAAAGTCCACGAGCTGTTGAACATGGTGCAGTTGGACTGGCTGTCGGACCGCTACCCGGAACAACTCTCCGGTGGTCAGCGTCAGCGGATTGCCCTGGCCCGTGCTTTGGCCGTAGAGCCAAAAGTGCTGTTGCTCGACGAGCCGTTTGGCGCCCTCGACGCCAAGGTCCGCAAAGAGCTGCGCCGCTGGTTGGCGCGCTTGCACGAGGACATCAACCTGACGTCGGTGTTTGTGACCCACGACCAGGAAGAAGCCATGGAAGTGGCCGACCGCATCGTGGTGATGAACAAGGGTGTGATCGAGCAGATCGGTTCACCGGGCGACGTCTACGAAAATCCGGCGAGCGATTTCGTTTACCACTTCCTCGGCGACTCCAATCGCCTGCACCTGGGGGGCGATAATCACGTGCTGTTCCGTCCGCATGAAGTGTCGTTGTCACGGCATGAACTAGAGGATCACCACGCGGCCGAAGTGCGCGATATTCGTCCGCTGGGCGCGACGACGCGGGTGACGCTGAAGGTCGAAGGGCAGAATGACCTGATCGAAGCCGAAGTGGTCAAGGATCACGACAGCCTGGTGGGTTTGGCGAAGGGCGAGACATTGTTCTTCAAGCCGAAGGTCTGGCAGAAAGTCGCCAACATCTGACTCTGGTCGAAGGAAACCCTGTAGGAGCTGGCTTGCCAGCGATCAATGACAACGCGGTGTGTTAGATGCACCGCTATCGCCGGCAAGCCGGCTCCTACAGATCCGTTCAGGCCGCCGTTTTTTTGCGATTGACCCGAACACCGCCTGCCCGCGCCTCGATCTGCTCTTTGAGCTCATGCCGCATCCCCAGCATGAACGCCAGCTCCGCCACCACGAACAACGGCCCGACAATCAACCCGGTCACGTCATCGACAAATGCCGGTTTGCGCCCTTCGTAGTGATGGCCGACAAACTGGATCGCCCAACCGATGACGAACATCGCCACGCCGCTGCTCAACCAGACCAGCGTGCTTTGCTGTGCCAGCAAATGACCTGCCCACACGGACAGCCCGAGCAACACCGTCATCAGCACCCCAAGACGCAACTCCAGACGCAGGTAAAACCACGCTGACGCCAACGACACGAGCACGGCTGGCGAAATCCACACGCCACCCAGTGACCACTCCGGCCGGGACAACAACACCGCGACAGCCACCACGATCAGCGGGATGCCGATAAAGTGCGAGGCGATGTTGCGCGGGTCACGGTGGTAGGCGGCGTATTGACTGAGGTGGTCGACGAGGTTTTTCATTATTGTTCTCCTGTAGGGTGACTGATCATGCCCCGTGGCCACTTCCCGCTCTGTCAGCCAGGCGACAATCTCTAGGAGTTTTCATGGATATGCAGGTCTGGCGTCCACGCCTGATGAGCGGTCAGTGGTTCAGCCATTTGCCTGACTCCCTACAGGATAGTCTGCTGTCGGTGGCCAGGCTTCGGCGCTTGTCACCGGGCCAGCGGCTGTTCAAACGCGGCGATCCACCCTGCGGCCTGTACGCGGTGCTGGAAGGCGCAGTGCGCGTGGGTGCCGTGAGCGAGCAGGGCAAAGAGGCGTTGCTGAGCCTGGTGGAGCCGCCGCACTGGTTCGGCGAAATCTGCCTGTTCGACGGTCAGCCCCGCACCCACGATGCGTACGGCGTGGGCCAGTGCACGCTGCTGCACATCCCCCAAAACACGTTGCTGGCGCTGCTTGATGAGCATCCGCAGCACTGGCGCCAACTGGCGTTGCTGATGAGCCAGAAATTGCGCATGACCTTCATCAACCTCGAACAACTGAGCCTGTTGCCGGCCCCGGCACGGCTGGCGCACCGCTTGCTGATGATCGCCGAAGGCTATGGCGAGACCGCCCCACCGCGCCGCGTCCTGCAACTGCCCCAGGAGCAGCTTGCCGCCATGTTGTCGCTGTCACGCCAGACCACCAATCAGATCCTCAAGGAGTTGCAGGGCCAGGGGATCATCGGGCTGAGTTACGGTGAAATCGAAATCCTCGATGCCGAGCGATTGCGGGTGTTGGCCACAATCTGAAATTCGACACATATCCCTTGAAGGAGCGAGCCTGCTCGCGATGACGGTGTGTCAGTCTCCAGGTATATAGACTGACAGTCCGCTATCGCGAGCAGGCTCGCTCTTACAGTTGATCTGGGTGAATCATCATCCGGATCAATCAGCGCAACCCATCCCGAAACTGACCCGGTGTCATCCCCGTCCAACGCTTGAATGCGCGGCTGAAACTGCTGGTGTCGGCAAACCCGAGCAGATAACTGATCTCGCTCAGCGATACCTGCGGGTCGCGCAGGTGCAGCAGCGCGAGGTTTTCGCGGCTTTCGTTGAGCAACGTATCGAATCGGCATCCTTCGTCGGCGAGGTGCCGTTGCAGGCTGCGCAGGCTCAGGTGCAGGGCTTTGGCGATGTGTTCGGCGCTGGGCTCGCCTTCGGGCAGTTGTTCTTCAATGGCGTCGCGGACCTTGCGTTCCCACGTCAGCGGCTTGAGTTGCGCCAGAGTGCGCTTGAGTACGGTTTCGTTGTGCTCGGCCAGTTCGGGATTTGCGTCATCGAGGTGGCTTTCGAAGTCGGCGAAGGCGAATTCCAGTCGATCTTCGTCGGCGCCGAAATGCACCGGAGATCGGAAAACCTTGTGCCATTGTTGGGCGTCTGGCGGCTCCGGGCGGCGCAGATACGTCGCCAGTGGCGCGTAGTCACGCCCGAGGCGATTGCGGCAAGTGCGCACGTAAATCGCCATGAACGCATCGATGGCTTCGAAGGCCGGAGGCGGATTGCCGACCGGTATTTTCAAGCTGAAATGGTAGCAATCCTCGGCACGGGTCAGCTCCAGCTCCAGGGCATCGCTGACCACCTGGTGATAGCGCACGATCCGCTCGAACACCTCCCGCAGGCTGCCGCTGGCTACCAGCGCATAACCCAACGCATGAAAGGTGGTGGGGCTGACAAAGCGGGAAACGCGCAATCCAATCGCCGGATCGCCGCTGACCTGCACTGCCAACTCCCACAGGCGCGTGGTACCGGACAACGGGTAACGTGCGTTCGGGTCGTCCATCAACTGCGGGTCGAGCCCTGATTGCCGGCACAGGCTGGTGCTGTCGAGGCCAAGCGCGTCGAGTTGCTTGCGCAAGGCACGGGTCCAGCTGGCGAGGGAGGTCGGTTCAGTCATGCTGATTGGCGCTTCCGGTCAACAGGTTGGCGTTCTCGGCTACCGCGTTGCGAGGCTTCGCAAGGCAGGATGCAACCATCAATAACCAGAGGATGGAAGCATGGACGGTACTTCTGCAAGTCCCCAGCGACTGAATGCAGCCCAACGATCAGCACATATTCGCGAAGTGGTGCTGGCCAGAGGCGTCGAACTGCGCCAGCGTTACCCGATTCTCAAGCATCAGGACGCGCTCGGCGCGGGCATTCTGGCCTTCGCGCTGACCGGCATGATCGGTTCGGCGGCGCTCTACATCACCGGGCACATGGCCTGGTGGGCGTGCCTGTTGCTGAACGCGTTTTTTGCGTCGTTGACCCATGAACTGGAGCACGACCTGATTCACAGTATGTACTTTCGCAAACAGAAGGTGCCGCACAACCTGATGATGGGGCTGGTGTGGCTGGCGCGCCCGAGCACGATCAATCCTTGGGTTCGCCGTCATCTGCACCTTAATCACCACAAGGTTTCCGGCACGGAAACCGACATGGAAGAGCGGGCGATCACCAACGGCGAGCCTTGGGGAATCGCCCGTTTGTTGATGGTCGGCGACAACATGATGTCGTCGTTCATCCGCATGCTTCGCGCAAAAACATGGGCGCAAAAGTACAGCATCATCTACCGCACGTTGAAGGTCTACGCGCCGCTGGCGCTGGTGCATTGGGGCGCGTGGTACGTTTTTCTCGGCTTCCACGCCGCGAACGGCATCGCGCATCTGATGGGCGCGCCAATCGAATGGTCGGCGACCACGCTGTCAGTCATGCAGGTGATCGACATCGCGGCAGTGGTGATCATCGGCCCGAACGTGTTGCGCACGTTCTGCCTGCACTTCATCAGCTCGAACATGCACTACTACGGTGATATCGAGTCGGGCAACGTGATGCAGCAGTGCCAAGTGCTTAATGCCCCATGGCTGTGGCCGTTGCAGGCGTTCTGCTTCAACTTCGGCAGCAGCCATGGTATCCATCACTTTGTGGTGAAGGAGCCGTTCTACATCCGCCAGATGACGGTGCCGGTGGCGCACAAGGTGATGCGCGAAATGGGTGTGCGATTTAATGATTTCGGGACGTTTGCGCGGGCCAACCGGTTTGAGCGCAAGGAAGAAGTACAGGGGCAGACTGTGGAGAGTGCGCGCGCTTGATGGCCTCATCGCTGGCAAGCCAGCTCCTACAGGGTTTATCGGTGTGAATGCGATCGTCGTATCACATCAATCACTGTAGGAGTTGGCTTGCCGGCGATGGCGGTAGATCAGGCTGAATCAATCCGGCTGAAACGGCGACTCGCTCAGGATCACTCCGGTCTCATCCACGTACTGCTGCCAATGCCCGATCAAGGCATTGAGCTTTTCCGGCTGACTCGATGCCAGGTCATGAATTTCCCCCGGATCACTGCCCAGGTCATACAACTGCCAGGTCGCCGGTCCTACTGGCCCTGGAATGTAAACTGCCTTCCACTGCCCCTGGCGAATCGCCCTCCGTCCGAACAACTCCCATCCCGTCACGGTGTGCTCGTCATGCACTTGCGCGGTCTCGCCCGACAGGAACCCCAGCCACGATTTACCGCGAACCTCCGCCACGGGTTTGCCATGCCATTGCTTGCCCGGATGGCGCACGCCGGCAAGATCCAGAATGGTCGGCGTGATGTCCATTACCGTGCCAAACCCATGGCTGATCTGGCCTTTGAGCGGCAACTGCGGATAGTGCACCAGCGCCGGTACGCGAATCCCGCCTTCGGTGGTGAACGCCTTGAACAGCCGCGATGGTGCGGTTGCCACCTGCGCCCAGTTCGGGCCATACCAGACGTAGGAATTGGCGCGGCCGATGTTGTCCAGGCTGTTGTCGTAATGCTGGTTGAGATAGGTCAGTAATTGCGGGCCGAATTTCGGGAAAGCCTCCAGCAATGCCCCTTCAGCACCGTTATCGGACATGAACAGAATGAAGGTGTTGTCCAGTTGTCCTTGCTGGCGCAAGTAATCGACGACGCGCCCGATATTCCAGTCCATGCGCTCGACCATTGCGGCGTAAACCTCCATGGCCCGCGCAGAAATCTGCCGTTGCTCATCGCTCAGGGCATCCCATTGTGCAGTCAACTGGATCAACGGATGCGGCTCGACATCGGCCTCGATCAGCCCTAGTTGCTTGAGCTTTTCCAAGCGCTCCAGTCGCAGTACTTCAGGGCCAGCGTCATAACGCCCGCGGTATTTTTCCACCACATCAGCCGGCGCCTGCAATGGCCAGTGCGGTGCGGAAAATGGCAGGTAGGCGAAGAACGGCCGAGTCTGATCGCGCTCCTTGAGGTATTGCAGCAGCTTGTCGCCGAAGGCGTCGGAGGAATAGAAATCCTTTGGCAGTTCATCGATGAATTGGTCGTCTTCGATGTACAGCGCCGGGGTGGATTTGAGTAGTCTCGGCGTCGTTTCATCGTAGGTCGGCTCGAAGCCGTAATGGTTGGCGGCGCCGGGCAGCAGTGAAAAAGAGCGCTCGAAACCCCGGGCGTGGGGTGCCAGTTCTGCGGTCAGGCCCAAGTGCCATTTACCGCTCATCAGGGTCTGGTAACCGGCCTCGCGCAACAGCTCGGGCAGGGCAACGACGCGGTCGTTCAGGTGCCCTTCGTAGCCCGGTTTGCCGATCAGGTCCGGGGTCAGCGCTTCGGCCATGGTGCCGATGCCAGCGATGTGATGATCGGTGCCGGTCAGCAGCATCGAACGGGTCGGCGAGCAGGTTGGCGCGGTGTGAAAATCTGTCAAACGCAGGCCGTTATTGGCCAGGGCATCGAGGTTCGGTGTGTTGATCTCACCGCCGAATGCACCGAGATCGGAAAAGCCCAGGTCATCGGCCAGAATCACCAGAAAGTTGGGACGTTGTGGCATCAAAAATTTCCTTTTTCAGTAGGCAATGAAAGACAGCGGCAGATCGCGGATCTGCACCGGGATGGGCGGTTGGTAGTGATCGTCGCTGGTGAGTTCGTGCAGCAGTTCTTCGCGCAGTTGATGGAAGTCGAAACTGCTGCGCTGACGCGGATGGGGCAGGGCGATGTCGACCACTTGCTTGATCCGGCCCGGACGCGGCTCCATCACCACCACGCGGTCGGCCAGGAAAATCGCTTCCTCGACATCGTGGGTCACCAGGATGGTGGTGATTTTTGCCCGTGTGCGGATCGCCAGCAGTTCGTCCTGCATCTGCTGGCGAGTGAGGGCGTCGAGAGCGCCGAATGGCTCATCGAGCAGCAGAATCCGGGGGCTGGCCACCAGGCCGCGAGCAATCGCCACGCGTTGCGCCATGCCGCCGGAGAGCTGGTGCGGATAGGCGCGGGTGAAGTCGCTCAGGCCCACCAGTTCGATGAAGTCATCGATGCGCTTTTTCTTTTGCGCGGCGCTCAACGGTTCGTTGACCAGGCCCAGGCCGATGTTGTCGGCCACGCTCAGCCACGGAAACAACCGGTGCTCCTGAAAGACGATGCCGCGTTCGCCGCCGATGCCGCTGACGGCTTTTCCGTCCACGGTGATCTGCCCGCGAAACTGCGTATCGAGGCCCACCAACAGCCGCAGCAAAGTGGATTTGCCGCAACCGCTGGAGCCGACGATGGCGACAAACTCGCCCTCGGCAATGTCCAGGTTGAATTCGCGAATGGCCTCAAGTGTGAAGCCGTCGACGTCGAAGGTTTTGCCCACGTGATTGAAGCTGACAATCGGTGCGTTCATGCGTGTCTCCAGCGGGTGACGCGGATTTCCAAGCGTTGGCCAATGAGGTTGAGCAGGGCGCCGGTAAGGCCTACCAGCAACATGCCGGCCATGATCAGGTCCATGCGCAGCAGTTGTTGGGCGCCGATCATCTGGCTGCCGATGCCGCCGTTGGACGGCATGAAATATTCGGCGCCGATCGTGCCGAGCCAGGCGTAGATCAGGCTCAGCCTGAGCCCTGCGAAAATCCCCGGCGCGGCGCCTGGCAATACCAGTCGGCGCAGGCGTTGGCGCAGGTTCAGGCGCAGCACCTGAGCGGCTTCGTTGAGTTGGGGTGAGAGGTTGGCGACGCTGCGTTGAGTGGCGATAAACAGCGGGAAAAAAGCGGCGAGGGCGACGAACACCCACTTGGCCAATTCGCCAAGACCGAACCACGCGGTGAGTAACGGCACCCAGGCGAAAATCGCAATCTGGCGAATGGCGGCGAGGGTCGGGCCAAGCACACGCTCACTGGTGCGCGACAGTCCCAGCAGCAGTCCAAAGGCAAAGCCGAGCCCGCCACCGAGCAGCAACCCGCCAAGAGTCCGACCCAGACTGAGGGCCATGCCACCTATCAGCGTGCCGTCGAGTAGACCGTTCCAGGTGGTTTGCAGGACCGCCAGCGGGCTGACCAGAATATTTGCATCAACCCACTGCCGATCCGAGGTCAATTGCCACAATGCCAACAGCACCAGCGGCAGCAGCCACGGTTGCAAGCGTTGCCAGCCTTGATAACGCGGACCGCGACGGATCTCGGCAGTGGCTGGGTGCGGCCAGTGCACCAGTTTCCTGTCCAGCAGACCGATGCCGCGGTCCATCGCCACGCCGATCACACCGATCACTACGATGCACACGAAGACGATGTCGAGCATGAATAGCTGTCGCGCCCAGACCATCAGGTAGCCGATGCCTTCACTGGAGGCGAGCAGTTCCACGGCGAGCAACGACGTCCAGCCCGCCGCCAACGCAAGTCGCACACCGGCCATGAATGCCGGCAGGGCCGCAGGCAGTACCAGTCGCCGGATCAGCAGTCGCGACGGCAAGCGCAACACGGCGGCGGCTTCGCGCAGTTTCGGTTGCGCATCCCGCACACCGACCAGCGTGTGCAAGGTCACCGGCACCACGATGGCCTTGATCAGCACCACCAGTTTCAGTACTTCGCCGATGCCGAAAAACACCATGAACAATGGAATCCACGCCAGGGTCGGGACTTGCGCCAACCCGGCGAAAGTCGGGAACACCAAGCGCTCCAATCGAGGGCTGAAACCCAGCGCCGCACCCAATGCAGCACCTGCGCTGATTCCGGCCAGGAGCCCCAAGAACAGGCGTTGCAGGCTGATCCCCAAATGGCTCAATAACTCACCTTGGGATAACTCGACCGCGCTGCTCCAGACCAGTGACGGCGCGGGCAGGATCTGCTCGCTCATCCAATGATTGCGGCTGGCGAGCCACCAGAGGGCGAAAAGGGCAGTGGGCAACAACCACGGCAGCAAACGTTGGCCCAGGCTTGGCCAGCGTTGCCTGTTCGCAAGTGACGGCGCGGCCAGCGGCAGGCTGAGAAGGGAAACACGGGCCATGGGTGACCTCCGTTGTCGGGTGAAGATCAAAAGATCGCAGCCTTCGGCAGCTCCTACAGCTATCGACACCCCTCTGTGGGAGCTGCCGAAGGCTGCGATCTTGGAGATTTCGAATTGCTCGGTGGTTATATAAAAAATAAAATCAATGCTATTTGGAGATAAGCGAATCCATTTAAAGCCTGCCGTTACACTCGCATCCAATGCCTTCGATGAATATTTTCGATGCTGTTTTTGCATGCGAGCGTCAGAGCCCCGCAGCGGTTGATTTAGATCGAAAAGATATAAAAATGTGAATTTATAGTATTTAAGTGCTGATGAAGAATCAGCCTAGTTTCAGCTCCTCAACGCCCGTTGCCCCAAGGAGCTACACCCATGAACTTTCCTTTCAAGCGCGTCATCAGCGTCTTCGCCGCACCGGCCCTGGCGGGTTTACTGGCCTTCACCGCCAGCGCCGAAGAGCTCAAGGAAATCCGCATCGCCGTGCCGGACCTCAGCGCCGGCACCCAGCACAGTGGCGGCGGGGTAGTGGACGTTTTGCGTGATCAACAGATCTTCGAAAAAGCCTTCGCCGAACAGGGCATCAAGATTCAGTGGAGCTTCTTCAAGGGTGCGGGACCGGTGATCAACGAGGCGTTTGCCAACGATCAGGTCGATCTGGCGTACCTCGGTGATCTGGCGGCCATCATCGGCAAGTCCAATGGTCTGGACACGCGTTTGCTCAGTGCGACTGCGCGGGACGTGAAGCACTATCTGGGCGTGGTGCCGGGATCAGGGATCAAGACCTTGCAGGACCTCAAGGGCAAACGTGTGGCGATTTTTCGCGGCACCGCCAGCCAGTTGTCGTTTGATGCGGCGCTGGCCAGCCAGGGCTTGAGCGAGAGGGATGTAAAAGTCATTAACCTGGATTTCAACGCGGCCGTCGCGGCGCTTGCAGCGAAACAGATCGACGCATCCTGGAGTGGTTCGGGCCTGACGGCGCTGCAAGCCAAAGGCCTGGCGGAACTGCCATTGAACACCAAGGATCTTGGTGGCGCCGGTAGCGTGCAGGCAGTGCTGGTCGGCACCGGGGCATTTGTCGATGCGCATCCGCAAGTGGTGGCAAAATTGCTCAAGGCCCAACAGCAAGCCGTGGAGTGGTTGACCCAGGACGGCAACAAGGATGCCTACATTCAACTGGTGTCGGGATTGGCGAGTTATCCACCGATCATTCTTTCCCAGGACTTGAAGGATCAGAAACTGAGCGAGGTGTTCCAGTCGACGCTTGATCCGGTGTTCCTTGGCAAGTTGCAGGATGCGGTGGACTTGGCTTCGCAGCAGAAGTTGATTCGCAAGCCGTTCAAGGTGAGCGATTGGGTGGCGCCGGAGTTGGCTGCTGCCAAGCTCTGAATCTTAAAAGATCGCAGCCATCGGCAGCTCCTACATCGATTAGTGTAGGAGCTGCCGAAGGCTGCGATCTCTTGATCTTCAAACAGCAACAGCCATCTGTTGCCTGTCCACCGCCACCAACGTCTCGATCATCGCCCGCGCCGCCGGCGATAGCCGGAACCCGGAGCGACTGACAATCCCGCAGCGCGCATTCATGCTCTCGATGTTCTGCGGCAGATTGCGCCAGTGCAGCAACACCAGCGAACCCTGAGCGCTGTCTTCGACAAACGCCTCCTGCGTACCCACGCCAATCGCGTTCGATTGCAGCACGATTTTCACCAGCGCCGGAAAATGTTCGGTCTGAATGCTCGGGGAGAAATCCACCCGTCCGCTGAGGTTCGCCAGCAGTTTGCGAATGCCCGGAGGAATCATCGTAGTCGCCAGCGGATAGTCGAACATGTCGTTGGTCGACAGGCTTTCCTTGGCCAGCAGTGGATGTCCGGGTCGGCAGAAAAACACCCCGCGTTTGGGCGTCAGTGCCTGGGTCTGGAAGTTCGGATCGGACTCGAAATGGCGGATGTCGGCGATGAAGAACTCGATCTCCTCGCGGCTCAGTGCACGGCTGAGTTTTTCCCAGTTATCCACCTCGAAACACGTGCGCACTTTGGGGTGCGCATTGATGAACTGCGCCACGGCATCCGGTACCAGTTTCACTGCCGGCGCCGGGCCGCAGCCGAAGCGCAATTCGCCGGCATCGAGCTTGGTCATTTGTGTCACTTCAGCACTGAGCAACGCTGCGCCTTGCACCAGGCTGCGGGCGTGTTGCAGCACCATCAAGCCTTCGGGTGTCGGTCTCAAATCCTTGTTGCCGCGATCCACCAGGACGCAGCCGAACTCGTGCTCAAGTCCCTGGATACTGCGGCTGAAAGCGGGCTGAGTAATGCCCATGGCCTCAGCAGCACGAACAAAACTGCGGTGTTCGTCGAGGGCGATGAAGTAACGCAACTGGCGAAGATCCATATGCTTTTCCGGCATCCTAAAAATAGTTCGAAGGCATTTGCGACGAGCGATGACTGAGGTTTTAAATGCAACCTCTTATTCCGTCAACGAAGCATTCAGATATCTATTAGATCTAAATAGAATATAGATAGAGCAGTGTTTCGCGGTCGGTCAACCGCAAGCAGTCCGATGAGGGTCTACCCATGAGCAATGCCGCTTTCGCTGTAAAACCCGCCGTTCAAGCGCTTGAAATCCATCCGGTGGCCGGCCGGATCGGCGCCGAGATTCGTGGCGTACACCTTTCGGGCGAACTGGATGCCGCGACTGTCGAAGCCATTCAACAGGCGCTGCTGCAATACAAAGTGATCTTCTTCCGTGAGCAGACCCAGCTCGACGATCAGCGCCAGGAGGCGTTCGCCCACCTGCTCGGCGAACCGGTGGCGCACCCGACCGTACCGGTTCGCGAAGGCACGCGTTTTCTGCTCGAGCTGGACGGCGCTGAGGGCCAGCGCGCCAGCTCCTGGCACACCGACGTGACCTTCGTCGAGGCCTACCCGAAAGCGTCGATCCTGCGCTCGGTGGTCGCCCCTGCTTTCGGCGGCGACACCCTGTGGGCCAACACCGCTACCGCCTATGACGGGTTGTCGGCGGAGCTGCGTGAGTTGGCCGACAAACTGGTCGCCGTACACAGCAACGAATACGACTACGCGGGCGGCAAGCCAGACGTCTCGGCCGAGAAGCTGGAGCGCTATCGCAAGATCTTCACCTCGACCGTCTACGAGACCGAGCATCCGGTGGTCCGCGTGCACCCGATCAGTGGTGAGAAGAGCCTGTTGCTCGGGCATTTCGTCAAACGCATCAAGGGTTATTCCCAGGCTGATTCGGCGCACCTGTTTGGCTTGCTGCAAAGCCATGTGATCCGCCAGGAAAACATCGTGCGCTGGCGCTGGCAGGCCGGTGATGTGGCGATCTGGGACAACCGCTCCACCCAGCATTACGCGGTGGATGACTACGCAACCCAGGATCGCATCGTGCGCCGCGTGACGCTCAAGGGCGAGGTGCCGGTGGGTGTGAATGGGCAGATCAGCCAGACCGTGAAAGGGCCGGATATCGGCGGCGTCTGAGCTGACGCTATCGCCAGCAGGCTGGCTCCCACAGGGGATTTGTGGCGTACACAAAAACAATGTGGGAGCCACCCAGCCTGCTGGCGATGGCGGCCTGGCAAGCAATACAGAATTTCTTTTGATCGGGAACCGCGCCTTATGAGTCCGTTGCACTTCGCTTCAACCTCGTCACCCCAACGGCTCAAACGCCTGCCACTCGCACTGTTGCTGGCTGGCAGCGCCAGTTGGACCCAAGGCTACGCAGCCGACAGCACCACCCCTGAAACCACCCCGAAAAAATCCGCCACGGCTGACAGCGCACAACTGGAAACCGTGACGGTCACCACTCGCCGCCGTGAGGAAAGCTCGCAGGATGTACCAACGCCAATGAGCGTGGTCAGCGGCCAGAACCTGGAAGCCCAGCGGGTCTATCGCATCCAGGATTTGCAGCAACTGGTGCCCAGCGTCAACGTCGCCTACATGCATGCGCGTCAGTCCAGCGTCTCGATCCGCGGGCTGGGCAACAACCCGGCCAGCGATGGCCTGGAAGGCAGTGTCGGCCTGTACATCGACAACGTATACCTCGGCCGGCCGGGCATGGCGGTGTTCGATCTGATGGACATCGAACAGCTCGAAGTGCTGCGCGGTCCGCAAGGCACGCTGTTCGGCAAGAACACCACAGCCGGCGTGATCAACATCAGCACCCGCGCGCCGACGTTCACCCCTGAACGCAGCATCGAAACCTCGGTGGGTGAGGATGGCTATTTCCAGACCAAGGGCACGATTTCCGGGCCGCTGAATGACGAACTGGCGGGGCGTTTTTCTGCTTATCGCACCCGCAGCGACGGCGACATCAAGAACGAATTCGACGGCCATGATTTGAACGGAGGCTCGCGCGAAGGCTTTCGTGGACAGTTGTTGTTCAAACCCAACGAGTCGTTCAACCTGCGCTGGATCGGTGACTACAACGAGGAAGATTCCAGCGCCGGTACTCGGGTGTTGTACAACACCGGCCCGACCATCAATGGCACCAACCTGTATCAGGCCCGGGCAAATGCGGCGGGTGCGACGCTGGTCGACGGTACGCACCGCAAGGTCAACCTGAACAACGAACAGCACGTCACCGTGCATCAGGGCGGCACGTCGGTCGAGGCCAACTGGGCACTGCCGAGCGACTTCACCCTGACATCCGTCAGCTCCTATCGCTGGTGGAATTTCACCCCGCGCAACGATGATGGCCTGGACGTTTCCGCCTTCTACAACGCCGGTGTTTCGGTGGAGGATAAGCAGTATTCCCAGGAGTTTCGCCTGGCATCGCCCACGGGCGGATTCTTCGATTATGTGGTGGGCGCCTATTACTTCGGCTCCGACCTGGACAACAAATCCTTCACCTATTACGGACCGCAAGCGGACATCTGGAGCGGCACACCCAACGGTGCGCTCAACAATATCAACAGTGTCGGCGACGGACATATCAAAACCGATAGCTTTGCGCTGTTCGCCCAAGGTACCTGGCACCTGACCGAACGTCTTGATTTCACCGCTGGGATACGCGGCACTTATGAAGAGAAAAATGCCTGGGTCACGCGCGATGCGCCGGTCGGTGGCACGGCAGTCACCGGTGCGGCGGCCACAGCCAGGCGCGGTCGTGCCGGCGCTTACGATTCCGGCGATCTGAATCAATACAGTTCCAGCCCTTCGGGTTTGTTGAACCTCAGCTATCGCCTTACCGACGACCTGCTGACCTACGCCACGTTGTCCCACGGCGAGAAATCCGGTGGGGTCAACCTGGCCGTGGGCACGGCGCCGGTGGCGGGTGCTGACTCGTTGCTGATCGGCACTGAGCGGGCGAACAACGCCGAGCTCGGTTTCAAGAGCACGCTCTGGGACCGTCGCCTGCAACTCAACGCCAACGTGTTCTGGACCCAGGTCAACGGCTACCAGACCAACGCCTACGACGAAGCCAACCGCGTGCAATACCTGACCAACGCCGGCTCCGTGCGTTCTCGCGGTGTGGAGTTCGAAAGCACCCTGATTCCGTTGCGTGGCCTGACGTTGAACATCAACGGTTCGTACAACGATGTCAGCTACCTCTCCTACAAGGACGCGCCATGCCCGCCGGAAGTCAGCCTGGCACCGGGCGCTCCAGCGTCTTGTGACCTCACCGGACATCAAGTGGTGGGCGCGTCGAAATGGATCGGCAACGCCAACGGCGAATACAAATGGAACCTGAGCAACGGCTTCGAGGAGTACGTCACCGGCAGTTACGCCTTCCGTTCCAAAGCGGTTGGCACGGTGGAGGATTCCGACTATGGGCAGATACCGAGTTATGCCGTGGTCAACCTGTCCACGGGTCTTCGCGGTGACTTCAAGCAGGGGCAGTGGGACGTGTCGCTGTGGTTGAAAAACGCCTTCGACAAAACCTACTACACGACGCTGTGGACGGCTGCCAATGGAGGTTACGAAGGCCTGCTCGGCACACCACGGACGTTAGGTGTGACCGGTCGTTACGACTTCTGACGGCGAAAAACGATGCCTTGGATGAATACTTTTCATGCCTGTAAGGCATCGGTATTTCGCCTTCGGGCCACAGCCCTTGAACGGCGGGCTCTGGCGGTGAGGTGATGTTTTGCATATTCGTTATCGATCTAAGCATAACAACAAACATTACTTTATGAGCTAAGTGTTCCAGTCAATGATTTCTTCCACCCAGACGTCGTCGGGGGATGTTCAGTACGACGTTTCGGTTATTCGCCAAGAGACCGCAGGGAGTTTAAGCAATGGGCAATGTTCAGACCGCCGCCAGCGCACATGACGTGTTGTGGCGCCCGGCGCACGGTGGCGATTTGGTCGACCTCGGCCGGCCGCACCGTGTGCCCTTGGGTCAGTTGCGTTTGCAACGCACGCCCCAAGGAATCTTGAACCGTCGGGAAACGATCCTGCTGGGGGTGCTGGCGCTGCTGGTGCATGGCGCGGTGATCTATTGGGTCAACCAGCAGCCGACCCCGGCGTTGCCGATCGTGCCGCCGGAAATCCCGCCGATGACCATCGAGTTCTCGCGTCCGGCGCCGCCCGTGGTCGAGCCACCGCCGCCGCAACCGGTCCAGCCAGTTGTGGAGCCACCCCCTCCCGTGGAGGACGAACTGGCTGTAAAACCGCCACCACCCAAACCCGTGCCCAAGCCGAAACCTGTTGCCAAACCGGTCGCAAAACCGGTCCCGAAAGTCGCAGAACAACCACCGGCGCCGCCGCAACCGGCAGCACCCGTTGCGGCCCCGGCACCACCGGCTCCACCTGCACCGGCACCCGTGACACCGGCGTCAGCGAGCGCGGGTTACTTGAAAAATCCAGCGCCGGAGTATCCGTCGCTGGCCCAGCGTCGCGGTTGGGAAGGTACGGTGTTGCTGCGGGTGCATGTACTGGCCAGCGGTAAGCCAGGCGAGATCCAGATTCAGAAAAGCAGCGGCCGCGAAGCCCTCGACGAAGCCGCCTTGAGCGCGGTGAAACGCTGGAGTTTCGTGCCAGCCAAGCAGGGTGATGTCGCACAGGATGGATGGGTCAGCGTGCCCATCGACTTCAAGATTCATTAAACCGAAACCAAATTCGCGCGAAACGTTTACACGAGGACTACACCATGACGTTATTGGCATCTCCACTTGAATCCATCGAAAGCGCGGTGATCTGGCTGCTGGTGGTTTTTTCCGTCGCGACCTGGGGCCTGGCCTTGCTCAAGGGTGTGCAGTTCGGCCGCCTCAAGGCGCAGGATCGCAAGTTTCATAAACAGTTCTGGGCGGCATCGAGTCTCGATTCGGCCGCCGAGTTGAGCGAAACCCAACCCGGCGCTGCGGCGCGTGTGGCACAGGCCGGTTATGCGGCGATCCAGGTCGGTGAGACGCCACAGGCAGCGGATTTAAGCCAGGCGATCAATCATCAGGACCGTCTGGAGCGGGCCTTGCGTCAGCAGATCGTGCGTGAACGTCGGTCTCTGGAGACCGGGCTGGCGGTGGTCGCGAGTATTGGCAGCACCTCACCGTTCATTGGTTTGTTCGGCACGGTGTGGGGAATCATGGAAGCGTTGAAAGGCATCAGTGCAGCTGGCTCTGCAAGCCTGGAAACCGTGGCCGGACCTATCGGAGCGGCGCTGGTTGCCACGGGCGTAGGGATCGCCGTCGCCGTGCCGGCAGTGCTGGTTTACAACTACTTTTTACGTCGTTTGAAACTGACGGCGGCGGACCTCGATGACTTCGCCCATGACTTCTACAGCCTGGCGCAGAAGAGTTCGTTCCGCGTGTTGATTCATCCGACGGCGCACAGGGTTTCGGCCCAGGGCGGCGCGCAGAAAGTGAAGGAGGCGTCCTGATATGGCCTTCTCCACGCAAGACAGTGATGAGGTTCTGAGCGAGATCAACGTGACGCCACTGGTGGATGTGATGCTGGTGCTGCTGGTGGTGTTCATCGTCACCGCGCCGCTGCTGACCAACGCGATACCGATCAACCTGCCCAAGACCGAGGCCGTGGCGCCGGTGGAACAGAAAGACCCGCTGGTGGTGAGCATTGATGGCGCCGGCAAGCTGTTTATCAACAAGGATGAAATCCAGCCGGATTTGCTGGAATTTAACCTGCAGGCGGCCAAGGCCAAGGACCCGGAAGTGCGGGTGCAATTGCAGGCCGATGACGGGGTGAACTACGGCGAAGTGGCACGGGCCATGGCGTCGATCGAGCGGGCAGGGATTACCAAGCTGTCGGTGATTACCGCGCGTTAACAGATTTTTGCTTTTGCGGGGCCGTCTCCTTGGCAGGGTGCGGCCCTTTTTTTATGTCCGGCAAACTCTGTAGGCGCTGGCTTGCCGGCGATGGCGTCCTTCCAGCGGGTAAATTGCTGCCTGACCTACCGCATTCGCTAGCAAGCCAGCTCCTACAAATCATCAATCTAATATTCCTTTAAGGTCTTAATAAATAGCTTCTTATTCCTTAACGAATATAACTCTCCTCCCTATACTCGATCGGGAACAGACACGCAGCCGGAGAGCTCCCCCATGCGCAACGAATCAATTCGCTACCTGATTGTGCCGGGCTGGCAAGGATCGCCAGACGATCATTGGCAAAGCCATTGGCAGAACAGCCTGCCGAACAGTGCACGGGTGGAGCAGGCCGACTGGTTGACGCCGCGACGCGAAGACTGGGTCGCGGCACTGGCCGAGGCGATTGCCGCCGACAGCACGCCGGTGATCCTGATCGCCCACAGCCTGGGTTGCATCACTGTCGCCCATTGGGCTGCAGCGGCACCGGTGCAATTTCTGCGTCAGGTGCGCGGTGCTCTGCTGGTCGCGCCCGCGGATGTCGAGCGTCCGGCCTGTGCGCCGGCCTTGCGCAATTTTGCGCCGATTCCGACGGATCTTTTACCTTTCCCTAGCCAGGTCGTCAGCTCCGACAACGACAGCGCCGTCAGTGCGCCTCGAGCGCTGGAACTGGCACGCAACTGGGGCGCCGAGGCGGGGATTCTGGCCGGAGCGGGGCACATCAACGTCAAGTCCGGTCACCAGCGTTGGGAGCAGGGGTTTGCCTATCTGTACCGCCTGCAAAACCGCATGGAACATCACGCTCTGCGCCGCGCTTGAGTCTTATTTTTCATTAAATCGCCCCCGTCTCCCGGCGGTTTTGGGCGGGAGTCTGCCATGAGTTTTGAAACCTTCGGTCAGCCCTTGCTGACCTTTCCCGATGCAGAAAAAAGTCCCCTGAGCATTCGCGCCAAGGCGCTGGTGTTCGTCGATCCGCGTTCCCGGCAGCTGCGCGAAGACCTGGAGCAACTGGCGCCGCGTTCAATCTCGGTGCTCATCCGTGGTGAGACCGGTTCGGGCAAGGAGTTGCTGGCGCGGCATATCCATCGCGCCAGCGATCGTGGCGGCTTGTTTGTGTCGGTCAATTGCGGCGCCATCAGTCCGACTTACGCCGACGCCGAATTGTTTGGCTACGCCGCGGGCAGCTTTAGCGGATCAGCGAGCAGCCGCGCCGGCTGGTTCGGCTCGGCCAATGGCGGCACGCTGTACCTGGACGAAATCGGCGACCTGCCGCTGCCGATCCAGATCAAATTGCTCGCCGCCCTGGAAAATCATGAAGTCATGCGCGTCGGTGCCCCTCAGCCGAGCCCGGTGGACGTGCGTCTGGTTGCGGCCACCAGCATCGATCTGGCCAAGGCTGTTGCGGCTGGAAAATTCCACGAGCGGCTTTTTCATTACCTCAGCGAAGGCCAACTCGAACTGCCGGCGCTGCGCGAACGTACGGGCGACATCCTGTCCCTGGCCGAATATTTCCTCGGCATCTACAGCCAGCGCCTGGACTTGCCGGTGCCGCTGATCAGTGAGGCGGCGCAGATCGTGCTGGAACGCCATAGCTGGCCGGGTAATACCCGAGAGCTGGAAAACATCATTCACTTTGCGCTGCTGGTAAGCACCGGGGATGAGATTTTGCCGGAGCATTTGAATTTGCCGGAGCTCTCGATTTCTCTGGAGCAGATCGAGAGTCAGATCCGGCAGATTCTCGACAATGGCTCTGTCGCTGACCAGGCAGCCTTGAAACAGTTACTCAAAAACACCGGGCTTTCGTAGGAGCAAGCTTGCTCGCGATCGCGGCGACGCGGTTTTTCTGAACGGACGCCATCGCCAGCAAGCCGGCTCCTACAAAGGAAGATGTGCGAGTTAGAGTTTTATGAACAAAATGGAATATGAAGCTTAATAAACGTTATTGTTCGGGAATAAAAAATCCCGGTATTGTCCGCCTCACGCCAGCGATAGCACTTCACTGGCACTCTCATCTTCAAGCCGTCGCCACAAGCGACTGTGATTTCCGATAAGGACACTGCATGAAAAAGGTTCTGTTGTTCACCGCACTGGCGGCTGCCCTGACCTCGGGCCTGGCCCTGGCGGGCGAGAAACTGGTGGTTGCCGCAACCCCGGTACCACACGCCGAGATTCTCGAACTGATCAAGCCAACCCTCGCCAAAGAAGGCGTGGACCTGGAAATCAAAGTATTCACCGACTACGTTCAGCCGAACGTGCAGGTCGATCAGAAGCGTCTGGACGCCAACTACTTCCAGACCCTGCCGTACCTGAAAAGCTTCAACGAAGGCAAAGGCACCCATCTTGAAACCGTCATCGGTGTTCACGTCGAACCGTTCGGTGGCTACTCGAAGAAAGTCAAATCCCTGGCGGAGCTGAAAGACGGCGCAACCATCGCCATCCCTAACGAAGGCAGCAACAGCGGCCGTGCCCTGATCCTGTTGCAGAAGGCTGGCCTGATCGAGTTGAAAGACCCGAAAAACGCTGTGTCGACGCCCAAAGACATTGCCAAGAACCCACATAACTTCAAGTTCAAGGAACTCGAATCGGCCATGCTCCCGCGTGTGCTGGATCAGGTCGACCTGGACATGATCAACACCAACTACGCGCTGGAAGCGGGCCTGAACCCGGCCAAAGATGCGCTGATCATTGAAGGTGCCGATTCGCCTTACGTGAACTACCTGGTGGCCCGTCCGGACAACAAGGACAGCGTTGCCATTCAGAAACTGGCCAAGGCTTTGACCAGTCCAGAAGTGAAAGCCTTCATCGAGAAGAAGTACAGCGGCGCGGTACTGCCGGCGTTCTGATTCGCGAAGCAAAACCCTTCAAGGTTTCAAACGCCGACGGCTGATCCAGCGTCGGCGTTTTTTTATGGGCGTTTGATTTGGTTGTGAACTGGGGCGACATCAAAAGCCTTCAAGCCACCCTGGCCTCCAACGCCCTGCGCAACGCCATCAGTAATTTCACAACGTCCTGCGGATCCAGCCGTTGCGGCACTTTTGCGTCTGCCATTTTCTCATCCTTGTGATTGCCTGGCCTGGGGAGGCTGCCCAAAGGGGGGCCGTCCTTGGAGGGGTATTTCGAAAAAAAGATCCTTCCTGCGGTGTAGGGGAAAATAGTCGTCTTGCGTCGTCCCGGCAAATCACTGGCCGTTCAGTCTGGCCAATGCCAGGCGGGTTCATCCAGCATCCGCTGGCCGACGATCCCGGTCTGCCCGAGATTTTTCTCCAGCACGATGCAATTGCATTGCGGATCCTCCTGCAACGCTGAAATCAATCGTCGGGCATGTGAGACCACCCACACCTGGCAGTGCTGCGATGCGCGGATGATCAAGCGCGCCAACGCCGGCAGCAGATCTGGATGCAGACTGGTTTCCGGTTCGTTCAGCACCATCAGTGTTGGCGGACGCGGCGTCAGTAATGCCGCGACCAACAGCAGATAGCGCAACGTCCCGTCCGACAACTCTGCCGCCGACAACGGGCGCAATAACCCCTCCTGAAAAAACTCGATGGCGAAGCGTCCGCCGCGCAGCGGTTCGATGTTCAGCCTGGCGCCAGGAAACGCGTCACTGATTGCCGCCCACAACGCCTCGGGATCGCCGATTTCGATGATCGTCTGCAAGGCCGCCGCCAGATCGCGCCCGTCGTGATGCAACACCGGTGTGCGCGTGCCTAATTGAGGTTGCCGAGCGGGCGCATCGGCATCGCTGCGAAAGTGATCGTAAAAACGCCAGCGGCGGATGAATTCGCGAATTTCCAACACCTGCGGCGAAGTCCGCAGGCTGCCGATCTGATCGAACAGACTGTCGAAAGTCGGCGTGTGCTGCGCCAGCACATCCCAACTGCGACTGGCGCGGGCGCGGATCATCGGGCCCTCGCGATCCACCAGCAGACTGGCCGGGCGATAGAACGGCCCGGCCCACAGACATTCGCGCTTGATCTGCGGGTCGAGGCTGAAGCGTGAGGGTATGGGAGCGTGATTGCCGGGCAGCATGAAATGCCCATTGGAATCGGGCAGGCCCAGGCTGATCGAGTAGCCGAAGTCGTCGCCGGCAAACCCCAGGCGCAGGCGTTTGACCCCGTGGCGCACCGTGGCCTCGATCGGCACTTCGCCATTGCGCATGCGCCGAGTGAGAGTTTCCGGCCCCGCCCAGAACGTCGAATCCAGACCGCCTTCGCGAGCCAGGGCGTTGACCACTCCGCCCTGGGCGGTTTCCGCCAACAGTCGCAGGGCGCGGTAAAGGTTGGACTTGCCGCTGCCGTTGGGGCCAGTGATCAGGTTCAGCCGGCCCAACGGGATCACCAGTTTGTTGATCGAGCGATAGTTGGCCACGGCGAGCGTCTGGAGCATGAGGATTCCTGAAGCGATATCAAACAAGTGCGCCATTGTCGGGTACGCCAACGCGTCTATTGCAAGCCTTTTCGACCGAACCCGCTTCGAATTTTTTCTTCATAAGACCATCGTGCAAGGTTCCAACTCTGTTCTAAGCTCTCTGTCGTGTTGTATTTGAAAAAGGCCAAGGAGTTTGCATGGTGGTTCCCGGATTAAAAGTAGTAATGGCCTTGACTGTCGTCACCCTGCTGACGGCTTGCGAAGAGAAAAAACCGGTTCAGGAATACCTCCCACGGGTGTTCGTGCAAGTCGTCAAGCCGGAGGATTTTGCCGCCTCGGTCACCCTCACCGGTGACGTGCAGGCGCGTGTCCAGACTGAACTGTCGTTTCGCGTGGGCGGCAAGATCATCCAGCGTTCGGTCGATGTCGGCGATCGGGTAACGGCCAAACAAGTGCTGGCCCGGCTTGACCCCAAGGATTTGCAGACCAGTGTCGATTCGGCGCAGGCGCAAGTCGTCGCCGAGCAGGCGCGGGTCAAACAGAATGCGGCGGCGTTCGTGCGTCAGCAGAAACTCCTGCCCAAGGGCTACACCAGCCAGAGCGAATACGACTCGGCCCAGGCCGCCTTGCGCAGCAGTCAGAGCGCGTTGAGCGCGGCCCAGGCGCAGTTGGCCAACGCCAAGGACCAGCTGAGCTACACGGCGCTGATTGCCGATGCACCGGGTGTCATTACCGAACGTCAGGCCGAAGTAGGTCAGGTGGTGCAGGCGACCATGCCGATCTTCAGCCTGGCCACGGACGGCGACCGGGATGCGGTGTTCAACGTCTATGAATCACTGCTGGCCGAAAAGCCGAAAGATCAGACCATTGTCATCAGTCTGCTCGATAACCCGGCCATCAAAACCACTGGCACCGTGCGTGAAGTCACCCCCGCCGTGTCGGCGCAGTCCGGTACTGTGCAGGTCAAGGTCGGCCTCGATAAATTGCCCGAAGGCATGCAATTGGGCTCGGTGGTCAGCGCCACGGCCAGGGGCACGGGCAAGTCTGTTGTCGAGTTGCCGTGGTCGGCGCTGACCAAGAACATCAGTGAACCTGCCGTCTGGATTATCGACGACAAGGGCCAGGCGCAGTTGCACTCGGTCACGGTCGGCCGTTACCTGACCGGCAAGGTCATCATCAGCGGCGGATTGAAGGGTGGGGAAAAAGTCATCGTCGCCGGCGGGCAGCTGTTGCACCCAGGCATGGAAGTCGAGATTGCCGAAAATACTTACAAGGATCTGAGTTGGGAGGCCAAGCCATGAAGCCGATATGGGCGTTGTCCATCGGGCTGCTGCTGAGCGCCTGTTCCGAAAGTACGCCACCGCCGGAGCCTGTGCGGCCGGTGCTGTCGATCAAGATCAAGGCTTTGAACGAAGAGGATCTGGGGCGCTTCGCCGGCAGCATTCAGGCGCGCTACGAAAGTAATACCGGGTTTCGCGTAGGCGGGCGAATCGCCAGCCGTAACGTCGATGTCGGCACCGAGGTCGAGAAGGGCACATTGCTCGCCACGCTCGATCCATCCGATCAGCAGAACCAACTGCGTTCGGCCCAGGGCGATCTGGCGAAAATCCAGGCGCAACTGATCAATGCCAAGGCCAGCGCCATGCGCCAGCAAACCCTGTTTGATCGTGGGGTGGGCGCACAGGCGCAGCTGGATGATGCGCTGACTAACCTTAAAACCACCCAGGCGTCCCTCGACCAGGCCCGTGCAGCCGTCGACCAGAGCAAGGACCAACTGAGCTACACCGAGCTGCGTGCCGACCATAAAGCCGTAGTCACGGCCTGGAGCGCTGAAGCCGGGCAAGTCGTGTCGGCCGGGCAGCAAGTGGTGACCCTGGCACAACCGGACATCAAGGAAGCGGTGATCGATCTGCCCGATACGCTGGTTGATCAACTGCCCAGCGATGTGGTGTTTCTGGTCGCTACGCAACTCAACCCGAGCATCAACACCACCGCGACCATTCGCGAAATCGAACCCCAGGCGCAAAGCGCCACACGCACCCGGCGTGCGCGCCTGACTTTGGCTGAAACGCCAGAAGGTTTCCGCCTGGGTACTGCGATCAGCGTCACCTTGAGCTCGGCGATCAAGCCGCGCATTGAGCTGCCCTTGACCGCGTTGCAGGAGGTCGATGGCAAACCGCGCATCTGGGTGATCGATGCACAGAACAAAACCGTTTCCCCCCGGGATGTCACCGTGATCAGCCGTACCGCCAGCACCGTGGTGCTGGCGGGTGGTGTGAAGAATGGCGAGCGGGTGGTCAGTGCCGGTGTAAACAGCCTCAAACCAGGGCAGGCAGTTAAAATCGACGAGGACAGTCAATGAAAGGGCCTTTCAACCTCTCCGAATGGGCTCTCAAGCATCAGTCGTTCATCTGGTATCTGATGTTCGTCGCGTTGCTGATGGGTGTGTTCTCGTATTTCAACCTGGGGCGTGAGGAAGATCCTTCGTTCACCATCAAGACCATGGTGATCCAGAGTAAATGGCCGGGGGCGACACAGGAGGAAACCCTCAAGCAGATCACCGACCGTATCGAGAAAAAGCTCGAAGAGCTCGACTCGCTCGATTACGTAAAAAGCTACACGCGCCCCGGCGAATCGACGGTGTATGTGTACCTGCGCGACACCACCAGTGCCAAGGACATCCCGGAAATCTGGTATCAGGTGCGCAAGAAGATCAACGACATTCGTGGCCAGTTTCCCCAAGGCATGCAAGGGCCCGGGTTCAACGACGAGTTCGGTGACGTGTTCGGCTCGATCTATGCTTTCACCGCCGACGGCCTGACCCTGCGTCAGTTGCGCGACTATGTGGAACAGGCGCGCATGGAGATTCGCGGCGTGCCGGGGCTGGGCAAGATCGAGATGGTCGGCCAGCAGGACGAAGTGCTGTACCTGAACTTCTCCACACGCAAACTCGCGGCGCTGGGCATCGATCAGCTTCAGGTCGTGCAGAGCCTGCAAACGCAGAACGCCGTGACCCCGGCGGGGGTTATCGAGGCCGGGCCTGAGCGGATTTCGGTGCGCACTACAGGGAAGTTCGCTTCGGAGAAAGACCTGGCCGAGGTCAACCTCAAGCTCAACGACCGCTACTATCGTCTGGCCGACATCGCCGAAATCAGTCGCGGTTACGTCGATCCCGCTTCGCCGGAATTCCGTTTCAATGGCAAACCGGCCATCGGTCTGGCGATTGCCATGCAGAAGGGCGGCAACGTCCAGGCATTCGGCAAGGCACTGCACGCCCGTATCGAACAGTTGACTGCCGACCTGCCAGTGGGCGTGGGCATTTACAACGTCTCCGATCAGGCCGTGGTGGTGGAGGAAGCCGTTGGCGGCTTTACCAGTGCACTGTTCGAAGCGGTGGTGATCGTGCTGCTGGTCAGCTTCGTCAGCCTTGGCGTGCGCGCCGGGCTGGTGGTGGCATGTTCGATTCCGTTGGTGCTGGCGATGGTGTTTGTATTCATGGAATACAGCGGCATCACCATGCAGCGGATCTCCCTCGGTGCATTGATCATCGCCCTCGGCTTGCTGGTGGACGATGCAATGATCACCGTGGAAATGATGGTCACGCGTCTGGAACTGGGCGAGACCAAAGAGCAGGCGGCTACGTTTGCCTACACCTCCACGGCATTCCCGATGCTTACCGGTACGCTGGTGACGGTGGCGGGTTTCGTGCCGATTGGCCTGAACGCCAGCTCGGCGGGTGAGTACACCTACACACTGTTTGCGGTAATCGCCTGTGCGATGCTGGTGTCGTGGGTGGTGGCGGTGTTGTTTGCGCCGGTCATCGGCGTGCACATCCTCAGCACCAAGGTCAAAGCCCACGACGGTGAACCCGGGCGCATCGGCAAGGCCTTCAATGGCGGGCTGCTGTGGTGCATGCGCAATCGCTGGTGGGCCATCGGCATTACCGTGCTGTTGTTCGCGTTGGCGCTGTTCAGCATGCGTTTTGTACAGAACCAGTTCTTCCCGTCCTCGGACCGTCCGGAAATCCTGGTGGACCTGAACCTGCCGCAAAACGCCTCCATGGACGAAACCCGGCGCGCCGTCGATCTGCTGGAAGCGACCCTCAAAGGCGATCCGGACATCGTGCGCTGGAGCACCTACATCGGCCAGGGCGCCATTCGTTTCTATCTGCCTCTGGACCAACAACTGCAAAACCCTTTCTACGCGCAGTTGGTGATCGTCAGCAAAGGCGAGTCCCGCGAGGCCATGATGCAGAAGCTGCGTGATCGCCTGCGCAAAGACTTCGTCGGCATCGGCAGCTACGTTCAGGCACTGGAAATGGGCCCGCCGGTTGGGCGTCCGATCCAGTACCGGGTCAGCGGCAAGGACATCGATCAGGTGCGCCGACATGCCATAGACCTGGCCACCGAGCTCGACAAGAACCCGCACATTGGCGAAATCATCTACGACTGGAATGAACCGGGCAAAGTCCTGCGCATCGACATCGCACAAGACAAGGCGCGGCAGTTGGGGTTGTCCTCCGAGGACGTGGCCAACTTGATGAACGGCATCGTCAGTGGTCAGCCGGTGACCCAGGTCGATGACGACATCTACCTGATCAACGTGGTCGGTCGTGCGGTGGATTCCGAACGCGGCACTCCGCAAACCCTGCAGAACCTGCAGATCGTCACGCCAAGCGGCACGTCGATTCCGTTGCTGGCGTTTGCCACAGTGCGCTACGAACTGGAGCAGCCGCTGGTATGGCGACGTGATCGCTTGCCGACCATCACCATCAAGGCGGCGATACGCGACGAGATCCAGCCGACCGACCTGGTGAAAATCCTCAAGCCGTCGATAGATGCGTTCGCCGAAAAATTGCCGGCGGGCTACAAGGTCGCCACGGGTGGTACGGTGGAGGAAAGCGGCAAGGCCCAAGGGCCGATTGCCAAGGTCGTGCCGCTGATGTTGTTCATGATGGCAACGTTCCTGATGATCCAGTTGCACAGCGTGCAGAAGCTGTTCCTGGTGGCGAGTGTCGCGCCGCTGGGGTTGATCGGCGTGGTGATCGCGCTGGTGCCGACCGGCACGCCGATGGGCTTCGTGGCGATCCTCGGGATTCTGGCGCTGATCGGTATCATCATCCGCAACTCGGTGATCCTGGTGACCCAGATCGACGAGTACGAGAAGAATGGGTATACGCCGTGGGATGCGGTGGTACAGGCCACCGAGCACCGGCGTCGGCCGATCCTGCTGACCGCTGCGGCAGCGAGCCTGGGGATGATCCCGATTGCCCGGGAAGTGTTCTGGGGGCCGATGGCCTACGCGATGATCGGCGGGATCGTCATCGCCACCTTGCTGACGCTGTTGTTTTTGCCGGCGCTGTATGTGGCCTGGTACAAGATTCGCGAACCGCAGAAAGAGGTGCAGTAAAAAGTGCGCTCCCACAGGAATTTTGCTGAACCCTGTGGGAGCGAGATTGTTCTGGCAATAAAAACAAAAGATCGCAGCCTTCGGCAGCTCCTACACCCACCTACTGTAGGAGCTGCCGAAGGTTGCGATCTTTTGATTTGTGCATTAGTCAGCGCGCCGCCAGACACTCGCCAACCAAGGCTGCTGCGCCCGCGGCAGCCCCGCTGGCCGGTAGTAATGCTCCAACTCCACAAACCCCGCCTCGGTCAGCAACTGCTGCCAGGCCGTCAGGTCGTGATACGACCCATAACGCGGCCCGTTCCAGCCTTCCTGGTTTTCGCCCCGGGGATTGGAACTGAACAACACCCCACCCGGTTTCAACGCCCCGCGCAATTGCTTCAACACCCGAGGTAACTCCTGACGCGGAATGTGAAACAACACCGCATTGGCAAAAATCCCGTCGAAACGCTCGGCCGGCAGATCGAGCTTCAGGAAGTCCTGCTGCCAGACCTCGCAACCACTGTCCTCACGGGCCATCTGCGCGAGCTTTTCCGAACCGTCGAGGCCGACTGCGCGGTGACCCATGCGCGTAAAGGTTTGCAAATCGCGCCCGGGTCCGCAGCCAAAATCGAGAATGTCGAAAGGCGCCTCGCCCTGAAGGTGTCGCAACAGGGCAGCGATGTTCTGGCTGACGTCGTGATCGCGGGTGCCTTCACGGAAATCTTCGGCGACCGCGTTGTAATGACCCAGAGTGGTGGAGGTGATCTGTTCGAGGTCGTCGGGTGTTTGCTTCATGGTCGGCTGCGCAGGAAAAGGAGATGTGTTGACTATAAGCGCTTTCGCGCTTTGAAAGATCGCAGCCTGCGGCAGCTCCTACACAAGCCATGATCGCAGCCCTAACGTCGGATCACTGCCAATCCCTGTAGGAGCTGCCGAAGGCTGCGATCTTTTGCTCTTCACCTACCGCTTGTTCAACCCCCGCGCCAACCGATCCCCACCCAACTGAATCGCCGCCACCAACACCACCAGCAATACAATCACCGTCAACATGATCTGGCTATCAAACCGCTGATAGCCGTACCGATAGGCAATATCCCCCAGTCCACCGGCACCAATCGCCCCGGCCATGGCCGACGAATTGATCATTGTCACCAGCGTGATGGTGAACCCACCAACAATCCCCGGCAGTGCCTCGGGCAGCAACACGTGCCAAACGATGTGCCAACGCCGGCAACCCATCGCCTGCGCCGCTTCGACCAACCCGTGATCGACCTCTCGTAAACTCACTTCAGCAATGCGCGCAAAGAAGGGTGTGGCCGCAATGGTCAGTGGGACCACAGCCGCCCATACGCCGTAAGTGGTGCCGACGATCAACCGTGTGAACGGAATCAGCGCCACCATCAAAATCAGAAACGGAATCGAGCGAAACAGGTTCACGAATGCACCCAAGGCCCGGTTCAGCGCTGGCGCTTCGTAAATACCACCCTTGGCGCTGGTGACGAGGATCACCGCCAGCGGAATGCCCGCCAACAGCGCAATCAACGACGACACGCCGACCATCAGGAAGGTGTCGATGAAACCTTGCAACAAACGATCAAACCACATAACCCAATACCTCCACGTTTTGCGCCCAATCACTGGCGCGCTGACGCAATTCTTCGGCGTCGAGTGGCGAGCCGGTCACCGCTAATAACAGTTGTCCAATCGCATGCCCCTGAATCCGTTCCACACCCCCTTGCAGCAAACGCACGCGACCACCGAGTGCACTGAACAGCGCGGCCAGGTCTGGCTCGTCGCGTTGGTTGCCGGTGAATTGCAAGCGAAGGACCACGGCGGCATCGCAGGTTTTCGGCTGCGAGTGCAAACGGTTTTGCAGCTCTTCAGGCAGGGTGTGTTGTAACGGCGCGAGTAGCGTCTTACTGACCTCATGTTGCGGATTGCCGAACACCTCCCACACCGGCCCTTGCTCGACGATTCGCCCGTGTTCCAGCACCACGACGCGATCACAGATATCGCGGATCACCGCCATCTCGTGGGTGATCAAAACGATGGTCAGGCCAAGGCGCTGGTTGATCTCGCGCAGCAGGCCGAGGATCGATCGAGTGGTCTCAGGGTCCAGTGCAGAGGTTGCTTCGTCGCACAGCAAAATATCCGGATCATGCACCAGTGCACGGGCGATACCGACACGCTGTTTCTGCCCACCGGACAGCTGCGCCGGGTAAGCCTTGTGCCTGGATTGCAGGCCCACCAGTTCCAGCAACTCACGAACCTTTTTCTCGCGCTGTTCCTTGGGTACTCCTGCGACTTTGAGCGGCAACTCGACGTTCTGCCAAACCGTCTTGGCGGACATCAAATTGAAGTGCTGAAAGATCATGCCGATACGCCGACGCAGGGCCACCAAGCGGTTTTCGTCGAACTCGCCGATGTCGACCTGATCGATCAGTACCCGACCGCTGCTCGGTTGTTCCAGACGATTGATGGTGCGAATCAGCGACGATTTGCCAGCACCGCTGCGGCCGATGATGCCGAACACTTCACCGCGCTGAATCGCCAGGTCGATACCGTGCAACGCGGCCACCGGACCTTGCTGGCCGCTGTAGGTTTTACCCAGATTGATGAAGCGCACATGGGCACGATTGAGTTCGGGATGCAGCTCCGTTTGTGCAGCGCTTGCAGGCTCTGGAATCTCCAGTCGCCGTTGGATCGCGGCGGTCATGCTCAGCTTTCCCAGCCGGCTTGATACAGTTTGCCGTGAGCCTTATCCAGTGCTGCGCGTACGGCCGGCGAGTGCTGGTAGATGTCGACGAACTTGATCAGGCGCGGATCGGTTTTGCTTTTGGGCTGGATCACGAACTGGATCACGTATTCCTTGTGATCAAGACCGTCGAACAGCAGCGCGGAACCGGCATCGAAGGTCTTCGATAGGCGAATGTAGGCCGGGTAACCCTGGACCAGATCGGCGTCGTCGTAAGCACGCACCAGTTGCACGGCTTCGACCTGGAGGATTTTGATTTTCTTCGGGTTGGCGATGATGTCTTCTTCGGTGGCTTTGTATCCGACGCCGGGTTTAAGCGTGATCAGCCCCGCCTTGGCCAGCAACTGCAAACCGCGACCGCTGTTGATCGGGTCGTTGGCGATGGCGACGCTGGCGCCTTCTGGCAGCTCGTCGAAGCTTTTGTATTTCTTCGAGTAGAGGCCGACGTTGTTGATGATCCCGGGCGCGAACGGCACCAGGTCAAAACCTGCGGCAGCCTTGGCGTTTTCCAGGAAGGGGATGTGCTGGAAGTAGTTCACGTCGATATCGCCTGAGGCCAGGCTGACGTTCGGTGCGATCCAGTCGCTGAACTCCACCAGTTCGACTTTCAGGCCTTGTTTGTTGGCTTCCTCGACGGCGGCTTCCAGAGGAATGGCGAAAGCCGCGGTGGTGCCGATTTTCAATGGCGCGTCGGCGGCGAAGGTCACCGAGCTGAAGAGGCCGAGGGCCAGGGCCAGTGCTTTGACTGGGTGAGAGAAGTAGTTCTTTTTCATGATGATATATCCAGTCAGTGCATAAGGTTTGTGGTGCTTGGTCGGGCCTCATCGCTGGCAAGCCAGCTCCTACAGTGGATTTATGGCGTTCACAAAACCCTGTAGGCGCTGGCTTGCCGGCGATTCTTTTAACGGCGAAACGCCGAACCGGTGTGTTGCTCAGGCAAATGCGCCCCTTCGTGAAACAGCTTTTGCCGCAAGCTGCCATCGTCATAAGCGGTCTTGTACGACCCGCGCCGTTGCAGCTCAGGAATCACCAGCTCAATGAAATCCACATAGCTTTCCGGCGTGACAATCCGCGTCAGGTTGAAGCCATCCAACCCCGTCTCGGCGATCCAGGATTCCAGTTCATCTGCCACCTGCCCGGGCGAACCCACCACGGTGATGTAGCGACCACCGAGGGCGTGTTGCTCCAGCAGTTTTCGTCGGGTCCAGTCGTTGTTTTGCAGGTGTTTGGTAGCGGACTGAATGGCGTTGCTCTTCACGTACTGGATCGGTTCGTCGATGGCGTACTCGGAGAAATCGATCCCGGTGGAGGCCGAAAAATGCGCCACGCCGGCTTCGGCACTGGCGTAGCTCAAGTATTCGGCGTGCTTGGCCCAGGCCCGCTCTTCGGTTTCGTCAACGATCACGTTCAGGCCCATGAACACCTTGATGTCTTCTGGGTTGCGCCCCGCTTCGATGGCGCTGGCGCGGACGTTGTCCACTTGAACCTTGGTCGATGCTTTGGTCTGGCCGCTGATGAACACGCACTCGGCATGTCGCCCGGCGAACTGCAGTCCGCGATCCGAACTGCCCGCTTGAAACAACACCGGGGTGCGTTGCGGTGACGGTTCGCAGAGGTGATAACCCTCGACCTGATAGAACTCGCCTTTGTGCTCGACCTTGTGCACCTTTTCTGGCTGCGCGTAGATCCGCTGCTGCGGGTCGTTGAGCACCGCGCCGTTTTCCCAACTGCCTTCCCAGAGTTTGTAGAGCACTTGCAGGTATTCGTCCGCCTGGTCATATCGACGGTCGTGCTCGACCTGTTCGCTCAGGCCCATGGCCTTGGCGGCGCTGTCGAGGTAGCCGGTGACGATGTTCCAGCCCACACGGCCGCGACTCAAATGGTCCAGCGTCGACATGCGCCGAGCGAACAGATAGGGCGGTTCGTAGGTGAGGTTGGCGGTCAGGCCGAAACCGAGGTTTCTGGTCACCGCCGCCATCGCCGAAACCAGCAGCAGCGGGTCATTGACGGGCAACTGGATCGATTCTTTGAGCGGTACATCCACCGAGTTCTGGTAAACGTCGTAGACGCCGACGATGTCGGCAATGAACAAGCCGTCGAACAGGCCGCGCTCGAGCAATTGCGCCAGTTCGGTCCAGTACTCGATGGTTTTATACCGGGTCGATGTGTCTCTTGGGTGCGTCCACAAACCGTGGTTGATGTGCCCGATGCAGTTCATGTTGAACGCGTTGAGCAGGATCTTCTTGCGGGTCATCAGATGGTCCCCCGCAGTGGCGGGTTTTCATCGTTGAGGTAGTAGTTGCCGACGGCGTGATACTTCCAGCGCACCGGGTCGTGCAGGGTATGCACCCGAGCGTTGCGCCAGTGCCGGTCCAGTCCGTGCTCGCGTAGCGTCGCCTGACTGCCTGCAAGTTCAAACAATGTACTGGCGGCGGCGAGAGATATTTCGGTGCTGATGGCGCGAACTTCTGCGACGGCAATCGAGGCGGCTGCGACCGTGTCGGCGGTGGTCTCGAGTTGGGCTTTGTCGAGGAACTCACCCGCGCGTTCCAGTAGTGCTTCGGCGGCGTGCAGGCGGATGCTCAAGTGGCCGAAGCTCTTGAGGGTCAGCGGATCGTCGGAGGCTTTTTCATGGGTGGCATCGATCCATGGACGGGTCTTGGTGCGCACGAAATGCAACGCATCTTCGTAAGCGGCGCGGGCGATGCCGGTGTCGATGGCGGCGTGGAGAATCTGCGCCAACGGTCCGACCGGCGTCGGACGCTCGAAAGCGCTTTGAAAGGGAATGACGTCTTCGGCAGCGACATAGACGTCTTCGAACACCACCGAACCGCTGCCGGTGGTGCGCTGGCCGAAGCCGCTCCAGTCATCAATCACGGTAAGGCCTTTGCTGTTACGCGGCACGAACGCCAGTTGCTGCACGCCGTTTTCATCTACCACGGATGTCGGAATTCGCTGGGCGTAAATCGCGCCCGTGGCGTAGAACTTGCGACCGCTGATGCGATAGCCGATGCCGTCGGGGGTCAGGCTGGTTGTGCGGTCGTGGGCGGTTTTGGTGCCGAGTTCGGCCAAGGCATTGCCGAAGCGCTGGCCGGCCAGAACCTGCGAGTACAAACGTTGTTTCTGCTCGTGGTTACCGTTCACGCGCAGCACTTCCAGTGCGTAAAAGTGGTTTTGCGGTATCTGTCCAAGCGAGCCGTCGGCCTGTGCGATCAGGGCGATTACTTTGGCCAGCGTAACGTTGGAAACACCTGCGCCGCCGTATTCTTTCGGCACGCTGATACCCCACAGGCCCGAGCGGGAAAATACCTCCAGCTCCGCGTGGGGCAAACGGCGTTCACGGTCGCGCAGGGCGCTGTCGCGTTTGAAGTCTTCGGCCAGATCGCTGGCGACAATCAGGGCTTGCTCATCGCTGGTGATGACCGCGACGTGGTGAGAACTTGTCATGTGCTTCTCCAGATGTCTGGTCGTCAGATCCAGGAATGACGGGCCGGCAAGGTGCCGTTCAGGCGGTACGCGCCGACGGCGTAATACTTCCAGCGCACCGGGTCGTGCAGCGTGTGCACCCGGGCATTGCGCCAGTGACGGTCGAGGTTGAATTCGGCGAGGGTTGCGTGGCTGCCGGCCAGTTCGAAGAGTTTTTCGCTGGCCTGCAACGAGATTTCGGTGGTCAGCACTTTGGCTTCGGCCACGGCAATCGAGGCGCGGGCGGCGGACTCGGCGGTGAAGGGCGCGGCGCTAACCTGATCGAGCACCTGCCCGGCCTTGCGCAACAGCGCTTCGGCGGCGTGCAGTTCGATTTTCAGTTTGCCGATGTCGGCGATCACGTAGAGGTCATCGCTGGCTCGTTCGACCTTGGCGTCGATCCACGGCCGGGCGCGTTTTTTCACAAAGTCGATGGCATCGTCGATAGCACCCCGGGCGATGCCGGCATCGATGGCGGCCTGGATCAACTGCGAGACTGCACCCTGGATATTGGGTGTTTCGTTGATCCGCCAGTTATCCACCACCAGTTCAGGATCGACCTTTACGTTGTTGAGCAAAATCGTACCGCTGGCGGTGGTGCGTTGACCGAAGCCCGACCAGTCATCAACGATGCGCAAACCCGGTGTACCGCGTTGGATGAACGCCAGCACTTGTCTGCCGTCCTCGTTCAATGCTTTGACCGCGACCCAATGGGCGAACAGTGCGCCGGTGGAATAGAACTTCTGGCCATTGAGGACGTCGTCAGCGGTGATACGCGCTTTCAGGTCCAGAGTGTTTTTGGTGCTGCGCTCAGGCCCGGCATTGCCGATGCGCCAGCCGTCGAGCACACTTTTGAACAGCAGTTGTTTCTGCGCTTCGGTGGCGCTACCGAGCACCAGATTAAGAATCCCGAACTGATTTTGCGGGATCTGCCCAAGCGCCGGGTCTGCTGCGGAAATGATCGCGAACACCTCGGCCAGGGTGACGAACGAAACCTGCGGGCCGCCGTACTCACGGGGAATGGAAATGCTGCCCAGGCCGCTGCGGGTGAACTGTTCGATTTCAGACCATGGCAGCTTGCGCTGTTGGTCACGTTTGGCGGCTTGCAGGCGGGCGACTTGCGCCAGTTCGTGGGCAGCCTTGATGGCTTGGGCATCGTTGCGCAGCACTTGCGCGGGCAACAACAACGGGGCGATGTCCAGGTCACTCTGGACGATTGCATCTGCCAGACTGGACATCAGTGCTGCTCCTTGGCTGCACGCAATGCCCTGGCGTTCTGCACTGGGGTGATTGTGTTCTGGACCATACCTACCTCACATCTTATGAAAGCGCCGCTTGTGGCCGCGCATGAAAACAAGGATGTCCGGTGGTCCGGTGTATATACCCTAAACTTGTATAAAAAATTTAGAAACTAACTTTTAGGAATATGTATAGAAGGTCAAAAGATCGCAGCCTGCGGCAGCTCCTACAGGGTTGACGACGATGCGCGCGGGAGCTGCCGCAGGCTGCGATCCTTTGATTCCAGGCCAAGACTCATCGCTTGCGGAGTTCGGCAGCCTTGAGCACTTTTTTCGGAAAGACTTTCAGACAAGGATTGGCACAACCAATCTTCAACAAACGGGCCGGCGCCCAGCGAGAGTTGTTGCCCACCCGGTCGAGGATGCAATACGTCACTTCCAGGCGCAGGTCTTCGCCAGCTTCGAGAATGATGGCCGGCGGCACCCAGACCTGAATGGGCTGGCCCACATCACTCGCCTTGAGCCTTGGCAGGTCCATGCGCGCATCACCCCAGCGCAAGGTGATTTCGTCATCGATGGCCATGTTCAGGTACGGCTCAATGGTCAGTGGAACACCGCGGTTGATCTGATTGGCGTTGATCCCCTGACGGCGAATCGCCTCGGGAATGCTGATCGGTGCGAGGCCTTGATTTTCATCGCCGCATAGCAGGGAGGGTTGGCCGCCAGGGCAGTCGAGTTTGATCTGCACTTGCCTGCTGGCAGATACCGTGGGCGCTTGGCCGACCCGCATGATCCGGTAGTGAATGCGCGAAGTACCGTTGGTGACGAAGCTTTCCGGAACCCGTAGCTGCACCGATTGCCCGATATCGCCGGGTGTCAGGGCTTTGGAGGCTACGTAGCAGTTGTCCCAGAACAGTTCGATCAGATCTCCTTCGTCCATGCCGGGGTAGGGCGCCACGTCGATCAGCAGATGCGCCGCGCCGGTGATGTTGATACCGGTCTTGTGAGATTGCGCCAGGGTCGGGGCCACGGGCCCGGGTTTGTTCGAGGTGCTTTTCATGGAGTCTCCTTGAAGTCTTGCAACGAAGTCCGTTTCTGGAAAAACAAAAAACGCAAATGTCGAACAGCAAAACATGTCATTACTTTGAGTTGGAATAATGATTAAGCGTTGTGAGTGTCGCGGCAGGAGTCTAGATAAGAGCGTGCTGGAATAAGTGTCAATGGGAATTATTAGTTAAGGCGGGAGAGGGTGGTTATTCAGAAAGTTCCTACGCTGAAAGGTTAATAAACCTTGGGTCTGTGTCGAATATGCCCGCTAAAACCAGTAGGATTCGGGTTTTTCATCGCAACGCCCCGCCCCTGTAGGAAATAGCCACGCAGCGGCCAATAGCATAATCAAATTGTTGTTTAAATATAAATATGTACCGCTTGCGCTGACAAAAAGTTGTCTAGCGTTCGCCTGTATTTATTTTGGGTTTGAAGAGGGTCGCTGGGTGTGGATGTAACTTCCATCCGTGGAAGTTGTCCGGTGTTGCGCAGGGTGTTAGTTGTGAGCGTTATTTAGGAACTTGCTGAGGAACTGTTTTGTCCGTTCTTCTTTCGGATTGGCAAACAGCGCCTTCGCTTCGCCTTGCTCAACGATCACGCCTTTATCGAAAAACACCACGCGATTGGCCACATCCCGAGCGAAGCCCATTTCGTGGGTGACGATCACCATAGTGCGATTCTCTTCGGCCAGGCCGCGGATGGTCGCCAACACTTCGCCCACCAGCTCAGGATCGAGCGCGGAGGTCGGTTCATCAAACAGGATCACTTCCGGCTCCATCGCCAGCGCTCGGGCAATCGCCACGCGCTGTTGCTGACCGCCGGAGAGACGACGCGGGTAAGCGTCCTCCTTGCCCGCGAGGCCAACTTTGGCCAGCAGCTTTTTACCCAAGGCAATGGCATCGACGCGCGCGATCTTCTTGACGATGATCGGACCTTCGATAACGTTTTCCAGGGCGGTGCGATGGGGGAACAGGTTGAAGTTCTGAAACACGAAACCCACATGCTGGCGCAAACGTCGCACCAGGCTCTGCTGCTGGTTCAGGGGGCGGCTGGTATCGATCTCGATATCGCCGACCTTGATCCGGCCGCTGGTAGGTTCCTCCAGAAAATTCAGGCAGCGCAGGAAAGTGGTTTTGCCCGAACCGCTAGGGCCGATGATCGCTACTACCTCACCTGCCTTTACCTCAAGATCGATGCCGTTGAGCACGACTTGACCCTTGAACTGCTTTGTCAGTTTTTCCACGACAATCATTGGGTCAGGACTCCTGGTCGTGCCGATTGACCCGCGCTTCCAACTGGTTCTGCAGGTGCGACAGCGCGGTTGCGAGAACCCAGTAGATCAGGGCGGCGGCAAGATACATGGTGAAGATTTCGAAGGTACGAGCGGTGATCAGTTGCGCCTGGCGGAACAGTTCCGGCACCTGGATGGTGGCGGCCAGCGCGGTGTCTTTGACCAGCGAAATGAAGCTGTTGCCCAGCGGTGGCAATGCAGTGCGCATGGCTTGCGGCAGGATGGCCCGGCGTAAGGTCTGCGCGCGGGTCATGCCGATACTGGCAGCCGCTTCCCATTGGCCGCGCTCGATGGAGCTGATCGCAGCACGCAGGATTTCACAGGCGTACGCGGCCATGTTCAGCGAGAAGCCGATCAGTGCCGCCGGCAGCGGATCGAGTTCCAGGCCTAACTGCGGCAAGCCGTAATAGATCACGAACAATTGCACCAGCAACGGCGTGCCGCGAAAGAACGACACGTAGATGCGGGCAATCCAGCTCACCAGCTTGAAACGCGACAGACGCATCAGCGCCAGGCCGAACCCCATCACCAGGCCGAAGAACATCCCGCCCAGGCTCAGAATCACCGTGTAGTACGCGCCCTTGAGCAAAAAGGGCGCGGAGTCCAGTGCGAGTTGAAAAGCTTCTTCCATTATTGAGTGACGTCAGCGTTGAAGTATTTTTCCGAAAGCTTTTTCAGAGTGCCATCGGCGCGCAGCTTGTCGATCGCCTTGTTCACCGCAGCCAACAATTCAGGCTCGCCTTTGCGCAGGGCAATGCCGGCTTCCTGGCGGGAGAACGCTTCACCGGCGGCGGTGGTGTCCTTGGCTTTCTTGGCGTATTCCAGCGCGGCCAGGCGGTCGATCAGGATGGCGTCGATGCGGCCGACACGCAGGTCCTGGAACTTGGTTGGATCGTCTTCGTAGGTGCGGATGTCAGCAGTCGGAACATTCTCTTTCACCCACTGCTCGTAGTTGGTGCCCAGGCCTACGCCGACTTTTTTGCCAGCCAGATCCGCGGCACTCTTGATGTTCAGCTCGGTGGCTTTCTTGGTCAGCACCAGTGCCTGAATCCCGGATACGGTGTAAGGCTCGGAGAAGTCGTACTTCTTCTTGCGCTCTTCGGAGATGGTTACCTGATTGATCACTGCGTCCAGACGCTTGGATTCCAGCGCCGCGAGGATGCCGTCCCATTTGGTTGGTTGCAGTTTGACTTTCACGCCCAATTCTTTAGCCAGTGCTTCGGAGAACTCGACTTCGAAGCCGGTCAGTTTGCCGTCGGCATCAACGAAACTGAACGGTGGATAAGTGCCTTCAAGGCCGACGTTGATCACGCCTTTGTCCTTGATTTGTTGCAGTTGCTCACCGGCAACCGCCTGGCCAATCAGGCCGGCGCTCAGTGCCAGGCCCAGCGAACCCACCAGCAGATTTCGACGTAGTGCGGAAAAATTCATGACAAGCCCCTGTGTTTTCTTATGGAAGACGCTTTAGGAAAGTTGGCAAATTCGGGATTTGGACGACTGCGATATCCTGCCTTAAAGCAGCTTATGCGTCTCGCTGCAAATTCGCCTGCGGCGTGACTATAAGATGACGCCTTTAGAATTGAAAATAATGGATATTATTTTTATTATTCTTTAATTGAATATACGTTTTATAAAAAAGATCGCAGCCTGCGGCAGCTCCTACATGGATCGGCGTGCACCTGTGGAAGCTGCCGAAGGCTGCGACCTTTTGAAGTGGTTACAGAAAATCCTTATAGGCAAACAACGCCGGCGCCCCGCCGGTGTGCAGGAAAATAATCGGGCCTTTGTCGAAACGCTGACGCCCGATCCCATCAAGCAACCCGGCCATGGCCTTGCCAGTGTAGACCGGGTCGAGCAGCAAGCCTTCCTGGCTTGCCAGCAGCTTCACTGCTGCCAGTGTCCCGGCGTTCGGCTCGCCATAGCGCGGGCCGAAGTATTCGTCCCATAACTCGACTTTAAAAGCCGCCGGCAGGTTCACGCCCAGCAGTTCGGCGGTGCGCTCGGCCAGGCCTTGTACCTTCGGCAGCTGGTCTTCCTCGCTGCGCGAAACCGTCACACCGATTACTGGCAAATCCGGCAGAGCTTCGCTCAAGGCCAATGCCAGACCGCTGTGGGTTCCAGCGCTACCTGAGGCCAGGACTACTGCGGAGAAAGTCAGGCCGGTGTCTTTGATCTGCTCAGCCAATTCCAGCCCTGCGCGGACATATCCCAGCGCACCCAAGGCATTGGAACCGCCGATCGGCACCAGATAGGGTTTTTTGCCGTTGCTGTGCAGGCGCCCGGCGAGCGCCTGAAGTTGCTCGTCAGCGTTGTCGAGGTTTTCCACCAGCTCGACCTTGGCATCGAACAGGTCGAGCAGCAGTCGGTTGCCATTGCCGGTGTAGTTACTGTCATCGGTGCCCAGCGGGTTTTCCAGCAAGGCCACGCAGCCGAGACCCAGCTTGGCCGCGATCGCAGCAGTCTGGCGTACGTGATTGGATTGCAGCGCGCCCGCGGTGATCAACGTATCGGCACCTTGAGCGAGCGCATCGGCGGCCAGGTATTCGAGTTTGCGCAGCTTGTTGCCACCCAGTGCCAGTGGCGTCAGGTCATCGCGTTTGACATATACGTCGCGGTCCAGCCACGTCGACAGGCGTTCGAGTTTTTCCAGGGCCGTGGGCTGACCGAGCAGGTCGAGGCGATTAAAACGAGCGAGCTGTTGTTTGATCATGGGTCCGTACTGGCGGTGAAAGATCTCAGGACTATAGGCACGGTGTTTTGCTGGGGCAACCGTCAATCTCTTATAGCCAAACGAACTGACCACAGCACAATTGGTTCTTAATTTGCCTCACGACCCTTGCCGTAAAGTAGGCGCCGTCAGTGCGGCCCGACAGTCCGGCCGCCCGTAAGGAGTCTTTACCGTGAGTGAGCGATCAAGCCATTGGCAATTGCAGACCATCGTCAGCGAGTTGCGCACGGCACGTGAACAGTGGCGTACACAAAACGGCCGGGCCAGCGGCGAACAGGGTGGCCGTGAGTTGCCCTCTCGGGCGGCCATGGCGGAGATTCTCGAAGCCTTGTGTGGTGCGTTGTTCCCGATGCGTCTGGGTCCGGTGGACTTGCGTGAGGAAAGTGAAGATTTCTATGTCGGCCATACGCTGGATGTCGCATTAAATGCATTGCTGGCTCAGGCGCGGCTCGAACTGCGCTACGCCGCTCGCCACAGTGCCCAGGCCGAGACTGAAGTCGAAGCCAAAACCATCCAGATCATTCAGGACTTCGCCCTCGCGTTGCCTGGGTTGCGCAGTCTGCTGGACACCGACGTACTCGCGGCCTATCACGGTGACCCGGCAGCACGCAGCGTCGATGAAGTGTTGTTGTGTTACCCGGGCATTCTGGCGGTGATTCATCATCGACTGGCTCACCATTTGTATCGGGCCGGGTTGCCGCTGCTGGCGCGGATCAGCGCGGAAATCGCCCACTCTGCCACCGGTATCGACATTCACCCCGGCGCGCAGATCGGCCGCAGTTTCTTCATTGACCACGGCACAGGTGTAGTGATCGGCGAAACCGCGATCATCGGCGAGCGCGTGCGGATTTATCAGGCGGTGACTTTGGGCGCCAAGCGCTTTCCGGCGGACGAAGACGGTCAGTTGCAGAAGGGGCAGGCGCGGCATCCGATCGTGGAGGATGACGTGGTGATTTATGCCGGGGCGACGATTTTGGGACGGATCACTATCGGCCAGGGTTCTACCATCGGCGGCAACGTCTGGCTGACCCGCAGCGTGCCGGCGGGCAGCAACCTGACCCAGGCTAATCTGCAGCATGATGATGGGGCGCAGAAGTAAGGATGTAACAGCTGTAGGAGCTGTCGAGTGCAACGAGGCTGCGATCTTTTCCAGGCGCGCCACCAACCAAAATCAGAAGATCGCAGCCTGCGGCAGCTCCTACAGAACACCTAAAACCAGAACCGCCGAGCCCTGCGATTAGTCCTTAGCCCCCTATGTATGTTTAACTTGAACGTTCATTCAAGTTAAACCGGTGGTTCGCCGCCCGCTCACAACAGGAGGCTTGCCTTTGCTGAGTCCGATTTCTACAGCCACGTTTTACCCCTGCGAGGTGCACCGTTCATGAGTGCATCGTCCACTCCCGCCAGCGGCCTGGTCCGCATGAATCCGCCGGTTTTCTACTTCTCGGCCAGCTTCATTCTGTTGTTTGGTATCGTTGTCATCGCCATGCCCGAGCAGGCCGGAGCGTGGTTACTGGCGGCGCAAAACTGGGCGGCCAATACGGTCGGCTGGTACTACATGTTGGCGATGACCCTGTATCTGGTCTTCGTGGTGGTCACCGCGTTATCGGGCTACGGCAAGATAAAACTCGGTGCCGACCACGACGAGCCCGAGTTCAGTTACCTGTCTTGGGCAGGCATGTTGTTCGCCGCCGGGATCAGTATCACGCTGTTCTTCTTTTGCGTGTCCGAACCCCTGACCCACATGCTCCAGCCGCCTCAGGGTGAGGCGGGCACCGCGGATGCAGCGCGCCAGGCGATGCAGATTCTGTTTCTGCATTGGGGTCTGCATGGCTGGGGCGTGTTCGCCTTCGTTGGCATGGCGCTCGCGTACTTCGCTTACCGGCACAACCTGCCGCTGGCCCTGCGTTCGGCGCTGTATCCGCTGATCGGCAAACGCATCAACGGCCCTATCGGTTATGCGGTGGACGGCTTCGGCATCATCGCCACGGTGTTCGGCCTCGGGGCCGATATGGGGTTTGGCGTGCTGCACCTCAATTCCGGGCTGGACTACCTGTTCGGCATCGCTCACACCCAGTGGATTCAGGTCGGCCTGATCACGCTGATGATGGGCGCGGCGATCATTGTTGCCGTGTCCGGCGTCGACAAAGGCGTGCGGGTGATGTCCGACATCAACATGCTGCTGGCCTGTGCGCTGCTGCTGTTCGTGCTGTTCGCAGGCCCCACGCAGCATTTGCTCAACACACTGATCCAGAACGTTGGCGACTACCTCGGCGCTTTGCCGATGAAGAGCTTCGACCTCTACGCCTACGACAAACCCAGCGACTGGCTGGGTGGCTGGACGGTGTTTTATTGGGCCTGGTGGATCGCATGGTCTCCGTTCGTGGGCCTGTTCATCGCACGGATTTCCCGTGGCCGGACCATCCGCGAATTCGTCTTCGGCGTGCTGCTGATCCCGCTTGGTTTCACCCTGGCGTGGATGTCGATCTTCGGCAACAGCGCCATCGACCAGGTACTCAATCACGGCATGAGCGCATTGGGCATGTCGGCCATCGACAACCCGTCGATGACGCTGTACTTGCTGTTGGAAACCTACCCGTGGAGTAAAACCGTGATCGCGGTCACGGTGTTCATCAGCTTTGTGTTCTTCGTCACCTCCGCTGATTCCGGCACCGTGGTGTTATCGACACTTTCCGCCAAGGGCGGCAATCCCGATGAAGACGGGCCGAAATGGCTGCGGGTGTTCTGGGGCGCGATGACCGCGCTGGTCACCAGTGCGCTGTTGTTCTCCGGCAGCATCGATGCGCTGAAGTCGGCGGTGGTCCTGACGTCGTTGCCGTTCTCGCTGATCTTGCTGCTGATGATGTGGGGGCTGCACAAGGCGTTTTATCTGGAGTCGCAGAAGCAGATTGCGCAGATGCACTCGCTGGCGCCGGTCTCGGGTTCTCGGCGTGGCAAGGGTGGCTGGCGTCAGCGCTTGAGTCAGGCGGTGCATTTTCCGTCGCGCGATGAGGTTTATCGCTTCCTCGACACGACCGTGCGACCGGCGATTGAAGAGGTGTCCGCCGTGTTCAGGGAAAAGGGCCTGCACGTGGTTACGCACCCGGACCCGGCCAATGACAGCGTCAGCCTGGAAATCGGCCATGGCGACCAGCATCCCTTCGTGTATCAGGTTCAGATGCGTGGTTACTTCACACCGTCTTTCGCTCGGGGTGGCATGGGTTCCAAGCAGCTCAACAACCGTCGCTATTACCGCGCCGAAGTGCATTTGAGCGAGGGCAGTCAGGACTACGATCTGGTCGGCTACACCAAGGAGCAGATCATCAACGACATCCTCGATCAGTACGAGCGGCACATGCAATTTCTGCATCTGGTGCGTTGACTGAGGGCAAGGCGCCGAGGCCGGTCAGGTCTCGGCGCTCAGCACCATGAACAACACCAAGGCCGCCACCGGGATGCTGAACACCATCGTGCCGATCCCCAGTTCCGTGCTTAGCGACTGGCCGGTCGTCACCACGCCGATAGCGCCATTGATAACCGTCATCGCCAACCACAGCACGACAAAACCGTAGGTCAGGGTCTGACGGCTGAAGCCGAGTTTCTCGCCGATGAACAGCATCATCGCGAGCAGAACCAGGCCGAAGGTGATGATGATTGTCGTGTGCATGCTTGCTCCAACCTTGCGATAGGAATCGCCGCTTTGATGCTTTAGCGACTTTGTTCCTGTCGAGTGTGGTTGTGCAAGTGTGAAGTCGGACTGAAGCGAAAGTCAGTCGCTGAAAAAAAATCGCAGCCTGCGGCAGCTCCTACGGGTGTACATCAGTTCCGTGTAGGAGCTGCCGCAGGCTGCGATCTTTTGATCTTAAAACGGTACATCCCCCAATACCGTCGCCCGCTGCATCACCCGTCGTGCCGGGCGGTAGTCGTCCACTGCGTAATGTTGGGTCACGCGGTTGTCCCAGAACGCAATGTCGTCCTGCTGCCAGCGCCAGCGAATGGTGAATTCAGGCCGCGTTGAATGGGCGAACAGGAATTTCAGAACTGCTTCGCTCTCGGTTTCCGACAGCTCGTTGATTTTCGAGGTAAAGCCTTCATTGATGAACAACGAGCGGCGTCCGCTGACCGGATGCGTACGGATCACCGGATGCGACAGCGGCGGATTCTTGCGCCGAGCTTCTTCCCACTGGGCCAGCGCTTCGGGCGTGTTGCCATAGCGCTCCAGCGGGAAGGAGCGGGTGAAATCGTGGGTGGCGGTCAGGCCTTCGAGCAAGTTTTTCAAGGGTGCCGACAAGGCTTCATAGGCTGCAATACCGCTGGCCCACAATGTGTCGCCACCATACTCTGGCAGCAGCTTGGCGCTGAGTACTGCACCCATGGCCGGGGTCGGCAGGAAGGTGACGTCGGTGTGCCAGATCGCGTTATCGCGCACGTCGGTGACGGCAGTGTCGAGGATCAGCACTTCGGGTTGCTCGGGTACGTTCGGGTAGATCGGGTGAATGTGCAGGTCGCCGAAATTGGCGGCGAATCGCGCCTGTTGCTGCGGTGTAATCGGCTGGTTGCGGAAGAACAGCACCTGATGCTTGAGCAGTGCCTGTTCTATGGTGTCGCGCTGCTCCAGGTTCAGTGGCTGGCTGATGTCGACGCCGCTGATTTGCGCGCCGAGGGCAGAACTCAAAGGGGTGATGGACAACTGGCTCATGATGATTCTCTTCAATCCGGTTTACCAACGGTAGGAGCGAGCCTGCTCGCGATAGCGTTGCATCAGTCAAAGCACCGTTGTCTGGCAATCAGCAATCGCGAGCAGGCTTGCTCCTACAGGGTTGTTCAATTATTCAGTGGGCCTGGCCGTGCCACGGCACCAGTTTGCGTTGCAGGGCGCGCAGGCCCATCTCCATCGCGAAGGCGATCAATGCGATCACCAGAATCCCCAGCACCACCACATCGGTGACCAGAAATTGCGCGGCTGACTGCACCATGAAACCCAAGCCGCTGGTGGCGGCAATCAGTTCAGCAGCGACCAGCGTCGACCAGCCCACACCCAGACCGATGCGCACCCCGGTCAGAATGTCCGGCAAGGCACTCGGCAAAATCACATGGCGAATCAACTGCGTCCGGGTTGCTCCCAGCGACTGCGCGGCCCGCAGTTTGGCAGGGTCGACGGTACGCACGCCGGTGGCGGTGGCGATAGCAATCGGGGCGAAGATCGCCAGATAGATCAAGAGCACTTTCGACAACTCACCGATGCCGCACCAGATCACGATCAGAGGCAGATAAGCCAGTGGCGGAATCGGCCGGTAGAACTCGATCAGCGGATCGAGCACACCTCGGGCGATACGGTTGGCGCCGATGGCGATGCCCACCGGCACGGCAGTGAGAATCGCAAAGCCGAGGCCCAGGCCGATACGGCTCAGACTCGCTCCGAGGTGCTGCCACAAGGTTGAATCCATGTAGCCCGAGGTGGCGAGCAGCCAGCCTTTTTGCAGCACGGTGGACGGTGGCGGCAAGAACAGCGGTTCGATCAAACCGCTCGCCGTTACAGCCCACCAGATGAAAACGAGTACGCCCAGCGTCAGCACGCTGATCCAGCGAGTGCTCAGGCTGCGGTGGATCGGACTGACGTTCGCGCCGGGTTTGATCTGCGTCGTGGCGGGAATTTCGTAGCTGCTCATGCGCGCTCCTGCCGCTGGGCGGCACTGCGTTGGGAGAACACTTTGGCGAGTACGTGTTCGCGGGTTTCGATAAAGCGTGGATCAGATTTGATCGAGCGGGCCGACTCGCCAGCGGCATAACGGTGACCGAAATCCAGGCTCAGGCGCTCGACGATTTGCCCGGGGTTTGGCGCCAGCAGAATCAGGTCGGTGGCGAGGAATACCGCTTCTTCAATGTCGTGGGTAATCAGGAACACCGGTTTGGCCGTACGCCGCCAGACCTGCAATAACAGCTCTTGCATCTGTTCACGGGTGAAGGCGTCGAGGGCGCCGAAGGGCTCATCCATCAGCAACACACGCGGGTCGGCGGCAAGGGCACGGGCCAGGCCGACGCGTTGCTTCTGACCCCCAGAGAGTTGCCAGATCCGGCGGCTCTCAAACCCGGAGAGGTCCACCAGCGCGAGCATTTCCCGGGCGCGGATTTCGCGTTTGTCCCGGGCGATGCCGGCCAGTTCCAGACCAAAGCCGACGTTGGCCAGCACGTCCTGCCAAGGCAGCAGCGCATCGTCCTGGAACACCACACCGCGTTCGGCGCTCGGGCCTTTGACCGGCACGCCATCGAGGGTAATGCGCCCGGCGCTGGGCTCGACGAAGCCGGCAATCAGGTTCAACAACGAAGTCTTGCCACTGCCGGACGGGCCGAGGGCGACCAGCAATTGCTGGGGGCCCAGACTCAGGGAAATATCCGCCAGCACCGGTTCCGGGCTGCCGGGGTACTGTGCGCTGATACGCTCCAGCTGTAGCAAGGCCATCGCAGTTAACTCCCGATCAATTAGTGATGAACTTGGCGCTGACGTACGGCGCGTAGTCCGGTAGCACCGCCTCGACCTTGCCTTGCTCCTTGAGGAACGCAGCGGTGTCGGTGATGGCTTTGGTGGTCGGTGCGCCGAGGGTGATCACCTGATCAGCCGCCAGCGGGTAGACGTTGCCTTGCAGCAGCAGTGGAATATCACTGGCCTTGGCGCCGGACAGTTTTACAAGCTTGTCGACGTTGCTTTGATTGGCGAGCCAGGCTTGTGGGTCTTTGCGATAGTTGGCGTAGGCATCGAGTGTCACTTTGGCGAACGCGGTGACAATTTCCGGATGCTTCTCGGCGAAGTCTTTGCGCACGATCCAGGCATCGAAGGTCGGTGCGCCGAACTTGGCCAGTTCGCCGGAGGTGATCAGCACTTTGCCGTTTTCCTTGGCGACACCCAGCGCTGGGTCCCACACGTAAGTGGCGTCGATGTCGCCGCGTTTCCAGGCAGCAATGATCGCGGGCGGGGCGAGGTTGAGGACGGTCACTTTCGATGGATCGATGTTCCAGTGTTTCAGCGCGGCCAGCAGGCTGTAGTGGCCGGTGGAAACGAATGGCACGGCGATTTTCTTGCCGATCAGGTCTTGCGGGGTCTTGATCCCGGAGCCGTCCCGGGCGACCAGGGCTTCTGCGGCGCCGATCTGGGTGGCGATGAGGAAGGTTTCCACCGGCACTTTGCGGGTAATGGCGGCGGTCAGGGGGCTGGAACCGAGGTAGCCGATCTGCACATCACCGGAGGCGATGGCGGCAATGATGTCGGCACCGTTGTCGAATTTGCGCCAGTTGATGTTGGCGTTGGTGGCTTTTTCGTAGCTGCCGTCTGCCTGGGCGACTTTAGCTGGGTCCACGGTGGTCTGGTAGGCGACGGTGACGTCGGCTGCCTGGGCAAAGAAACTCGCGGTAGCCAAAGACGCGGCCGCCAGTAAGCGAAGAGGGAAAGTCAGTTTCATCAGAAAGCTCCTTGTCAGGCGACCGAGTGTCGGCGTGAGAAAGAGACTAAATGATATAAGAATTCGAAAATAAATAACTTTTTCGAATTAGCTTATGAGTGAGAGATGTTTAGGGTGGTTCTTTGTAGGAGCCGGCTTGCTGGCGAACCAGGCAACGCGGTGTGACAGAAACACCGCCTTCGCTGCGATGCGGCGACCCGACAAGCCAGCTCCTACAAGTTTGCGTTGCGCTTGAGGTTAGTTACTGATCGCCAGAATGCTCGCCTGGTACGCCCCGACAAACACATCGAAATCGCCGACTTCGTTCTGTTCCAGCTCAACCTGCTCAGCCAGCGACGAACGCGCCCGCTCCTCAAACTTCGCCTGTTCTTCAGTCGGCAGCGGCTCGCTGCGGAAGAACTCCGCATGGGCCTGGCTCTGGCGCAGGGAGAACTGGGCAAAACTTTCCTTGTGTTCGGCCATCGACGCCAATACCTGGGCCGACGGTGTCAGGGACGGGTCCTGGACCTTGGCCATCTGAGCGTCCAGCGCCTTGCTGTGGGCATCGCCGCCATGGCTCTGATCAAGCAGGGCGGCCAGTGGTGCAATGTTTTCCAACAACTGGCCAGCCCACTCTTTCAGGTCGACCGGTTGCCCGTCACGATGCAGTTGCAGGCCCGGCCGACGCCCTTCCTTGACCACGCTGAGGAAGTTCGACGTCGCGTTGCCGCAACTGGTGTTGGTCAGCAACGGGCTGTCGTTCAGCGCGCAATACAGCAGGAACGCATCGAGGAAGCGCGACTCGGTAAGGTCGATGCCCATCGGCAGGAACGGGTTGATGTCCAGACAGCGTACTTCGACGTACTGGATGCCACGGGCCACCAGTGCCTGAATCGGTCGCTCACCGGTGTAGGTCACGCGTTTCGGGCGGATGTTGGAGTAGTACTCGTTTTCGATCTGCAGGATGTTGGTGTTGAGCTGAACCCACTCGCCGTCCTGATGCGTGCCGATCTCGACATAGGGCGCATAGGGCGTGGCGACCGCTTTGCGCAGGCTGTCGGTGTAGCTCGACAGGTCGTTGTAGCACGGTGTCAGACCGGCCTGGGCGTTGCTTTGGTAACCCAGGTCGCTCATGCGCAGGCTAGTGGCGTACGGCAGGTACAAGGTGTGTGGGTCCAACTGCTCCAGCTGGTGCGAACGACCGCGCAGGAAGCCGGCGTCCAGCGCGGGTGAAGCACCGAACAGATACATGAGCAGCCAGCTGTAGCGGCGGAAGTTGCGGATCAACGCGATATAGGACGACGACTGAAAGTCGCGGTCGGTGCCAACAAAACCTTCGGCCTGCTTGAGCAGCGGCCAGAGTTTTTCCGGCAGGGAAAAGTTGTAGTGAATCCCGGCAATGCATTGCATGGTTTTGCCGTAACGCAGGGCCAGACCCTTGCGGTACACGTACTTGAGCTGCCCGATATTGGACGTGCCGTAATAGGCGATCGGGATGTCTTCCTCGGCCGGCAACGGGCACGGCATCGAGGGGCTCCACAGGTACTCGTTGCCGAGCTTGCTGTAGGCAAAACGGTGAATGCTGTCCAGGCTCGCCAGGGTATCGGCAGGATCAGGCAGGGCCGGGGTAATGAACTCCAGCAGCGACTCGGAATAGTCGGTGGTGATCTGTTCATTGGTCAGCGCGGAACCCAATTCTTCCGGGTGCGGCGTTTGCGCCAGGCGACCTTCGCCGGTCACGCGCAGGCATTCACGTTCGATGCCGTGAAGGCACTGTTCGAGCAGAGAGAGGTTAGCTCGCTCGCCAAGCAGGGCCAGGCGGCGGTTGAGAAGTTCGCTCAAGTTGGATTCCTTCACGCGTCAGTCGCCCCAATATGGGGGTGGGCAAGACGGTCTACAAGGGTGAAGTTAAAACTGGCGTTTTCGCCTGGTTTTTGCATCGAACAGCCGTGACCCCTGTAGGAGCGAGCATGCTCGCGAAGAAGGCAGGGGCGCCGCTGACATCCTGGCAGCCCTGGTCATCGGTGACCTTCATCGCGAGCATGCTCGCTCCTACAGGTTTCTTAGCGCCGAAATTAACTCAAATCGACAACATCTAGCTACAGGGCAGCGAACGTGCCTTGTGCTTTCGCGACCAGTTTGTCGCCCTGCATCACATCGGCCTCGACCACCAATGTGCGGCGCCCCGGGTGGATCACCCGGGCCGTGCACATCACCTCGCCGTCTGAGATGGCGCGGATGTAGTTGATCTTGCACTCGATGGTCGCGCTCTGCTGGTCAAAGCCGTGGGTGCTGGAACAGGCCAGCCCCATGGCAATGTCCACCAGGCTGAACAAGGCCCCGCCGTGCAGTTTGCCGGCGCGATTGCGCAGCTCCGGTTCCAGCACCAGGGCGACTTGCGCCACCCCGGTTTCCAGGCTGTGCAAGCGACAGCCCAGCAGCTTGAAAAAAGCGCTTTCGGTGTAACCGGCGGGGATGTCCATCAACGTTTCTTCAACTGCTTGGCGTTGGCGAACAGCGAAGCCATGGCATTGTTGCTCGGTGCCGCTGACGCGGTTTCTTTGCGTGGAGCAGTGTTCTGGGATTGGCGTGGTGCCGATCCCGGACGTGCGCCTCGAGCGCCATCGATTTTTTCGCCAGGAGTGTCGCTCATACGCATCGACAGGCCCACGCGTTTACGCGGAATGTCGATTTCCATGACCTTCACCTTCACCACGTCACCGGCCTTCACCGCTTCACGTGGATCCTTGATGAACTTCTCCGAAAGCGCAGAGATGTGTACCAAACCGTCCTGATGTACGCCGATATCGACGAAGGCTCCGAAGTTGGTCACGTTGGTCACCACACCTTCGAGAATCATCCCCAGTTGCAGGTCCTTGAGGTCTTCGACGCCTTCCTGGAACTCGGCAGTCTTGAACTCAGGGCGCGGGTCGCGGCCTGGTTTTTCCAGTTCTTGCAGGATGTCGGTGACCGTTGGCAAACCGAAGGTTTCGTCGGTGTACTTCTTCGGATCCAGACGCTTGAGGAACGAGGCATCGCCGATCAACGAGCGGATATCACGGTCGGTTTCAGCGGCAATGCGCTGCACCAGCGGATAGGCTTCCGGGTGAACTGCCGAGGAATCGAGCGGGTTTTCGCCGTTCATTACGCGCAAGAAACCTGCGGCCTGTTCGAAGGTTTTCTCGCCCAGACGTGCGACTTTCTTCAGCGCCGCGCGGGTTTTGAAGGCGCCGTGCTCGTCGCGGTGGCTGACGATGTTCTGCGCCAGCGTTGCGTTGAGGCCGGAGATCCGAGCCAGCAGCGCTACGGAAGCGGTGTTCACGTCGACGCCGACGGCGTTCACGCAGTCCTCGACCACGGCATCCAGGCCGCGCGCCAGTTTCAGCTGCGACACGTCGTGCTGGTACTGGCCGACACCGATGGATTTCGGATCGATTTTTACCAGTTCTGCCAATGGATCTTGCAGGCGACGGGCAATCGACACGGCGCCACGGATCGACACGTCCAGGTCCGGGAATTCCTTGGACGCCAGTTCCGAGGCCGAGTAAACCGATGCGCCAGCCTCGGACACCATGACCTTGGTCATCTTCATGGCTGGGTATTTTTTGATCAGCTCGGCCGCGAGCTTGTCGGTCTCACGGCTGGCGGTACCATTGCCGATGGCGATCAGGTCTACCGAGTGCTTGGCGCACAGGGCGGCGAGAATCGCGAGAGTCTGGTCCCACTTGTTGTGCGGCACGTGCGGGTAAACCGTGGCGTGATCCAGCAGCTTGCCGGTGGAATCGACCACTGCCACCTTGCAGCCAGTGCGCAGACCAGGGTCGAGACCCAACGTGGCACGCGGGCCGGCCGGGGCCGACAGCAGCAGGTCGTGCAGGTTGTGGGCGAACACGTTGATCGCTTCGGTTTCCGCGCCGTCGCGCAGTTCGCCCAGCAGGTCGGTTTCCAGATGGGTGTAGAGCTTGACCTTCCAGGTCCAGCGCACCACTTCGCCCAGCCATTTGTCGGCGGCGCGGTTCTGGTTCTGGATGCCGAATTGCTGGCCGATCATGCCTTCGCACGGATGCATGCTGCCCGGCAGCTCATCGCCGACTTTCAGTGCGGAGCTGAGGATGCCCTCGTTGCGGCCCCGGAAAATCGCCAGGGCGCGGTGCGATGGCATGCTTTTGAGTGGTTCGTCGTGTTCGAAGTAGTCGCGGAACTTGGCGCCTTCCTCTTCCTTGCCGGCAATCACGCGAGCGCTGAGGGTGGCTTCCTGCTTGAGGTAGCTGCGCAGCTTTTCCAGCAGGCTGGCGTTTTCGGCAAAGCGTTCCATCAGGATGTATTTGGCGCCTTCGAGGGCTGCCTTCACATCGGCTACGCCTTTGTCAGCGTCGATGAAGCGTGTGGCTTCGGTTTCCGGACTCAGGGTCGGGTCGTTGAACAGGCCGTCAGCCAAGTCGCCAAGGCCGGCTTCCAGAGCGATCTGGCCCTTGGTGCGGCGCTTTTGCTTGTAAGGCAGGTATAAGTCTTCGAGGCGGGTCTTGGTGTCGGCGAGCTTGATGTCGCGTTCGAGTTGCGGGGTCAGCTTGCCTTGCTCTTCGATGCTGGCAAGGATGCTGATGCGCCGTTCGTCGAGTTCTCGCAGGTAGCGCAGGCGCTCTTCCAGATGACGCAATTGCGTATCGTCGAGGCTGCCGGTCACTTCTTTCCGGTAACGGGCGATGAAGGGGACGGTAGAGCCTTCATCGAGTAGCGCGACGGCCGCTTCGACCTGTTGTGGGCGTACACCGAGTTCCTCGGCAATGCGGCTGTTGATGCTGTCCATAAAACCACCTGAAAAATTGTGAAAGCAGGCTCGCAGGCGCACAGATAGGGCCTCGGCGAGTCTGGTTGAGCGGCCTGGCCTGCGCCGCTACCTGGATCAAAAGGTATCCCGTTGACCCGTGAAATCGAATAATTACTGCCGGCACCGTGAAAATAAAAAGCGGCTACCTGGCGTAACGATCAGACGTTGCCTGACACAAAAGGCCGCGCATTATAACCAGCGTTAAGGCATTCGGGGCCATCGTGGTGTGCAGGTGCAAAGGCCGGTTTTCTGGCGCTCGAGGAAAAATCTGCTAACAATGCACACGGTGCGCACAACGGCAGCTACGCCATAATGCGCGCCGAGATCAAAGGAGCATCCAATGAGCAGCACTGCAAACATTGCTGAAGGCGAAAAAATTCTTATTGTTGACGACGATCCGGGCCTCAGCAGCCTGCTGGAACGTTTTTTCGTCAGCAAGGGCTATCGCGCCCGCGCCGTACCGAACACCGAGCAAATGGACCGCCTGCTGGCACGCGAAGTGTTCAACCTGGTCGTCCTCGACCTGATGCTGCCCGGCGAAGACGGCCTGACCGCCTGCCGCCGTCTGCGCGGCGCAAACAATCAGATTCCGATCATCATGCTGACTGCCAAGGGCGATGAGCTGAGCCGCATCAAGGGCCTCGAACTGGGCGCCGACGACTACCTGGCCAAGCCGTTCAACCCCGATGAATTGATGGCGCGCGTAAAAGCCGTCCTGCGTCGACAGTCGGCTCCGGTGCCAGGCGCGCCGGGCAGCGAAGACGAAAGCGTGACCTTTGGTGACTATGAACTGTCCCTGGCCACCCGCGAACTCAAGCGCGGTGAAGAAGTACACATGCTTACCACTGGCGAGTTTGCGGTACTCAAGGCACTGGTGATGAACGCCCGTCAGCCACTGACCCGCGACAAGCTGATGAACCTGGCCCGTGGCCGCGAATGGGATGCCCTGGAGCGCTCCATCGACGTACAGATTTCCCGTCTGCGCCGGATGATCGAGCCCGATCCTTCCAAGCCTCGCTACATTCAGACTGTCTGGGGTGTGGGCTACGTGTTCGTTCCGGATGGCGCCGCCACCAAATGATTGGCAATTTGTTGTAGGAGCGAGTCGTGCGGGACGGGGCGTTGGCCTTGCCCGCAGACTCGCGATCCGCAATGTGCGAGCATCGCTCTCTCCTGCAAGTGCGTAACGGTTCCCCATGAAGACCCCGGTTTGGTTTCCACAAAGTTTCTTCTCTCGCACCCTCTGGCTGGTGCTGATCGTCGTGCTTTTCTCCAAGGCTCTGACGCTGGTTTATCTGCTGATGAACGAAGACGTGCTGGTTGACCGTCAATACAGCCACGGCGTCGCTCTGGTGCTGCGCGCCTACTGGGCGGCCGATGAAGAGAGTCGCGCCAAGATTGCTGATAGCGCGCCCTTGATTCGGGTAGTGGGTGCCGGCGTCCCGGAAGGCGAGCAACATTGGCCGTATAGTGAGATCTACCAGCGGCAGATGCAGACCGAGTTGGGGCCGGACACCGAAGTGCGACTGCGCATGCATTCTCCCCCGGCGCTGTGGGTTCGTGCTCCGAGCCTGGGTGAAGGCTGGTTGAAAGTGCCGTTGTACCCGCATCCGTTGCGCGGCCAGAAAATCTGGAACGTGCTTGGCTGGTTCCTTGCTATCGGTCTGCTCTCCACTGCTTCGGCCTGGATCTTCGTCAGTCAACTCAATCAACCCCTGAAACGCCTGGTGTATGCCGCCCGGCAACTCGGCCAGGGTCGCAGCGTGCGCCTGCCGATCAGTGATACACCGAGTGAAATGACCGAGGTCTATCGCGCCTTCAACCAGATGGCCGAAGACGTCGAGCAAGCGGGTCGGGAGCGTGAACTGATGCTGGCCGGTGTGTCCCACGACTTGCGCACGCCGTTGACTCGTCTGCGTCTGTCTCTCGAACTGATGGGTGATCGCACCGACCTGACGGATGACATGGTGCGTGACATCGAAGACATGGATGCGATTCTCGACCAGTTCCTGGCGTTCATTCGTGACGGGCGCGATGAGACGGTGGAAGAGGTCGATTTGAGCGATCTGGTCCGCGAAGTCGCCGCGCCGTACAACCAGAACGAAGAAAAAGTGCGTCTGCGCCTGGAGCCGATCCAGCCGTTTCCGCTGCGTCGGGTGTCGATGAAGCGACTGCTTAACAACCTGATCGGCAATGCGCTGCATCATGCAGGCAGCGGTGTCGAAGTGGCGGCGTACGTTTCAGGTGATACCGCCGCACCTTACGTGGTGCTGAGCGTCATGGACCGAGGTGCCGGGATTGATCCGTCGGAGCTGGAGGCGATCTTCAACCCCTTCACCCGAGGCGACCGTGCCCGGGGTGGAAAAGGCACCGGGTTGGGTCTGGCGATCGTGAAGCGGATCGCTTCGATGCATGGTGGCAATGTTGAGTTGCGCAATCGTTCGGGCGGCGGGCTGGAAGCGAGGGTGCGGTTGCCGTTGGGTTTGATGTTGCCGCGGGATGCGGTTTAACGACTGAAAAGATCGCAGCCTGCGGCAGCTCCTACAGGGGTACACGTTGCTCTGTAGGAGCTGCCGCAGGCTGCGATCTTTTGCTTTATCCCTTACCCTTGGTCCGGGTCATGTTCGGCCCGCCATTCTTTTCCAGATGCTCGATGATAATGCCGGCCACGTTCTTCCCGGTGGTAGTTTCGATCCCCTCCAGTCCCGGTGACGAGTTCACCTCCATCACCAGTGGCCCGTGGTTGGACCGAAGAATATCCACACCGGCTACCGACAAACCCATGACCTTTGCGGCGCGCAATGCGGTCATGCGTTCTTCCGGCGTGATCTTGATCAGGCTCGCACTGCCACCACGATGCAGGTTGGAGCGGAACTCGCCCGGCTTGGCCTGGCGCTTCATTGCCGCAATGACCTTGTCGCCGACCACAAAGCAGCGAATATCGGCACCACCCGCTTCCTTGATGTATTCCTGAACCATGATGTTCTGCTTGAGGCCCATGAACGCCTCGATCACTGATTCCGCCGCCGTAGCGGTTTCGCACAGCACCACGCCGATGCCCTGGGTGCCTTCCAGCACCTTGATCACCAATGGCGCACCGTTGACCATTTCAATCAGGTCAGGAATGTCGTCGGGAGAGTGGGCGAACCCGGTGACCGGCAATCCGATGCCCCGACGCGACAACAATTGCAGCGAGCGCAGTTTGTCCCGAGAACGGGCGATGGCGACTGATTCGTTGAGCGGAAACACCCCCATCATCTCAAACTGGCGCAACACCGCGCAGCCATAGAACGTGACCGATGCGCCAATACGCGGGATGACCGCGTCAAAACCTTCAAGCGGTTTGCCACGGTAGTGGATCTGCGGCTTGTGGCTGGCGATGTTCATATAGGCGCGCAGGGTATCGACCACCACCATCTCATGGCCGCGTTCGGTACCGGCTTCAACCAGGCGGCGGGTGGAATACAGACGCGGGTTCCGCGACAGCACAGCGATCTTCATGCAACACCTGTGGAGGAGGTAGATACCGGGAACACCGGCTTGTCTTGTACATACTTAATGCCCGGATTGACTACCAACTGGCCGTCGATCAAGGCTTTGGAACCCAGTAACAGGCGATAACGCATGGACTTGCGGCAAGCCAGTGTGAACTGGACTCTCCAGACCCGGTCACCCATGGCCAGAGTAGTGCTGATCACGTATCGCACCTGCGCATGACCGTTCGAGCTTTTAATGGTTTTCATCGTCACCAGCGGCGCTTCGCAGCGGCGGTGACGCAGTTGCACTACTGTGCCCAGATGCGCCGTAAAGCGCACCCATTGCTCACCGTCTCGCTCGAACGTCTCGATATCGGTGGCGTGCAGGCTGGAGGTGCTGGCGCCGGTGTCGATTTTTGCCCGAAGGCCGGCGACTCCCAAATCAGGGAGCGCCACCCACTCGCGCAGACCGACAACGGTCAAATGGTCAAATGTCTTCAATATTGCTCAACCGGTAGAAACCACGGTGGCCGCAGACGGCCGAATTCGCGGTATTCACGCAGAATAATGGGTAAAAGGCGATAGATATCTACGGCCCGTTTTTCCAGTCTCGCGGGGGAGGTGATGAAATGTCAGCATTGTAGTTCGCGACGACGAAATTCTTGGCACGAGAGAAACGGTAGTACAGTTCACCAATATTTCAGTGTGAGGAAATTCCATGGCACAAAAAAACGAAGAGGACGACAAAGTCCGTCTCGATAAATGGCTGTGGGCTGCGCGCTTCTACAAAACCCGAGCCTTGGCCAAGGCCGCGATTGAAAGCGGCAAGGTGCATTGCCGGGGCGAGCGCTGCAAGCCGGGCAAAGAGCCGCGTATCGGCGATGAGTTTGTGATTCGCACTGGTTTCGAGGAGCGCACAGTGGTGGTTCAGGCGCTGTCGATCGTGCGACGTGGCGCGCCAGAGGCGCAGACCTTGTACGCGGAGACTGAAGCCAGCATCGCCAAGCGCGAAAATGCGGCGGCTCAACGCAAGGCCGGCGCTTTGGGCGTGAGCACCGATGGCAAGCCGAGCAAGAAGCAGCGGCGGGATTTGTTCAAGTTCCGCGGTAATAGCAACGACGACTAAATGTCGCCGCACTTGCAATTGGTCGGTTGCGCATCCATATCCGGTAGGTCGCCAGCGGCGCGTTGTACTAAGCCGTCGCCGCTCGTCGAAAAAATCACACAGCCTCTGACCTGTAGGCCATAACCACATTGCCAGCAGTGTCAGCGCAGGACGTTGCCCAGATCCGGCGCGCGATCCGCCTTGCTTGGATCCGCCCCGGATTGTTCATAAAATGCCTTTCATGGCTGAACATCGCGCACCCAAGCGGTAGCGCAGGCAAATTTCCTTTTTCCCGTAACCTTTTTCATCAATTCAGATACCCAGACCTATGACCGACCAAGCGGATAACGACTTCACCCAGCGCTTCATCTTCGATGACAGCGACACCCGTGGCGAGCTGGTCTCGTTGGAGCTCAGCTACGCCGAAGTCCTGGCCAAACACGCCTACCCGCAGCCGGTTGCGCAATTGCTCGGCGAGCTGATGGCGGCCGCTTCATTGCTGGTCGGCGCGATGAAATTCGATGGCTTGCTGATTTTGCAGGCCCGCTCCGAGGGACCGATTCCACTGCTGATGATCGAGTGCTCCAGCGAGCGCGACATCCGTGGCCTGGCCCGTTATGAAGCGGATCGCATCGCACCGGATGCGACCCTGGCCGACTTGATGCCCGACGGCGTTCTGGCGCTGACCATCGACCCGAAACAGGGCCAGCGCTACCAGGGCATCGTCGACCTTGACGGCGCCACACTGTCCGAATGCTTCACCAACTATTTCGTCATGTCGCAACAAGTCGGCACGCGTTTCTGGCTCTATGCCGATGGCCGTCGTGCCCGTGGCTTGTTGCTGCAACAACTGCCGGCCGACCGCTTGAAAGACGAAGAAGAGCGCGCTGCCAGCTGGCAGCACATCACCACACTTGCCGGTACGCTGAACGCCGATGAGCTACTGAGCCTGGATAACGAAACTGTGCTTCATCGTCTCTACCATGACGAGCAGGTGCGTATGTTTGACGTGCAGAAATTACGTTTCCGCTGCAGCTGCTCGCGCGAACGTTCGGCCAATGCACTGGTCAGTTTGGGTATGGAAGACGCGCAGCAACTGGTGGTCGAACACGGTGGCAACATCGAGATCGATTGCCAGTTTTGCAACCAGCGCTACTTGTTTGATGCCGCCGATGTCACTCAATTGTTCGCCGGCGCGGGCATCGAGACGCCGTCAGATACCCGTCACTAAAACGTTTCAGCGCAGGTAAATTCACTGGCAAGTGCCGGATTAGCGCCGTAACGACAGGAGGGGTCTACTCTTTTTGGCCTTTTCTGGCATAATCCGGCCCACTTTTTTCGCGGTAGTAGTGCACGACTTTCTACTACAAAAACGTTTGGAGCACTCGGCCACTGGCCGACGGGGAACCTCATGACGCAAGCCAACAATGCCGTGTACACCGATCTGAGTGTTGATGATCTGGTTAAAGAAGCTCTCAACCGCGGTGAAGGCGAGCTTGCCGATACCGGCGCACTGGTTGTTCGTACCGGTCACCGTACCGGCCGTTCGCCAGTCGACCGTTTCATCGTTGAAGAGCCTAGCACCCAGGCTGCCATCGCCTGGGGCCCGATCAACCGCAAGTTCCCGGCCGACAAGTTCGATGCCCTGTGGGCTCGCGTCGAGGCGTTCAACAACGCGCAAGAGCACTTTGTTTCCCACGTGCATGTAGGCGCGGCTGAAGATCACTACCTGGCCGTTAAAATGACCACCCAGACTGCCTGGCAGAACCTGTTCGGTCGTTGCCTGTTCATCAACCCGGCCCAGTACAACCCGGCCGGTCGCGAAGAATGGCAAGTGCTCAACGTAGCCAACTTCGAGTGCGTGCCTGAGCGTGACGGCACCAACTCCGACGGTTGCGTGATCCTCAACTTCGCACAGAAGAAAGTGCTGATTGCCGGCATGCGTTACGCCGGTGAAATGAAGAAAGCCATGTTCTCGGTGCAGAACTTCCTGTTGCCTGCCGCTGACGTGCTGCCGATGCACTGCGCCGCCAACATTGGCGAAGAAGGCGACGTGACCCTGTTCTTCGGTCTGTCCGGCACCGGCAAAACCACCCTGTCCGCCGACGAAAGCCGTTACCTGATCGGTGACGACGAACACGGCTGGGGCGAAGGCGTGGTGTTCAACATCGAAGGCGGTTGCTATGCCAAGTGCATCGACCTGTCCGAGAAGAACGAACCGGTTATCTGGAAAGCCATCAAGCACGGCGCGGTCCTGGAAAACGTCGTTATCGATGACGCCAAGCACGCCGACTACGCTGATGTCAGCCTGACCCAGAACAGCCGTGCCGCCTACCCGCTGGAAAACGTTGCCAAGCGTTCCGAGAAGAACCTCGGTGGCGAGCCTAACGCTGTGATCTTCCTGACCTGCGACCTGACCGGCGTTCTGCCGCCAGTGTCGATCCTCAACGAAGAGCAAGCGGCTTACCACTTCCTGTCCGGCTACACCGCACTGGTGGGCTCGACTGAAATGGGTTCGGGCAGCGGCATCAAGTCGACTTTCTCCACCTGCTTCGGCGCACCGTTCTTCCCGCGTCCGGCTGGCGAATACGCTGAGCTGCTGATCAAGCGCATCCGCGGTTTCGGCTCCAAGGTCTACCTGGTCAACACCGGCTGGACCGGTGGCGGCTACGGCGTCGGCAAGCGCTTCAACATCCCGACCACCCGTGCGGTGATCGCAGCGATCCAGAGCGGCGCGCTGATCGGTGCAGAGACCGAGCACCTGGACACCATCAACCTCGACGTGCCAGTGGCCGTACCGGGCGTTGAGACTGGCCTGCTGAACCCACGCAACACTTGGGAAGACAAAGCCGCCTACGACGAAGCCGCCAAAGCACTGGCCGGCCTGTTCATCGAGAACTTCAAGAAGTTCGAAGTGAGCGACGCGATCAAGGCTGCGGGTCCTAATTTGTAAGTGTTGGTTTGAGTGTCTAGTCCTGAAATAGGTTTACACCTGTTTCAGTCTCAAAACGCCCGATGCACCGCATCGGGCGTTTTGTATTTCAAGGCCAGATGTGGCCGCTCCGCGTTGTAGATCAGCACCGATTCATCAACCATTCTCACCGCGTCGGCCAGGTTCTTGGGGCGATGCAGCAAAAACTCCGTCTTCAAAATCCCGTTTATTCGCTCCGCCATCGCGTTCTGATAGCAGTCATAGCCATCGGTCATCGAACAAATGACCCCGTGCTTGGTGTGAAAACGCTGATAAAGGTCGGAGCAATACTGCGCCCCACGGTCTGAGTGATGAACCAGCGGCTGCTTGGTTTTCCTTCCTCCTACAGCCTTCTTCAGCGCTTTGAGCACCGACTCTGTATGCAAGCTCTCATGCACATGATGTCCCACTATTTTGCGCGAGTAGGCGTCGGTGATCAGGCTCAGATAAGCAACGCTCTCCTGGGTAGGCAGATAGGTTATATCCGCAACCCAAACTTGCTCAGGAGCACAGGCAATGATTTGCTGCGGGCCTGCCTTGAGTAGGTTTGGATGGCGGCGAAATCGATGATGGCTGTGGGTGGTCTTGTGGTATGCCCGCTTGCGAGGGACCAATTCTCGCGCTTCTCGCAGGATGCTGAACAGGCGATCGCGCCCCACCCGCAGACTCGTTTCTGCTTCGGCATGCAGCATATAATGCAGCTTGCGTGTTCCCAGCCTTGGCTGGCGCCGCCGCTTTTCCAAGACGAAATCCACGACCTTTTGATCGTCGCCAGCCTTCGCATCAAACGCTCGGTTGCGCTTGTAATAAGCCTGACGTGAAATGCCCATGAACAGGCAAGCCCTGCTGATACTCAGGTCTTTGACTTGCCCTTGCGCGAGGACTTGCCGGGTCGCTTTTTTACGATGGATACACCGTAGTCGTTCTTCAAGACGTTTACGACAGCCTCGAAAAACTGAGCCTTTTGATTGCTCAGTTCAAGCTGTTCTTCAAGCTCTTTGATCCGCTGCTCGGGTGACAGCGGTACCGTGGACTCGGCCATGGAACTCTTCCTCAGCACTCGAATAGACGCGCCTTGGCTCCAATCCTGCCGACCATGCTTGCGTAACCACACCAACACCGTTGACCGACCCTGGATGCCATAGCGCCGTTGAGCCTCTTTATAACTCAACTCGCCCTTTTCGACCTGATCGACCACCGACAATTTAAAAGCCAGCGTGTAATCGCGCTGACTGCGCCTTTTCCCCGAATCCATTGCTCCCTCCTGAAAATAGGTCAGAAGGTGTAAACCTTATTCAGGACGGGACACACAAAACAAAAAGGCCGCATGAAAACCCGAGGGTTGTCATGCGGCCTTTTCAGTACTGCGACGCCTTACGCCTTCGCAGCTGGACGCTTGTCTTCGACTTTCCACTTGCCGCCGTCGTAGAACGCTTTCCAGCCAGTCGGCTTACCGTCGACCTCGGTCTGCACGTACTGCTCCTTGGTTTTGCGGCTGTAACGGATCACAGCAGGCAGACCATCAGGATCTTTCTTCGGCGCTTCGCAGAGGAAATGGTACTTCGGATCGATCTCATCCTTGTGCGGGATAATTTCCTGTACCAGCGGAGCTCGGGTTTCGCGGTTTTTCGGGAACTGGCTGGCCGCCAGGAACAAGCCGGATGCACCGTCGCGCAGGATGTAGGTGTCGTTGACCTTTTCGCATTTGAGCTCAGGCATTTTCACCGGATCCATCTTCGGCGGTGCCGCGTCACCACTCTTGAGCAGTTTGCGAGTGTTCTTGCAGGTCGCATTGGTGCAACCGAAGAACTTGCCGAAACGGCCGGTCTTGAGCTGCATTTCGCTACCGCACTTGTCGCACTCAAGGCTCGGACCTTCGTAGCCCTTGATACGATAGGTGCCCTCTTCGATTTCGTAGCCATTGCAATCCGGGTTGTTACCGCAGATGTGCAATTTGCGCTTTTCATCGAGCAGATAGGCATCCATCGCCGTAGCGCAGATCGGGCAGCGATGCTTGCCGCGCAACACCAGCGATTCCGATTCGCCCTCGTCGTCCGCAGCGATTTCATCGCCAGGCACCAGGTTCACGGTAGCCTTGCAGCGCTCTTTCGGTGGCAGGCTGTAGCCGGAGCAACCGAGGAACACGCCGGTCGACGCGGTACGAATCTGCATCGGACGACCGCAAGTGGTACACGGAATATCAGTCATGACCGGCTGGTTGGCACGCATGCCGTTTTCCGGGTTTTCAGCCACTTCGAGTTTCTTCTTGAAGTCGCCGTAGAACTCGTCCAGCACGTTTTTCCAGTCGCGCTCGCCCTGAGCCACGTCATCGAGGTGCTCTTCCATGCCGGCGGTAAAGCCGTAGTCCATCAGGTTGGAGAAGCTCTCGGACAGACGCTCGGTGACGATGTCACCCATCTTTTCCGAATAGAAACGACGGTTATGCAGCGCAACGTAGCCACGATCCTGGATGGTTGAAATGATTGCCGCATAGGTCGAAGGACGACCGATACCGCGCTTTTCCATTTCTTTTACCAGGCTGGCTTCCGAGTAACGCGCCGGTGGCTTGGTGAAGTGCTGGGTCGGATCAAGCTTGATCAGCTTCATCGCGTCGCCCTGGGCCATGTCCGGCAATACGTCATCATCGCCAGGCTTGGCGATTTGCGGCATGACACGGGTGTAACCGTCGAACTTGAGGATGCGGCCCTTGGCGCGCAGCTCGAAGTCGCCAGCGCCGACAGTGACGGTAGTCGACAGGTATTGCGCCGGCAGCATCTGGCAGGCGAGGAACTGGCGCCAGATGAGCTCGTAGAGGCGCTCAGCGTCACGTTCCATGCCCGACAGTTTGCTTGGCTCGGTATTGGCGTCGGACGGACGAATCGCTTCGTGAGCCTCTTGTGCGCCTTCCTTGCTGCTGTAGACGTTCGGGGTTTCCGGCAGGTACTTCTTGCCGAACTCGCCTTCAATATAGGTACGCGCCATCGCCACGGCATCAACCGAGAGGTTGGTGGAGTCGGTACGCATGTAAGTGATGTAGCCCGCTTCGTACAAACGCTGGGCCATCATCATGGTTTTCTTCACACCGAAGCCCAGGCGGTTACTCGCCGCCTGCTGCAGGGTGGAAGTGATGAACGGCGCCGACGGCTTGCTGCTGGTCGGTTTGTCTTCACGCTTGACGATGCTGTAGCTGGAAGCCTTGAGCTTTTCCAGCGCAGCCATGGCCTGGGTTTCGTTGAGCGGCTTGAAGGCTTCGCCCTTTTCGCGAGCCACATCGAAACGCACGGTCGCGCCTTTGGCGGTACCGAGGTCAGCGTGGACTTCCCAGTATTCTTCCGGGATGAACGCACGAATTTCACGCTCGCGCTCGACCACCAGCTTTACCGCAACCGATTGCACACGACCGGCGGACAGACCGCGAGCGATCTTGGCCCACAGCAGCGGAGAAACCATGTAACCCACGACCCGGTCGAGGAAACGACGCGCCTGCTGGGCATTGACACGATCGATGTCCAGTTCGCCCGGTTTCGAGAAAGCTTCCTGAATCGCCTTCTTGGTAATTTCGTTGAACACCACGCGCTTGTAGCGGGTGTCATCACCACCGATGGCTTCGCGCAGGTGCCAGGCAATGGCTTCCCCCTCGCGGTCCAAGTCGGTTGCGAGATAGATGGTGTCAGCATCCTTGGCGAGCCGGCGCAGCTCTTCGATGACTTTTTCCTTGCCCGGGAGGATCTCGTACTTGGCTTTCCAGCCATGATCCGGATCGACACCCATGCGCGCGACCAACTGCTTGCGCGCTTTCTCTTTCGGCGAGAGCACCGGACCTTCGCCCGCGGCAGCCTTGCCGCGCTTGGCGGCAGGCTCTTTGCTGGCGCTAGCCGAACCGCTGGTGGGCAGGTCTCGGATATGGCCGATACTCGACTTCACCACGTATTCGTTACCCAAATACTTGTTGATGGTCTTGGCCTTAGCCGGGGATTCCACAATGACCAGCGATTTGCCCATGGATCAGAAAATTCCTGAATTCGAGAAGTGAAAGGCGATTGGCGCCTGACGCGGCACCGCTATATATAGTTGATACAAGGTGAGGTCAAGCGCAGGGTTTTGCGCGCACTCAGCTTACGGCTTGGTAAAAAGGCTTTCTTCGGCCTGCACCAAAGCAAAGCGTGGCACCTGTTCGCCGTCAACCTCGACGGACTCCAGGAACATGCTCAAGGGACGCACCCAAAAGCCGTAATCGCCATACAGGGCTTGATAGAAGACCACTTCTTCTTCGGTTTCCGAATGCCGCGCAATACTGAAAACACGGTACTGCGGACCTTTGTAATGTTGGTAGAGCCCAGGTTGTATCGGCATGCTTTGGCCCTCACTCAAATGTTGTCAAAATAAAAACAAAAATAAATCCGCAAAAACAAAAACCGGGGCACTTGGCCCCGGCTTCCATCGACGAGACGCTTAAACGCGTTCGAAGACGGTGGAGATGCCTTGGCCGAGACCAATGCACATGGTGGCTACCCCGAAGGTACCGCCATTTTGCTTCATCACGTTGAGCAACGTGCCGGAGATACGGGCACCAGAGCAACCGAACGGGTGACCCAGAGCAATCGCGCCGCCGTGCAGGTTAACCTTCTCGTTCATCTTGTCGAGCACTTTCAGATCTTTCAGCACTGGCAGGGCCTGTGCGGCGAAAGCTTCGTTGAGCTCGAAGAAGTCGATATCGGAGATACCGAGACCCGCACGCTTCAGTGCTTTTTGTGTAGCCGGTACTGGACCATAGCCCATGATCGCCGGATCCACACCCGCCACTGCCATCGAACGAATCACCGCCAGAGGCTGGATACCCAGGTCCTGTGCGCGCTGCGCCGACATCACGATCATGCACGAAGCACCATCGGTGATCTGCGACGATGTACCGGCTGTCACAGTGCCGCCCTTTGGATTGAATGCCGGCTTCAGAGCCGCCAGACTTTCCAGGGTAGTTTCCGGACGAATGGTTTCGTCGTAGTCGAAGGTTTTCAGGAAACCGTTCTCGTCATAGCCCTGCATCGGGATGATTTCGTCTTTGAACTTGCCTTCCACGGTCGCCTTGTGGGCGAGTTGGTGGGAGCGCACGCCGAAAGCGTCCTGCTGTTCGCGAGTGATGCCGTGCATTTTGCCCAGCATTTCAGCGGTCAGGCCCATCATGCCCGAGGCTTTCGCCGCGTACAGGGACATGTGCGGGTTCGGATCGACACCATGCATCATGCTCACGTGACCCATATGCTCGACGCCGCCAACCACGAAAACGTCACCGTTGCCGGTCATGATCGCTTGCGCAGCAGTGTGCAACGCGCTCATCGACGAGCCACACAGACGGCTGACGGTCTGGCCGGCCGAGGTGTGCGGGATCTGGGTCATCAGCGACGCCATGCGGGCGATGTTCCAGCCCTGCTCCAGGGTCTGGTTCACACAGCCCCAGATCACGTCTTCGACTTCGCTCGGGTCGACCTTGACGTTGCGTTCCAGCAATTTGCTGATCAGGTGCGCCGACATGTCTTCGGCGCGGGTGTTGCGGTGCATGCCGCCTTTGGAGCGGCCCATCGGAGTACGACCGAAGTCGACAATCACGACGTCTCTAGGATTCAAGCTCATAAGTTCACTCTCACTCTAGTTGGGGGCGCTTAACCGAAGAAGCTCTGGCCGTTTTTGGCCATTTCGCGCAGCTTCGCGGTCGGGTGGTACAGCGCGCCCAAATCAGCGTACTGGTCAGCCAGGGCAACGAACTCGGCAACACCGAGCGAGTCGATGTAGCGCAGCGCGCCGCCACGGAATGGAGGGAAACCAATACCGTAGACCAGACCCATGTCGGCTTCGGCAGCGGTTTCGACGATGCCGTCTTCCAGGCAACGCACGGTTTCCAGGCACAGCGGGATCATCATCCAGTTGATGATGTCTTCGTCAGTGACTTCGCGCTGCTCGTAAACGATCGGCTTGAGCACTTCCAGCACCGAAGGATCGGCGACTTTCTTCTGCTTGCCGCGTTTGTCGGTCTCGTAGGCGTAGAAGCCCTTGCCGTTCTTCTGGCCCAGGCGCTTGGCTTCGTAGAGCACGTCAACGGCCGAACGACGGTCGTCCTTCATGCGGTCCGGGAAGCCTTCAGCCATCACGTCACGACCGTGGTGACCGGTGTCGATGCCAACCACGTCCATCAGGTACGCCGGGCCCATTGGCCAGCCGAATTTTTCCATGATCTTGTCGATGCGCACGAAGTCCACACCGGCGCTGACCAGCTTGGCGAAACCGCCGAAGTACGGGAACAGCACGCGGTTGACCAGGAAGCCCGGGCAGTCGTTGACGACGATCGGGTTCTTGCCCATTTTCTTGGCGTAGGCAACGGTGGTGGCAACCGCCAGCTCGCTGGACTTCTCGCCACGGATCACTTCCACCAGCGGCATCATGTGCACCGGGTTGAAGAAGTGCATGCCGACGAAGTTTTCCGGACGCTTGAGGGCCTTGGCCAACAAGGTGATGGAAATGGTCGAGGTGTTGGACGCGAGAATGGTGTCCTCTTTGACCTTGTCTTCGACTTCGGCCAGCACCGCTTGCTTGACCTTAGGGTTCTCGACGACCGCTTCAACCACCAGGTCCACGTGACCGAAATCGCCGTAGGACAGGGTAGGACGAATGCCGTTGAGCACTTCAGCCATTTTCGCGGCGGTCATGCGGCCTTTGTCAACGCGGCCGACCAGCAGCTTGGCGGCTTCAGCCAGACCCTGCTCGATACCGGCTTCGTTGATGTCCTTCATCAGGATCGGCGTGCCTTTGGAAGCCGACTGATACGCAATACCGCCGCCCATGATGCCGGCGCCCAATACGGCAGCCTGCTTCACGTCCTTGGCGATTTCGTCGTAGGCCTTGGCCTTTTTCTTCAGTTCCTGATCGTTCAGGAACAGGCCGATCAAGCTCTGCGCGGCAGAGGTCTTGGCCAGTTTCACGAAACCGGCAGCTTCGATTTCCAGCGCTTTTTCGCGACCGAAGTTCGCAGCTTTCTGGATGGTCTTGATCGCTTCAACCGGCGCCGGGTAGTTCGGGCCGGCCTGGCCAGCCACGAAGCCTTTGGCGGTTTCGAAAGCCATCATTTGTTCGATGGCGTTCAGCTTCAGCTTTTCCAGCTTCGGCTGGCGCTTGGCCTTGTAGTCGAACTCACCGGAGATGGCGCGCTTGACCAGCTCCAACGCCGCGTCCTGCAGTTTTTCAGGCGCAACGACTGCATCGACAGCGCCGACTTTCAGCGCGTCTTCAGGACGGTTTTCCTTGCCGGCGGCGATCCACTCGATCGCGTTGTCGGCACCGATCAGGCGCGGCAAACGCACGGTGCCACCGAAGCCCGGGTAGATGCCCAGTTTGACTTCCGGCAGACCGATCTTGGCCTTGGTGGACATGACGCGGTAATCCGCGGCCAGGCACATTTCCAGACCGCCACCCAACGCGATGCCATTGATGGCAACAACGGTTGGAACGTTGAGGTCTTCGAAATCGCTGAAAATCTTGTTGGCTTCGAGGTTGCCAGCAACAAGCTCTGCATCCGGCAGCTTGAAGTTGTCGACAAATTCGGTGATGTCGGCACCGACGATGAATACGTCCTTGCCACTGCTGACGATCACGCCCTTGATCGAAGCATCTGCCTTGATGGTGTCCACGGCCTGACGCAATTCGTTCAGGGTTAGACGGTTGAACTTGTTGACGGACTCACCCTTGAGGTCGAACTTCAGTTCGACGATGCCACTTTCAAGAGCCTTAACCGTGATGGCTTTACCTTCGTAAATCATCAACTGATCTCCACGATATGGAAGCTGAACAGTACACGTCGGACGCAGGTAAACGGCTCGGCAGGGACGTTAAACGTCGATGCTACGCCCATTTACCCGACACACCCGCCAACGCGATAGTCGGGATTCTGTAGGAGCGGTCTGAAATACAAACGCTCAATTCATACGCCCGTTTGATTTGGGTACGTCACCTTCACGGAATTTCCGACAATTGTCAATCGCCCGAAACGCGGGTTGAAACACGACTTTGCGGTCAGATCCGTAATACGAAGACTTTAAACATGCATGAGCATGGGAAATCATTCATAGGATCAATTATTAGAAAAGTCGCCCTAATTAGCTGCAGCCTGCGTTTAACAAGCTACGCTGGGAAACCAAGGGAAAAATGTGAACGCTTTGGCGAATGCCCAGCGCAAGATCAGCCCTAACCGTTTTACCGGCCTGCCTGGCCAACCCAGCCCGATGATTTTGTCGGGCTTTTTATTGCCTGATGTTTTTTACTGCTTACCTGTAGGAGCTGCCGAAGGCTGCGATCTTTTGATTTTGATTTCTTACAAACAAGATCAAAAGATCGCAGCCTTCCGGGGGCCGGTGTCAGGCTAATGCCTTGAGGGTCGCATCGATCTGTTGCAAAACCTCTGCCTCGCCCTTCTCGCCCCAATACAACGCGATCATCTGCTTGTCCGCTTCGACTTTGTAGACATTGCCTGGCAATTTTTCGAAATGATTGAGCAACGCCTGGTCTTCGCAGATTTCCTGCCACTGATTGACCCACACACCCGGTGATTTTTGCCAGTATGTCCAGCACGCCGGCTGACTGCCACGACGCGGCCGATGGTACTGGGCACAGGGGCTTGGCGGCTCCTGACTGAGCCAGTGCGGCCATTCCTGAGGCGCCAGTTGCATGGCCAGACCAATGCGTCGCGCCTCCATCCGCAGGGCGATGCGCCCGCTCTGTACACGCGACGGTCGCAACCATGCCAGCGGGCTGAGCACCACCAACAGGATTGACACCACTATCCAGACCGTCATATCTGTACTCCCGATTCTTGATGAGCACATTGGGTCACTTTGAAACCAATGCGCTTGAAACCAGCCATACTTACCAATATTGCAATCCTCAGGAGGAGCACCTCATGCCCTACAACCATATACTGGTCGCTGTAGATCTAACCGAAGAGTGCGACCCTGTAATCCACCGTGCTCGCGAGCTATCGGTGAGCAGCGGTGCAAAATTGTCGCTGGTGCACATCGTCGAGCCCATGGCCATGGCCTTTGGTGGCGATGTACCAATGGACCTGTCACAACTGCAACAACAGCAGTTCGACCAGGCCAAGGAGCGCCTTGACCGACTGATCGTGAAGTATCCGGAGCTTTCCAGGGAATACAGCCACCTGACTTACGGTCAGCCACGCCAGGAGATTCACCATCTGGCCAAGGAACAGACCTGCGACCTGATCGTGGTGGGCAGCCATGGCCGTCACGGCCTGGCGCTGCTACTGGGCTCCACCGCCAATGACGTGCTGCACGGCGCGCCTTGCGATGTGTTGGCGGTGCGCCTGCAAAACAAAAGCTGATCACACACAAACCTGCGGCAGCTCCTACGAAAAGCCCGGCGCTCATCACTGAACGCCGGGCTTTTCTTGTTACCGGATCATTCAGGCATCCAGCTCTGCCCAACGCTCGACCATCACGTCGAGTTCAGCCTGCAATTGCGCCAGCTGAGCAATCACGGCTGCGGTTTCGGTCGCAGGGCGCAGATAGAAACCAGCATCCGCCATTTGCGCTTCGACCGCAGCAATCTGCTGCTCCATGGCTTCGATCTGAACCGGCAAGGCTTCCAGCTCACGCTGCAACTTGTAGCTGAGCTTTTTCTTTGCAGGTGCTTCAACCACTGCCGCGACTGGCGCAGGCTCGGCCTTTACCACCGCAGAGTTCAAGTCGGCCTTGCCGGACTTGCTCTCGGTCACGCCCAGCAGACGCGGCGAGCCGCCCTGACGCAGCCAGTCCTGATAACCACCGACGTATTCGCGAACCTTGCCTTCGCCTTCAAAGACCAGGGTGCTGGTGACCACGTTGTCGAGGAATGCCCGGTCGTGGCTGACCATCAGTACGGTGCCGTTGAAGGTCAGCAAGACCTCCTCGAGCAGTTCGAGGGTTTCCACGTCGAGGTCGTTGGTCGGTTCGTCGAGCACCAGCAGGTTCGCCGGCTTGCTGAACAGCTTGGCCAGCAACAGACGGGCGCGCTCGCCACCGGACAGCGCCTTGACCGGCGTGCGGGCACGCTGCGGGCTGAACAGGAAGTCACCGAGGTAGCTGAGCACGTGGCGGCTCTGGCCGTCGATATCGATGAAGTCGCGACCTTCGGCGACGTTGTCGATGACGGTCTTTTCCAGATCCAGCTGATGGCGCAACTGGTCGAAGTAGGCCACGTCGATCTTCGTGCCCTCTTCCACCTTGCCGCTTGTAGGCTGCAGGCCGCTGAGCATCAGTTTCAACAATGTGGTCTTGCCGGTGCCGTTGGCGCCAAGCAGACCGATGCGGTCGCCGCGCTGCAAGACCATCGAGAAATCCTTGATCAGGAACGGGCCGCCCGGGTGAGCAAAGCTCACGTTCTCGAGCACCATCACCTGCTTGCCGGATTTGTCGGCGGTATCCAGCTGAATGTTGGCCTTGCCGGTACGCTCACGACGCTCGCTGCGCTCAACACGCAAAGCCTTGAGTGCACGGACGCGACCTTCGTTACGGGTCCGACGGGCCTTGATGCCCTGGCGAATCCACACCTCTTCCTGGGCCAGGCGCTTGTCGAACAGCGCGTTGGCCGTGGCTTCAGCGGCGAGTTCGGCCTCTTTGTGCACAAGGAAACTGGCGTAGTCGCCGTTCCAGTCGATCAGGCCGCCGCGGTCCAGTTCGAGGATGCGGGTCGCGAGGTTTTGCAGGAACGAACGGTCGTGCGTGATGAACAGCACGGCGCCCTGGAAATCCTTCAGCGCTTCTTCGAGCCAGGCGATGGCACCGATGTCCAGGTGGTTGGTCGGTTCGTCGAGCAGCAACAGGTCCGGTTCGGAAACCAGGGCCTGTGCCAGCAGGACGCGGCGACGCCAACCACCGGACAACTCGGCGAGGGTCTTGTCCGCCGGCAATTGCAGGCGGCTCAAAGTGCTGTCGACCAGCGTCTGCAGGCGCCAGCCGTCACGGGCTTCGAGGTCGTGCTGGACGTGCATCAGCTTGTCCAGGTCGGCGTCGGTGACGCAGTTCTGGCTCAGGTGATGATATTCGGCGAGCAAGGCGCCGACCCCGTCCAGGCCTTCGGCAACCACGTCGAACACCGTCCGCTCGTCGGCCACCGGCAATTCTTGCGGCAATTCGCCAATCTTGAGACCAGGTGCGCGCCAAACGGAGCCGTCATCCGGCTTCTGGTCGCCCTTGACGAGCTTCATCATGCTGGACTTGCCAGTGCCGTTGCGGCCGATGATGCACACCCGCTCTCCACGGGCGATCTGCCAGGACACCTTGTCCAACAACGGCATAGCGCCGAAAGCAAGGGACACATCGCTGAATTTGAGCAGGGTCATGAGCTTCTCCAAAAACCGGGCGCGCATTCTACCTGAATTGAGGCTTCATAAGGCCGGCTATTTCGCTCTCGTAGCACTCTGAATGACAAATGTTGCGAACTTGGGCAGACAAGCCAGCAAACCTTTCGCCGGCTGCTGGCAAAAGGCTAAGCTACAGATAATTCAGTGCGGGCCTGCCCCGCACTTGTCATGTTTTCTCTGCCTGGACGTCTCATGCGCAGTCGCCTTTTCAAAATCCTGTCCTGCCTTTTACTGTCAGCCACTGCGATTCAATCCGCCCAGGCGGTGGACCTGTCCACCCAACGCAGGTATTACGATGAAGCCAAGCGCGCCCTGGCCAAAGGCGATACCGGGCCGTATTTCCGCTACAACCAGGCCTTGGCCGACTATCCGCTGGAACCGTACCTGGCCTATGACGAACTGACAGCGCGCCTGAAAACCGCGAGCAACGCCGAAATCGAGAAATTTCTTGCCGAGCACGGCGACCTGCCGCAAGCCAACTGGATGAAACTGCGCTGGTTGCGCTGGCTGGCCGATCGAGGTGACTGGGCGACCTTCGTCAAGTACTACGATCCGAAAATGAATTTCACTGAACTGGACTGCCTGAACGCACAGTACCAGATCAGCCACAACCTCAAGTCCGAAGGTTACGCCAACGCCAACAAGCTCTGGCTGACCGGTAAATCACAACCCGAAGCTTGCGATACGCTGTTTGGCATGTGGGCCGCCGACGGTCAGTTGACCGAGCAAAAACGCTGGGAGCGCGTAAAGCTCGCGGCCCAGGCGCGCAATTATCCGCTGGCCAACAGCCTGGTCAACGGGCTGAGCAGCACCCTCGAATCTCGTGGTCGCTTGCTGATCGATGTGGCGCAGAAACCGGAACTGCTCAACCAGCCGTCGCGCTTCACACCGGCCGATGAAGCAATGTCCGATGTCGTCAGCCTCGGCCTGCGCCGCCTCGCCCGCCAGGACCCGGACAGGGCCATGAACCTGCTCGACGGCTACGCGAGCAGCATGCATTTCTCCCGGGATGAAAAAGTCGCGATCGCCAGGGAAATCGGACTGACCCTCGCCAAACGTTTCGACAGTCGCGCCCTGAACCTGATGACCCAGTACGATCCGGAACTGCGCGACAATACAGTTTCCGAATGGCGCCTGCGCCTGCTCCTGCGTCTGGCGCACTGGGACGATGCCTATCAATTGACCCGCCGTGTTCCGCAGGAGTTGGCGACGACCAATCGCTGGCGCTACTGGCAGGCCCGGAGCCTGGAACTGGCGCAACCGCAGAACCCGGAACCCCAGACCCTTTATCGAAGCGTGGCACGTGAGCGCGACTTTTATGGCTTCCTCGCCGCTGATCGTTCGCAGTCTCCGTACTCGCTGAACAATAAGCCGCTGGTGATGAGCCAGGCGCTGATCAACAAGGTGCGCAACACCCCCGGCATACGTCGCGCCCTGGAGTTCCACGCTCGCGGGCAGATCGTCGACGGTCGCCGCGAGTGGTATCACGTCAGCCGCCACTTCAACCGTGACGAAATGGTTGCCCAGGCGAAACTGGCTTACGACCTGAAATGGTATTTCCCGGCCATTCGCACCATCAGTCAGGCGCAGTATTGGGACGATCTGGACATACGTTTTCCCATGGCCCACCGCAACACCCTGGTGCGTGAAGCGAAGAATCGAGGCCTGCACCCGAGCTGGGCGTTCGCCATCACCCGTCAGGAAAGCGCGTTTATGGAAGACGCCCGCTCCGGTGTCGGCGCTTCGGGTCTGATGCAACTGATGCCCGCCACCGCCAAGGAAACCGCGCGCAAGTTCAGCATTCCGTACAGCTCGCCACAGCAACTGTTCGACCCGGACAAGAATATCCAGCTCGGCGCTGCGTACCTGAGCCAGGTGCATAGCCAGTTCAACGGCAACCGTGTCCTCGCCTCCGCCGCCTACAACGCCGGCCCTGGCCGCGTGCGCCAATGGCTGCGCGGTGCCGATCATTTGAGTTTCGACGTGTGGGTGGAAAGCATTCCGTTCGACGAAACCCGCCAGTACGTGCAAAACGTATTGTCGTACTCGGTAATCTATGGCGAGAAGCTCAACTCACCGCAGCCGATCGTGGATTGGCATGAGCGGTATTTTGATGATCAATGACCGGTTGATGCAGGAGCTGCAGCAGGCTGCGATCTTTTGATCCTCGCGCTTTCAACATTTCAACAAAAATGCCCGCATCGTTTGATGCGGGCATTTTTGTTGCGAGTGCAGATCAAAAGATCGCAGCCTGCGGCAGCTCCTACGGGTGGATGTGCAATTGGGCTTTGCCATCGGAAAACTGCAACGCCGCCAACCGCGCATACAGCGCATTACTTTCAAGAAGTTCCTGATGAGTGCCCACCGCCACCAGCTTCCCTTGATCCATCACTGCGATGCGGTCGGCGTTCTTTACCGTGGCCAGGCGATGGGCGATGACCAGGGTGGTGCGGTTTTTCATCAGGCTTGGCAGGGCTTGCTGAATCAGGTGTTCGCTCTGGGCATCGAGCGCACTGGTGGCTTCATCGAGCAACAGGATCGGCGCATCCACCAGTAGCGCCCGCGCAATGGCCAGGCGCTGGCGCTGGCCGCCGGACAAACCGAGCCCGCCATCACCCAGATGGGTCTGATAACCGTTGGGCATGGCCTCGATGAAATCGTGGGCGTAGGCAATTTTTGCCGCTTCCTGAACCTCGGCCAAAGTCGCCGCCGGGTTGCCGTAGCGGATGTTCTCTTCGATGCTGCCGAAAAACAGTGCCGGGGTTTGCGATACCAGTGCAAAGCAGCGACGCAGGTCCAGCGGATCGAGCCGGGTCAGCGGCGTGCCATCGAGCAGGATGCGTCCCTCAACGGGGTCGTAAAAACGTAGCAACAGGTCATACACCGTCGACTTGCCGGCACCCGACGGCCCGACCAGCGCAAGGGTCTCACCGGCGCTGATCGCCAGGTTCAAGCCATCGACGGCATAGCTTTCGGGGCGCGACGGGTAGGAAAAGCGCACATCCTGCAGCATCAGGTCACCCCTCACCCGTTCGGGCAAGGTCACCCGATCGGTCGCTGGCGGCTGGATGATGTTTTCCGCGCGCAGCAACTCGGCGATCCGCTCTGCCGCCCCGGCTGCGCGCTGCAACTCGCCGATCACTTCACTCAAGGTACCGAATGCACTGCCGACGATCAGGCTGTAAAAGACAAACGCCGCCAGCTCCCCCGCCGAAATTCGCCCGGCAATAACATCCATGCCACCGACCCAAAGCATCACCCCGACCGCGCCCAACACCAACACAATCACCAGGGTGATCAGCCAGGCCCGCTGAAAAATGCGTTTTCGCGCGGTGTCGAATGCCTCTTCCACCGTCACGGCAAAACGACGTTCGTCCTGGGACTGATGGTTATAGGCCTGCACGGTCTTGATCTGTCCGAGGGTTTCGGACACATAGCTGCCGATATCGGCAATCCGGTCCTGGCTCAGTCGCGACAGGTTGCGTACGCGACGACCGAAAATCAGGATCGGCGCGATCACCAGCGGCAAGGCAACTACCACGATACTGGTGAGCTTGGGATTGGTGACAAACAGCAGAATGATCCCGCCGATGACCATCAACAAATTGCGTAAAAACAGCGACAGTGAAGAGCCGATGACCGATTGCAACAACGTGGTGTCAGCGGTCAGCCGCGACTGGATTTCAGAGCTGCGATTGTCTTCGTAGAAACCCGGGTGCAGGTAAATCAGATGATTGAACACCTTGCTGCGGATGTCGGCGACACAGCGTTCGCCAATCCACGACACCAGGTAAAAACGCGCAAACGTGCCAATCGCCAACCCTATCACCAAGAGCATGAACAAACCGATGGACTGGTTTAGCTGGTGCGGCGACTGCGTCATGAACCCTTGATCCACCAACAGGCGAATGCCCTGCCCCATGGACAGAGTGATGCCAGCGGTCACGATCAGTGCGAGCAATGCGCCGAGCGCGTGCCAGCGATACGGGGCGATGAAACGACTGGCCAGGCGAATTGCGCGGCGGCGACGGGTAGAGAGCATCGCAATCATCCAGAAGTAATCAATAGGCCCAGCCTACACCGCCCAATGATCGGCCCGGTGTAAATCACAATGAGTCAGGTTAATTATGTCCGGCAAGACTACCTGCTAGACGCTATTGGTCTAAAGTTCGGCTAGCCAGATGAAAGCAATTCTGGTGGACTGTTATTGCCACCTCGAAGATCGCAGGGAGTTGTCACAGCCCGGTCACCTGGTGGTTCTAAAGTAGGCACACAACCTGATGAGGAGACAGGCCATGTCCTTGCAAAACAGCAGCGATGACAAGATTCAAGTGATCCGCACACAGCCAGACCAGTCTCTGGGTTGCTCGATTATTGATGAGGATGGCCGCGAAGTACCGATCACTGAAAACATGGTCCAGCAAGCGTGCAACGAACTGCAAAAGCGATTGGTCAAGCCTGCCGAACAAGAGTGATATAGCCACCGTCTTCTTGACCCGGCCCTGGTTGGCCGGGTTTTTTATGCCTGTTTATCCAGGTCTGTGGCGCGCCCTTCGCTAGCAGGCTCGATCAGATTGCCACCGCCCCCAACGCCGCCACGATCTTCTGCAATTCAGGCGACTCACCGTCGATCCGCACCTGCAATCCATCGATTTCACGCCGCGACGGATAATGCTTGCGCAGCACGTCAAACGCCGCACGCTGCTCGCCGACACTGCCTACAAGGCTACGGCGGAAATCAGCATCGTCGCGGCGTGGGTCGTACACGCCCCGGCACAACATCGCCAATGCCCAAGCCGGATCGCTTTGCGCATTCAAGGTAACGTGCGACAACCACGGTGCTGGCAACAAATCGCTCAGGCGGACCTTGGCCGACTGCCCGAGGAAGTCGCAAAACGCCTGGTAGATCTGCGCTGTGCCGCGTTGTTTGCCATCGAGGCTGTAACCGGCAATGTGCGGCGTTGCCAGTACGCACAGTTCGGCCAGCGCCAGGTCGACCTCGGGCTCGCCCTCCCAGACGTCCAGCACCGCTTGCAGGTCTTCACGCTCCAGCAACACTTCACGCAGTACCGCGTTATTCACCACCGGACCGCGACTGGCGTTGATCAGCCAGGTGCCGGAACGCAGCTGGTTCAGGCGCTTTTCATCAAACAGATGCCAGGTCGAGTGCGCGCCCTGCTTGGTCAACGGCGTGTGCAGGCTGATCACATCGCATTCAGCGACGATCTGTTCAAGGCTGACGTAATCCGCACCCTCGGCGACCTGCCGAGGCGGGTCGCAGACCAGCACTTTCCAGCCCAGTCCTTGCAGGACCTTGACCAATCGCCCACCCACCTCACCGGCGCCAACCACGCCGTATGTGCGACGGGTCAGGTCGGCACCTTCGATTTCGGCCAGGGTCAGCAGGCTGCCGAGCACGTAGTCGACCACGCCCCGGGCATTGCAACCCGGAGCGCTGGACCAGGTGATGCCGGCCTGCTCAAAGTACTTCAGATCCAGATGATCGGTGCCGATAGTACAGGTGCCGACAAAACGCACCTTGCTGCCTTCCAGTAACGCGCGGTTGACGTTGGTCACCGAGCGAACCAGCAACACGTCGGCCTGTTCGACGGTGGCACGGTCGATGGAGCGCCCCGGCAACCGGCGGATTTCACCGAAACCTTCGAAAAAGGCATCGAGCAGGGGAATATTTTCGTCGGCAACAATCAGCATGGCAGGCTCCTTTGGGGGACCGGCAGTGTAGGCGCAGATGGCCATCCTGAGCCAGTAGGCTTTGCGCCTCCCTCTGGGCGACGAAGCGGCCCCGGATCGCCCACTGCATTCCTGCAGGCACACCCTGCATCCTGAAAGCGACTGCTTCGCAGTCGAACCGGGGCAAGCCCCCTCACCACAACGATCGGCTTCCAATTTCAATTACAAATCCGCAACACGGGTCTTTTCCTGACCGGCGCGTCAACGCGTAGAATGCGCGCCTGTGCATCAAAACCTTCTGGACGTCTTGCTATTGAACCCTGCAACTCAAAATACCGTCGCCATCGACACCCCGCGTACGACGCCCGTTCGCCAGGAACTCAAAGGCCTGCTGAGCCTGGCTCTGCCCATCATGATCGCGCAACTGGCCACCACGGCCATGGGCTTCGTCGATGCGGTCATGGCCGGACGCGTGAGCCCACGGGACCTGGCCTCTGTGGCGCTGGGCAACTCGATCTGGATACCGGTTTATCTGCTGATGTCCGGTGTTTTGTTGGCCACCACCCCCAAGGTCGCACAACGCTTTGGCGCCGGGCAGTTTGACGAAATCGGCCCACTGGTTCGCCAGGCGATGTGGCTCGCGCTGTATGTCGGGTTGATCGGCAGTGGCCTGCTGCTGGCCGCCGAACCGATCCTGCACTGGATGAAAGTCGATCCACAATTGATCGAGCCAAGCATGGGTTACCTGGACGGTATCGCCTTCGGCCTGCCGGGCATGGCCTTCTATTACGTACTGCGCTGCTACAGCGACGGCATGGGTCGTACCCGCCCCAGCATGGTCATCGGTTTGTGCGGGCTGCTGCTGAACATCCCGCTGAACTACACGTTGATCTATGGCCATTTCGGCGCACCAGCGCTCGGCGGCGTCGGTTGCGGCTGGGCCAGTGGCATCGTGATGTGGTTCATGGCGTTGAGCATGGCAGCCTGGACGTTCTGGGCGCCCTTCTATGCCCGCACCCGTGTGCTGGTGCGTTTCGACCGCCCGAAGTGGTCGGTGATCAAGCGCTTGGTCAGCATTGGCCTGCCGATCGGTATCGCCGTCTTCGCCGAGTCCAGCATTTTTGCGGTCATCGCCCTGCTGATCGGCAGCCTCGGCTCGACCGTAGTGGCCGGGCACCAGATCGCCCTGAATATCAGCTCGCTGCTGTTCATGATTCCTTACTCGCTGGGTATGGCGGTGACGGTGCGGGTCGGCCAGGCATTGGGAGCTGGAAACCCGTATCAGGCACGCTTCGCGGCGAAGGTCGGACTCGGCGCAGCGCTAGTGTTTGCAGCGTTTTCAGCGACGCTGATCCTGTGTCTGCGTGAACCCATCGCCTCGATCTACACGCCCGACAAGAACGTGATCCAGATAGCGTCGATGTTGATTGTGTACGCCGCGCTATATCAGTTTTCCGATGCCATTCAGGTGATTTGCGCGGGCGCGCTGCGTGGCTACCAGGACACGCGAGTGACCATGATCCTGACCTTGTTCGCCTATTGGGGCATCGGCCTGCCGGTCGGTTACGTACTGGGTCTGACCGATTGGTTCGGTCCGGCGAGCGGCCCGAACGGGCTGTGGGAAGGGTTGATCGCCGGCCTGAGTTGCGCGGCGTTGATGCTGTCGATTCGCCTGACGCGCAGTGCGCGCAAGCGGATCCGCCTCAGCCAACACTCGGCGTGATCGCAAAAAGAAGACCTGCTTTCGCAGGTCTTTTTTGTTTCCACTAAACAGACTTCTTGCGAATCCAGTAGAGGAAGGTGCCCGCCTCTTCGTGCTGCGCCACCAGTTCATGGTCGAGAAACACACAGAACTTGGGGATGTCGCGACGGGTCGACGGGTCAGTGGCGATCACCTTGAGCAGACCGCCAGGGACCAGATCGCGGACGTGCTGGTGCAGCATCATCACCGGTTCCGGGCAGTTGAGGCCGGTGGCGTCCAAGGTGCCGTCTACCGGCGTATCAAGCATTTCACTCATGATTCACTCCTGAAACTGTCCAGCATTGTCGCGCATTGGCGGGTACTCGGTCATCTCTGGCATAAGGTCGGCTTTTGTAGGAGCCGGCTTGCCAGCGAAGGCGTATTGGCAGACACCACCCTGCCAAATGTGCCACCGTCATCGCCAGCAAGCCGGCTCCTACGGGTTATGCATTTTATCGTTCAGCGGGATTTTGGCTTCTTCACGTCAAGCCGGCGCAGGTGACAGGTGACTTCTTCGCGGTCATGGTACAGCTGCTTGCAACCGATCTCGACCCGAATGCCCCGTGCCTTGAAACCGTCGGCAATCCGTTCCAGCAAGCGCTTCACCTCGGCATAACGCTGCTTCATCGGCAGCTTGAGGTTAACCACCGCTTCGCGGCAATGCCCGTCGCCGATCCACTCTTCGAGCATCGCGGCATTGCGCGCCGGTTTCTCGACGATGTCGCAGACCATCCAGTCCACCGGTTGCTTGGGCTTGAAGGTGAAACCGTCGGCCATCAAGTGCTGTACCAGTCCCGTGTCCATAAGGCTTTCGGCCATCGGTCCGTTATCGATGGCAGTGACCAGCATGCCGCGGTTGACCAGTTGCCAGGTCCAGCCACCCGGCGCGGCACCGAGATCGACACCGGTCATGTCGCTATGCAGACGTTCGTCCCACTGATCACGCGGAATGAAATGGTGCCACGCTTCCTCCAGCTTGAGCGTCGAACGGCTCGGCGCCTCACGCGGGAACTTCAAACGCGGGATACCCATCGGCCACATCGCCGAGTTGTTCGACTCCGCCAGCCCCATGAACACTTCACGGCCACTTTTGAAAGTCAGCAACAGGCGTGGCTTGTGCGCGTCTTCCACCAGTTTGCCGGCGGCCATCAGCGCTTTACGCAGGTGCACTTCGAATTTCTTGCAGAAGTTCGACAGCTCTTTGCCATCGTTGGTATCGACCATCTCCAGCCACAGGCTGCCGCACAACGGAAAGTCCGCCATATGGGCGAGGATCACGCTGATACGGTCGGTTTCCGGCAGATCGATGAAGATCCCCCGGGCCCACTGGCGCGGGAAGATGAGATCGGCGAAACGCTGGCCGCGCATCAGGCGCTCGGCGCCGTCTTCTTCGGTGCAGACAAATTCGGCGCAGGCACTGGCGGTTTTCGCCTTGGCATAACCGGCCACGTTCAAGCGCGCGGCGAGGTCGGAAATCTCGGAACAGACTTCACCTTCGAAGCCCGGCCGGCAATGCATAAAAAGGGTGTTCATTCTTACTCCTGGGCAATGGCGACGAATTTCAGCCACTGCGCGATGCCCAGACTTGCGTTGAAGCAAAGCCTGTCATGAAAACCCGCGCATGATAGCCGAGTTCGGAACCTTGAACTTGCCCATAGAGTCCAGTTATTAGCCAGCTACCGAAAACAGGGCTAGGTTTAATGCTCTGCCCGTCCCCTCAGTCCGTAGCCGTGCGGACTCACAGGAGTGATCGTAATGCCGTCCGTTAATAGTTTGAAAACGCTCAAGACCCTGCAAGTCGACGACAAGACCTACCACTATTTCAGTCTGCCCGAAGCTGCCAAAAGCCTGGGCGATCTGGACAGGTTACCGATGTCACTGAAAGTGCTGCTGGAAAATCTGCTGCGTTGGGAAGACGAAAAAACCGTCACCGGTGCCGACCTCAAGGCGATTGCCGCCTGGCTCAAGGAGCGTCGCTCCGACCGAGAAATCCAGTACCGCCCGGCGCGAGTCCTGATGCAAGACTTCACCGGCGTGCCCGCCGTGGTCGACCTGGCCGCCATGCGTGCGGCGATGGCCAAGGCTGGCGGCGATCCCCAGCGGATCAACCCGCTCTCCCCCGTCGACCTGGTGATCGACCACTCGGTGATGGTCGACAAGTTTGCCACCAGCAGCGCCTTTGAGCAGAACGTCGACATTGAAATGCAGCGCAACGGCGAACGTTATGCCTTTCTGCGCTGGGGCCAAAGTGCTTTCGATAATTTCAGCGTGGTGCCACCGGGCACCGGCATCTGCCATCAGGTCAATCTGGAATACCTGGGGCGCACGGTGTGGACCAAGGACGAGGATGGCCGTACCTATGCGTTTCCCGACACGCTGGTCGGCACCGACTCCCACACCACCATGATCAACGGCCTCGGCGTACTCGGCTGGGGCGTCGGCGGTATCGAGGCGGAGGCGGCGATGCTCGGGCAACCGGTGTCGATGCTGATTCCGGAAGTGATCGGTTTCAAGCTCACCGGCAAACTGAAGGAAGGCATCACCGCCACCGACCTTGTACTGACGGTGACGCAGATGCTGCGCAAAAAAGGCGTGGTGGGGAAGTTCGTCGAGTTCTTCGGTGATGGCCTCGCCGACCTGCCGCTGGCCGACCGTGCAACCATCGCCAACATGGCTCCGGAATATGGCGCCACCTGCGGCTTCTTCCCGGTGGACGAGGTGACCCTGGGCTACCTGCGCCTGTCCGGCCGCCCCGACGCCACGGTGAAACTGGTCGAGGCCTACAGCAAGGCCCAAGGCCTGTGGCGTATCGCGGGACAGGAACCGGTGTTCACCGACAGCCTCGCGCTGGACATGGCCAGCGTCGAAGCGAGCCTGGCCGGGCCGAAACGTCCACAGGACCGCGTGTCGCTACCCAACGTCGCCCAAGCCTTCAGCGACTTCATCGACCTGCAATTCAAGCCCACCAGCAAGGAAGAAGGTCGACTCGAAAGCGAGGGCGGCGGCGGTGTCGCCGTAGGCAACGCGGATCTCGCCGGCGAAGCGGATTACAACTACGACGGCCAGACCTATCGCCTGAAAAACGGTGCCGTGGTCATCGCCGCGATCACCTCCTGCACCAATACCTCGAACCCGAGCGTGATGATGGCCGCCGGCCTGGTGGCGAAGAAAGCCGTGGAAAAGGGCCTCAAGCGCAAGCCATGGGTGAAAAGCTCACTGGCGCCCGGCTCGAAAGTCGTCACCGACTACTACAAGGCCGCCGGCCTCACGCACTACCTCGATGAACTGGGTTTTGCCCTGGTCGGTTACGGCTGCACCACGTGTATCGGCAACTCGGGACCATTGCCTGAGCCGATCGAAAAAGCCATCCAGCAAGCCGACCTCACCGTGGCATCGGTGCTGTCGGGCAACCGAAACTTCGAAGGCCGCGTGCATCCATTGGTCAAAACCAACTGGCTGGCCTCCCCGCCGTTGGTGGTGGCCTATGCGCTGGCAGGGACGGTGCGGATCGACATCAGCCGCGAGCCCCTGGGCGAAGACAATGAGGGCAACCCGGTTTACCTGAAGGACATCTGGCCGAGCAGCCAGGAAATCGCCGACGCGGTGAACCAGGTCAACACCGCCATGTTCCACAAGGAATACGCCGAAGTGTTTGCCGGTGACGAACAATGGCAAGCGATCAAAGTCCCACAGGCGGCGACCTATGTCTGGCAGGACGATTCGACCTATATCCAGCATCCGCCGTTCTTCGACGACATCGGTGGCCCACCGCCCGTGGTCAGGGACGTCTCCGGGGCGCGGATTCTCGCATTGCTTGGCGACTCGGTAACCACCGACCACATCTCCCCGGCCGGCAACATCAAGGCCGACAGCCCGGCAGGGCAATACCTGCGCGACAAGGGTGTTGAGCCTCGGGACTTCAACTCCTATGGCTCGCGGCGTGGCAACCATGAAGTCATGATGCGCGGCACCTTTGCCAACATCCGCATTCGCAACGAAATGCTCGGCGGTGAGGAAGGCGGTAATACCTTCTACATCCCGACCATGGAAAAGATGCCGATCTACGACGCCGCCATGCGTTATCAGGCCGCGGGCACACCCCTGGTGGTGATCGCCGGCCAGGAATATGGCACCGGTTCAAGCCGCGACTGGGCCGCCAAGGGCACCAATCTGCTGGGAGTCAAAGCCGTCATCGCCGAAAGCTTCGAGCGGATCCACCGCTCCAACCTGGTGGGCATGGGCGTGCTGCCGTTGCAGTTCAAGCTCGACCAGAACCGCAAGAGCCTGAACCTGACTGGCCGGGAAACCCTGGACATCCTCGGCTTGACCGGCGTCGAACTGACACCGCGGATGAACCTGACACTGGTGATCACACGCGAGAACGGCAGCCAGGAGAAAATCGAGGTGCTGTGCCGGATTGATACGCTCAATGAAGTGGAGTACTTCAAGTCGGGAGGAATATTGCATTACGTGTTGCGACAGCTGATTGCATCCTGACCGGGAAGCGCCCCACTGCCCCCTGTAGGAGCAAGCTTGCTCGCGATGCCTTCAAGAACGCCGCCTACAGTCAGGCAGCACGCGTAATCGTTCACGACCATCGCGAACAGGCTCGCTCCTACAGGGGGATACATCGGTGCCCCACCTAACTGATGCTGCCCACTGACTGTAGGAGCAAGCTTGCTCGCGATGCACTCAAAAGCGCCGCGTTCAGTCAGGCCGCACGCGTAAACGTTCACGACGATGATGTGCAGGCTCGCGCCGACAGAGGCCGTACGTTAGTTGGAGTAACACATCCGTGTGTTTGAAACTCACGACAGGAAGCAACAGGACTTTGCACGACGGCGGCTAGTACTCGGTATCGCCTTCAATTTTGAAATGGTGAGCCCAACCCTGTATCGAAGTAACAAGAACCATCAACGGCAGCAGCATCAACAATGTCACGGCAATTACGGGCCAAGTAGTCATGTGCGTTCCCTGATTCAGGATGATCCGGCAGCGCGCCTTTCGAATGAACGTCAGGCACCTATAAACGTAGTCACAGGTTTGGTTCTACACATTTCATGTTAAGGAAAAAAGTCAGCGACCTTGTTGCTGACTCACGGGTATATCTGCCTAAATGCCCCACTAAAGGTGCCCCACCAGTCAATTCGGATGACCCATGCTCGTAATGCCCTGGCCATACCTCACCTTACTCTCGGCCGGCTATGTGCTTGCGCTCACCTACGGAGAACTCACGGCCCAGGCCAGCATTGCAATCATTCTCCTGCTGCTCGCCGGTTTTTCCGTCCGCCAACAAAACATCCGCTACGTCCGCTATTTCGGCCACGCCCTGTTTATCCTCCTGGCACTCACCCTGGCCTTCCATATATGGCCAGGTTTCTACAATGCCAGAATGATCGACCACGAACGCTTCACCGACAACGCAGCCCCCTTCACGATGAACCTCAACCTCGACAAACCGCTGATCGGCTTCTGGTTGTTGCTCGTGTGTCCCTGGATCAACGGCCGTCATTCATTGCTGCAAACCGTCAAGGCAAGCACCGGCGCCTTGAGCCTGACGGCAATCGTCACCCTGGGGGGCGCCTGCCTGCTGGGGATCGTCGAGTTTTCGCCGAAATGGCCCGATCAGGCCTGGCTGTGGATGAACAACAACCTGCTGCTGGTGACATTAGTAGAAGAAGCGCTGTTTCGTGGCTATCTGCAGGGTGGCCTGAGTCGGCGCTTCAAACACCTGCAACACGGTGAGAATCTGGCCTTGCTGATTGCCTCACTGCTGTTCGGCCTGGTTCATTGGGGAGCTGGCTGGGAGTGGGTATTGCTGGCTACCCTGGCAGGCGTCGGTTATGGAATGGCTTATCGGTTCGGTGGCCTGGCGGCGGCCATTGCCACCCACTTCGGCTTGAACCTGCTGCATTTCGGATTGTTCACCTATCCAATGCTCGCCAGTTAAATCGTTGCGCGCTCGAACAAACCGAAAATTCTCCAAGGGATCAGACACCTACAAAATGCCCTGAGTTTTGGCAGAACCCACCGATTATCGGCAGGGAACCATGCGGCTTGACTCTTGTCTGGCCCAGCGTTTAACCTCCCGCCCCACGAATGGAAGCACTCTGTCACACATCGACAGAAAGTCCTCTGAAAATGAATTCAAGCAACGCGTTTATCGCGCCGTTGTGCTGTGCGGTAAATCATGCTTAAGCCCCGCTCTCCCCTGCAAATCAAAAAATCCGTCATTTTTGCCTTGGTCCTGCGTGAAGCACGCTCGCGTTTTGGCCAGCGACGGATGGGGGCTATCTGGACGCTGATCGAGCCCATTTGCCACCTGCTGATAATAAGTGTGGTGTTTGCCATCATTCGTGGCCGATCGGTGCCCGGACTCGAATATCCGGTTTTCGTATTGGTAGGTCTCACCCCCTTCTTGCTATTTCGTAACACCGCGTTGCGCCTGATGAATAGCCCCAAGGAAAACCGCTCGCTGTTTGCCTATAAACAGATCAAGCCCCTCGACACCTTTATCGCTCGTGTACTGGTGGAATTCAGTATTTCCGCGACCGTCTACGTCATTCTGATGTTTGGCTTCGCCTGGTACGGCTTCGACATGTCGATCAAATCGCCCATCGAGTGGATGCTGATTATCCTGCTGGGTCTGCTGTTTTCCTTTGGCCTGGGCATGCTGCTGTCGCTGATCGCCCACGCCATGCCCAGTAGCACGCTCTTTATACGGATGATGTTTTTCCCGCTGTATTTCATGTCGGGCGTGCTCATCCCCGCCTCCTACCTACCACACGCCATGTTGCCCGTGCTGCTGCTCAATCCTTTCCTGCACCTGCTGGAATTGATTCGCGCCGAGGTATTCCCGCACTACGTGCCAGTCGACGGTGTGTCGCTGAACTACGTGATCGCGTTCACCCTGGTCTTGCTCTTCGTGTCCCTGGGTACTTATCGGGTTCGTCGATTGCATTTGATCTCCACCAAGAACGGCTAACCGCAGGCTTCCAGTGTTCGAGCTCAGAAATATCACCAAGTCGTACCTGACCCCCAAAGGGCGTCGCCACGTGTTTCGCGACCTGTCGCTGAAGCTCCCCCCTGGCAAAAACATCGGCCTGATCGGCCGCAATGGCGCCGGCAAGTCGACCTTGATGCGCCTGCTGGGCGGCGCCGACGTGCCGGACTCCGGCACCATCGTCACCGACAAGAGCGTTTCCTGGCCCGTGGGCCTGTCCGGTGGTTTCCAAGGCAGCATGAGCGGCCGTGAAAACATCAAGTTCGTCAGCCGGGTCTATGGCGCCGAAGGCGACGCCATGCGCCAGAAAGTTGCTTACGTTCAAGACTTCGCCGAGATCGGTGACTGGATCGATGAGCCGGTCAAGACCTATTCCTCCGGCATGCGCTCGCGCCTGGCTTTCGGCCTGAGCATGGCCTTCGACTTCGACTACTACCTGATCGACGAAGTGATGTCGGTGGGGGACGCGCAATTCAAGCGCAAGTGCGCCGAAGTTTTCAAAGCGCGCCTGCAGAAATCCAAGGTGGTGCTGGTCTCCCACAACATGCCCGAAATCAAGAAGCTCTGTGACGTCGTGCTGCTGGTGCGCGATGGCGGGGTGCAGATCTATGACGATGTCGATGAAGGCATCAAGGCCTACAACACCTGATCGCCTGACCGTGGCGTGACAGTTTCATTTCAAGGATACGAGTGCATATGAGCAGTACGGGTAAATTCAAAGGCTGGCGCCTGACGCTGGGGCTGATCGTGCTACCGATGGTCCTGGCCGTCGTCTACTACAGCTTTTTCGCTGTGGATCGCTATGTCAGCTCCGCGCAGGTGGTCGTTCGCCAGGATGGCAACAACCCTGCTGCCCAGATGCCCGGCCTGGGCATGCTGATCAGCGGCACCAATCCGGCGTCCCGGGAAGAAACCCTCTACCTGCGCGAATACATCGTCTCGATGGACATGATGCAGCTGCTGGAGGACCGCCTGCACTGGGTCGAGCAATACAGCAAGCAACGCAATGACCCGTTCTTCTGGCTGGATGCCGACACCAGGCGCGAGGATCTGCTCGAGTACTACCAGAGCATGGTCTCGGCGCACTACGACGAAACCACCGGCCTGTTGAAAGTCGAAGTACAGGCGTTCAGCCCGGAACTGGCCGAGCAGATGGTCAAGACCATTCTGGAAGCCAGCGAACACTTCGTGAACGAAGTTTCCCACAGCATCGCCCGCGAGCAAATGCGCTTCGCCCAAGTCGAACTGGAAGGCGCGAAAAAGAACTACACCCAACGCAAGGAAGAGCTGCTGTCCTTCCAGAACCGCAACAAGGTCCTGGACGGTAAAAGCTCGGCCCAGGGCCGCGCCAGCATCATCGACACCCTCGAAGGCGAGCACTCCAAAGAACGCGCCGTGCTCACCCAGATGCTCTACAAGCTTCGCCCGGATTCACCTCAGGTCAAGCAACAGCAGCAGCGCGTGAACGCCATTCGCGAACAGCTGAATGCCGAAAAACGCTTGCTGGTGTCTGCACCCGATGGCGAGCAACTCAACGTCGTCGCCTCGCGCTTCCAGCAACTGACGCTGGATGCGGGCATCGCCGAAGAAACCTACAAGACCGCCGTTTCCGCACTCGACAACGCCCGTATCGAAGCCAGCAAGAAAATCCGCACCCTGGTCACCGTCGTCAGCCCGAACACCCCACAGATGGCCACATACCCAGAGCGCCTCTACAACCTGGCGACCATCTTCCTGGCCCTGCTGCTGCTCTACGGTATCACCCGCTTCCTAATTGCATCGATCGAGGATCATCGTGATTAAATCCATTCCTGGCCTGCCCCTTCGCCCCCTGAACTTGAGCATGCGAAACAGCGCTGTTACGGGCTTGATGCTGATGACCCTGACGTTGGCAGGGTGCGGCGGCACCCTGTCCGGTGCCGGCCCTTACAAGGGCGACATCGAAAGCAAAGAGCAAAACAGCGCTTACAACCTGGTCGAGATCAACGCCAACACCATCGCCCCGTACATGCGTGGCGAAGTGCGCCCTGTGCAGGCAAGCGTTGCCAAGCCAGTGCCCACATCGGTCCGGTTGATGGCAGGTGACACCCTCAACGTGCTGATCACCGACAACGCACCGGAAGGCTCGGCAGTGTTCGCCCCACTGTCCACCGGCGGCACCCAGCTGAAAACCCGCATCGACGACCAGGGGATGATCTCCCTGCCTTACGTCGGTCGTCAGTTCGTCGCCGGCATGACACTCAACCAGGTTGAGGACATGATCCGCAAGCAACTGAAAGGCGTAACCACCGATGTGCAAACCCACGTAGAACTGGTTGGCGACCTCTCGGGCTCGGTACTGGTAGCAGGCGCCGTCAAATCGCCTGGCCGCTTCAGTACCCTGCAAGGCCCGCTGACTCTTCTTGATGCCGTTAACCAGGCTGGCGGTCCGGTACTGGAACCACACTTGGTCAACGTTACCGTGCGCACCGGCAGCCAGGTTCAGCAGTTCAACTACGAAGACGTGTTGGCAGGCAACAACATGATGCTGCGCCCGAACTCGGAAGTGGTACTGGATCGTGCACGTCAGCGATTCGTTGCGATGGGAGCTGTGAGTGAGCCCGGCCTTCACGACCTGCCGGCTCAAAACGCCAGCTTGCTGGATGCCTTGGGTTCGGTTGGCGGCCTTAAAGAAGCGAATGCAAACCCTCAAGGCGTGTTCGTATTCCGTATGGGTGAAAACAGTAACAAGCCGACTGTGATGCGCATCGATATGCGCGACCCTGCCGCTATTTTCTATGCCCGCCAGGTCATGGTTAAGCCGGATGACACTATTTATGTCACCAATGCCGCCGTGTATGAATGGCAGAAAATTATCGGGCCTATTGTGCAGACAATGGTGTTGGGACGAGCGACTGGCCTTACTGAGTAATCCTGCATCGATACATACATTCCAGAGAGGGTGATCCATGCCCTTTCTGTCGATACTTTTTATCTACTAAATGACTGCCTAGCATCAACGCGACGCAAGGCATTTGGTTGCCTCGCAGTGTTACAATAAGAAATACAGCCAACAATTGTCAACGCTTTATTGGCGTCAAAAAAGAGCAAATCATCAATTAGCTTTAGTCACCCGTGTAATGTCATTTTGCATGCACAGTGAGATAAATAAATCACAAGGATCGAACACGTATGGCCATGAAGCCGAAAATTCTAGTAACGGGCGGTGCAGGCTACATAGGTAGTCACGCGGTACTAGCGCTTCTCGACGAGGGTTACCCCGTCGCCGTTATTGATAACCTGACCACTGGTTTTCGATGGGCCGTACCTGATGGAGTGCACTTTGTTGAGGGCGATATATCCGACAAACCTTTAGTTGAAAAACTGCTACGCGAACAAAATATTGGCGCGATCATGCACTTTGCTGGCTCAATTATCGTTCCGGAGTCAGTGGAAAACCCACTGAAATACTACTCCAATAACAGTTCTAAAAGCCGAGATCTTATTGAAACTGCAGTCCAATGCGGTGTCGCTCATTTCATATTTTCTTCGACAGCGGCAACCTATGGTATTCCGACGCAAAGCCCGGTCAGCGAGGAAAGCCCTAAGATTCCAATCAATCCTTACGGCATGTCGAAACTGATGACAGAGATGATGCTGGCTGACGTATCGAAAGCCCATCCTCTGAATTTTTGCGTATTGCGTTATTTTAACGTTGCTGGCGCAGACCCTCTCGCACGAAGCGGGCAATCGACTGAGGGTGCTACGCACCTAATAAAAGTTGCCGTAGAGGCAGCACTCGGCAAACGAAGTCACGTGTCAGTATTCGGCAATGATTTTGACACCCCGGATGGAACTGGCGTGCGTGATTACATCCACGTGTCCGACCTAGCAAACGCACACGTTCTTGCACTAGAGGCACTGTTAAAAACGCCTGAACGTAACTACACATTAAACTGTGGTTATGGCCGAGGCTTTTCCGTACTTGAGGTTCTAGACGCAGTAGATCGCGTAACTGAAATGAAAATTGATCGGCATGTTGAAGCGCGCCGCGCTGGAGATCCAGACTCACTCATTTCCGACAATCGCGCCATCATGACCGCTCTACCTTGGCGACCACAATATGCAAACCTTGACCAGATCATCAGTCACGCACTCAATTGGGAACGAAAACTGTCTGACATTCGTAAATAATCCACATGAATGGAAGCGCATAACCTGCTTATGAAAGCTTCAAAAATAAGCCAGGAGACCAAGACGATGCTGCGAAAATGCGACCGAAAATTTATACGCCTCAACAAGCAAGAATTGATTGAATCAGAAGGAGTGCCACAATGAAGGACGAGCGAACAAGGCAGATCATTACATCATTTTTACTGCGAGAGGACAAAGAGGCGTCCGACCTTAGCACGGCTCCTGACTCGCATTTTCTAATAGATATTAGTCACCATGAAGACAGCTTCTTCATATACGCTGTTACAGATAAACAAAATGGGATTCCTGAGAGAATATTCAACAGACCCAGAGGCAAAAAAAGACAATCATGGCCCACGTCGGTATGTTACGCCGATGATCAGTTGTTTATCTACAAGCTTATAATACCTGCAGACGAATTAATTTCAGGCGGCCGCTTTTTTATTGAAAAAAATAAAAGCTGGGTTCGCGCTCTGAATCCATACAACTCGCAATTAAAACTACCAGAAGGTTGGAGTTTTTCACCCTACCACTTATACGCCACCTACGATCTAGCCGAAAACCCAAAGGAATGGATACAGCGAGCCTTCATACGCACAGTTTCGGCCGATAAAGGCAAGTTGATATTTGAAGGTGTGTTAATCACCAACTATGACCCTGTCGGTGCATCGCTAACAATACGAAAATTCCGTGACGGTGGATTTTCTTGGGATTTCCCGCTTGAAATTGTAGATGCGCATCGAGTCTGGGGACGTACAGCCAACTCATATTCTACTTACAGAAATGAGAAAGCTTATAAGTTCAAGTGCGTAGTTGAATTACCATGGCAAGACTTAATAAGCTCTATCTATACCGCAATAATACATATTGGCGAAAGAAGTACTGGATTATTTCCGTTCAACCAGACATTCTCCAAGAAAAATGGCTTACTTGAAATAGCCGACCGAGCCATCCATGCATATATGGATGTGGTGGCTAACAACGTCCGCATTGACATCTACGATTTTGATAAAAAGTTTGCCATCAAAAGCATAGATAAAGCCAGAAAGGAAAAAACACTATCTGACACACCTGTTTGCCTCATTGGTGAATACACCAATGCCGCACGAGACAACGGGTTACGCCTATTTCAACGCGCTAACTCCTCTCGAGAAATTGAGTATTGGTATGTCGGTGAAGAAAGTTGCGGAGTCAGCGGTTACAGATTCGTCAAATTTGGAAGCAAGAAACACTTTGAGCTATCTCTACAGGCTAAATGTGTAGCCTTCACTCACCACCCAAATTATGTCCTTCCCATTTTGCCATGGATAAGCCGATCAGATCGCGGCCCGAAAACGTTGTTTTTACAACACGGGGTGACAGCTCTGAAAAATAGTATGCCGTCTTATCACTCCTCGAAGAGGCAGTTTGATGCGTTTGCAGTTTGTTCTGAACGTGAACAGCGCTCCGTTTCCATCGCTTGTGATTACCCACTCGCCTCTGTTCATGTAGTCGGCATGCCCCGTCTTGACAACCTGATGGCGATGTCGAAAAACGTCATAGGCGAGCGGAACGACGTTCTAATATTCCCCACATGGCGTAGGGGCTTGGATAAAATGAACGGGGAAGAGTTTTATAATACTGACTTTTATAAAATGTGGTCTGATGCAATGCAACGCATTCGACGCGCATGCCAACAGAGCGGAAAACGAGCCGTATTGGTTTCACATCCAATTATTGGTCATCATGTGGAGTATTTCAGAGAGTTTGTCGACAACGTCATCGATATTGAAAACGTACAAGAAGCGCTGTGCTCTGCTTATGTATTAGTAACTGACTACTCTTCGATATGTTTTGATGCGGTTTATATTGACATCCCCGTCGCCTTCTTCACTTTCGACGAAGCTGAGTATGGCTTCCAAGAAGGTGCTTTCATTGATACCAACTCTGAGCTGCCCGGACTTCATTGCAGCACGATAGAGGACCTCAGTGAAAATCTATCCAACATGGAGGACTTTGCATCACGTGCTCGCCAATGCGCTCAATCCAGGATGCCTTTGTACTTTGAGAATGTGGACACTGCAAACTGTGATCGAACACACGATTTGATCGTAACGCTCTCTACTGATCCAGCCAAACGCAACAATACTGATAGCCAGACCAAGAGTCGAAACACTATATCCGCTCAACCCACCTAAACAAAACAAGTCGAAACCCTATTTATGAGAGACCAACCTCAGATGGGATTGAAGCTGTAGTTAGAGCTGATATTAAAATCCTCGCGATAAGTGAAGAGTCAAACGTCAAAAAAAAACAATAAAATCGAATGACTCTTCGCTACCTTCATACCGCAGTTCACACCACCGCCCGGAACGCCTACCCCTCCCTATCGTTTGCGGACTAATTTCTTGCGAATCTGTAAAACTGAGCCGCTGACCATGCCTGCTTCTGAAATCCTTGCGTACTTATGACCCCATCGTTTGTAGTGGGAAATATTTGAAGTTGGAATACAAAAATGGACACGAGGTTTAAACGCTAGATTGTTCTTTGAAACGCTTACCAAGCGGACTGACATAAAAAATGCTCCGAGCGAATGCAACGGAGCATTTTTTTAGAATTTTAATACCAATCTAGAATCTGGCATTACGTTTAAGTTCGCGATTGAATTCAATAAAGCTTCACAAACTATCAGTAAGCCTTACCCGCCTTGTAGAAGTTCTCGAAGCAGAAATTGGTCGCATCGATGTAACCTTCAGCTCCGCCGCAGTCGAAACGCTTGCCTTTGAACTTGTAGGCCATCACACAACCGTTCTGGGCTTGTTTCATCAGGGCGTCGGTGATCTGGATTTCGCCACCCTTGCCTGGCTCGGTCTGTTCGATCAGGTCGAAGATGTCCGGGGTCAGGATGTAGCGGCCGATGATGGCCAGGTTTGACGGTGCATCTTCAGGCTTTGGCTTTTCAACCATGCTGTGGACACGGTAGATGTCGTCGCGGATCATCTCGCCAGCGATCACGCCGTACTTGTTGGTCTCTTGCGGGTCGACTTCCTGGATGGCCACGATCGAGCAGCGGAACTGCTTGTACAGCTTGACCATCTGGGTCAGCACGCCGTCACCGTCGAGGTTGACGCACAGGTCGTCCGCGAGCACCACGGCGAACGGTTCGTCGCCAATCAGCGGACGGCCAGTCAGAATCGCATGGCCCAGGCCTTTCATTTCGGTCTGACGGGTATAGGAGAACGAGCACTCGTCGAGCAGCTTGCGAATGCCGACCAGGTATTTTTCCTTGTCGGTGCCCTTGATCTGGTTTTCCAGTTCATAGCTGATGTCGAAATGGTCTTCCAGGGCGCGCTTGCCACGACCGGTGACGATGGAGATTTCGGTCAAGCCCGCATCCAGGGCCTCTTCAACGCCGTACTGGATCAGTGGCTTGTTCACCACCGGCAGCATTTCTTTAGGCATGGCTTTAGTCGCTGGCAGGAAGCGAGTACCGTAACCGGCTGCTGGGAACAAGCATTTCTTGATCATAAAAGTCCTTGAAAGGGCTGTGTGTACGAGTTTCGGCGCAGTCTAATCAGCCAGTGAGCACCTTACAATGCCCAGCGCTGGCTAACCGATGCCAACATAGAGAAATATTTGCTCGGATAGTTCCCCGTGGGTTACGCAGTCAGCTGCGCAGCTCTTAGGGATAGCAGAGACTCGCAGAATTGCACGCGCCCCACCGACATAAACCCCGCGCCTCAACCTCATCAGCACCGATTGCGTGCGTTTGGCGCTATCATGGCGCAATTGAACCAGCCAACGAGGCAAATAGATGTCGGCAGCAAAAAGCGTCAACGGGTACCTGATCAACAAGGCTAAAGATGGCCAATGGTGGGTCGACAGCGTCGGCGGTGAAAATATCGCCGGTCCTTTCCCTTCCGAAGCGATGGCAATCGAAGTGGCATCGGTGTTGCAACTGGAACATCCGGAACCCAAGCGACGCGGCAAGGACAAGAACTGATCGTCCCGTGCACGATCGTAGCCCTGCCATCGTGCAGGGCTTTTTTGTGAGCGCCCGCGAAGAAGTGGCCTTTCGCTATAACCTTTTGCCTGCGGCGCTGTCATAACCCTGGCCTACCCCCTGACGACGACCACGACATGACAAAATTTTTGCCTTTGATCGCATTACTGGCCCTGACCGGCTGCGCGACCTCCGAACAAACGTACCTGAACAATGGCGAGCAAGGCCTGGCAATTGATTGCTCTGGAGAAGCCAACTCCTGGGCCGCTTGTTACGAAAAAGCAGAAGCCTCTTGCGCGGGCACCGGCTACCGGATTGTCGGCACCGATGGAACGCCTTCACTCAAGGAAAGCGAAAAGACCCTTGGCGCCGACGTAGGGAACTACAAGAACCGCAGTGTCGTGGTGGTCTGCAAGTAAGGCGCCCTGCCCTACATGTGAATCTCGGCGAATTTGATCCCCAGACCGCGTATGGTCTCGATCAGCTCGTCGAGACTGACGAAGGATTCGACTTCGTCGTTTTCATCGACCAGAAAAAAACTGCGACCGGCGCTTTTTTTGAAAAACACGATCCATTCGCCGGGGTCAGCCGGACTCTGAATCACATGGGTCGCAGAGATCAGACCCTCTGCATGGCATTCCCGTACCCGCTCTCGCTTCATACTCGACTCCATAAATGACAATGCCGCCCAAACCTCGCCCGGACGGCATCGATAACGCTCGACAGTCTATCAGCCGGAAATGCACGCGTTCACGGCATCGCTGACATCTCGGGGACGTACCGGAACGTTGGACATGCTCTCATGCAACTTGATGCTGCTGCCGCCAGAGCGTTCTTCGATATCGATGACGGCGGCCGGCCCCGAGGAAAACTTCTGCGGCACAATCACTCGCTCGCCGTCCTTGTGGGGTTCGATTTGCAAGGCGCCTCGGCTTTCGGCCAGCTTCTGGCTCAGGCACTCGGAATACTCATGGGGTTTCTTGCCTGAAATCACGTTCATGGTCGGCAGCGACTCGTTGATATCGGTGACACTTGCACAACCACTCATCGCCAACGCCCACGGCAGAACCCAGTAACCCCACTTCATACAAAACCTCCGATAAAGACTGTCGGACAGCGCAATGGCGTTTTTTCTCCGGGATATTGCGCTTCGAATGCACAATTACTGCTTTTATTGCCTTCAGGACCCTTCCCGGCCGGATAATTAGCTGTACGGGCTGATAAACTGCGCGCCATTGACCCATGCTATCGTTTTGATTTTGTAGAAAAAGCCCTTCTGGAGGCGCCCCATGAAATTTATCCATCAGCGCGAGCACCTCAACGAAGACGACATCGTCGTCATTCAATGCTCCCAAACGTGCAACATCCGTTTAATGAACGACGCCAACTTCCGCAGCTTCAAAAATGGCGGTCGTCATACCTATCACGGCGGCGCGTTCGATACATTCCCGGCTCGCATCACGGCGCCGAGCACCGGTTTCTGGAACATTACGATCGACACGGTCAACCGCCGCCCCATCAGTGTTACCCGCAAACCCACGCTGACTCATTCGATCAAAATCATCCGTCGCTCCAGCACTAAACTGAGCTGAGAGACAGACCGATATAAAGAAAGGCAAATGAACGTGGCTCAAACGACCAAATACGTCATCAAATACAAACTCAATGGCGAACGCCGCTTCGAGTTTGCGCAACTGGAAAATGGTACGGCTGAAGAGGCCAAAGCGGCGCTGGACGCTCTCCACGGTCCTGGCGACGATGTCATCAGCGAAATCAGCGTCAGCAAAGCGCTCTAATCAGCGCTTTGAGTGAACCCGACGCCTGAGTTCGACCGCAAGTGTCAGAGTGCGCAAGCCATTCCCACCTCTTAAGCTGGTCACCTCAAGCATCGAGGATCGGCAATGAGCGAGCGCTACCTGGACAAGCTGGACTGGCCCGGGCTGGAACAGCAGCTGGACGAGGATGGCTATGCGCTCATCCCGTCTCTGTTGAGCCGCAAGGCGTGCGATGAAGTGAGCGCCTTGTACGGTCAATCCGAGCCATTTCGCTCAGAGATCGTGATGGCTCGCCACGGTTTCGGTCGTGGCGAGTACAAGTATTTTGCTTATCCGTTACCCGATCTCGTAGCCCGCTTGCGCAGCGCGCTCTATCCACGACTGGTCCCTATCGCCAATCGCTGGCATGCGCAGATGAGCCTGCCTTCGCGCTTTCCTGAATCCCATCAAGACTTTCTTGATCAATGTCATGCCGCCGGTCAGAAGCGTCCGACACCCTTGTTGCTGCAATATGGGCCAGGGGACTACAACTGTTTGCATCAGGACTTGTATGGCGAACACGTCTTCCCACTGCAAGTGGCAGTTGTGCTGTCAGACCCGGCACAGGACTTCAACGGTGGCGAGTTTGTAATGACCGAACAGCGCCCGCGCATGCAGTCACGTCCGATGGTCATTGGTCTGAAAAAAGGCGACGGGCTGATATTTGCCGTCAACCAGCGACCGGTCAAAGGCGTTCGCGACTATTACCGGGTGACGCTGCGTCACGGCGTCAGTCGCCTGCACAGCGGAAAACGGCATACCCTTGGAATCATCTTTCACGATGCGCTATGAGCTTATGAACCCGCATACGTTCGACCTGTTCACCGATGCCGAGCCAGAACAACAGCCCAAATGCGTGAAGATCGGCGAACAGTCCTGCGTGCTCAGAGGGTTCGCCTTACCCTGGCTGGACCGCGTGTTGCCTGCTCTGGAAGACGTCCTCATCGCGGCTCCGTTTCGCCAGATGGTCACGCCGGGCGGCTTTACCATGTCAGTTGCCCTGAGCAGTTGCGGCACGCTCGGCTGGACCACTGACCGCAGCGGATACCGGTACACCCGCCACGATCCGCAGACGGGAAAACCCTGGCCGGCGATGCCCGAGGTGTTCTTGCAGCTGGCACGATCGGCCGCCTGTGAGGCCGGATTTTCGGACTTCGTGCCTGACTCCTGCCTGATCAATCGATATATTCCCGGGGCGAAGATGTCTTTGCATCAGGACAAAGACGAACATGACTATGGGGCGCCCATCGTTTCGGTATCGCTGGGTCTGCCGGCGATGTTCCTGTTCGGCGGTTTTGAGCGCGGCGATAAAAGCCAGCGCATTCCATTGCTGCACGGCGACATCGTGGTGTGGGGTGGTGTCGATCGCTTGCGTTACCACGGCGTGCTGCCGATCAAGGCGGGAACCCATCCGCGACTGGGTGAGCAACGCATCAACTTCACGTTCCGCACTGCAGCCTGAACGCTGCGAGTTCGACCGCAAGCGCCGGAGTGCGATGCCACTGTCACGCGGGTTAACGTTCAGTAAATCCCTCAACGGACATGAGCCATGAGCAGTCAATCGAACCCGATCAACGCCGAAACCGATCCGCGCTGGGCTGCCGTTGTCGCCCGCGATCCCAAGGCAGACGGGCAGTTTGTCTACGCGGTGAAAACCACGGGCATCTACTGCAACCCCAGTAGCCTGGCGCGTTTGCCCAAGCCGCAGAACGTCGAATTTTTCGATACCGCCGAACAAGCGCAGGCTGCCGGATACCGACCGAGCAAGCGTGCTACGAAGGATCAAAGCGATGTCGCAGCGCAACATGCCGCCACTGTCGCTGCCGCATGCCGCCACATTGAAAACGCACCGACGCTTCCGGCATTGAGTGAACTGGCTGATGCCGCAGGACTGAGCAGTTTCCACTTCCATCGGGTGTTTAAAGCCGTCACCGGCCTGACACCCAAGGGTTACGCGACGGCTCATCGTTCCCGCCGGGTAAGAGAACAGCTGGCCCATGGCAGTTCAGTGACTGACGCTCTTTATGAAGCGGGCTTCAATTCCAACAGTCGTTTTTATGAAGCAGCGGATCAATTGCTCGGCATGAAGCCTGGCGATTACCGCGCAGCCGGTCAGAACAACGACATTCGTTTCGCTGTCGGCCAGTGCTCGCTGGGGGCGATTTTAGTGGCGCAGAGTGAACGTGGCGTGTGTGCGATCTTGCTGGGTGATGATCCGCACCAACTGGTGTGCGATCTGCAGGACAAGTTTCGGCGCGCCAACCTGATCGGTGCCGATCATGAATTCGAGCAACTGATCGCCAGGGTCGTAGGGTATATCGAGGCTCCGGCAATGGGCCTGGATTTGCCGTTGGATGTCCGCGGTACGGTGTTCCAGGAGCGGGTCTGGCAAGCGCTGCGCGAGATTCCCGTCGGCAGCACCGCCAGTTACGCCGACATCGCTCAGCGCATCGGATCGCCCAAAGCTGTTCGCGCCGTGGCTCAAGCCTGCGGCGCAAACAGTCTGGCAGTGGCGATTCCGTGCCATCGCGTGGTGCGCAGCGATGGCAACTTGTCGGGCTATCGCTGGGGCGTCGAGCGCAAACGTCTGTTGCTGGAGCGCGAGTCGCAATAATCAGCGATTCACATCCACCACGACCCGCCCGCGCAACTGGCCGGCAAGCAAGCGCGGAGCGGCGTCGATGGCTTCGCCCAAACCGATTTCATGACTGATCAGCGACAACAGATCGAAGTCCAGATCCGTGGCCAAACGATTCCAGGCTTCGATCCGCTTGGCTTTCGGCTGGGTCACGCTGTTGATGCCGGCCAGGGTCACACCCCGCAAAATGAATGGGGCAACGGACGCCGGGAAGTCCATGCCTTGCGCCAGGCCACACGCGGCGATGGTGCCGTTGGCCCTGGTGCTGGCACAGGCGTTGGCGAGGGTATGACTACCGACTGAATCGATGACCGCCGCCCAACGTTCCTTGGCCAAGGGCTTGCCCGGTTCGGACAGCGATGCACGGTCGATGATTTCGCGGGCGCCCAGTCGTTTGAGGTAGTCATGCTCCGACGGGCGCCCCGTGGATGCGACCACCCGATAGCCAAGCTTGCTCAGCAAAGCGATGGCGAAACTGCCTACGCCGCCGTTGGCCCCGGTGACCAGAACCTCGCCTTGTTCCGGCGTCACACCGTTATGTTCCAGTGCCAGGATGCACAGCATCGCCGTGTAACCTGCCGTGCCGACCGCCATCGCCTGGGCAGCGGTAAACGCCGTGGGCAGCGGGATCAGCCAGTCACCGTTCAGGCGAGCCTTCTGCGCCAACCCACCCCAATGTCCTTCACCCACGCCCCAGCCATTGAGCAGGACTTCGTCACCGACCTTGTAGTCCGTATGCCCGCTGACTTCGACCGTCCCTGCCAGATCTATCCCCGGCACCATGGGGAATTTGCGCACCACCGGGCTGCTGCCGGTGATCGCCAGGCCATCCTTGAAGTTCAGCGTGCTGTACGCAACACGCACGGTGACATCGCCCTCGGGCAGTTGATCGTCATTGATCTCTTGCAGTGTGGCCCGGTAACCGTTGTCGTCTTTGTCGATCAAAATACCTTTGAACATTGCGGCCTCTCAATGGAATCAATCAGGGGGGGGCATTTGAAATAACACAAGGCAACGTTTTGCCGTACTCGAGTTTAAGCCAACCGGCGAAAACGCCGGGCGATTCGAACAACGGCAACTATGCTTTTTTTTCGGTCTTTAAAAGCCGATAGTAGCGGTCCCGTCGATGGAGCTGACAATGTCTGGAATGCGCTTGTTCACCGCTACACACCCTGGACAGGCTGGACGTTCGGTTTTGGTTTCGGCTGGAGTTGGGGTGGCAGCACGGTCGCCGTGGGTTGGGGTTGGGGTGCCTACCCATGGTGGGGCAATTACGGTTGGGGTTATGCCTGGGGTCCGCACCGCTACCCCGCCCCGATGCCTTGAGGTGGTGCAGCTTACGGCTATCGCGGAGGCGCCGTTGCCTGGGGACCGGGTGGTTGGGCGGGAACCACCGGTAACGTCTACCGGCAGTGGGGCGATCGCGCTTCGGTCCGCCGCTATGGCGCTGGGTACAATGCCTGGACCGGCAATCGCTGGGTCGGTGAAGTCGGTGCTTCCTGTAATTCACGGACCGGCATCGCGGCGGCGGGTCAACGTGGCGCGGTGCACAACGTTTACACCGGCAACTATGCGGCAGGTCGCAGCGGCGCGCTGAAGGGTCCTGAAGGGGGGGCAATGGCCGACCAGCACGTGACGGCAGGCAACGCGCGCAACGGGGCCCAGGTCACCGCCAATCGCGGAGCGGTTTACACCCCGAACACCGGCAACACCACCCAGTATGGCGGTATCCATAATCGCAACTGCGGCATCGCTCACGTCGGCAACGATCGATTCAACAACTATCACTCCTCATCCCAGTTGATGAATCACTCTTTCGGTGGCGGTGGATTCCATCGACGCTGATAGCTGACACGCGAAGCGAAAAGACGACTGGCCTCGCACCAGTCGTTGCGTTACAAATCTGTCCTACCGTCCCGCCCCGGATTCACCGTCGGAGAACACTGCACATGAACCAATGGCCAGATACCCGCATTCTTGATTTGCTCGGAATCGAACTGCCGATTATCCAGGCCCCCATGGCCGGCGCTACGCTGTCGTCCATGGTCATCGAAGCCAGCAACGCCGGCGGCCTGGGTTCAATGCCGGCCGCCATGCTGAGCACCGAACAGTTGCGCGAGGAATTGAAAACAATCCGCCAACACACCCAGCGTCCAATCAACGTCAACTTTTTCTGCCATCGTCCCTCGGCACCTGACGAACAGCGAGCACAGGATTGGAAAAACCTGCTGCAACCCTACTATCAGGAGCTGGGCGTCGACTTTGATGCGCCGACCCCGGTTTCCAACCGCGCGCCTTTCGATAATGCCGCGTGTGAAGTCATCGAAGAACTTCGCCCCGAGGTCGTGAGCTTTCACTTTGGCTTGCCGGAAAAAGCTTTGCTCGATCGCGTGAAGGCTACCGGGGCAAAAGTACTGTCGTCGGCCACCACCGTAAAAGAAGCAATCTGGCTGGAACAACACGGCTGTGACGCCATCATCGCCATGGGCTATGAAGCCGGGGGGCATCGAGGAATGTTTCTCAGCGATGACCTGAGCAGCCAGGTCGGGACTTTTGCATTGGTTCCTTTGATTGTCGATGCGGTGAATGTGCCGGTGATAGCTGCTGGCGGCATCGCTGACGCACGCGGAGTTGCCGCCGCATTCATGCTTGGCGCTTCGGCGGTGCAGGTGGGGACGGCGTATTTGTTCACGCCGCAAGCGAAGGTCAGCGCGTCCCATCACAAGGCATTGCGCACTGCCAGGGAAAGCGAGACGGCACTCACCAACATTTTCACTGGCCGTCCGGCGCGCGGAATCCTTAATCGGGTGATGCGTGAACTCGGGCCGATGAGCGCCAAGGCGCCAGCCTTTCCGCTTGCCGGCGGCGCGCTTACGCCATTGCGAGCCAAGGATGAAGCGGATTTCAGCAACCTTTGGGCCGGGCAAGCATTCAATCTGGGCGTAGAACTGTCCACCGCTGAACTTACCAAACGCCTCGCCGAAGAGGGTTTGGCGAGGTTACTGCGTCGCTAGATCTCACACCTTTCGCCGCTGACACGGCTCGGTCAGCGGCGACAAAGTTTCGACTGGCAAATATTCGGCGTTCCGTTTGCATACAATTCGCTATATATTTCTGTACATAGCGAATTACCCCCAGTTGCATTTGCCTACGACGGAGCCGTTTCATGAACCTGCGTGCCTCACGTTTCGCCCCTACCTGCCTCGCATGCCTTGTTACCGTATTCGCCCTCGGCTCCGCCCAGGCGGACGAAGTCCAGGTAGCCGTGGCCGCCAACTTCACCGCGCCGATCCAGGCCCTCGCCACCGACTTCGAAAAAGACACCGGGCACAAACTGGTCACCTCCTTCGGTGCGACAGGCCAGTTCTACACCCAGATCAAAAACGGCGCGCCGTTCGAAGTGTTCCTCTCGGCAGACGAGAGCACACCGAAGAAACTTGAAGCAGAAGGCGATACCGTCAAGGGCTCGCGCTTCACCTACGCGGTCGGCACTTTGGCACTGTGGTCGGCTAAAGAAGGTTATGTCGATGCCAAGGGCGAGGTACTGAAAAAGAATGAGTACCAGCATCTGTCCATCGCCAATCCGAAGGCCGCGCCTTATGGCCTGGCAGCGACTCAGGTGTTGGCCAAAGAGGGCCTGACCGAGAAGGTCAAGGACAAGCTTGTTGAAGGCCAGAACATCACCCAGGCCTACCAGTTTGTCTCCACCGGTAACGCAGAACTCGGGTTTGTCGCGCTGTCACAGATCTACAAGGATGGCAAAATCACCACCGGCTCTGCCTGGATCGTACCGGCCAGCCTGCACGACCCGATCAAACAGGACGCCGTAATCCTCAACAAGGGCAAAGACAATCCGGCTGCCAAGGCCCTGGTCGATTACCTCAAAGGTCCAAAAGCGGCCGCTGTCATCAAGTCCTACGGTTACGAGATCTAAATGTCCCTCACGAGTGCCGACTTTTCCGCCATTTGGCTGACCCTGAAACTGGCGTCCCTGACGACCGTCATTCTGTTGATCGTCGGCACTCCGATTGCCTTGTGGTTGTCGCGCACTCAATCCTGGTGGCGCGGCCCGGTTGGCGCGGTTGTCGCCCTGCCCCTGGTGCTGCCGCCCACGGTGATTGGTTTTTACTTGTTGCTGGCCCTCGGACCTCACGGGTTCATCGGACAGTTCACCCAGTCACTGGGACTGGGGACCCTCACGTTCAGTTTTGCAGGATTGGTGATCGGTTCGGTGCTGTACTCGATGCCGTTTGTGGTGCAGCCACTGCAAAACGCCTTTTCCGCAATTGGTACCCGACCACTGGAAGTGGCCGCGACGTTGCGCGCCAATCCATGGGACACTTTCTTCAGCGTGACCCTGCCTTTGGCTCGCCCCGGATTCATCACGGCGGGCATTCTCGGTTTCGCTCACACCGTCGGCGAGTTCGGCGTGGTCTTGATGATCGGCGGCAATATTCCCGATAAGACTCGCGTGGTGTCGGTACAGATCTACGATCATGTCGAAGCCATGGAATACGCCCAGGCTCATTGGCTCTCCGGGGCGATGCTGGTGTTCTCGTTTGTTGTTCTGCTGGCGCTGTACTCCAGCCGTAAAAGCAAAATCGGCTGGAGCTGATCGATGATTCACATGCGCCTGAAACTGGCTTATTCGGGTTTTGCCCTGGATGTCGATCTGCAACTGCCAGGGCGTGGCGTCACGGCGCTTTATGGTCATTCGGGTTCGGGCAAGACCACTTGCCTGCGCTGCATCGCCGGTCTTGAACGCGCCGATGAAGGCTTTATCCAGGTCAATGACGAAGTCTGGCAAGACAGCGAACAGAACATTTTCGTGGCACCACACAAACGCGCCTTGGGTTATGTGTTTCAGGAAGCCAGTCTGTTTCCCCATTTATCGGTACTGGCCAATCTTGAGTTCGGTCTCAAACGTATTGCGAAGCACGAACGACGTGTCGACATGGCGCATGCCACCGAATTACTGGGAATCAGCCATTTGCTGGACCGGCATCCGCAGCACCTTTCTGGCGGCGAACGTCAACGTGTCGGGATGGCCCGTGCCCTGCTCACCAGCCCAAAACTATTACTGATGGACGAGCCACTGGCCGCGCTGGACGCCCAGCGCAAAAGCGAGATCCTGCCCTACCTGCAACGGTTGCACGATGAACTCGACATCCCGGTGCTGTACGTCAGTCACTCCCAGGACGAAGTGGCGCGGTTGGCCGACCATATCGTCCTGCTCAGCGACGGCAAGGCACTGGCCAGTGGCCCCATCGGCCAAACCCTGGCTCGCCTCGATTTGCCGCTAGCGCTCGGGGACGACGCCGGCGTGGTGATCGAAGGGTGCGTCAACGCGTATGACACCCACTATCAATTGCTGACCCTGCAAATGCCCGACACCACGCTGAGTATTCGCGTGGCCCACACGCCACTGGAGGTCGGTCATACATTGCGCTGCAAGGTTCAGGCACGAGATGTCAGCCTGAGCCTGCACAATGTCGAGCAAAGCAGCATCCTCAATCGCTTGCCAGTCACCGTTGTCAGCGAATTGAACGCCGACAATGCCGCTCATGTCTTGATACGCCTTGATGCCGCAGGCACTCCGTTACTCGCACGCATTACGCGCTTTTCGCGGGACCAGCTAGGTATTCATCCCGGCCAGCAACTCTGGGCGCAGATCAAAGCGGTGGCGGTACTGGCCTGAAATTCTCGGCACGAGCGCAGCGGCGTGGGGTCAATGACAATAACGGCCCCTGATTCCATAACAAGGACTATCGCCATGTCCGATGTATTGCCTCCCGACCTGCATTATGTCGATGACACTCAGCCCGGAATCAGCCGTAGAAAACTGCGGGGCAAATTCTGCTATTTCGACCCGACAGGGCAGCGAATCACCGACGCGGATGAGATTAAACGCCTCAACGCGTTGGCGGTGCCTCCGGCCTACACCGAGGTCTGGATCTGCGCCGATCCCCGAGGGCATCTGCAAGCCACCGGTCGGGATGCCCGCGGGCGTAAACAGTATCGCTATCACGCACGCTGGCGGGAGGTGCGAGATGCCGATAAATACTTGCGCCTGCGGGATTTCGGACTGGTTTTGCCTAAGCTTCGCAAACAGCTGGAAGCGTTGTTGGCGGCGCCAGGCTTCAGTCGCGACAAAGTCATGGCCACGGTCATCACCCTATTGGATGCGACCCTGATTCGCATCGGTAACAGCCAATATGCACGGGACAACCGCTCCTACGGCCTGACCACCTTGCGCAGCCGACATGTTGAAATCAACGGCAGTGCGATCCGCTTCCAGTTCCGCGGCAAGAGTGGCATCGAACACCAAATCACGGTGAAAGACCGACGCCTGGCACGAATCGTCAAACGTTGCCAGGAGATCCCCGGGCAAAACCTCTTTCAGTATTTCGATGAGAACGGTGAGCGGCACAGCGTCAGCTCATCCGACATCAACACTTACCTGCAATCGCTCACAGGTGCCGATTTCACCGCCAAGGATTACCGCACCTGGGCCGGTAGCGTGCTGGCGCTGGCCACCTTGCGGGAACTGCGCTGGGAAACTGAACCGGACGCCAAGCGCCATATGGTCGAAATGGTCAAGAACGTTGCCACGCGATTGGGCAACACCCCAGCCGTTTGCCGCAAGTGCTACATCCACCCGGCCGTGCTCGACGCTTTTGTTCTGGGAACCCTGGTCGAGCTGCCCAAACCACGCGCCCGTAAAGGCCTGACGCCCGAAGAAGTCGGACTGGCGATGTTCCTGGAAACGATGCTGACCGCGCCTCAACCGACGAACTGACCTGTCTATTTTTTGCACGATTGCCAATGGCTTCTATAGTTGATCTGATACAAATCAACTACGGAGACGCCATGGAAGACATTTTCGTCGTGAAGCGTTGCAACAAGATCATCATCCATGGTCGCAGAGACGGCGAAACCGATCACCCGCCACCGGATGCCGCCGTCTGGTACCGAATCACCGACACCCGTACCGAGGGGTTCATTGGTGATGGCTTTGATCTTGAAGCAGACGCCCAACAGACGTGCGATCAGTTGAATGCAAGATCACAAGTGACAGCACGACAAGGGTAAAGGCGTTTCATCATTTTTTAACGGGTCTATACTGAAATAGCTGAAGGCCCCGTGACCCAATCAGCAGTCAGCTCGCTCCCTGCGGGCTTTTTGCTGCCCTGCCAGGTTTCTTGAACGGAGGTGTTTCCCATGTCCGAAAAAGAGTCCATCACCACCCTGCTCACCCTCCTTGATTCGCGTCAGGCTCGCCTGGCTGCAGCTTGCAAGGAAATTGCCGATTGGGTTGACCATCAAGGCGGGCATCCAACCGCCCTGAGAATTCGTGATCGCCTGAACGACATCGAAAAAGACACACCGCTGATTCGCCACACACTGTCTTCTCTGCAACCGGTTGATCGGCCCCTACCTCGGTTCAGATGATCAAATCTGCACACAAGGCAGGAAGACCTGGCCTGAACCCTGGCGCATGGTCGGTGTTTCGACGGTCTGCAAGCGTGCGTGCACCTGAACAAAAATTACGACTGCCTCCAACCCAGCCTGGTGCTGGGTTTTTTGTGAGTTCAATATAAACGAACGTCTGCGTGGGCTTGAGGTCAAACGATCACACGTCGCAAAGGAGACGTTCCGATGGTAACTCACTTCAAAATCAGTGGGCATCTGGCCTGTGGTCACAAAGGTAATAACCTCACCTCCACACGTGAACTCAATCGTGTGAAATGCAGAAGTTGTCGCAATACAGACGCTTACAAGGAGGCGCGCAAAGCCGAGCGCAACGCTGTCCGGCGCGCGGCACGCAAAGCCAAAGCTGTTCAAACGGTTACTGACTGGCGTTCAGCATGGACAGAACGGCTGACTGCGATGGCCGGCCTGCAGCGATTGCCCCGCGGCTTTTCCGGTCAACCTTTCGTTTAATCGCGATACTCAGGGGCCCCGTGGGAAGAAAATGCCATGAACAGAATTATTCTGCTTGTCATCGCCAGCCTGGGGCCCGCCGAGGCCAACGCTCAAGGATGTGATGTCCTGACGCGCTCGCAAAGTCCATCTGTGCCTGTAATTGTGTCGCACACTTGTGTCGCACACTTGTTATGAATATGAAGGTATGCCGGTCGACGCTATAAATTGGTCCTGCAGCAATGAGAGCAAGGAAATGCTCAGCAATACGAAAAAACCCGTTGCGCAATGTGGCGATCATTACCAGGCGGCGTGTCTGGCAACTTTGACTCAAGAGTCGCTGGCCAACCCGCAGTCCACCAGCAAGGACAACAGCAAATCAATTAACATTCCCGACAATGCACGGATCATCACGTTCTACTACAACGCGGAAAACCTGGCACAGGCAAAAATTGATTGTGAAACGGGCGGGGGCGAATGGAAGTCGAAGTAACCGCAAAGGATTACTGAAGATCGGATTCAACGATCGCCGGCGCCATGATTTCGCGCAACGACATGCGTTTGAACGCTTCAACCAGACCGCGCCCCTCCTTCGGCTCGCACGTGATGGCCAGCCGCATCGTCGCCTCACCCAGGTGCCAGATCAGAAAAGCAGCTTCCTCAACCTGTTGCGCATCACGACCTGGATAAACGCGAAGCATCGCTTGCGCCAAAAATTTTCCCGCTACCCGACTTTCCTCCAACTCCAGTTGCAACAATTGCTTGTCAGCCTGCATCGCGGACCAGATGTCTCGCATGACCGGTGTCGCAAAAACAATCTCGTAGTACTGGTCGAGCAACCCTGCATACGCCTTGCGTAACCCTTGAGTATCCTCGACCGCGGATAATGCCTTTTCGATACAACGACGACTCTCAGCATTGTAGCGTTCGGCCAGCGTATGGATGACAGAACTCTTGTCGGGGAAATATTGATACAGAGAGCCAATTGAAATCTCCGAACGCTGAGCAATTTCGCTCATCTTGAGTTGGTCGCTGCCCTTGTTTGCAATCAACTGCGTTGCTACCGCAAGAATCCGCTCTTGTCGCTCGCGGCTGCGTTGCTGCGTGGGGCGGCGTCGAGTCATTTCTGTGGGCCGTTGCGTTGCTTCGATTGTTTTCCTGGGCACGAGCGTACTTCTCGATCAATAACGTGACATGTACTCACCTTAGCACCGCACACCAATGTTCCCAAGTGATGTCCATCCATCGGGAGACTGGATTTGCACAGTTGACGAAAAAACATGAGCATCTATCATATTTAAACGTGAGTATAACTCACATTAATCGATGGAGGTGAATGTCATGAATTCTCTTCAGGAAACCATTCTGGTCCTTGGCGCGACAGGCAAAACCGGAAGACGGGTCAAAGAGCGCCTTGATGCTGCTGGTGTTTGTGTTCGTCTCGGCTCCAGAGAGGCAAATCCACCCTTCGACTGGGAGGACCGATCGACCTGGGTAGCCGTGCTGGAAGGCGTGCACGCGGTCTACCTTTGCTATCAACCAGACCTCGCCGTGCCCGGTGCCCTGGAGACCGTTCAGGCGTTCACTGACCTGGCAGTCAAACTCGGCATCCGCAAATTGGTGTTGCTGTCCGGTCGCGGTGAGATTGAAGCGCAACAGGCTGAACGCGTCGTGCAGAACAGCGGTGTCGACTGGACGATCCTGAGAGCGAGTTGGTTCTGCCAGAACTTCAGCGAGGCGCACTTTCTTGAGCCGATCCTGCAAGGCGAACTGGCGCTGCCCGTCGGCAACATCGCCGAGCCCTTTGTCGATGCAGAAGACATCGCGGAAATCGCCGTTGCAGCTCTGACCCAGCCCGGGCACAACCATCGACTCTACGAACTGACCGGACCGCGTGCCCTGACCTTTGCAGAAGCCGTTCAGGAGATCGCACGCGCAACACACCGTGACATAGATTTCGTAGCGATCCCGAGCGAAGCCTATCGTGAAGCGCTGGAACAGGAGCAAATCCCTTCACAATTGATCGATCTGGTGTTGTATCTGTTCACCACGGTGCTCGATGGCCGCAACACTCTGGTGGCCGATGGCGTGCAGCAAGCACTCGGTAGACCCGCGCGAGACTTCTCCGATTACGTGCGGCGCACCGTCGGTTCAGGAGAATGGGCAAACGCGCGCTGACATCCATCGCCCAGCATTGGCGACCTTCAGCTTCCTCGACTAGGGTCTCTGTCGTATCGATCGGCACCACCTCAATTGGCGGGAGTGTAATGAAGGAGGAAACAATGTCACCCATTCGTAGTGCCGAAACAACCTACCGCCAGTGGTCCAGCCCGATCCTGCTTGAACTCAAGGAACGAGAACATCAATTGCAACCGTGCGACCGACAGGCTTTGCAAAATATCCTCCTGGAACGACGGTTGATTAACGAGGGTAACCCTTGCGGCGAAGAGCGACGCAATGTTGATGCGGGTCCAGATAGCGACTCGCGGTAACCTTGAGGGACGGCGCTCAAAAGCTATTTTTGATAATTATTAATTTCCTGACACCTCGCCCACCAACCTTAAATGCGCTGGGGGGACCATTTGGTTTTTCCACGTTCAAACGGGGCAAAACCACACACGGAGGGATTCCAGGATGCTGATAAAAATCGAAAAAGCGGTCACACCGGAAGGCTGGAACGTATGGATGGACGCGTGGTGCGTTAAATTTCGCAGCTATGCAGAAGCTTTGGCATTCGCGGACAAGCTGGAATATCGGATCAACTCACCACATCCCTTGCCTTTCAGCGTGGATATCCTTGAGTTGGAACTGGCATAGCGTCGCTTGCAGGGATTGTCTTCTTGTTTAGGCTCGGGTTTTGCTTTCAACGGGTACGCCGTGCAATCCATCTTTGATAATTATTAATTTCCTTACTTACTTCGCTCAGATTTAAATGCCGCTCGAGGAGGGTTGGTTAAGGTGGGGTTTACAGGTGACGCCTTTAACGGACACTTCGAATGCAGCCCAGTTTGCATTTGAAGCATGCTGACTCTCCTCTCCATGTGTACGACTTTACCCCGCATCTTCCCCCAGGAGATGTGGGGTTTTTTTTGGTATCGGGTAGCTGACGGTTCTAGAACCACCCACTACGATTGTCTTCGAGTTCTTGGCGACATTGCTTGAGTTGGGCGTTATAAATCTCTGACTGCTGCTGCACTTTACGGGCTACCTGCATCAGCCAGGGTTTACTGCGATAGGTGTTTCGGCTATAGCCTCCACGTCCTTCGTGGTAAGCCAGATATTGGTTGTAAGTATCCCACTGGGAGATTCCGAGCTGACGGTAAGTGCCGCTGGCGTACCAACCGATAAACATGATCGCGTCGTCGAAGCTGTCGCGAGAACCACCGTTACCCGTTCCCTTCTTGTATTCACCCCATACCGGATCCTGAGCCTGCGCATAACCGTACGCAGAACTGACGCGCCCCCATGGAATTACCCAAAGCAGGTAGTCACGAGGTGGCAGTGCGTCGGCCACGAAACTGCTTTCCTGCTTCATGATGGCCAAGGCCACATGCAAAGGTGTCCCATAATCCTTCTGCATTTCCAGCGAATCTTCGTACCAGTCAGGATACTCACGGTAGATGCTGCAGATGTTGCCTTGATCACTGGGTGGTGTGGTAACACAACCCGACAAGAACATAAGCAATACGGCCAATAGAAAAATCGGTCTTGGTTTCATTCATTATCCTGAGGAAATAAGGGCAAAGAGGCCCCGGATTTGCTGCAAGGAACCTGAGTGAGGCAGGCGCAGACAAAAACGTCAGAAGACATCAATCTCGACAGAGTCACCCTTTTAAGAGGCTGCTTTTGTAAGTCACTGTTGCGGAAGTCGCCGAGCCAACCAACGAGAGCGCAATTAACCATTGCACTTGCAGTGAAAAAGGAGGACCCACAGCGAGGATGGAGAATCACGTCCGCAATTGCGATCCCAAAGAAGCAAGGTTTCACACCAGCTGTCGTCCGCAAACCCTTGGACTTTCGATGGCAACACGGGAACCTGGCTGGCGCGAATTATTTGCAGATTTTTGGGGGGGAAATCGCAGACTTCTATGATGATGTACCCATCACTTGCGTCTCCTCCCTCACCGGGCTTCCCTGGTCATGGCATCAACGCTCGCAAGGCAACAGTGACAGAGCTCATACCGAGCTTTTGAAACAATCCTGATACGAGTAGGATGCATACGCCTTAAATAGCGGCCAACTGACACTTGGAATAATGCCAAAAATGACGTCCTCTGCTGAACAAGCCATCAGGCTAGCGCCCCACGATACCACTCACCCGAAGTATCGCCCCGACATCGATGGCCTGCGTGCCATCGCTGTGCTGTTGGTGGTCCTGTATCACGCAAAATTCCCGGTCCTCGGTGGGTTCGTCGGTGTAGACGTGTTCTTTGTTATTTCGGGCTACCTGATCACATTCATTCTGCGCAGGGAAATTCTGACAGACCGGTTTTCGTTTCAGTCGTTTTATGTTCGACGGATAAAACGTCTTCTGCCTGCTTACGCTTTCATGCTGTTATGTTTGTCGGCCTACTGCTATCAGTACCTTATGCCGGACGATCTGTTGTCGTACGCCAAAAGCGCCCTTTATTCGATGGTTGCCGCCAGCAATATCTACTTTTTTTCGGGAACTGGCTATTTTGGATCTGCCAGCACAGAACCTCTTCTGCACACCTGGTCAATCGCAGTAGAAGAACAGTTCTATATCGTGTGGCCTGTGATTCTGTTGGGACTGGCGTGGGCAGGAAGCAAGAAGACCGCCCGATGCGTAATTGCCGCGATCTTTGTCGGGTCTCTTGTAGCTTCTGAAATTTATGCGGTCGACCATAAAAACGCGGCCTATCTACTTCTGCCATTTCGGTTCTTTGAACTGATGATCGGATGCACTCTGGCGCTCTATCAACACCGGGTCGCACGACTGATAAGCGCTCCTGGTGCACTCTCGATCGTCGGCTTGATCCTTATCATCGGTAGCGCTTTACTGATGAATGAATCTTTTTCCTTCCCGGGACTCAACGCATTACCTGTATGTCTGGGTACAGCGTTCGTGATCGCGGCCGGGTTCAAGTCGCAAACCGGCATTGGTACCAAAGTTCTCGGCCTCGCGCCGATTCGCTACGTTGGCAAGGTGTCCTATTCCTTTTACCTGTGGCATTGGCCGGTGCTGGTCCTGGCTCAGTACCGCGGTATCGAACTGACCCACTTCAACGCGGCAATTCTGATGGTGTTTGCTTTTGCAGCCTCTGCCATCAGCTATCACCTGGTTGAGACGCCATTTCGGTCAATGCGCGCAAAAGGGTTCAAAACGATCGTTGCCACCATGTATCTGGTACCACTCGTGGCCATCGGCAGTATGACCTACGTGATCATTGAGAATGACGGTTTTCGTGCTCGAGCTGGCGAGTTGGTGGCAGAACTGGAAGAGACCAATACGTCGCACGTGCAGCGCGCCCAATGCATTAGCACTTTGCAAGTGGGCAATACCGACGAGTGCCACTTGGGTGTGACCAAAATGGCAATGGACGGAATGCTGATAGGGGATTCTTTTGCGAACGCCTATGCCCCTTTTGTTGATGTACTGGCAAAGGACGCAGGCTTGATGATTCACGACACCACGGCAGGCTCTACACCTGCAATACCAGGTGTGTTCGTGATGGATATGCAGAACAAAATATCCAATGAAGAATCACTGAAAATTGCGACATACAACACATTGCGTTTTGAGATGGCAAAAAAACAAAAAATCGTCATTTTATCTAACTTCTGGAACAGTTATGCCGATTGGCAAGTCAGATTTAGAGTCCACAACTCAAATATTAGCGACATCAATGACGACGTTGAAGAGCTACAATTCAATACCGTTAAAGCTTTCCTGGATTCTGGTGTAAAGGTTGTAATACTTGCTCAACCCTTCGCCGAAATCGGTCGGGCAACCGTCAGTAAAATGCGAGAGATGAAGCTGCACCACACAGCCCTTTCCACTGTCCTGATTCCACCGGTACAAAAGAAGACAGACAGAATTGAATACAAAATAAAGGAACGCTTTCCAGAGGTCATATTGATTGATCCAAACGATGTCTTGTGTGAACAGACTTGCTCACCTGTCGTTAACGGAAAAATCATATTCCGGCTGGATGGCTCTCATTTGAATGCGCCAGGCGCAGCTGCACTAGGAAATGAGTTCATCAGAAAAAAAGGAAACCCTCTTAAGTCTCTTTGAGCGGTCAAGGGCGCAACGACATGCGCCCTCTCCCTCGATCAAACCTTCATCTTTCCACGGCAGCGTACTTGTCTCGTCCGCCGACAGCCTTGAAGCGATTGGCGATGATGAAAGCAAGCGCTTGGTCGAACTGCTGCTACCGTCGCCGATGGTGGATCTGGCTACGAATAGTGCCGTGATCCCTGCTACGACGGGACGGGATAACTGACCGACCGCGTCCACGCTGAGTCATCATGAACTCAATCGATGCAGGCCCCATACAGACGTCGAGCCTATCACTTGTTCCTCTGAATCCACCCAATCAGCAACAAGGTGCAGCCTGAGATGAACAGGCCAAAAGCCAGGTAACCGAAGGCTACGTCCCTAAGCAAATGGTTCAGACCAACGCCTAGTCCGACAATCGCCATTGGTATTCCAGCGGCAAACATGGGGTTTCGAAACGCGTTTTCCATCTCTGCTTCTCGCTCAGGATCTAACTGCATTAAACGATAAGCCTCTCAGCTAACTGCTGGCGAGGAGTATTTTCTGAATACCGCACGCAACGCCCCCCCCACGAGGAGCTAGTCGAGCTCATTCTGCGACCAAAAATCAGAGTGCTGACCGGCCCGGACAGAGTTCTGCGTACTGACCAGCCAAGGCCTGCTCCTGAAAATTGTCGCAGGCGAAGTCGAAACGAAATATTTCGTTCAACCGGATCCGGCCTTGCAAGCAATGTTGAGCGCTCCGCACCTCACGATCACCCTCAAACAGCCGGTACACCAGCCCTTGACGTCGGCACCAAGTCTTTGCGAGGTAAAGTTTCCCTCCTCAGCGGCGCCCTTCTTAGCCTTCACCCACTTTGATAATTTGAAGGCATACCACTCGTTTGCGAAAAACTCGATTTTCTTGACCGCGCGGAGGACCGGCGGCTCGCTTCTCTTCACGTTTTACCGGGGATCTGTACCCTTGACCACAAGCGTGCTCACCTGATGGTGTCCGGTACGCGAAGCACGCCATCAACCACCAAGGTGTTTGGAGATCGCCAGACGTTTGAAAAGACGTCGATCTTACGCAAAAATGGCCGTTGGCCATCATCTTGATGCGACCGAAATTAACAGGGAAAAATGGAATGAAGTTAAAGATCGCAGTCGCATTCAGCTGCCTCCTCGGCTTTTCGAATGTTGCGTATGCTCAGCTGGACTTTCAATACCAGGAGCTGCCCAAGGATAGAAATAGCAGGGAATATGGCGTTCAAATTAAAGCTTTGGAAAAAGTGATAGACGGTTACAAGTGGGTCGCTGATAACGGTTTTGGCTTCATCATCACTTCAATTCCAAATCCAATACCCACCGCCACAAGTGACAGAGCTGTAAACGGGCTTTACTTCGGAATGCAACGCTTCTATTACAACAAGGAACAAGTTCGGACTATTCCATACGAGCTTTATGCCAGGCAGAGTGAGCGCTCGGGCTATGTAGAGCTTTGGGACGATGAAAGCTCTCGATCAATGCACGTAAAAGTCATTGACGACGACACCCTTGAAGTTTTCAACGACGCAAAGGAGAGAAACGAAAAGGACCGCCTGATTTACAAAAAAGCAGCGAAATTTGAAAACAACCCTCAAGAAGACAGGCTCGAAAGCGCGGAAGAGTCCGGCGTTTTTCACTAGCTTCACTTTTTATTAGAGGCTACGGCCGTAGCCTCACCCCTTAGAGCCCGGCGCAACTTAGTATTCACTTGAGGTTCTAGGCTTCGGACCAAACTCAACCAATCTCTCACTCGGTGCCAGAATTCGCACCGACTTCGTTTCTTTTGTCTGCTTTTCCATATCGCGATTGACGAGAATCTTCTCTGGTGGCACGTGGCCAATCCTCGCCGATGAGAATTGAAAAGAATTCGCTATTTTTGAGTCGGTTAAGAAATTTACGAATCTTGCCAATCACGATTCTACAACTCATTGAAGGGAGGCCACTTTTGTGCCATACCCTATGCACATCAAAACCCTGGCACGCTGAAAAAATCTTGAAAATTAAAGTTTTTCGCTGCTACTTCTGGCGATAAGGCAGGTCAGATTCTCATCTTTAAGAAGAACGGCGCCAGTCACATCGTCAAGGTGAATGGCAGTCCAAGCGTCACCGCGATGGCGGTGACCACGGTCGTATGTTTGAGCCTCAGAAACCCGCATGCACACCACGCAATGCTATCTAACATGGGACGACGCCAAACAAACCCGGAGCAATCGCCCGCATGATGAAAAGATCTGCTACAGCCTTCGACAGGCGTGGCAACTGGTAAGCCAGTAATGCAGGCGTATATTGATATTGTCGATCCAGGTAGTTGAGGCGATGAAAGATCGCCAATGGTGGGACAAGCGAAAGTGCTGGGGGCGCTAGTGGATAACCCAGAACGTTTGGAGGTGTCACATGAGACAGTATCAACGACTCTTTCTGATCGCAGGTCCAACCATGCGTCACTCGCCGGCGATGGAGCGGGCAATCGCACTGGCCGACGCTACAGGCGCAGCGCTGCATATCGCGGTGTTCATCGAAGACTTCGACCTTATGCGGTTAATGAGCAACAGTGAACCACTTCGTGAAAGTTGTCGGCAGGAGAACCTGCAGTGGTTGGCGGATGAGGCCGAACTCATGCGCAGGAAGGGCATCGATGTGACCACCGAAGTTGCATTGAGCCGTGACCCGCTGCAAGAGATCCTTGGGCATGTGGCTGAAATGCAGCCGGACCTGATTATCAAGGACGTACATCATGAATCAGCGCTCAAACGTGTATTCGTCACGCCCTTGGATTGGCAGTTGTTGCGCGAATGTGCGCCCCCCATACATCTGGTCAGCGAAGTCAGGTGTCCGCTTCCTCGGGTGATTGTCGCGGCGATTGACCCATCGCATCCAGAGGGTCAAATCAGCGGAATCAACGACAGCATCATTCAGGCGGCTAACGAAATGGCGGCGCAATGTGATGCTGAGTTGCACATGCTATATGCCTATGAACTGACACACACACATTTCTCTGATGCAGGTGCTGGCGCCGTGACGATGCCAGGCTTCAGCAACGAAGTGCGCCGGTCTCTTGAAAAGTGCTTTGTTGCCTTGGCAGGACGGTACGACGTGCCAGTTGAGCGACAACACTTCATCGCAGGGCCGCCAGCCAAAGCGATGGTTGACTTTGCCACTCATTCTCGAGCAGACGTCTTCGTAATGGGAAATACCCATCACAAAGGGGTAGAAAAACTGATTGGCAGTACCACGGAGCATGTTCTGTATCAGGTGCCCTGCAGCGTTTTGGCGATCAAGGGAGAAGCGGATCACTGACCGAAAAAACCGCCACTATCGCAGCCGGTTGTTGGTGCTGATGTGGTTATGACCCAAACCGCTGACTTCAGCTGAACCTTAGGCGGTCTATGAAGACACGCATAAGACCCTCGATTACCGAGTATTCAGGTAGGTCAGTCCGGATCAAAACTGCATCAGCGCCAACATCTTTTAAAGCCAGCAACAGTACTGAAAACTTCAACCTCCACACCTCAAATCAGTATGGCCTCCTGGGGCATTGTGTCTACTGTCATGGAGACACAGTACCTGCCGTTGTTCAAGACGGGTTTAGTCTTGGGAGTGATCAAACCGCAAAGACTTCAGTACCAACGGGTGGCGTAGCACTGACGCTCTACATTTCTATCCCCTTACTGAAAATAAGCTAGAAAAGCTCGCCATCGGCTTTTTGGGGGTTAAGCGCCGATACGTGAGGGAGCGGATCAGCGCGAAGAAGAGGTCGCCAGATCCTCTTCGACAAAGCGCAGCATCGCCTCCGCCAGCGCCTCGCGCGGATAGGCATTCTGTGTCACCAATAGTGAAGCGAGGGTTGAATGCGTCCTGGCGATCGGCACTGCCAGTGCCCAATGATCGGCGTTGATATAGCCCATCAGGCTGCTGCCAGGCACAATCTGATCGTAGAAGATCATTTGGCTGTCGTTGCGGGCATCGATGCGCGCCAGCTTGTTGTAACTCGATTTCAGCACGGCCGAGATGTGATCCGGCTGCGGGAAGGTAACGAGCGAATAGAAGTTCAGATCGGACGGCAGCCGGTTCTGCGCCAGCCAGCTCTTACGCGTTGCGGGTCGCAGGCTGTCGATCGCGCCACCGTCACCCGAATCGCAAGTCGCACCGGGAAAGTACCGCAACAGGTCAGCCTGGTACTGCTCTGCATCGTTGGCCAGCGCCGAGCCGCCGACCGAGCCGGCTGCGCTGATCACTGCCGCCACGCGGGGGCGGATTTCCGGGTAAGCGACCATTGCTTCGAGAATGTCGGGCGCGCCTTTCGAATATCCGATCAGGACGAGGCGCGGCGGTCCGGCTTCGGCTGGCATCGCCATGATCGCGTCGCGTATCTGTCGTGCGTTCTTTGCGGAGCTCGATAAGGCGTCGACCTTCATCTGCACCAGGTCATATCCGAACTGACGCAGATGAGTTGCTACGCTGCCGGGCGCTTGCAGCCATTGCTCGAAGCATTCGTAGCCGACGCCGGCTACCACAGCGCCGATCAGACGGCGTTTCGATTGACCGAGATTAACGGGTTTGCCAGTGCCACCAGGTTCGATTCCGACGCGCGTCAGTGCCTCCTCGCAAGGGCGGCTATCGGGCAAGGCACTTCCTCGCTTGTCGAGGATCGAGCAGAAAATCTCGCGAAAGCGCGCCCGCTTGTCCTTCACGCCGGCCTGCGACGCAGGGACCAGCACAAGCGGTGGTGTATCCGTCGAGTAGGCAATCAGCGGCGCGGGTGTGCAGGCAGTGAGCGCATGACAACCTGCTATCAGCAGCCATACCATTCCCGCGCTGCACAACAATTGGTGGGCACCGCACCAACGGCTGGCTTTGTCATCCGGCCGGCTGAACAGGTCACTTGCGGGCATCGTCGACCTCCTTGCGTGCAGGCGATTCGCGCCAGTCCAGATACGGTTCCCAATCGAGCATCTGAACCTGTGACAGGCTGAGCGGCCGCGTCGCAAAGAACATGACCGCACGCAGACCGTCGCTGAAGTAATGGGCGCCGCTGGACGTCGTTCGCGGTTGTGCCTGGGACGTGGGACCGACGCCGGTGACGAACCCGAGCTTGTCCAGACCGGCCGAATACATCATGTCCTGGATCAGGAAATTTCTCGCCTCATCGACGTCCTCATGCAAAACGAGGTTTTGTGCCTCGCGCGGTGCAAAGCGTCCGCCGGTCGGTCTTGCGACCTGCGCGACATAGACGGAGTGACCTTCGAAGCGCATAGGCGTGATCCACACACGCACCCAAGTCGCCGGCGCTCCGGCTTGCGATTGCTTGCGAACCACGGCATCGGGCATGCGGCCGAATGCACGTTCGGCCGCATCTACGGGGTGCGCGGCACGCCGGTAGCCGCGACGCACAAATGCGGTGGCGATATCGGCGAACTCGCCGACGAGAATCGCATTGAACGGATCGCCGCTCGTCCGGCCGTTCGCGTCAGCGGCGCAGCAGGGAAGGCGCTCCAACGCAGAACGCAACGCGGCCAGATCGTCATAGTCCTTGATCTCGGAACCCTGATGCTGAAACAAGCCTTCGGCAAACCATTTTTCCCCGGCATCGTCGGGTACCCGCAAGAAGAGGGAGAACGGGATCAGGGTCTTTCTCTGCAGCAGATCGATATTCAGCAGCCGCGTAACGCGCTCAGGGTTGATGAACAGCACGCCCGCCTTCGTTTCACCTGGCAGGACGGGATTTTTGAACCCCAGTTGGTCCAGGTGTGCATTGATGCGCGCGTTCGCTGCCGGGGCGAATGTGCCATGCATGGACCAGGCGACTTCGAGTGGCGAGAAATAGTCGGGATCGGTTCCCGGCTGCAACAACAAGAGCGGTTCGACAGTCTGGTTCTGGACTTCGACCCACACGGGCTGCACGCGTGTCTTGTCCAACTCTAACCCCAGCATGCGCCGCCTGTCTTCGGCACTGAGCACGGCAGCGCTGACGCGTATCTCGTGCCTGGTGGCCGTCTGCGCACGTTCACGCAACTCGGCAGTACTGAAATCGGCAGGTGCCTGCCAGGTCGAACAAGCAACGGCGAGCGCAAGAACCGCTGCACAACCCACGGTGCACAAGCAGCGCATTGCACATCGCAGAGTACCCCAGCCGCATGGCGTCGATGTCAAGCGGCTCATGGCTTGACCCGCCCCGGTGATTGTCCGCCATTCTCGTAGATTCCCTTTGACAGAAAGAATTCGATTTGCGCCAGGGAAGTGTGCGTGTGATCGAACACCAGGACACAGCGCAGGCCATCCGTGTAGTAAGGATCGGTTGTCAGGTTCTCGCGCGGTGCGCTCTTGGTAGCCGCCCCCACACCCTTCACAAATCCGAATTTGGCCAGCGTCACCGAATACGCCATATCCTGTGTCAGCGCACTGCGCGCTTCATCGACGTCAGGGTCGATCTTGTGCGTCGTCAGCGTCGCAGAATGCACGGTCAACCGGCTGCCGATATCACGGCTGATCTGTCCGACCCACACCTTCTTGCCGTGATATTGCATCGGACTCAGCCACAGCCTCAGGTGATTGCGCTGGTGGACGTTGTCACGCGCCTTTTGCAAGGCAAGGTCCTGAGCTCGGCCGAATAGATAGAGATCGCTCACCGGAGCATAGGGATAGCGTTCGCCGGCAAGCGCCGAATTAACCATTTTCATGATCGACCCCGACCACTTTTCCTCGGTTCCTCGCCAGCCGCGACGCGCGAATGCGGGGAAGGCATCATCGAGGCCGCCGACGATCACCAGGTTCAGCGGATCGCCGTTTCTGGAGCCCTCTTCGTTGGTGACGCAGCACGGAAGCGCCTCCAGCGCCGCCTGGAAACTGGCGTCATCCGTGTAATTCACAATGTCTTCTGGAGGATAGATGCCCTGTCTGAACACTTCGCTGATGTGGTAATCGGTGCGCAGTCCCGGCACGATGGCCAGGACAGAGAAATGTCTCGCCCGCCCGTCTGCCACCAGATCGAGGTTAACGAACTTGAACCCCTCGTCGAGATTGGTCAACACGAAGCCCGAGGTTGTCGTGCCAGGTGCGACAGGATTGCGAAAGGCCAGCCGACGAAAGTGCCGGTCGAGCGCCGTCCGCTCGTCCAGCGGAACACCCGGAAAAAACGCTTCGGCCGCCTCGGATGCAGGGAAGAAATTTGGATCGAGGCCCGGCGAAAGCAGATAGTAGGTGCGGTCTTCCCGATTTTTGACTTCGATCCAGACTGGCTGTATCGATGTATTCGCCAGAGGCACGCCGTAGACCGCCTCGCTTTCTGCGGCCGACAGTACGGCGGTCGACACGCGCAAGCCGCCATCGCTGCGCGTCACGGCGCGGCTCTTGTAGTCAAGGCTCGTTGTTGCCGGAGGCTGGGAGGCACAGCCGGCGAGCGCGGCTGCGATGGCTGTTACTGCGAGAACGTGTCTCACCATGCGATGCATCGCGTAACCTCATCAAATGAGCTTTACCAATCTCGCTGGCCTGCCAATGTAATCCGTGGCTACTACAAACATTAGTTTCTACATCGCAGCTTTTCATTATGAACCGCCCCGGGAACTCTGGAGGCTTTTTGGTATGAATCACGCCGCCATGGCAGAATAGTCGAACTATCGATAGCAGGCCGCTTCGGCCTTTGCAGGTAATACGTCACCGATGGGCTCCAGCGCCATCGATGGCTGCCCTTTCCCGCCCCGCTAGCAGAGTCTGATTTCGCCGATCAACGTTTTACAATGCTCCCTCCCGGCGAATGAGCCGATTGAAATGGACGTCACTCATGTTCGAACGTAGCAAACTGGTTCCGGAATTAATGGTCACTGACCTGGATAGCAGTCTGGCTTTTTGGGATTCTTGCCTTGGATTTGAAGTGGCCTATCAACGCCCAGAAGACGGTTTCGCTTACCTGGACTATAACGGTGCACAAGTAATGCTTGAGCAGGTTGACCCGCACGCCAGCCAATGGCTAACGGCCCCCCTGACAAAGCCGTTTGGAAGAGGAATCAACATCCAGATTGACGTTGTGGCTGTCGCACCCATCATCCAAAAACTTGGTCAGGCTGGGTTTCCACTCTATCTAGAGTGCAAAGACACTTGGTACCGGGCTAACAATGTAGAAGTCGGCCAGCGCGAATTCATCGTCCAGGATCCCGACGGCTATCTCGTTAGGTTGGTAGAGCGTTTGGGTGAGCGACCGGGCGACCTTTCTAGAGAAGTTACCTGCAAGAAATGAAGCGACACGGCATTCTAAGGAACGAGTTCAGCCTAGCGGACAACGAGAATTGTCTGTCGACAGGAATGGCTTGACGACACATTGGCATCAAAAAAACCGAGGCCGTGGCCTCGGCTTTTTTCGCAACCTAAGACTTATGGTCTGAATTGAATAGGCTTATTACCGCCGAAGTTCTTTTTTTCGATACCAGCTTTCGCGTAGGCCATGAGTTCTTCAGCATTTTTTCCGTCAACGGATTGCGCAAAAGATTTACCCTCTTCAGCGACGCCTAGTCCCATTGCTTTTGTCACTGTCGACGAGAACTCACGCTGCTTATCGGCAGGAAGGCTCTTCATCATTGCCTGAACCGATTCACCGAACGATTCGTACGAGCTGCCATCAATCTTTTTTTCGCCGCAGCCAGCGAGCATGCCCAGTGCCAGGGTCAGTGCAGCCACGCCAAAAAAATTAACTTGTTTCACACAATTATCCTTATCGATGTCGAAAACGAAGCATCACCGAGCATATCAGAGAGGCTTTTAATTACAGGCCGGCTGCGTTCAGCATTGGATTGCTGCTACCGCCAGCGGTGCCATTTGCCTTGTAGGCATTGGCCAGCACGCCTGCTTTGCTCCACTCGAAAACGGTCGACTCCGACTTGTTCTCACCGACGAAAGGGATAGCGGTGATCAGGGTGTAGTTGTACGTCCAGATTTCCTTGCCACTGATCTCGTTACGAGCCGGCGGGTAGCCGATTGCGGAGATCACGTCGGCCTGGCGGGTCTTGCCCTTGACGAAAGTAGCCAGCTGTTCAGGTGATACGTAGGTGCCGGTCTTCATGTCCAGTTTGTCTGCGACTTTCTGCACGCCAGCGCAGCCGCTGAGTAGTGCGACAGACAGAGCTGCTGCTGCGAAAAAGCTTACTTTGTTCAAACTGAATTCCCTATATTACGATCTAGTACGCTTGATGGCTCAGTGACATCTTCAGCGCTCAGATACTAGAACGTTTTCAGTGCGAAGTCACCCAAGATGGTCATTCTAGAGCGGTCGGCCTTTATTCGAACAAACCTGAACTGGAGCAGAAAATGTCCCGTCTCGCATAATTCCGTGCACTTGAACAACAGTTCGCCGCCCAGTTGGCCGAGCTCGAAACCCTGAAAAACGACGACGGTCTGAAGCGCGAAATGGAATTCGCGCAAAAGCTTCGCGACCTGTTGGGGTAGTACGGCTACAGGCGGCCATGGAACGGATCGAGTTACCTGCCACCACTGCACGCGAAATCTCTTCGCGCTCAGCCAACGTCAGCGCCAATCTGGACCTGCGGCGTACAGCGGGTCTGATACCGAATGTTTGCGCCAAGATGCGTGTATCGATGAATGGTTTCGATCAAATAGTTGGGCTATGTGCTGGAGAGAGTCACCTTTGTGCCAGTGATCCAACATCAGTTTTTTCTGGCTTTCGGTGTAATAGATCCGAGGTCTCTGTTTCATCTGCAACACTCCTTCTGCTTACACAGAATTTAGTTGTGTTGCATCGACCGGTTGAATCCACAAATTGATGCTGACCATCACCCTACCCTTGCACCGCCGCATGAAGTCGGCCATGCGCTCATAGTTTTCGAACGGAAAATCCACCCCGTAGCCTGTGGTCTGCCAGTACGGGGGATCCATGTAATGGAAGGTGTGCGCCCGGTCATAGCGCTCGGCGCATTCCAACCACGGCAGGTTTTCCACGTAGGTACCGGCCAGGCGTTGCCAAGCGTTCGAGAGGTTTTCTTCGATACGAAGTAGGTTGATCGACGGGGTGGTGGTGGCGGTGCCGAAGGTTTGCCCGGAGACCTTGCCCGCGAAGGCATGGTGCTGCAGGTAGAAAAATCGGGCGGCGCGCTGTCGGTGAGTCTTCGACGTAGCATTCATCGGGTGGAAACAACGGAATGAGGCGATCGGCCAGGCGGCGTTTGCCACCCATCCAAGGGATGATAGGTGCAGACATGGATAGCAAGGACCGACTCCACCAGGTATGCCTGCTGCGCCGGGCGTCGGGTCAAACGTTCCTGCGCGGCCCAGCGAAACGCCGTCTGCCGGCGCAGTTCATCGAAGGCTGCCGTGTCCAGGTTAAAGTAGAAAGGCCGTTCATTGACCTTCAGGGGGTAGAGAATCAGTAGGTGCGGGAACGGCTTCACCGCGTCGGGAATCGGCGACATGTCGCCGGCAAACCACTCGGTGGGGAAGATGTTGCCCAACGCGGCAGGCGCAAGTCAGCACCGGTCCGAGCGAATCGAGAAAAGGCGCTGCTGAGCGCAATATGGAACTACGCCAGAGACAAGGGTTACACGTCATTGGCCAACCCCTGCGCTGGTGTCAAGGGTAATAAAGAGACCGGTCGGGATACTTACGTCGAACTGCTCAAGCGCGTGCACGATAAGGCTGATACCGGCCTGCAAGATGCCATGGACTTGGCCTATCTGACCGGACAACGAGTGACTGACACACGACTGATGGACGAGCGCGATGTCCGCGACAGCCAAATATGGTTACTTCAGGGGAAAACAAAGGCTAAACGACGAATCGAGGTAACTGGTGAGTTGAAGGTATTGATTGATCGAATCATGACCCGAAAGTCGGGGCACAAGGTCCGCTCGACGCGGCTGATCGTGTCAGAGGATGGCGCACCGATGACGGTGGCGATGTTGCGCAGGAGGTTTGACATGGCCAGGGAGGCCGCTGGTGTTTCCAAACCGGAGTTTAAAATGCGCGTTTTGCGAGCAAAAGCCGGTACGGATAAGGCAGAATCCAGTGGTGACATGATGCAAGCCAAAGATCAACTTGGGCATACCACCGTTGTTATGACGGAGCAGTACATCCGCAACCGTAAAGGCAAAAAATTTTCGCCAACCAAGTGAATTCCGGACCAACTCCAAAACTGCGGACCAGAAACAAAAAAGGGTTTGCATCAGCTTTCGCCCGCAAACCCTTGATTTTAAATGGTGCCCGAAGCCGGAATCGAACCGGCACGCCCTTACGAGCGGGGGATTTTAAGTCCCATGCGTCTACCAGTTTCGCCATTCGGGCGGTAGCGCGGTGAAGCCGTCTAAAACTTGCCGAAATACACTCTGGCCGTCCTGACGCATTTGCAGCAGAGGTGGGAGAATATACATCCCGCCCCGGTGAAGCAAGTTTACAAAACCCCTTTTCAAGACTAAATCTTGCAAGTATTACAAATAAAAAAGCTCCGTAAATCATAGATCTACGGAGCCTGTTTATAAGTGGAGGCCGAGGTCGGAATCGAACCGGCGTAGGCGGATTTGCAATCCGCTGCATAACCATTTTGCTACTCGGCCTCAAAACATTTGCTGTCAGTAGCACAACATCAAATGCGTAAAAACTTGGAGCGGGGAAAGAGAGTCTAATTAACACCCTATCTCCTTGAAAACATTGAGCTTTTTTAGCCGTCAGTGCTTTCGATGGCGTGAATTATGTACTCATTTTTTGAGGCTGGCAACCCCTTGATTTCAAAAAAAATTCCGCTCGCGAATCGGATAACCCCATGAAGGTCCTTCCTCCGTTCGCGTACACCCGACGACAGGGCGTTTCGCCATCAAAACATTCTTTTTACTGCGAATGCATTAAAGCTTCGATTTCCAGGCTTGCCGCTGAGTATTGAGGCTTAAGCCAATAACGCGTGCTTCAACACCGAGTTGGTAGTGGTCTGATAATGGCTGGACAACAGTTCGCACGCCTTGTCGATGTCCTTGGCCAGCGCCGCATCCATCAGCTGTCGATGTTCGTCGGGAACATCACGCTGGCTGCTCTCTTTGTAATGCATCGAAAGAAAGCGATAGCGCGCGGTCTGATCGCGCAGTGATGTGCACAAGCGCAGGAGCGTTGGTGAATTGCAGCTGGAAATCAACGCCTGATGGAACAGTTCGTGGGCGTTTTCCCATTCCGGCTTGAGCAAGCGCTCCGGGCCTTCGACGATGGTCAAGCGATCGAGCCTGTGATGAGCGGCGAGGACCCGACTCTCCCACTCCACATCACCCTGACGAATGGAGTCGGCCAACGCTTTGCATTCAATGTGCAATCGTGCAGCGGTGATGTCGGCGATTTCCGCTGCGGAAATTCGCCCGACACTGAAACCCTTCTGATCCGCCGCCGAAACGAAGCCGCTGCTGGCCAGGCGCGACAAGGCTTCACGCAAGGGAATCACACCCACGTCATAGGCGTCGGCCAGCTCCTTGAGGCGCAGGCGACTGCCTGGGGCCAGTTGGCCGTTGATGATGTCCTGGCGAATCCTGGCTTCGAGTTGCGAGGCCATCGTGCGTTTTTCCGCGACGTCTACGGGTTGCCAACTGATCTGAGGGGAATTCACGCTCGACTCCTTACGCCTTGTTCTGCTGAATCATACACAGAAGGCAAAATTTCTCACATCTGCAGGAATATATATTTTTTGTTGACGATATATTTTATTGGTTTTAGCTTAGTGACTACGCGATCGGCTGCCTTTGAGCGCCGCCCCTTTTCAAATCCAACAAGAGAAACCGTCATGCGCTACGTCCGCTTCCTCAATCAAGGTCAACCTGTCCTGGGTGTCGTCACTGCCGAAGGCGTGCGCGTGCTCGGTACCGAATCTCTTGAATCGCTGCTGGCCCGCGGCGTCGACTTGACTACCCATGGTGCCGAAGCCAACGGGGCGCTGGTCGACATCGCCGAAGACGCTTATCTGCCATTGATGGCGCGCCCTACGAAGATCGTTTGTGTGGGTCTGAACTACGCCGACCACACCAAAGAGTCGCCTTACGCTCAACCAAGCTACCCAACCCTGTTCCCGCGCTGGAACTCCAGCCTGACGGCCCACAACAAACCGCTGGTGCGTCCGCGCGTTTCCGACACCCTCGATTACGAAGGTGAAATGGCCGTGGTCCTGAAAAGTGGCGGTCGTCACATTCGCAAGGAAGATGCGCTCGAACACGTTGCCGGTTACGCACTGTTCAATGAAGGCTCGGTACGTGACTACCAGTTCATTTCGCCGCAGTGGACCGTCGGCAAAAACTTCGATGACACCGGTGCATTCGGCCCGGTCCTGGTCACCGCCGACGAATTGCCAGCAGGCGGCAAAGGCTTGCTGCTGGAAACCCGGGTCAACGGCAAGGTCGTGCAATCGGCCAACACCGACGACATGCTGTTCGATGTCGCCACTATCATCTCCACGCTCAGTGAAGCGGTGACCCTGGAAGCCGGCGACGTGATCGTCAGCGGCACCCCGGCCGGCGTGGGTTTCGGTATGAATCCAAAGGTGTACCTCAAGGCCGGCGACGTGGTCGAAGTGTCCATCGAGGGCATCGGCAAGCTGGTCAACCCGGTAGTCGACGAAGCCTGACAACACCGTTCAAAACTCGTGCAGGGCTGTCCTCAAGCCCTGCACGCTACAATTACAATAATTAAAAATGGAGGCAATCATGAGCGTGTCCCATGGTGTGCATTCAATTGATCACTACGCGCTGAACGTTCCGTCGCTGGACGAAGCCTGCCAATTCTTTGAAAGCTTCGGGCTCGACGTAGAACGTGGCTCGGACCAACTTCTCCTGAGGGCGGCCGACGGACATGTGTGGGCGAAGATCCTGCCGGCTGCCTCCAAATCCCTGGCCTACCTGAGTTTCAATTGCTACGAACAGGACTTCGCTGCGCTGCGTCAGCAGATCGAAGCCGCGGGCGGCCGTTTTGAAGATCGTCCAGGTGCCGGCATCTGGTTCCGTGATCCGGACGGCAATCTGTTGCAGGTCAAGGTCGGCGAAAAAACCATGCCCGACCACAAGACCGCCCACCGCAGCAGTGACACCCCCGCCAATAGCCGTGGCGCAACAACGCGTGATGCCCAGGCACAGGTCCGCCCTCGCCGCTTGTCCCATGTGCTGTTGTTCACCCCGGACGTGCTCGGCGCCCTGCACTTCTATGAACACGCGTTGGGCTTGAAGCTCTCGGACAAGTCGATGGACGTCATCGCCTTCAGTCACGCCGCTCACGGCTGCGATCACCATTTGGTGGCGTTTGCCAAAAGCAGCGCCAAGGGCTGGCACCACGCGGCATGGGAAGTCGACAGCATTGATGAAGTCGGCTCCGGCGCCGCGCAAATGGCCGCAGCGGGACACACCAAAGGCTGGGGCACTGGCCGTCATTGCCTGGGCTCGAACTACTTCCATTATGTGCAGGACCCGTGGGGTTCCTTCTGCGAATACTCGGCAGACATGGACTACATCGCCGAAGGCAGTGAATGGCCCGCTGGCGATTATCCGCCGGAAAACTCCCTGTACCTGTGGGGCCCGGACGTTCCGGACAACTTCATTTTCAACACTGAAGCGCACGCTCCGGCGCCCACCTGAGCCACCTCTAAAAAACCTGACTTCCTGCATCGCGCGATTCCATTGAACCGCGCGACGGGCCCGGCCATGTCCGGAAATCATTGCGAAGTACACGAGGTACAGTCATGAATCAGCACACCACAGTCGATGTCGCCATTGCCGGTTACGGTCCTGTCGGCCAGACCCTGGCCATTCTGTTGGGCCAGATGGGTTACTCCGTAGCCGTCTTTGAACGGTGGCCGGCGCTTTATCCCCTGCCCCGCGCGGTTTTTTACGATCATGAAATCCGCCGTATCTTCCTCTCCATGGGGCTTGGTGAGGAGCTGGCAAAAATCTCCCAGCCATCGGCGCGCTACCAGTGGTTCAACGCCGACTGGAAAGTGCTGGTGGAGATCGACTGGTCAGCCGAATCCATCAGCGACGGTCCGTTCGGTTACCTGTTCAACCAGCCATCCCTGGAAGCTGTACTGGATCGCAAGGCCAAAAGTATCGGCAACGTGCAGATTCATCAGGGCTGGGAAGCTACCGCGCTCAAGCAAGACGCCAATGGCTGCGACATGATGCTCAATCGGGTGATTCGCGAAGACGGCAACTTCTCGCTCGGCGAAGAGCAGCAAAGCGTCCGCGCCCGCTATGTGATCGGTGCCGACGGCGCCAACAGTTTCGTGCGCCAGTCACTGAATATTGAATGGCAAGACCTGGGGTTCCAGGAAGACTGGCTGGTGGTCGACCTGCAGCCCAAGCCGGGTGTGGAACTGGATGTGCCGGACATCGGCCAATGGTGCAACCCCGAGCGTCCGACCACCATGGTCCCTGGCGGCCCCGGTTATCGCCGCTGGGAGTTCATGCGCCTGCCCCACGAGACCCTCGAAGACCTGCAAGACACCGACAAGGTCTGGTCGCTGCTGTCGCGTTGGGTCACGCCGGACACCGCCGACCTGGTGCGCCACGCGGTCTATCAGTTCCGCTCGCGCATTGCCGCGAACTGGCACAGCGGCCGGGTGATGCTCGCCGGCGATGCGGCCCACGTGATGCCGCCGTTCATGGGCCAGGGCATGTGCTCGGGGATCCGCGATGCATGGAATCTCTCCTGGCGCCTCGACCTGCTACTGCGCGGCCTGGCGGACAACAGTTTGCTGGACAGCTACACCCTGGAACGCAAGCCACAGATCCGCGCCGTGATCGAAGCCTCCATGGCCATGGGCAAAGTGGTCTGTGTGTCCGATCCGGTGAAGGCTGCCAAACGTGACACGGCGTACCTGAGCGGCAACGTGGCGCCACTGCCACCGTTCCCGGGTTTGACCGACGGTCTGTTGCAGGAGGAAGGTCAATTGCGCGGCATTCTCGGAGTACACGGTTCGATCGAGATCGATGGCAAGGTCAGCCGCTACGACGACGTCATCGACCGCGGTTTCCACCTGCTGGTCAGCGGTGACGAAGATCCGCTGACACTGCTCGATGCACAGCAACTGGACTTCATTCGCGCCTACGGCGTGCAGGTCGTGCGACTGGCAGCGCAGGCCAACAGCGCCAAAGGCATCTACCGCGACGTCTCCGGCAAGTACCTGCAGTTCATGGCAGAAGCCGGGCTCAAGGTCCTGGTCGTGCGCCCGGATTACTACTGCTTCGGTGGAGTAGCGCAACTGTCGGCCCTGCCGAAACTCCTCGACTCCCTGCGCCGGCAATTGCAGCAGAACGCCCCTGTCGCCAGTGGCGCCCGGGCCTGTCACGTCTGACACCGGTTTCTCGGGGGCATGGATGCCCCCCCTTTCAGCACTCTGACAACAAAAACAAGAGACAGACAATGCACAACATCAAGGTGAAAACGCTTGGTGCGGTTTTGGCCGCCTTCGCAACGCTCAATAGCCACGCCGCCGAAAGCCCCGAGACAGGCGAAGGCACGCTGTTTCGCAGCCTTTTCGGCGACACGCTGGAAAAGGACTACGGGATTCAGGTCTCAGGTCTGTTTGACGCCGCCTACTCACGCAACAACCGCTCAACCCACGACGAGCGCCAGGACGGCCTGAGTAACCTGCCCGTGGTCGGTTTCGCCGACGAAGGCCTGGAATGGGGCAGCCTGCATCTGTTCGTCGACAAGGCACTCAAAGGCGACATGGTGCCGCGCATCACACCCCTGCCCGGCCCGAAACCGACTGAAGCCTCCTTCGGTTTTACCTTCGAAGCAAACTACGGCCGTAACGCCCAATTCGCTCGCACCCAGGGCTGGGACATGCATTGGGACGTCAACTCCCCCGGCGATGACGACCTGGCCAAAGCCCAGCGGGACAAACAGAATTTCCTCGCCGTGCCGAACATCGCCGCGACCGCCTACTTACCCTACGGTCCTGGCATCACCGCCATGGCCGGGGTATTCGGCCCGGCACGGGGCTATGAAATCCCGCCCAACATCCGCGCCGCGCGCAATCCCTTTGGCAGCAAGAGCTACGCCTTCGTCAGCGAGCCCGGCACCGTCGGCGGCGTGTTGCTCGGCACCCGTCTGTACAACGGTGAGTCCGGGATTCTCGGTGCGGAGTTGGGCGTTGTGCAAGGCTGGAACAACCTGCGCGACAACAACGACCGCAAGGCGATGCTGGGCGCCCTGCGCTGGCGCACGCCCGACATGAACACCTGGATCGACTATGAGTTTCTCGTTGGCGATTCACAAAACGACAGTCGCAGCGACATACAAACACCCCGCGGCCGCGTGATCTCCGAAGATGGCCAATTCAAGCAACAGCACTCGCTCAATGGCTGGCACAAATTCAATGAGCGGTGGTCGATGGGCGGCGAAATGGTCTACGGTCGTCAATCGGGCGATGGCAATGCATCGACCGTGGACATCGTCACCGGTCCCGGTTTTGATGGCGCGCATTGGTGGGGAGCCAACGTCGTGTTGACTTACCAGCAACGCAAGGACTTGTCGTTTTCCGTACGGGCCGAGCATTTCGACGACCCGGACGGCTACGTTCTGTTCCCCTCTTCCATTGCTCGTGGCGCGTTCAATGCGCTGACCACCGGCCTGCGCTACGACTTCAACAAATACCTGTCGCTGCGCCCGGAACTGCGCTACGACTGGTTTAATGGTGACGGCGATGCGCGCCCTTTCGGCCAGGGTGATGCACGAAACCAGCTGACTGGAACCGTGGAAACACTGGTGTAATTCTGACATGAAGTTTTGAATGCTCCGGGGTAACGAGCTCTCGCTGCCCCTCCTGAATGACCGTCGATGTTTGAGCCAGACCGCTATGGGCAAATCACTACGCTTTGATCAGGGCGTGCCCGACTGCGCCACCGACACCGCTACCGATGATCGTGCCAATGGTTTCGCCCGCCAGGGACTACCGGGAGAACGCTCAAACACCCTCGAATTACACGTCTCGCTCGACCCTGTACGGATGACCCGAGGTTTCACACCGGCTGCAGCATTGGTTTTCAGACTGATCGGTCGCCCAACCATTGATCGAGCCTGGGCCACATCCGTTTGACCGCGGCCGGCCCCGCCACCAGGCTGACATGACCGCCCGGCAGCATCAGCTCCTCCTTGTCGAGCGAACTCACGCGAGCCACCAGCGGTTGTGCGCAGTCCGGTGGCACCAGGGAGTCGTATTGCGCGATCACGTGCAGTAACGAGACTTCGATATTTTTCAGATCAACCTCTTGGCCACCGATGCGCATGCCGCCTTCGCAAAGTGAGTTGTTTTTACCCAGTTCGTGGTAAATCTGCCGCAAATATTCGCCGGAAAGCGGCAAGGTCTCGGCACTGAAACGCGCCATCATCCGGTAACCCCTGACGTAGTCCTCGTTCCACAAGTTGTCCAGGAGGCGGGCCTTCCCGGCAATACGGCCCGCGGGGCGATGCAGCTCAATTGCTTTGATGATGGTCTCCGGCGGGACAAGGCCTGTCGCATCGATCAAGCGCTCGATGTTGATGTGCCGTTGTTTGGCCAGGGGCATTTTCGTCCAGTCGATGGGGGTGGTGAAACAGACCAGGTTCTTCAGCGGGCCGCCGGGATGCAGTGCGGCGTAAATTGTCGCCAGGACACCGCCCATGCAGTAGCCAATCAGCGTGACGTCTTCCACACCCGTGTCTTGTTGTACTCGACGGATACAATCGGGAATGAAGCCGAGCACATAGTGTTCGAGCTTCAGGTGGGACTCTTCCCGGGTGGGCGCGATCCAGTCCATGACATAGACGTCGTAACCCCTTGCGAGCAGAAACTCGATCAGGCTCTGCCCCTTGGTCAGGTCGAAGATGTCAGCCTTGCTGGTCGTCGCCATTACGAACAACAACGGCACGCGGTAAATCTCGTCCGCTGTCGCGTGATAGTGGTAAAGGCACAAGGTCCCGCGGCGGTGCAGCAGGGTCTTGGGCGACAGGCCTACGGCCGGTGGCGGGGTGCCGAGATACTCAATGCCCTTGAGGCCGCGCTGGACCATCATGCCGAGCTCCGAGCGCAATCTGCCAGCCAACGACGAGTCGGCGACCTTGTTGTCATTCGGCCGAGTCATCTTTGATCCCCTCCTTTTTTTTTCGTTTGGAGGCCGGCTTGAGAAGCGCCGGGCCTGCTTCCGCCAGTGGACCTCGCGTGCGTGGGGGGCGAGGTGCAATTGCCGTGCTGGTGGGCGGCGCAAGCAATCGGTCAAGCTTGTCTTCAACCCGCCGCAGGGACGCGGCAAGGGCGTCGATTTCGCCACGGCCTGGCACGTCCAGACGCTTGTACAAACGCTCCAGCGATGTTTGCGTCAGGTGCTGCAAGCCAAGCGAAACCCTGGTGTATTGGTCGATCACGAGACCCAGTTCTTTCGAGTCGATATTTCGCGCGGCCAAGGCATTGACGCCGTTTTCGAACCGGGTGACAGCCTCACGATACAGTTTGAACGGATCAGGCAATGCCATGATGTACTCCTCGATCAAGGGTTCACAGTGCAGTTTTTTTCTGTTGGCCAGGTTTGCCGAGCAGCCATTCGATCAAGACTGCAAATGGCTTTGCGCCGCATCATGACGGTCGGCAAGCACCACGGCTTGATCAACACCTCGCAGGCTCTGCTCGCCTTTGGCGACAGCAGGCGTAACAAGGCGATGCCCCACCGTTCGGTGACAACCCACGTGGTCAATGTAGTAGTCGCGAGCTCGTCGGTGACGGTACGCAGGCGCGAAGGCTTGCGTGGCAGGCAGTCAGCGATTTCAATCGTCCGGTCCGCCGCCGGTTGCCGCGCGAATGCGCCCTTCAATGCATTGCCGATGCGCTGCAGCGCATCGCGGCTGGCACCGTTGACCGAATCGAAATTGAGGAAACCATGGAACTGACCGCTGTAGTGCAACAGTTCCACCGGCACGTCATCAGCGCGCAGGCGGGCGGAATAATCCAGGCCATCGTCGCGGATTGGGTCGAAACCGGCACTGACGATAACGGCCGGTGCCAGGTCGTGCATATCGGGGTTGCGGCGTGGCGAATACCAGGGATCGAGCAAGTCCAGTGTGGCGAGCGAGGGTGCCAGGGTTCGCTCGATCCATTGCACCGCATGATCGGTCAGAAGGGTCCGCCCGTACGCGTTCTCCGCATAGGAAGGGAACCTATCCACCAACTCGGTTGCCGGGTAAACCAGCACTTGCAGACTCAGGGCCGGGCCGCCGCGACGCAGGCTTTCCTGAGCGACGGCCGCACAGAGATTGCCGCCGGCCGAGTCGCCACCAATTGCCAGGCGAGTCGTATCAATTCCTAGTTGCTCGCCATTTTTTGCCACCCATTCAAGCGCCGCGAGCGCATCGGCACGCCCCGCAGACAGATCGTGCTCCGGCGCCAGACGATAGCGCACGGCGATCACGATGCAGTTGGCTGCCAGAGCAATGCTGCGGCAGATTCCATCGGCGGTGTCCAGATCGCCAATGATGAACCCACCGCCGAAAAACCACATAAACGCAGGCTGCAGCTGCGTGGCCTCGTCAGGTTTGAAGATGCGCAAAGCGATTGCACCGCCCGGTCCCTTGATCAGTTGCTCAGTCACCGACCTCACAGGCGGATTGCGCCCCAGAGCAAGTGCCGTCAATCGCCAGCCCTGGCGCAACCTGGGCAGCGAGTAGTTCTCTGCCGGGCGAAGGCTGGCGGATAAGTTGGCCAGGCGCAGGAACGCACGGGCCTCGCTATCGGGTTGGTGTGCGCGCAATACGCGAGGCATGCCGACAGCCGATGGCTCAGGGACCACCCGTTGTTTTTGATTGTTTTTCATTGCCACTCCACTCGCAGGGCTTCCGTATGCCGTGCACGAGCAACAGCTTACTGAGCGCCACGGTTGCAGTGGCTACCCTCAATGGGGGGGTAAGCTTTTTTTCAGGCCGGCAGACACGATTTCAACCCGCTCACGGCTTTGGCATCTTTCGAACTGACGAACAGATACACGCCACACTCAATGAAGTAGCACGCCCCGTATACGCAATGCTCATACCGAACGCCTGGGCTCGTGCAGCCACTGCTCTGCCTATACGGCCCAAACCGACGATGCCCATTCGTGCGCCAGACACCCGCGCAGTCATCGGATGGCGGCCGGCTGTCCATTCAGATCATCCCAATATGGCGGATCGCCAATCGCACTGATGAAGTAATCCCACACCACGCGAACTTTCTGAGAGCGGAGTCGATTCTCGGAGGAAATCAAATGGATCTGGCTTGGCGTCTGCTCGACCGCCCCCTCCCAATCCGGCAAAAGCTTAATGAGCTGCTTGTTTATTAAACTCTCTCTACTGAAGAGCCAAGAAGGAAAAAACACAATCCCCCGCCCCGCGAGCGCCGCCTCTACCAGTACCTGGCCATTGTTACTTCTGAGCGGGCCATGCACCTCGATGATTTTCACCTTGTCACTGGCCGGTTTCCTAAAATACCAGCGCTGCGCCCCACCGGTTCCCTTGTAGACCTGACATGCGTGGCTCTGCAGATCCTCTGGCGAAACGGCTTTCCCATACTTCGCCAGGTATTTTTCGCTAGCGCATAAAACGTATTGTTGGTTGCAAATTTTCCGGCCAATCAATCCGGAGTCCCCCAAGTGCCCCCCCCGAAATATGATGTCTGCGCCCTCTTGAACCGGGTCGATAAAGGCATCGGTGACCGTCAGTTCAACAGTCAATTGCGGATACTTGTCATACAGACCATTCAACAGTTTCACGATATGCAGACTGCCGAACGCAACCGGCGCGTTGATCCGCACAAGACCACGGATCTCGCCTCCCTTACCAGTGACGTCCTCATCGGCGGCATCCAGCAACTCCAATACTTCGCGGATCTGCACGTAATAGCGCTCGCCCGCTTCCGTCAGCTTGACTGTGCGAGTATTGCGATACAGTAGCTGCTGGCCCACCTCCCTTTCAGCGCTGCGATAAAGCGTGAAACGGACGACGCAGGGACGCGAAAGTGTCGCGCCGTCGCCGAGAAGTTGCCGGTCACGGCAACCATGGCAAAGTACCGGTGCGCTTTGAGGTGCATAGGGGAATTCTCCAACAGAAGGCGCGGTGGATCTGTACTAAAACAGAACGGCTCCTGGTTGTCCTCTTGGACTCGCCGCCCAGACCTGTTTGCATCAGACATGAAAAGGCAGCCGCACCAAATACCGGTGACGGCTGCCAATAGCTCAGGAACTGGAACCTTGCCAGGTCGCGATTGCTTACCCTTGATGAGGCGCGTAATCGACATAACCTGCGGCCCCGCCGCCGTAGAAGGTTTCGCGCTTGGCTTCTGTCAGAGGCCAGTTGTTCTCCAGGCGCGCCACCAGATCGGGGTTGCTGATGTAAGCGGTACCAAACACAGCGAGGTCGATGAGGCCGTCATTGATCAGGTCTTGCGCACGTTGGCGCGACATGCCGCCAGCCAAAATGAGCGCCGTGTCAGGCAATTTTGATTTCAGGGTCGACAGCAAATTGATAAAAGGCGCTTTCGGACCATGACGTTTGGTTACATCGCAGGTACGACACTTGCAGGGCTGTCAGATTGGGAAGAAAGAGACGAAAGCAAAGGTACTGATCCGACTGTTTGAGTGACTGGCCAGGACTCAGAATAAGTCCATGAGTCAAAGCTGGGGCCACCCTTTAAAACCCACCGGTAAGGCACAGCCATATACCTGGCAACCAGGTGCATAATCGGTATGGATAGCTCTTGGCGGCTGGTTAAAGATTGCAAGGGCCGCCAGGATAAACAGGCAAAAGACTACCGTGGTGAAGAGCATTTTTTTTATATTCATCACTGAGCTCACGCAGGGATTTAAGGAGCTATTACACAAATTTTCCGAACACAAAAAACCTATCTTTAGAAAGCAGCTCACTTTCTTTTCACATCAGGTCTCAAGACTTGAATGACATGACTAAGACAGCTATTCGCCCCACTGCTGTTCAAAGAAACGTGCAAGACCTGCGATGGCTTCACGAGCCTCCTCCAGTTGGTCCACCATGCCTTGGAAGACGTGGATCATGCCCGGCCAGACATCCAGCACCACTTTCACATCAGCAGCTGCTAAGCGCGCCACCAGCTGGGTCGAGTCGTCCAACAGACACTCGCTACTGCCCACTTGAATCAATACTGGGGCGAGGCCGCGCAGGTCTGCCAGGACGGGCGATGCCAGCGGGTGGCGAGCATCCACACCGTTCAGATAGAGGTCGGCCATCGAAGGGCCTTGACCGAGGCGGCCTAGCATAGGGTCTACCGCGCGTTTGTTAGCCCAGGATGCGCCACTCTGGGTCATGTCTACCCAGGGTGACATGACCGCCGCAGCAACCGGCTGCGCTAGCCCGGCGTCGCGAATTGCAAGCAGCAGCGCCATGCTTAACCCACCACCCGCACTGTCTCCCGCCACCGCCAGACACTGCGGATCGATGCCACTGCCAAGCAAGCCGCGATACGCGACCACCGCGTCGTCTACAGCGGCTGGAAACGGATGCTCAGGTGCCAGCCGGTAGTCGATGGTGAGCACGCGCGCTTCACAAGCTGCCGCCAGATGGCTGGCCAACGAGCGGTAGGCATTGGCACTTCCGACGGCGTAACCACCGCCATGCAGATAGAGCAATACCCTGCCCGCTTTGACGCGTTGGGGGTGCGCCCACAATCCGGGCACACCACCCACCTGCGCCGGCTCGAAACTGCAACCTGGGGCGATAGAACCTTTTGATAACAGTTGTTCGGTTAGTTGTCGCTGCTGTTCGATGGGCAGCGTGCCCAGCGGCGGCATTTGTTCCAGCATGGCGACGATCGCCCGCAGTTCCTGTTGGCTCATAGCCTATCTCTCGAGGCGAATGACGTTTTACCGTGTTTGAGCTCGTTCGGCTTAACGCCCAGGCACATGTATTTGATTTCCAGGTAATACTCGATGCCGTACTGCGAGCCCTCTCGGCCAGGACCCGACGCCTTGATGCCGCCAAACGGCGCGACTTCGTTAGAGATCAGGCCGGTGTTGATACCCACCATGCTGGCTGTTGTTGCGGTATTTGGAGAGACCCATGCGCCGTCGATAAAGGCCTGCTGACAAAACAGTGAGGCGTCTTGCAATTGCATTGGTCACTCCAACGAGCCCGCCGAAACGGGCCCAACTCAATGGGGAAGGCTGTCCAGAACGCGCTGGCTCAATGGGTCATTATCGCTGTGCTTGCTGGCTTTGTGCTGCGCGGACGACGCTATTGGCCGCAGCGCCGGCTTGAGCAAAAAGCTGGCGAGCGCCGGGAGCAGGATCAGCGCGCCGAGCATGTTCCAAAGGAACATAAAGGCCAGCAAAATGCCCATATCGGCTTGAAATTTGATCGGCGAGAACACCCAGGTGGCCACACCAATTGCCAACGTGGCACCGGTCAACAGCACCACCCGCCCGGTAAACAGCAACGAGCGGTAGTAGGCCTCGGACAACGACTCACCATTGCGCATATGCACCAGTAGGATGCTCAACACGTAGAGTGCGTAGTCGATACCGATGCCGACGCCCAGGGCGATCACCGGCAAGGTGGCCACCTTGACGCCGATGTCCAACCACACCATCAACGCCTCGGCGAGAATTGAAGTGAGTACCAACGGCAGGATGGCGCAGGTCACCGCGCGCCAGGAGCGGAACACCAGGAAGCACAACAGCACCACGGCGCCATAAACCCAGAACAGCATTTCGCGGTTGGCCTTTTTCACCACGATATTGGTGGCTGCCTCGATGCCCGCCGTGCCGGCGGCCATCTTGAACTGCTGCTCGGCACTGTTGTTTTGCGCGGCAAAGTCTTCGACTACCTTGACCACACCACCCAGGGTTTCGGCTTTGTGGTCGGTGAGAAAAACCCGCAGCATCGACATATCGCACACCTGGCTGACCAGCGTCAGCGGCGCGTATTTCACCAGATTATTGATCACCGCCTGGTTGGGCAGCAAGCCAATCCACTTGGGATTTCCCTCGGTCAACTGGCTGGTCATGATCTTGATAAACGAGGCAAACGAGTCGGTCGCGGCCACACCTGGTTGCTGACGCAGTTGCCATTCGAGGCGGTCGATTTTCTCCAGCAGCGCGTAGTCCATGCACTGCCCCTCACGCGAGTTGACCATGACAATAAACACGTCGCTGGCGTTGCCGAAATGCGAGGTGATATAGGCGTTGTCCTGATTATAGCGCGAGTCCGTGCGCAACTCCGGCGCCCCCGGATCAAGGTCGCCGATTTTCAGGTTCAGGCTGACCGTAAAACCCACGAGACCCAACACCAGCGCCGCCACGAGCGTGGGGCCGGCCACCTTTCGCTTGGTGAACTGGTCAAGGAAACGCCAGAGCGGATGGCGAATGCCGCTGCTCATGTCGGCCTGTTCGTTGCGCAGGCTGCGCACGGCGGCCTTGTGCCCTACTCCCACATAGCTGAGCACCACAGGCAACAGAATAAGATTGGTGAAGATCAGAAACGCCACGCCAATACTGGCGGTCGTTGCCAACTGGCGGATCACTTCAATGTTGATCAGCAGCAACACGGCAAAGCCGACTGCATCGCACGCCAGCGCGACCAGCCCGGCCATAAACAAACGGCGGAAAGTGTAGCGCGCGGCGATAAGCTTGTGCGTGCCGCGGCCAATGTCCTGCATGATGCCGTTCATTTTCTGCGCGCCGTGGCTCATGCCAATGGCGAACACCAGAAAAGGCACTAGGATGGTATAGGGATCCAGGTCGTAGCCCAGCAGCGGCAACATACCCAACAGCCAGCTCACCGACACCATCGAACACAGCAGCACCACCAGCGTGCTGCGAGCGCAGCGGGTGTAGTTGTAGACCAGTACGCCGGCGATCAGAATGGCCACGGCAAAAAACACTAGTACCTGGCCCAGCCCGGCAATCAGGTCACCCACCACTTTGGCAAAGCCAACGATGTAGATGCCGGTCGAATCACTCTGGTATTTGTCGCGGATGTGTTCGAGCTTGGCGCTGAACGCGCCATAGTCAAGGGGTTTTCCCGTCTCGGTATCGATATCGAGCAATGGCACCAGTAGCATGCTCGACTTGAAGTCCGGCGCCACAATGCTGCCGATTTCGCCGGAGCGCTCGATGTTCAGACGCAAGCGGGCCAAGGCCTCGGCAGAACCGTCGTAGTTGGAGTCGATAACCGGGCCGGCCTCGATGCCTACTTCGGTAATACCGCGCCACCGCATGGTCGGCGTCCACAGCGACTTCATATACGGCCGGTTAACGCCAGCGAGCAGGTACACCTCATCGCTGATCTTTTGCAGGGTGGCCATGTAGTCGGCATCAAGGATTCTACCCTTACGGTTCTCCACCACGATGCGCACAACGTTGCCCTGCCCGGCCAGATCATCCTGGCGGGCGGTGTAGTTCTGAATGTAGGGGTGGTCGTTGGGGATCATCCGCAAAAAATTGGCGTTGAGCTTCAGGCCGTTGAATTGAGCGACGAAGAACGCCGTCAGAAACAGGCAGAACAGCAACACCCACAGTCGATGGTTAAACAGCAGCCGCTCCAAGGCGGAACCGGAGCGCTGATCAAAGTCCTTGAGGTCGGCAATGACAGGCGCTTCTTCGTGAATAGAATGCATGGGTATTACTCCTCGGAAGCGGTATTGGCCAACGCAGCCGGGGGAATCTGCACAACACCGGCCAGGCTAGACAACAGAATGCTGCCGCTGGTGGTTTCAACGGCGCCGGTTAATGGCGCGCCCCACTCGAATGCCAAGGTGCGGAAACTGCGTCCCTGGTCATGGCTAAGATGAATACGACCGGACTGATCGAGCAGCAACACATCGCCGTTGCTACGGCGAAGGGCGGCGTTGAAGGTGGCGTTGTGGCTGCCCGGCACCTGGGCCTTTTGCCAATTGTCACCGGCATCATCGGAAACAAACGCGTTGCCACGCAGACCATAGGCGAGCACCTTGCGCTGGCCTATTGCGAGCAAACCGAAATAGCTACCGTCATAGGGTGATGGCTGCGCCGCGAGGGTTGCCTGGGCGCCTGCGGACTTGAGCACTAATCCCTGCTCGCCAACCGCTAGCAAGTTGCCGTCGACTTTTTCCAAGGCATAGACATGCATGCCATTGGGGTTGTCGAGTGCCTGGGAAAAGCCCTGCCAGGTGGCGCCGCCATCGGTACTGCGCAGCGCCAGATTGAAGGCGCCGACCACGGTCACGGTGCTCGAGTCTTCAACCAACAGGTCGAGAAACGGCTTGTCCGGCCCGTCGTTTACCAGACTTTCGGCGCGGTCCAGCAGGTCTTCACGAGCGCTCTCGTCGAGACTCGCCGCCTGTTGCCGTGCCTGAGTCAGCAAGGTGCTGGCAGCACCGATGCCATCCAGCTGCTTCTGCCAGCTTTCGCCCGCATCCGCACTGTGCAGCACCACGCCCATTTGGCCGATGGCCCAACCCTGACGCTCATCGGCGAAGGCGACGGCGGTGAGGTTGACGTCCACCGGAACCTTGGCACTACGCCAGTGTTGGCCGTCATCGTCAGACAGCGCGATAACACCGTGCTCGCCAACCGCCACCAGGCGTTCACCGGCTCGGGTTATCGCCAGCAGCATGCTGTGATGCACCTGCGCAGCGGCCGGCGCCGGTCGTTCAAGCGGCGTAGCGGACGCCGATGTTTGCGTGTTCTCTGAGGAACTGTCAGCAGCCATGCCGGGGGTCGCGAGCGCGGCCCCCATGATGACCGCACCGACCATAAACAACTGGAGGTCGAGGCGTTTCATAAGCGTTACCTGTATTGAATTCAGCGGACGCCTGAGCGCTCGAGTTGTTGCGGTGTGAACATCTCCGGCGGCAGCACCTTGAAGTTCACTTCGCCGCTGTCGTTCAACGTGTTCATAAAGGTGTAGTCACCGGCTTGCAGGTTGTAGACGATCATCGGAATCGTCATGTTCACCGGCGCCTCGGGGAAGGTCATAGGCGGAAGTTGAAAGGTCTTCCACAGCTGGCCTTTGGCGTCCCACAGATCGCTGCCGACGATGGTCCAGCTATCTTCGTCGATGTACATGCGGCGTTTAGGTACCACGTGCCGTGCGCCCGGTTTCAGATTGGCTTCTACCACCCACACGCGGTGCAGTTCCCAACGAATCAGGTCAGGGTTGGCGAACTTTTCGCCGACCAGATCGCTGGATTTGGCATACGCCATATTGTTGCCGTTGTAGGGCACATAGAATTCCTGACGGCCCATCAGTTTCCAGGTGTAGCGGTCGATCGCGCCGTTGAAGCCCCAGCTGTCATCAAAGTTGGTCAGCCCCGAACTGAAGTTGTTCGGCACGTCGTACTGCACGTTGGGCGCCTTGCGCAGACGGCGCTGGCCGGTCAGATAAGCCCAGGCATTTACCGGGGTGATCATGCCCTGGTCCGGGTTGGCATGGACCAGTTGCTTTTCGCCTGCCGAATAGGCCGGAGCAGTGGCCGTCACCAGGGTCGGGCCCCAGAGTTTGCCCTGCCAGGGATCGGGACGGTTGTCGGGGTAATGGAACGGCGTAGTCACCTGCAGGATATTGCCCGCCGTCAGCGCACGCTTGCCGCTGGAGGACACGAACCAGGTGTTGGCGTTCACCGTGCTGTCCGTTGCGCGCCAGTTCCACTGCACGTTGAAGATCGCCTGCTCGCCATCCTGCGGAATCGGGAACGGCACACCACCTGCATAGGTGTTCATGTCCAGAATCTGATTGGTCAGCGTGGTGCGGGTGGCGTTTTTCAGGGTGCGGTCATAGATGTACTGCGGTGCCGCCGCGGTGCGGTGGCTGGGGTATACGTCGATGCGGTAGCCGGGGTAGTTTTTCAGCAGCTGCTGCGAACCGAGGAACAGCTTGTCGGCGTATTGCGCGACATTACTGCCACTGATGCTGAACAACGGTTTTTCGTCGGCGAACAGCTTGGGAGGCAGCTTGGGGTCTTCGCGCGTTACGCCCTCGGTCAGGCCGCCGGTCCAGGCCGGAATCGAGCCATCGGCATTAGCGGCCTTGATGGCGCCAAACGGGGTCAGTTCACCGCCCAGGCGCGCAGCTTCGGCGGCGCTGACCGCTGCCAGGGTGTGCAAGGGCAAAGCGGCGGCCACGCACAGGGTCAGCAAGGCGATCTTGTTGTTGTGTTTCATGCAGCGTCTCCAGTCAGAACGAGTAGGCGAGGTTCAGCAGAACGAAGTCGCGATCGTGATAAGCGTTGTTGTCATCGGAGCCGAGGTACTTCGTGTAGCTGATGCCACCTCGCAAGTTGCCGGCGTATTTGAAGTTGAGGGCGGTGGTCACATCGCCGCCGTGGGCAGCACCGGTGTTGTTGAAACCGGCATCCACCGACGACCTGCCGGTGAAGTTGTAACCCAGGGTGATTGGGCTGCTGAGGTCGATTGACGGCAGCGCCTGGTACCAGGTGGGCTCGAAGATCGTGCGCAAACCACCGGCGGTGCGCACGGTGTTGTCCTTGTCCCGGCGCTCCTCGTTCTCGGTCACTTTGTAGAGGTGGTTCAAGCCCAGCTCGCCGGTCAACTGCGAGGTGTCCCACAGCGACACGCGCGGCAGCACCCAGATGGTGGAAATCTGCGCATGGATGGTTTGCCCGACTGCATAGCCGGCATTGCTGCCGCCGTTGATTCGTTGATCGTCGACCACCACCAATTGGCTGGAATCACTCACCAGAGGCACGTTGTCGCGGAAGGAGATTTCACCGGCGACGTTGGCATCGCCGACCTTCGTCGAGGCGCTCAGGCCGTACAGCTTGATGTCTTCGGGATACACAAACAGGTACTCGTCGGGCACCGCGACGCCCGGTGCAACCGTGGCCATGTGAAGGAATACCTGCGGGGTCTTGGCGTGGTAGCGCAGGAAATAAGCGCCGTAATCCCAGTCGTTGTCGAAGTCTCGGTACTTCATGGCCAGGCCCCATTGGCCACTGTGTTCGCGGGGTTCTATATCCCGACCGCGAGGCACGCCAAAGCCTGGCGCCAGCAGCAGGTTTTCACCACCTTTGAACACCATGTCGCCGGTGCTCCAGTAAGTACCCGGTGCGGCGACGCGCGTCTGTTGGTACTCGAACTGGTAGTAGCCTTCGACCGACAATTTGTCCGTCAGCGACAGCGCTGCCGACAGCTGATTGACCGGCAAAAACACTTCCTTGGCCAACGTGCTCGGCACCGAGAGGGCCTTGTAGGCATCGTTGGGTGCTTGGCCGTGGGCAATGCCGTTGGTCGCCAGAAACAGGCTTTCGCCCCACAGCAAGGTGTGCTGGCCCAGACGCCAGGACAGGTAGTGACCGTTTAGATCGATGCCGCTGTGAACAAAGGCGTCGAGCAATTCGATATCGCGTCCGGCCTGGTCTTTGGCCTGGGCGGTGAACTGGTCATTGTCCACCGTCGACATGTTGTAGCTGGCCGCGGGAATGCTGCGATGGTCACGGTTGTAGACGTTGTCGTACCAAGCCGCCGCGCTAATGCGCACGCCACTGTTGGCCGCGTCTTTCAGGTTGAAGTCGAACTCGGTGAGAATATCGAACCGGTTGGTAATCAGATCGTGCTTGTTGAACGCCTGGGTACCGTCGTTGGTGTTGATGTTGCTGGTGTTGTAGTTCGACGGTGCTTCGGTGCGTTGGCCAATCTGGTACTTCACCGTGTTGTCCCAGCGCAGTTGGTAGTCGTCGGTGTCCAGCAACTGGGCGGCCTGGGCCAAGCCCATACCGCTGGCGGAGATGGCGGCGATGGTGGCAGCGAGGGTGGCGCGGCAGACTCGTTGTTGTTGTTTTGTCATGTTGTGTTTCTACCCCGGTGAGATGTGCTCTTTTTCAGGCGTGTAGAGACCCTGCACGAGCACGCAGAGCAGCTCGCGGTTAGGCGTTGAAACAAGAATGGAAGGCGGGCTAGATCGAGCCGGGCACTTCTGGCGCCGGCACCTGAAGCCCGATCATTGCAGGCGGGGAAGATCTCCCGCCACGAACGGGTGGGACGGCGGCACGGGTTGGCGGATACGCATTCATGTCCTGTTTTTTCCTTGTAGTTTCCGGACAATCCAAACGCTGAGGTCTGGAGATGCTTGCGCTTCGACGAGGAGTCCGAAGAGGAGCACGACCTCACATTCCCGCAATCTCTGCCAGGGTTCTCCTATCGAAAGATAGAGCGAAGATAGTTGGCGGCAAGGGGGCACTGCCGCCGGTGCTCAGCCCTGCTCGATCAACCGCTGCGCCAGCCAGCTGCCGGCCCGGCCGGGGGGTGTGTCGACGCGGTGGATCAATGTGAACGACTGCTCGCCCAGCTGACGAATCGGCACCGTCAGACGTACCAGCCGTCCCTGGAGCAAGTCGTCTTCAACTCGGTGCAGCGGCATATGCCCCCAGCCAAGACCGGCGCGCAACAGGGCCAGCTTGGTATCGAAGTCGGTTACCCGCCAGGTGCGTACGCCACTGATGGCCAACGAACGTCCCTCGGTCAGCCCGCTGGCATCATCCAGAATCAGCTGCAGGTGCTCGCGCAGCATGGCCATGGACAACGCTTGCGGTTGCGCCGCCAACGGGTGGCTGGGTGCCGCGACAGGCACCATCTGCAGATGGCCGAAATCACGCGCCTCGATATGGTCTGGCCAATCGTAAAACAGGCCGCTGACACCCAGCACACAGGTACGCGACTCCACCAGTTGCTGTACCCGGCCCAGCGGTACGCTTTCCAGGCGCATCGCCACTCCCGGAAATTCGGCCGCGAAGTGACCCAGCACGGTAGCCAGGCGCTCAGACGGGTAAAGCACATCCACCGCCAGGCCGATCTCGCCTTCCAACCCCTTCACCAGGTTTTCCACCCCGGCCTGCAACTCATCGCTGAGCAGGCACATACGCCGCGCATACGCCAACACCGCCGCCCCGCTCTGGGTAAGGATCGGCCGGCGCTTGCCGCGCTCAAATAGCGTAAGACCCAGCAGCGCTTCCAGGTTGGCAATGCTGTAGCTGATCACCGGCTGCGTGCGCCCCAGACGGCGCGCGGCCGCCGAGAACGAACCGCAGTCCACCACTTCAGTCAGCACCCGTAGTTGATCGAGAGAAGGCGTCGCCATGTATAAAACTTCTGAATACTTTAAATAGCTTTTACCCGGCTTATGCCTATAGATCCAGCCCCCTATGATTCTGCTCAAGCGTGCCCCAACCGGCCGCAATAACAACAAGCGGAGTCCCGCATGACCAGCTATTCCGTCCTACCTGCCGGCGTAACGCAGGAACACTTTGCCCTCGCCATCGACGCCTTTCGCCATTTGCTGGGTGATGCCCAGGTGATCAGCGAACCCCAGCGCCTGGCGCCCTACCGAAAAATCATGTTGCCCCACGATGAGAACGACTACGCCGCCTCTGCCGCGCTGTTGCCGGATTCGGTCGAGCAGGTGCAAGGCATCCTGAAAATCTGCAACCGCTTCAAGGTGCCGTTGTGGCCCATCTCCACTGGCCGCAACTTTGGATATGGTTCGGCAGCGCCCGGCGAACGCGGACAGGTGGTTCTCGACCTCAAACGCATGAACCGCATTCTCGAAGTGGATGCGCAGCTGTGCACGGCGTTGGTCGAGCCGGGCGTGACCTACAAGCAACTGCAGGACTACCTGAAGGAACGCAATATTCCGTTATGGCTGTCCTTCCCTGCCCCCGGCCCGATTGCCGGCCCGGTTGGCAACACGCTGGAACGTGGCGAAGGCAACACCCCCTATGGCGATCACTTCAACAATGCCTGCGGCATGGAAGTGGTGTTGGCCAATGGCGAGGTACTGCGCACCGGCACGGGCGGTCTTCCGAACTCCAACTCATGGCAGATCTTCAAGTACGGCTTCGGCCCTTATCTGGACGGACTCTTCACCCAATCCAATTTCGGCGTGGTGACCAAGCTCGGCCTCTGGCTGATGCCGGCACCTGCCGGCCACCGTACAGTGCTGGTGCAATACGACGAGGCGCAGCTGGAAACCGCCATCGATACACTGGCCCCGCTGCGAATCGCCGGGCTCATTCCCAATGTCGGCGTAATGGCCAACGCCGCCATTGCCCTGACCTCGGCCAAAACGCGCCACGATATCTACCAGGGCACCGGCCCGGTACCGCAAGACATCATCCGCAGCGAAGCGAAGAAGATCGGCCTGGCCGACTGGAACATCATCTTCACCCTGTACGGCAGCGAAGAGCGCATTGCCGCCGACTACAAATTGGTCAGCCAGGCGTTCGAGCGCTCCGGCGCGCGGGTGATCCCTGATATTCATGATCCGATGCAGGTCAACGAGCTGTCGCTGGACGCCTTTCGTTTGTACAACTGGCGCGGCGGTGGCGGCTCCATGTGGTTCTCGCCGATCTGCCCGGCGCGTGGCCGCGACTTTGTCGAGCAAACCCGCCTGGCGCGCTCGATCTACGAAGAGTTCGGCTTCGACTATATGTCCGCCCCGGCCCTCAGCGGCCGCGCTCTGCACCATGTGATGCCACTGGAATACGACCGCACCGACGCTGAAGAAACCCAGCGCGCGCACCGTTGCTTCGAAAAGCTGATGGACGAATTCGCCAAACGCGGGCACGCGGTTTACCGCACCGGCATCGGCTATATGGACAAGCTGGCGGACAGTTACGGACCGGTAAAAAAAGAGGTCAACCGAGCGATCAAACGGGCGCTCGACCCGAACGGCATCCTCGCGCCCGGCAAGTCCGGCATTCGCCTGTGAGGCCCCCTGACATGACTATTTCCCCACTCGCTATTTGCCGCCCGCGGCGCAGTGTTTTGCGTTTTTCACCGCTGCTGCTCACCCTTGCTACCGCCACCCTGCCCGCCCACGCCGAGCGCAGTGCGCAACAGGTCTGGGCCGACACCTGCACCTACTGCCACAGCAACGGTATTGGCCCGGAACTGCGTGGCCGGCAACTGCCGCCAGCGATGATCCAGGCGTTTGCGCGCTTTGGTGTAAGGCAGATGCCGGCATTTCGCGACAGTGAAATCAGCGACTCGGAGTTGGCTACCCTGGCCAACTGGATCAGCCAGCAACCGGCGACAACTGCCGAGGAGAAACCCCATGTGGCGCCGTGATGTGTTGCGTGGTTCGCTGCTGATGGGCGGTGGCGCGCTGCTGGCCGGCCTGCCGCTGGCCAGCCCGGTATGGGCGGGCCCCGTCGAGATGCGCCTGATTGTGTTGCTCGAAGGCGACACCCGCATCGACAGCTTGATTGCCACATTGGGCAGAACGCCTGATGAAATCTGGCGTCTGCCCGCCGGCCAGTGGCTTCAGCCGGACGACTATGTTGCCCGCCTGGCCGGCCGCACCGGAAGTCGCTTATGCAGCTCGCTGGGCGCCGCCAACCATTGCCTGCTTCTCGATGCTTTGCGCGTGCAGGGTGCCGAGTTGCATGATGAACAACGCATTCTTTCAGCTTCAGGTGTCCCCTTATTCACGCTGCAGGCCGTTCTCTAAGGAGCCTTACCGATGATCAACAAAGCTATAGGTGCCGCGCTGCTAAGCGCCTGCCTCAACGTTCAGGCTGCGCCGCTTAGCAACAGGCAGGTGGTACTCGAGTTTATTCACCTGGCCTTCACCGAGAAACAACTGCGCCCAGCCTTCGAGCGTTATGTGGCGCCGAGCTATATCCAGCACAACCCCAACGCACCGGATGGGACCGTGGCCGCCATCCAGTTTCTCGAAGGCTTTCAGCAACAGTTCCCCGACGCGCGCTACGACGTGCAGCGCGTGGCCAGCGAAGACGATCTGGTGTTTGTACACGTCCACGCACGCACCAGTGCCGATGATCCTGGCATCGCGGTAGTGGATATTTTTCGCCTGGAAAACGGGCGAATTGCCGAGCACTGGGACGTGCTTCAACCGGTGCCCGAGAAGTCGGTCAGCGCCCACCCGCTGTTCTGAATAAGTAGGTAAAAGGCGCCAGCATTGCGCTGGCGCCTTGAGTCTCTACGCACTCCCGACCGGTAACTGCGCTACCGCCCGCGACCACACCGGCAGCAAAAACAAGCTACCGCCCCAGGCCACCAGCAGAATGAGCAGAAAGTAACTCCACTGCCCATACGCCAGCGCGGCAAAAAACAGCGGCGCCGATAGCGTGGCGCCAATGCCGGTGATCTGCCCGACCATCCCGGCCGCCGTACCCGCCATACCCGGATCGGGCAACGCACGCGGCAATAATGCGTAGGCCAGCGCAATAAAACCACCTACTGCCAGCTGCTGCAAAATCGCCCCACACCAGGCCAGCGCGGCCCAGCCCCAGGGCACATAGAAGGCCACCCCGCCGGTCAAGGCGACGAATACCAGCAGCCCCCCAATCGGCAGCCCTGCCCACCCTCGCGTCAGCATCCAGCCAACCACAAAGCTGCCCGCCACTCCGGCCAAGCTGGCCAACGCCATCATTTGCGCGCTACGGGCCAGCTCAATGCCATGCACCTGGTTGAGGTACAGCGCTCCCACCGCGCTGGTGCCGATGCCCGCCAGCGCCGACATACTCAGGCTCAGGCCAAAGCGCAGCACCCGCACATTGCGCAGCACGGCAAAGCCGGTGCCCGCGCCAACCCGGGCACGCACGGCAGGTAGCACGACCACCGTCAATGCCAGCACCAGTAACACACCGGCATGCAGCAAAAAACCGCCCTGCCAGTGTGCCCCTCCGGCGAAGGGCGCTACCAACAACAAGCCAAAGGCATAGCCGACCGGCATTACCGTCGACCACAGCGTCAACGCTTGCACCTGACGGCGCCCTTCGGTGCTGATCATCAGCAGCGTCATGCCCGAGGTCAGCACGGCCACCAGCGCTATACCCTCTAGCAACAGGGCAACCCGCAACAGCCCAAAGCTGCTCACCAAGCCATTGGCCAGGCTGCAGGCGGCAATGCACAGCACTCCCACACCCAGCAACAGGCGCGGTCCGACCCGGTCAATCAGCCAGCCGACCGGAATGCCGGCAAACGCCAACGGCAGCAATTGCCCGGCGATGGCGATGCCCACCAACGAACTGGGCACCGTAAAGGCGCGGCCGATATCTGCGGCCAACGGGCCCATCATGCCGAGGGCCGAAGTGCCGGCCAGGCCGAATAGGTAAATCAACAGGATTGCAGGCCATTTGATCGTCATAACGAGCTCCTTAATCGGCGTGACCAAGCAGTGCGCCACCGTCGATGACGATCTCGCTGCCGGTGATAAACGATGAGGCGTCAGAGGCCAGGAGCAGCGCCAGGCCCTTGATCTCCTCGGGCTCGGCAACGCGCTGTTGCGGGTTGGTGGTTTCCAGCAGGCGGCGCATTTCGGGGTCTCGCACATGGCCGCCAGCGATATTGGTGGCGAATGCACCCGGCGCCATTGCGTTAACCTGAATGTTGTAGCGCGCCAGTTCCAGAGCTGCCTGGCGCATCAGGTGCGAAGCGGCGGCCTTGGCGGCGAAATAGGAGGTTCCCACCCCGCCGACGTTGCACAAGCTGGCGACCGACGTGGTAACGATGATCTTGCCGCTGCCGGCCGGCTTCATATGCCGCGCCGCCTCTTGTAAGGTATGCAGCACGCCACCCAGGTTGATGCCCAGGTAAGTGTGCCAATGCTCCTGGGTGATGTTCTCCAGCGCGCCCTCGACACTGCGGCTGCCGTCACGGGCAATAAAGCCTTCGCCGACGTCCACCCCGGCATTGGCAAACACCACATCGATGCGTCCCTCGCGGTGGGCGACCGCCTCGAACGCCGTCGCCAACGATGCCCGTGAACTTACGTCCACTGTCTCGCCGGACACCGCCACCCCCCGTGCACGCAGCCGCTCTACCACCGCCTCCAAGCGGCGAGTGTCTATATCCATCAACACCACCCGCGCGCCGTTTTCGGCCATGGCTTCAGCGCAGGCCAGGCCAATGCCACTGGCCCCACCGGTCACTACACACACCTTGTTGCTTACCTCGAACAATTGCGCAGCGTTCATCGCCTTCCCTCATTTTCTTGTTATGGAGAAAAGGCAGCAGAGCGTCGGGCCTGGCGCGAATCACCTATCTATCGACTGCGTTGGGCCTGCGCTATCCAACGATAGGTGCCCTACTCACTCACCCGACCCAAGCTCCTGGCTCGCAAACCCAGACACAGCCTCAGGAGCCCACAATGTCCAACAACAGCTTCGGCGACGCCCGCGTCGATCACAGCGGTTTCGACCGCCACGAGTACCTGATCGACGGCTGCCCCACCGTGGTGTACAGCGCAGGCGACGGCCCGCCACTGGTATTTCTGCACGGCGGCGGCACATGGCACGGCATCGATTTCGCCCGTGCCTGGACCGACCGTTTTCGCGTGATCCTGCCTTATCACCCAGGCTTCGGGCAGTCTGCGGACAACCCCAACATCGACAGCCTGCAAGACTACCTTCAGCACTATCAGGAGCTGTTCGAGGTCATGGGTCTGGCGCATTTTAATCTGGTGGGTTTTTCCCTCGGCGGGCGCATGGCGGCCGAGTTCGCGATTCAGCACGGCCAGCAGATCGACAAACTGGTGCTGATTGCGCCGGCCGGTCTGGACGTGAAAGAGCACCCTCAGCCGGACTTTATGGTTATTGCGCCGGAAGAGATTCCGTACTATCTGGTGCATGACATCGTCACGCTGCTGCCATTCTTGCCCAACGGCCCGGACGAAGAATTCGGCGCCATGCGCATGCGTGAAGGCATGTCCGTGGCACGTATTTCCAACAACGGCGTGATGACCAATCCCAAGCTGCCGAACTGGCTGCACCGCATCCGCATGCCCACCCTGCTGCTGTGGGGCAGCGAGGACCGCATCGTGCCGCCGGGCCAGGCCGAGCACTGGCAGCGCCTACTGCCGCACGCACAGTTAAAAATGTTTCCCGCCGCCGGCCACCTGGTGCTGGACGAGGCGCCCCAAGCCCGCGACGCCGTCGCCGGGTTCCTGCTGTAACTGCTAACGATGGGCCATCGCGCCCATCACTGCGGCCGCGAAAACGACCCTGATTGGCAGTACGGCCGCACTATCTTTCGGCAGGTGATTGGCACCTCCCCCGAGCACAACCTGCTAGCACGACACAGTGTTCCAGCAGCACGCCAGCCTCGGGAGTACCACCGCGCTATGCAGCCTTTCATCTACAACGCACTACCATCACGAGTCATTTTCGGCTTTGGCACCCTGGCCCAAACGGCCGACGAAATCCGCGCCTTGGGTTGCTCACGCGCACTGGTGTTGACCACGCCACAACAGCGCGACGCCGGCGAACGCCTGGTCGCGCAATTGGCTGAACTGGCCGTCGGCCTTTACGACAACGCCACCATGCACACGCCCGTGGAGGTCACCCAAGACGCCCTCGCGGTGGTCAAGCGCTGCGGTGCCGACTGCGTTGTGGCACTGGGCGGAGGCTCGACCATCGGCCTGGGCAAAGCCATCGCGCTGCATACTGATCTGCCACAGATCGTGATTCCCACCACCTACGCCGGCTCCGAAGCGACGCCCATTATCGGCCAGACCGAGAATGGCCTGAAGACCACCCAGCGCACCCTCAAGGTGTTGCCGGAAGTGATCATCTACGACGTAGAACTCACCCTCAGTCTGCCGGCGCAGATGACTGTCACCAGCGGCCTGAACGCCATCGCCCACGCCGTGGAGGCGCTGTATTCGAAAGACGCCAACCCGCTAATTTCCTCGCTCGCCGAACAGGGCATCGCCGCCATTGGCCGCGCCCTGCCCCATATCCACGTCAACCCGCAAGACCGCGAAGCACGCTCCGATGCGCTGTTTGGCGCCTGGGCCTGCGGCACCTGCCTGGGCGCGGTGGGCATGTCGATTCACCACAAGCTGTGCCACACCCTGGGCGGCAGCTTCAACCTGCCGCACGCCGAAACCCACACGGTGATTCTGCCCCACGCCACGGCGTACAACGCCGCCGCCGCACCCGAGGCCATGGCCCGCATCGCCCGTGCCTTGGGCGTGGAAAACGCAGCGCAAGGACTGTTCGATTTGGCGTTCAAGCATGGCGCACCCACCCGCCTGGCCGACATTGGCATGCAGGCGAAAGACGTAACGCGCGCGGTGGAAATCGCCTGTGCCTCGCCCTACTGGAACCCTCGGCCCATTGAATCGGCGGCCATTGGTGAACTGCTCGACAACGCTTTTAACGGCACCCGTCCGTAACACGCCAACGCGCAGCGAATGCTCAACCACAAGGAGAACGTCATGGAACTCAACCCGCACATCTTGCGTCACCACCACATCACCCTTAACGTCGGCGGAGCCCAGGAAGACTACGACTTCCACACCCAGGTACTGGGCCTCAAAAGCGTAAAGAAAACCGGTCTGTATGACGGTACTGACCCGATCTATCACTTCTACTACGGCAACGACATCGGTGAAGAAAGCACCCTGATCACCTGCTTCCCTATGCGCCAGTCCGGCCGTAAAGGCCGCCCTGGCAGCGGGCAGATCAAGACCCTGGCGCTCTCGGTACCAGTGTCGTCGTTGAGTTTCTGGGCCAAGCACCTGGAAAGCCACGGCTTCAAACCGCAATTCCAGGAACGCTTCGGCGAACAGCTGCTGCACTTCGCCCACCCCTGTGGCATTTGCTACGAGCTGGTGGGCATTGCCGATGATGACCGCAAGCCTTACTCCAACGGCGTAGTGCCATCCGAATTCGGCATTCGCGGCACCCACGGAATTACCGTCTCCGTGCGCGACCTGGAGAACTCGGCCGAATTCATGCACTACGGCTGGAGCGGCAAACTGCGCAACACCGACGGCGCATTTAGCCGCTACGAAGTGGGTAACGGCGGTTCGGGCACCATTATCGACTTCCAACTCGAACCGGACCTGGCGCAAGGCTCCTGGGCCTATGGCGAGGGCACCGTGCACCACTGCGCATTCGAGGTCACCGATCTGGAGATCCAGAAGAGCGTCAAGCTGCACCTCGAAGGCCTGGGCTACACCGACGTGTCCGACCGCAAAGACCGTGGCTATTTCGACTCGGTGTATGTGCGCACGCCGTCTGGCGCGCTGTTTGAAGCGGCGGTGTCGAAACCCGAAGGCTTCCTGGTGGACGAGGCGCTCGAAGACCTCGGCAAAACCATCCAGATTCCGCCGCAGCTCGGCCCGCGCGCCGAGGAAATCGCTGCCTACCTCGAACCCCTGAAATACTGAGGGGCTGCCGGGATGAGTGCGAACCCGCATCTGCAGTATCCCACCCTCGCCTCGGGGCCCGCCCCCGAGGCCCAGGGCGGCGCGGCCATTCTGATTCATGGCCGCACACAGAGCCCGGCAGACATGCTCGCCATCACCGCGCGCATTAACCTGCCGGACATCCCCTATTTCGCCATCCAAGCCGCACAACACTCCTGGTACCCGGACAAATTCATGGCGCCGCTGGAGAACAATCAGCCGGCGCTGGACTTTGCCCTGGCGCGCCTCGAGGCTGCCGTCGTCGAGCTGGAAAATCGCGGCATCGCGCGTTCGCGCATTGTGCTGATCGGCTTCTCTCAAGGCGCCTGCCTGGCCTGCGAATACCTCTATCGCCATCCGCATCGCTGGGGCGGGTTGATCGCCTTTACCGGCGGTTTGATAGCGCCTCCTGGCACGTCCTGGCTAACGCCTGACAAGCTGGCCGGCACGCCGGTGTTCTTCGGCAATAGCGAAGCCGATCCTTGGGTCCCTTTGGCGCGTACTGAGGAAACAGCCGAAGTGTTTCGTCGTATGGGCGCCGAGGTTGAGCTGCAGGTGTACAACGGGCGCGGCCATGAGGTAGGTGACGAGGAAATCGCCCTGGGGCGAGACCTTCTGCAACGCACCCTCGGGCTGTAACGCCGCTCCGCAAGCAGGGCCATGCGGCCCTGCTTGCACTCACGCCGCTTAACCCGCTGCCAACGCCATCAGGTGCCCGGCATCTGCGGCCTTATCCAACGCCCAGAGTCCGTCCAGCAATGGCGCCACGGCACAGCCTGAACGGCCATAGGCCGCAAGCTCACGCAGCTTGGCTTCCAGTTCAGCATCACTCAACGGCAGCGCCAAACCACCGCGTGCGGTCTCCACCCGATGGCTCACCAGCTCGCCGGATTGCAGCCAGATGTGCACCTGCGCCGACTCCACCGAATAGCTGGGGTCATCGCGCATGACCAGCTTCGGGTACAAGGCTCGCAAACGTTCATCGGCCACCGCTGCATCACTGAACGAGGCGAGCCCCGCTTGCCCGGTCAACAGGCTGACAGCCACCGCATGCTGGGCACTGACCTGCGATTCGCGTCCCAGCCCAATAGTCGGCCGGTCCGTGCGCTCGCGCAGCAGCGGGTGGCCGATCAACTCAATACGATCGATGGGCTCCCGCGACCAGTCCCGCTGCTGCGCCAATGCCAGACAAGCCTCGATCACAGGGTTGAGCACCACCCCGCACGGATAGGGTTTGTAGGTATTGGCCGCCAAAGACCACTGCTCGCCGAGCCCTTGCTGCAACGCCGCGTAACGGGGTTGCTCACCCATCACCCGCAGAAAGCCACGCTCACCTTCCAGTGGTTGCTCGGGCCCGGCAAACCCCTGCTCGGCCAGCAAGGCCGACAGCATGCCGTTGCGCGGTGCATTGCCCACACTCAGGCTTTTTGCCGCGCTACCTAACGTTTCCACCAACCCCGACGCCTGCGCGCTGGCGTTGCCCAGCGCCCAGTGCAGTTGCCGGGCATTCAACCCCAGCACGTTGCCCACCGCCGCTGCGGCGCCAAAAACACCACAGGTGGATGTGATATGCCAGCCGCGCTGGTAGTGCCAGGGGTGCAGTGCCATACCCAGGCGGCACTCCACCTCGATGCCCAGCGCCAACGCCAGCAGCAGTTGCTCACCACTGACCGGCCGGGTTTCAGCCAGCGCGAACAAGGCCGCAGCCACCGGCGCCGTAGGATGGATGATGGTCGGAATATGGGTATCGTCGAAGTCATAGACATTGGCACTCATCGCATTGATGGCTGCCGCGTCGAGCATATCCAGGCGTTCGCTGCGCCCGATCACCCGGCCCTGGCCACCGCCGCGCAGGCACCCTTGTAGCGCCAGCACCTTGCCAATATCCGGGTCGTCGCAACCGGCCAGGGCCACCGCGAAGTAGTTCACCAACGCACGTTTGGCTTCGTGCTGAATGGCCGTGGGCAGATCGCTCCACCGTGTGTTTTCAATAAAACCGGCCAGTTGCCGGGTCACAGCAGGGGCGGCGGGAATCGGGTTTTCAGTGGGGCGCATCGACATCTCCTCGAAGGTGGTGCCGCCGATAGATACGCGCGCCACCCCTGGCGCGCACCTATCCATAGGCAGGCGCGGCGCCAGTGCCCCTCACTATCTTTCGGCAGGTGCCTTGGCAGGGGGCAGGCGCAAAGCTGGCCCGGCACTTCAGACAGCCCAGAGGAAACCCGGCATGGCCCCCTTTATCGAAAACCGCCCCCTGCACGGCAAACGGGCGCTGATCACCGGTTCCGCCGCTGGCCTTGGCCTGGCGATTGGCAAGGCGTTGGCGAAAGCCGGTTGCGCGGTGGTGTTGCATGGCCGGGCGCCCGCAAACACCATGGCGGCCACCTGCGCTGAACTAAGCGAGCACCATGCTGTGCCCGTGCATTACCTGAGCGCCGATCTGTCTAGCGCCGAGGGTGTAACGGCGCTGGTGGAGGGCGCCCGCGAGGTGCTCGGCGGCGTCGATATTCTGGTAAACAACGCGGTCACCCGGCACTTCGCCCCGGTACACGAATTTCCGCTAGAGGCTTGGGACCTGGCCTTGGCCGTCAACCTCTCGGCGGTGTTCCAGGCCACCCGCCTGCTGCTGCCGGGCATGCGCGAACAGCGCTGGGGCCGGATCATCAACCTGACCTCGATCTACGGCATGCGCGGCACACCGAACCGGGTAGATTACGTGACCACCAAAAGCGCGATGCTCGGCTTCTCCCGCGTCGTGGCGCTGGAAAACCTCGACCACGGAATTACCTGTAACTCCGTTTCCCCCGGCTCCACCCTTACCCCATCGATTGCCGCCCGCGTCGAGGCGTTACGCCAGCGCGACGGGCTCGACGAAGAAGAGGCCGTGCGCCGCTTCCTGGCTGGCAAGCAGCCATCGGGACGCTTCAACCAGGCCGAACACGTCGGCGAACTGATCACCTTCCTGTGCGGCGAAGCCGGCACCGATATCACCGGCGCCATGCTGCCGGTTGATGGCGGTTGGCTGGCGAGCTGACAACTCACCCGGAGAACTCCAGATGTCCAATCCAAGCATCGGCTTTATCGGCCTCGGCACCATGGGCGAGCCCATGGCCACCCGCCTGGCGCAAGCCGGTTATGACCTGACCGTATCCGACCTCAACGAGGCCGCAGTCGAGCGCCTAGTCGCCCTGGGCGCCAAGCGTGCCAGTAGCCCGGCCGCGGTGGCCTCGCAAGCGGAGATCGTCTTCGCCAGCCTGCCTACTCCAGATGTGGTGGAGAAGGTCGCACTGGGCGACCAGGGCGTTGCCGCTGGCAGCAAGGTGCGGGTCTTTGTCGACTTGTCTACCACTGGCCCGCGTACCGCCAAGCTGGTGGCGCAAGCGCTGGCAAAAAACGCCGTTATTGCCGTCGACTGCCCGGTGAGCGGCGGTGCTGCCGGCGCGCAAAAAGGCAGCCTGGCACTGATGGTGTCCTGCCCGACGCCGACCCATGACGAACTGCTGCCGATCCTCCAGCACCTGGGCAAGGTGATCTTCTGCGGTGAAGAACCGGGTCTGGGCCAGACCATGAAACTGGTGAATAACCTGGTGTCGGTCACCGCCCTGGCCGTGTCCTCCGAAGCGCTGGTGATGGGCGTAAAAGCCGGTCTCGATCCGCAAGTGATGCTCGACGTGTTCAACGCCGGCAGCGGGCGCAACAGCGCTACCGCCGACAAGCTACCGCGCGCCGTGCTACCGCGCACCTTCGACTTCGGTTTCAGCACCGCCTTGTCACTCAAAGACACCCGACTGTGCCTCGATGAAGCCGAGGCCATGGGCGTGCCCATGCCGGTTGGCAGCGCCGTACGCCAGGTACTGAACATGACCCGCGCAGCCTTCGGCGATAACGCCGACTTCACCCGCATGGTCTGCCTGATCGAACAGTGGGCCGGTGTTGAAGTGCCTACCGTCGCCAAAAAACAAGGAAACCACCATGGATAACGCACTGTTCGAAAAAGGCTTCACCAACCGCAAGACGGTACTGGGTGCCACCCATGTGGAGAAATCCTGGGCCAGCGCCGATGCCTTCAACAAGCCCATGCAGGAACTGGTTACCGAGTACTGCTGGGGCGCGATCTGGGGTGACGAAACCCTGCCCTTCAAAACCCGCAGCCTGCTCAACTTGGCCATGCTCACAGCCATGAACCAGCACCACGAACTGGGCGTACACGTCAAAGGCGCGCTCACCAATGGCGTGAGCGAAGAAGAGATTCGGGCGGTGCTGATGCAAGCGGCCATTTACTGCGGCGTGCCGTCTGCCTTGGCGGCATTTCGCGTGGCCAGCGAAGCGATCAAGGTGTGGGAGGCCGAACACCAGAGCTGATTGCCACTCCTGCTGCTCCCGGCCTGCCCCGGCAGGCCACTCTACAAAAACAAGACCGGAAGCCGCCGATGAACAACCCACCCTGCTACGAAGTGTTTGCGCTGCGCTACGCCCATGTGGCGCGTCGGCGTCGTGACAATTTTATGGAAATTCACGACGCCCACGATCTGCCCATGCCCATGGACTATTTCGTCTGGCTGATTCGCGGTGAAGGCCGCACCTGGTTGGTCGATACGGGCTTCAATCAGGCCGCCGCCGACGCACGCGGCCGCACGCTGCTGCGCTGTCCGATCAAGGCCTTGGAAGTCCTGGGCCTCAGCCCGCAGGCCATCAGCGACACCGTCATAACCCATATGCACTACGACCACGCCGGCAATACAAACCTGCTGCCCAACGCACGTTTCCACCTGCAGGAAACGGAGATGCGGTACGCCACCGGGCGCTACATGCTCTATAAACCGCTGCGCCAGCCGTTCAACGTCGAAGACGTGGTCAATATCGTGCGCGGTGTTTATCAGGAGCGCGTGGTGTTCCACGACGGTGACGTCGAACTGGCCCCTGGCATTCAACTGGTTCACGTCGGCGGTCACACCCAGGGCTTGCAAGCGGTGCGCGTCCATACCGCGCGGGGCTGGGTGGTGCTCGCCTCGGACGCCAGCCATTACTACGACAACATGGAGCACGAGGCGCCCTTCCCGGTGGTGCTCAACGTCGGCGACATGCTCGACGGCTACCGCAAACTGCTGGCCCTGGCCGACTCGGCGCAGCACCTGATACCCGGCCACGACCCCTTGGTACGCGCGCGTTATCCGTTCCACGGCGACCCGTTCGACGACGTGGTTGCCCTGCACCTGCCGCCCCATGCCAGTGCTGGACAACCGCAGCCCTTTGCGCCATAAGAACCCACCTGCCGTGACCGGGCTACTCACCCGGCACGCGTTGTTCAGGCATATCAACAAGAGGTCGAGTTATCGACCCAGATGTATAGAGGCGACGTGCATATGCGCAGTAGAACCGCTTCCGACTCCCAGGAACCGACTCAAGTCTTCCTGATCGGCTCCCGACTGCTCCCCCCGGCAGAAACCGCCAACCTGATTGCCCGCCCACGCTTGAACAAGCGTTTCGGCGAAGCCGGTGAAGCCGTGCTCGCATTGGTTCAGGCGCCCCCCAGTTACGGCAAAACCTGCGTGCTCGCCCAGCACTACCACCTGCTGCAGCAGCACGGCCAGCGCGTCACCTGGTTGTCGCTGGACGCCAGCGCCCAAGAGTTGCCGGTATTTGTCGCCTACCTCAAAGGCGCGATTGAACTGGCCGACGTCGAAGGCCTGGCCCACGAACAGCTCACCCGAGTCGGTGAAAACAACCTGCACCGGGCCTTCAACGCGATTCTTGGTCTGGTGAAAACCCAGGCCGGCGCGCCGTTGTATGTCTTCGTCGACGACGTTCACCATCTGGCCGGCACTGACTCAGTGCGGGTGCTGTCGATGCTGATTGACCATGCGCCACCGGGGCTGCATTTCATTCTGTCGTTCCGTGGCGAGCCCTGCCTGTCGGTGGCCCGTCAGCGTATGCACGGCCAGGTCTATGACCTCGGCAACCAGGACCTGCGCTTCAGCCATGGCGAGACCGTGCAGTTGATGGAGCGCCATGGCGTCAGCGGCTTGGATCAGGCGCAACTGAACATTCTCGAAGCCCGTTTGGAGGGCTGGGTAGGCGGCCTCAAACTCGCCGCCATGTTGCTGCGCCGCGACCCGGAACTGCTGCACGACCTGGCGAACTTCTCAGGTGAACGCCGTCAGTTCGCCGACTTTTTTCTGCAGGATGTGCTGCTGCGCCAACCCGACAACATTCGCCGTTTTCTGCAGTACAGCGCCGTGCTGGACCGCCTGTGTGTGCCACTGTGCAATGCGCTGACGCAGAGCCATGACGGCCAGGACATGCTGCGTGAGTGCGAAGCCCGTGGCCTGTTTCTACTAGCAATGGACGAAGAGCAAAAGTGGTATCGCTACCACCCGCTGTTCGCCGAGTTCCTACGCCGCCAGGTGCGCGAGAGCGAGCCTGCGCTGTATCAACAGCTGAACCGCCGGGCCAGCGACTGGTACTCCGACAATCAGTTGCATACCGAAGCCTTTAACCACGCCCTGGCCAGCGCTGACACGCTGCGCGCAGCGGAAATCATGGACGCCAACTGCGAACAGATTTTCAGCGCCGACGAGAACGCGGTAAGCCTGGTGGAAAAATTGCCGGCCGACATGCTGGAGCGTTTTCCGCGCATGCTCCTGGCCAAAACCTGGAACCTGTTGATGGGCTGGCAGTTCGAAACCTGCCGCCACTTGCTGGTGACTGCCCGCCAGAGCATCGACCGCCTGGAGCAGGCCGGAGAGGTGTCGGAAATGGAAATTCGCAACCTCAACCATCAGATGATGCACCGCGAAATGATGCTGGCCATGCTCGCGGACGAGATGCCCCAGGTCGAGGACAAGGCGCGCACCCTGGTCGACGAATACGATGACGCCCACCCCCTGGTACGCGCCAGTCTCTACACGGCGCTGATCTATGCACGACGCGAGCACTACAAGCTCGGCGATATCGAGCGCCTGCATACCCAGGCGCTGGAGTATCTCAACCGTGTCGGCAGCCCGCTGGGCACTGTTTTTCACCAGGCGGTGCTGGGCCCTTCACGCTTTGTCGCCGGGCGCGTGCACGTGGCGCTGCATTCGCTCAACGAAACGCTGAAATCGGCTGAGCGCATTGCCGGTAAAGGCTCGCCACTGGCCGCCGTGGTGGCCATGCACCTGGCGAAAATCCACTACGAGCGTGATGAGCTGACGCTTTCGCGCAACATCCTCGAACAGTACCTGCCGCAGATCAGCTACAAGGGTTTTGTCGACCAGGCCATTGCCGGCTGGCTAACCCGAGCACGGCTGTCGATGATCGACGGCGACGTTTCCACCGCCTTGCGCATGCTCGATGAGGCCGACGTGTTTGCTCAGGAGCACGACTTCGAGCGGCTGCGCCTGTTCACCCTCGCCGAACGACTGAAATGGCTGCTGCGTCAGGGCGACACCGACTCGGTAATTCGCCTGGGACGCAAGCATGACCTGCGCCGGCCGGCCAACCTGTTCACCCCGCACCACGGCATCACCACCCGCGACGAGGCCCGCGCGTTGTCCTGGGTACGGGTCGCCCAGGCCGAAGACCGCCTGCCTGAAGCGTTGGGTCTGGCCAAGCAATGGCACCGCCATATGAGCGCGGCGGATGCCATTCGCAGCGTGCTGCGCTGGGACCTGATCATCGCCCACCTGTCTCTGCTGTCCGGCGACAAGCGCGCAGCATTGCGAATCGTGCGGCGGGCCATGTTCCAGGCCGCACCGGGCGGTTTTATTCGCGTATTTCTCGATGAAGGCGCTTGGCTGCACGGCTTGCTGCGCGAGCAAATGCAGGCCGCCGCGCTGGAAGGTGAGCCGGCCGATGCCTTTGCCACGCAGTTGCTGCAACGCTTTCGCGGTGACAGTGCCATTGCCGCCAAACCGGCCTTGCCGGCCAGCGAACCGGTGGCCATTGCCGGCTCATTGAACAGCCGCGAGCTGGACATTCTCAAGATGGTTGCCGCCGGCATGCTTAACCGCGAAATCGGCGACAAGCTGGGCATGACCGAAGGATCGGTGAAGTGGTACCTGCAGCAGATCTACGACAAGATCGGCATCCGCCGCCGCTCCCAAGCCGCCGAACGCGCCCGGCAGTTGGGCATTCTGCGTTGACCCCTGGTGCGCGCCTATCCATTGATAGGTGCCGCGCCCTTCCTTAGGCTCGCCAGGCCACCGATCAAACCGGCGAACTATTCTCGCAAGCAGCCAAAAGGACAACAAGGTGCCGCCGTTCCTGAACGGCCTGGTCGATCTGCCCGTTGGCCGCAAACTCTGTCGAAATTGCCTCTGCCCTGTTGCAGCTGCTACTGGCTTTGCGTGACCGCGAGTACAGCTATCGCAACGTTTACAGGAGTGGGGACGAGTCGATGCAGGACGCCGCGGCGAACGATCACATAGCGGCCTCCAGCGCTGAACTGGCACGTCAGGGTGGCGAGCAGCAACTGGTGAAGCAATTTCGCACCTGAGCATCGCTATCTTTCGACAGGGTTATTGCGCAGATGTCGACGCCACACTAGCCCTCAATCCGTACAGCTTATGCGTAACAGCTGCAAGACATTCGGCCCTCCCATGCCGCTGAATTTTTAGGGGTGACCGTGCTGAGACTGGGCGGTCGCCCCTTTTTTTGCAGCGGTTGACAGGGCGCGCTGCGCCACTATCCATGGATAGGTGCTCAGCCGCGTCGGCATTTCTAGCATCAGCCCCATTGGGCAGTTACCCACCGACAGGAACAACAGGAATCATCGACATGAGCAACTCCTACGACATCGTCGCCGTGGGCTCCGGCCACAACGGCTTGGTCGCTGCCGCTTACCTGGCTGCCGCCGGTAAAAAGGTTTTGGTACTGGAACGCAACGCCTGGTTCGGTGGCGGCGTAGTGACCCGCGAACTGACCGTGCCGGGTTTCCGTCATGACCAACACAGCGTCGGGCACATCTTTATCCAGGCCAACCCGCTGATCCGCAACGACGAACTCGGGCTGCTGAGCAAATATGGCCTGACCTACATCTACCCCGAAGTACCGCTGATCTCGGTGTTTGAGGATGGCAGTACCCTGAGCCTGTACCGCAACCGAGAGAAGAACTATCAGGAGCTGGCCAAGTTCTCGCAAAAGGACGCCGAGGCCTACCTGAAGTTCTCCGAAATAGCCGCTCACTACCTGCCCATGTTGCTTGGCACCCTGTACTCGGCGCCGGTACCGATGGGCGCGCAGTTCGCCATGATGGACCAGAGCCCGGAAGGCCGGGCCATGTTCGCCACCATGATGAAAAGCAGCTGGGAAATTATCTGCGAGTGGTTCACCCACGAAAAAATTCGGCTGCACTTTGCCCGCATGGTCGGCGAGAACCTGGCCAGCCCCGAGGAACTGGGCTCCGGTATTAGCCTATTTATGTTTCTCGGTTTTATGGAGAAGTACGGCGTCGGCATTCCGATCGGCGGCAGTGGTGCGCTGACCGATGCGCTGATTCGTTGTATTCGCGATCACGGTGGCGAGGTGCTCGCCTCGGTCGACATCGCCAAAATCGAAACTCGTGGCGGTCGCGCCAGCGCCGTGCGCAGCCATGATGGCCGTGTGTTCGAAGCCAAGGATGCAGTCATTGGCGGTATTCACCCGCACCTGTTGCGCAATTATCTGGACGATGCAGGGGTAGCCCCGCAGGTATTCGAGCACGCGGAACGTACCCAGACCTCACCCTGTGCCTGCATCACCATTCATGCCGCGCTCAGTGAAAAGCTGCGTTTCAAGGCCGGCGACCACGTCGACCAGGCCGCGTTTATCGAACTGTTGGCGGTCGATCTCACTCGCTTCCGCCGCTCCTTCGACGACGTACGCTATGGCGAACTGCCGCGCGACCCGTTACTGGCCCTGGTCTCGCCGACCAACCTGGACCCGACACGTGCACCTGCCGGCCGCGCCACCATGCATGCCTGGGCGTACGTGCCATTCCAGATCGGCCAACGCCCGCCGGAGTATTGGGATGAAATCAAGGAGAGCTATGCCGAAGAGCTGCTGGCCAGGATGAGTCCGTTTTTCCACAACCTTTCCAGCGACTTGATCATCGCCAAACACGTCGACACTCCGCTGGATATGCAACGCACCTCGCCCAGCTTTCAGCGCGGCGATCTGCACGGCATCGCCGGCTACCAACACCAATTCGGCGCCCACCGCCCGACCCCGGAACTGGGCCGCAACACAGTGCCCGGCGTCGAGCGCTTCTACCTGGTAGGCCCATTCCAACACCCGGGCGGCGGTGTATTCGGCGCCGGCCGAGCGACAGCCATACGCATGTTCGATGACCTCAAGATGAACTTCGGAAAATTCAACAAGGTGTCCTAATGAAGCTCTTTTCCCCCGATGGCAGTGAACTGATGAAAATCGAAGCACTTGAGCGTGATGGTGAGTTGCTGCTGCTCAAGGGCACCGCCTTTGGTGCCATGCCGATCACCGCCCAACTGCGCCCGCAGGAAATGCGCGGCGGTTTCAGCCTGTTCAATCTCAAGCTGTTGTGCTTTGTCATCAGCATGCTGTTTCGCCGCTGAGAGGTCGCCATGCACACATCCGCCAACAAGCAACTAGTGCTCAACTACCTGCGCCATATGGAGGACGGCAACAGTCCCGCCGCCCTCGCCCTGGCCAGCGATGACGCCCGCTTCTGGATGCCCGGCCCGGGTGAACTGAGCAAGCACCAGGTAGCCGAGTTTTTTAAGCAGGTCGGGCCGCTGATACTCAGCATGCGCTTTACCATCCACGGCGTGATCGAGGAAGGTGAGCGCATCGCGGTCGAGGCCAGCGGGCTTGCGCAACTGGCCAACGGCAAGCAGTACGCCAACGACTACCACTTTCTGTTTGTCGTTCGCGAGGGTCAGGTCACGGCCATGAAGGAATATGCCGACACCGCGCCGGCGGCGGTGTTCTTCGAAACCAGCGCGCAGCACAACGCTGACGGACCGCACAACGATTCCATCATCCGCCCCCAAGAATAAGATCCACGGAGACTCCCTATGAGCAATAAAGGTAAACGCATCGTTATCGTCGGCGCCGGCCCTGCTGGTCTGGTTACTGCCTTGGGCCTGGCACGCCAGGGTGCCCAAGTGACTGTCATCGACCGCGAAGACGACATTCTGCGCTGGCCGCGCGCCATGGTTTATTTGCCTTCGACCCTCAAGGTTCTCGACGAAATCGGCCTTTTGGACAAAGCCAAAAGCGTCGCCGCCTGGGGCTACGAATACAACCTGCGCTTCCCGCTGACCGGTAATATCGGTCGCCTGGACTACCACTTGATAGAAGACCTGACACCCTACTCCTTCAACCTGCATTTCGGCCAGGATGTGCTCGCCGAGATGATCCTTGAAGAGTTCCTCAAACTGCCCGGCGCGCAAATGCGCTGGAAGACTTCATTCGATACCGTCGAGCAAGCAGAGGACTGCATCCAAGTAGCCCTGCATACCCCCGACGGCCCGCGCACCATTGAGGCGGACTGGCTGGTTGGTGCCGACGGCGCGCGTTCCAGCGTGCGCAAGGACATCGGCGTGGCGTTCGATGGCTTCACCTGGGACGACACCTTTATGGCCACCAACGTCCTCTATGACTTCGACCAATACGGCTACGCACCATCGACCATGATTGCCGACCCCGACCACTGGTGCGTGATCGCCAAAATCGATGACAAGCAGCAGTGGCGCATCGCCTATGGCGAGGACAGCAGCCTCACCGAAGAGGCTCGCCTGGCCCGCATCAAGGAGCGGTTCAAGCAATTTCTGCCGGACGCGGACGCCCCGCTCGAACTGCTAGCGGCTAACTCGTACCGGGTGCACCAGCGTTCGGCTTCCACTTACCGGGTCGGCCGGGTGTTCCTCGCCGGTGACGCTGCACACGCCACCAACCCTATCGGAGGCATGGGCTTTACTTCAGGTGTGCAGGATGCTCACGCGCTGATCAAGTACCTGGGCGGGGTCATCAACGGTACCCTGGCCGAGGATGCCTTGGACTGGTATGCCCACGAACGTCGCCGTTGCTTCCTGCAGATCGCCAACCCGACGGCCATCGAATTCAAGCGCCGCACCCAGGAGCGTGACACCGCCAGGCGCATGGAGGATGAAGCCAATATGTTCGCTCTGATGGCCGATCGCGAGATGTCGCGCCAGGCGATGATGTCAATCTTTAACTTGACCGGTCGAGGCTACCAGGAAGATTGGCAAACCACGCTGCTGGTTGAAGATGAAGCAGGACAGACGCCCGCTCTCGGTGCCCACGGCGGGGTCAAACTCAAGGCCTGAGTGCCCACCGCTGCTTCCCGAACGACCGTGCTGGAGAGGCTCGTCAGCACGGTCCCGCAATCCTCCGACTCCGCGAGCAAAGCCCATGATCTTCACCGTCGCCCAAGTTTTTCGCCCCACTCAGATCGCCTATGACCCCGACGCCCAGGAACTCCACGTACAGTTCTGCAACCCGCACCGGGCCAACACCGGGAGAACTTTGCAGGTGCGTTTTGCCACGCCGGCGCTAAAGGAACTGCTGCTGGAAATCCGCCGTTTGGAAGCCGCTCCAGACAAGCCGTTGGAGCGGTTGTTCGCCGACTGATTCAGGCCATCACGAACGTGCCCGCCGATCAGGCTCGGCCTCATCGAGCACGGCAGGAGGCGGTGCGTCCTCTGCCAATGAATGACGCAGCTCCTTTATCGCCGTACCGACGTCCGCACCCATCCCGCGCAAGCGCTTGCCGCCGAAAAACACCAGCACCAGGACCAGTACCAGGCCCACTTTCCACAGACTCAATCCTGCCAATCCCATCGCGACCTCCACCTTTCGAAAATGAACTGATCCGACTCGGCGCACAGCACTACTCGAAGCCAGAACAAGAGCCAGCATGGCAGGTAAGCCAAGGTGAAAACGCTATCTTTGGGTAGGTGATCGGCGCTATCGGCGACCTCGACAATCAATCCTGTCTGCTTGTCCGCCCTGCTATCGCGGCGGCTATAAGAACAAACAATAACGCCGCAGCAAACTTGTGCGCCGGCGGAATTCGATCGGGGAAACCTAATGAATAGACGCAACTTTCTCAAGACCAGCCTGGCCGGCGCGGCGATCCCCGCGCTATCCGGGGTCGGTCAATTCAGCCTGGCCGATACGCTCTCCACGTGGGGCGGCGGCCTGCCCGAACTGGCCGTCTCCGACTCGCGCTTTGCCGCCTGCCAGCGCTTCGGCAGTACCGCAGAAAAAGCCGGTCTAGCCCATAGCGCCATATACGGCGATATCACCGCGTTGTGGTTTGAACACCTCGACCCGCAGTGGCGCAAAGGGCCGACAGTAATCGCCGGGATAACCGCTCGCCAACCGCTGTTCGTGTTGGAGCGCCTGGCCTGGGACCGCGGCATGCGCGTGGTGCTGCGGGTGGAGCATGACTGGAATGCCGATGGTAGCGTTAGCCACACCTTGGATGCACCCGCGCATCAATTGCCGGATCTGACGGCGCTGTTCAACGGAAATGCTGACTGGAGCGAACGCTTCGCCCGGCTCAGCGCCAATTGCTCGTGGAATCTGGCGCGCACCAGCTGCGCTCAGCGTACAGCCCAATCCCCGGCCTATGCCAGCAACGACCAGCAAGCGCCCTTGGTGAGCTGGGTGATTGCCCCTACTCAGCGAGCCTGAGCCTTTATCCCGCTTAGCGCACGACCCAAACAAGAAAAAGGAACCCGACATGCGCCAACCCCCTGGCATCAGCAGCCACGATTTCGCCGAAGTCATCCGCCTATTTGGCGAGGTGGTCGGCAAGGAATGGGTCTTCATCAGCGAAGAAGACTTGCATCTGTACCGCGACGCCTATTCGCCCTACTGGGGCGAGCCTGAAGAGCGCATCGCCTCAGCAGCCGTGGCGCCATCTTCCACCGAGGAAGTACAAGCGCTGATGCGCATCGCCAATCGCTTCAAGATTCCCATGTACCCCATTTCCACTGGCAAGAACCTGGGCTATGGCGGGTCCGCCCCCGCCTACTCGGGTTCGGTGGTACTTGACCTCAAACGCATGAACCGCGTTTTGGAGGTCAACGAGAAACAAGCCTATTGCGTGGTGGAACCGGGCGTCAGCTACTTCGATATGTATCGCCACCTGCAAGATAACAACATTAAGCTCTGGATCGATGTACCCGATCCGGGCTGGGGAAGCATGCTCGGCAATGCCGTCGACCGCGGCGCTGGCTATACCTCCTCGCAGTTTCGCAACCACTTCGATGCGCACTGCGGCATGGAAGTGGTGCTGGCTGACGGCACCCTGATGCGCACCGGCATGGGCGCCATGCCGGGTTCGGACACCTGGCAAATGTACAAGAGCGGTTTCGGCCCCTGGATTGATGGCATCTTCAGTCAGTCCAATTTCGGCGTGGTGACCAAGATGGGCTTCTGGCTGATGCCCGAGCCGGAGGCGTTTCTCAAGGGCGTTGTGCACCTGTCGCGCTACAAAGACATGATTCCCTTGGTCGATATCATGACCCACCTGGAGAACACCAAAGTGTTCACCGGCTACCCGGACATCAATAGCCCGGTGCTCGGCACCCCCAGCCTGGCCGGACTGCACGACTTCCTCGCGCATGGTCCGCAACCGCGTGACGACGAATATATGCAGCTGTTGAAGCGCGGTGCCGCGCCAGAGGAATACGAGGCCTACGGCAAGCGCAACAAGATCCCCTTCTGGAGCTGCGCCTTTACTTTTTACGGACCGGAGAAGGTCATTCGCGCGCAGTGGGAAAACGTGCAGGCACGCTATCTCCAGGCCCTGCCCGACGCCACCTTTGAAGAGCGGGAGTTCTACAACCTGCCGTTAAGCGAGGAGCAGAAAAAACAGGTGCAATATCCGGCGCAGTTCGGCATCCCCAACCTGCGTACCTTCGCCATCGGTGCTCGCTCAAGCTGGAACCCGTCGCCGCCCTCTGACGGCCACGCCTGGTTCTCACCGATCATTCCGCGTGATGGCGCGGCCATCCTCAAGATCAACGACGTGCTCGGCAAAGCGGCCAAAGCGCTCGGTGTACCACTGGTGTTCGCCATGAACGTACCGGTGCCGTCCTGGGAGCGCTGCTTCGTCTTTATCATCCCGTTCTATATCACCAAGGATGCGAAGCGGAACAAGGAAATCCGCGACGCGTTCCGCAAGCTGATCAAACTCGCCGCCGAAAACGGCTGGGGCGAATACCGCACGGCAGCGTCCTTTCAGGATGACGTGATGGACACCTACTCGTTCAACGACCACGCCCTGCTGCACTTCCACGAAACACTGAAAGACGCGGTCGACCCCAACGGCATCCTGTCGCCGGGACGCTATGGCATCTGGCCTAAACACCTGCGCAAGGAGAAGAAGGTATGAAGTTGATCGCTATGCTGGTTCTGGCGTTTTTTTACCTGAGCGCTTCCTTCGGCGTGTGGGCCGGCGAGGACGCGCAAGGCAAGCAGGTCTTTGAAAAATGGTGCATGCCCTGCCACGGCAAGGGCACCGAATACCCCGGCACCCTGGCACTTGACGCACGCTACAAAGGCGCGGTGCCTGCGGCCCTGGAAGACCGCGCGGATCTCACCCCGCCCCTAGTCAAATACTTCGTGCGCAATGGTATTTCGGTGATGCCGTTCTTCCGCAAAACCGAGATCAGCGACAGTGAGCTGGATGCGTTGGCCCACTACCTGCAAAAACAGCCTGCCCAGCCTTGAGAAGCCGCGACTCAACGCCTCTTTGGATCTATGTTGTGGCAGAAAAACATACGAAAAGTCTGATGTCTGCCTTTAGCTGCCGGCAGAGCGTGATCTGACGGCCAGAAGTGGACTTTGCGTGCCTACCACTCAAAATAGAAAGCATCGCGGCTTTAGCCGCTAGCTTTTTTCGATGGTAGTGAAAGATCTGCTTCTTGCCGCTATCTGCCCTTGGTGACCGGCAGCAAAGGGTCGTATTCAGTACTTCGCGACAAGCAGAAAGCGGCCGGGAACAGCCCCTCCCGAAGGGCTGTTAAGGGTCGATTCTGTTGAAAAAGTCGGATTTTCAGCTCGCCTGAACTCAGACACGACCACCACCGGAGCACCTACTCACCACATTGAGTGGTTTTTCGGACCTTCGTTGACCTTTACTGCTTTGTTATTGAGTTAGTTTGAGTTTTTTTGCTTGGTGCAAGCGCACCTATCCCGTGACTGGCGGCCCTTGAGATGAAAATTTGGCCAGCCGTCGCAGGTTCTGCACCGCAGCGGCCAGCGTGAATTCATCGGTCGCATCACTCATGCCACGTAGTCGCAAGCGATCCAATTTCAAATGCAGAGATTTTGCAGCAGGCCGAACAGGGAGCTACTTTTTCAACAGAATCGACCCATAGCGGTCATCCAGAACAAGTGACTATCCCTGTGCTTTCTTCAGCCCTTTCAAGCGCACATTCGCCCTTTGCACCGCGGCCATTTTTTCAGGTCGCTTCATGCGTTTCCACTTTCTGATGTCTTCCTTGCTTCGCCCGCAGCTCACACACAAATCACCACTGAGCTGGCAAACTGAGATGCACGGATTCTCGATTTCCTTAGCCATTGTCAGCCACCTTTGGCCACACGTGATTGAGTCAGGCGGATTTTCCAGTCGCCTCCGTGAGTTCGCTGACACTCCTCCTCAGAGTCGAATCGGACACTGTGGTCTGAAGGGATCAGGTCGATGTTGGCGTCATTCAACGCGATGGACGTCAACTCAAAGATGCGCGCCTTAGCGTCAACCAGGGCGTTCTTTCTGTCAGCCAGGGTCTCGAATACCCAGATTACCTTCAGGGTTTCAGACAACGCGTTCAGGTTTGCGATGTGGGTGAGCCAAGCAAAGCCTTTGATTTCACCTTTTGCTGTTTCGCACGCTTCGGTGAGCGTAGTTATCAACCGACGTTCGATTCGTGCCAGTTCACGTTTCCCTAGAGGCATTGCGGGTTCCTTTGGAGACAATGGTGGGGAGGCGCTGAATCAGACAGGTCGAAACTCGACCGTCAGATGACTGACTTCGTGAACTGGCTTGAGACGTTCACGAATGCTATCGGCGTTCGCAGTGACCTCACCAAGGACGCTGACGATGGCCGCATGGGCTTGCGGTCCAACCCGCCAGACGTGCAAGTCCGTGATAGTGGCATCCCCCGGTTTCTCAACCAGCTCGCGGATTTCCTCGGCAACGTGTGCGTCTGTCTGATCCAGCAGTACTCCTGCGGTGGCCCCCATCAAGGTCCATGCCCAGCGCGCAATAACAATGGCGCCGACAATGCCCATGACCGGGTCCAGCCACACCCAGCCGAGATACCGGCCGGCGAGCAGTGTAGCAATGGCCAGAACGGAAGTCAGCGCGTCTGCAATGACGTGGACGTAGGCCGATTTCAGGTTGTTGTCGTTACCGTGATGGGCGTGGGCATGAGCATGGCCGTGCTCGTGCTCGTGCTCGTGCCCATGACTGTGCCCGTGACCCAGCAGCAGGGCACTGACAATGTTGACGATCAAACCGGCAATCGCGATGAGCGTAGCGGTGCCGAACTGAACTTCCGTTGGCTGCAAGAGGCGCATGACAGACTCAACACCAATTCCCAGGGAGACCATACCCAGAATCAGCGCCGAGGCGAATCCGCCCAAGTCTCCAACCTTTCCGGTACCGAAACTGTAGCGCTGGCTGCAAGCGTGCCGTTTTGCGTATCCATAAGCGGCCGCCGCGATGCCCAATGCGCCGGCATGAGTTGCCATGTGAAAGCCATCAGCCAGTAACGCCATCGAGCCCGTGATATAGCCAGCGGTGATCTCGCCAACCATCATCACAACGGTCAGCGCCACAACCCAAAGCGTACGCCTGGCATTTTCGTCGTGCGCTGAGCCAAGGAACACATGGTCGTGTGTGTAGTTGATGTTCGTGCTGTTCATGAGCGTGTTCCTGGATGCGTTCACTTGGAGTAACGGCGAATGGCTTCAAGAAGCTCCTCAACGCCTTTGTTACGCTCTTCTTCGCTGAGAGCAGGGCTCGCGGACGGAGGGATTATCTACGCGCCCTTGCGGGAAGTAGAGACTTCAGTTTCGAGGGGGAAGCGAGGGGTTTGGAGGTTCCGCTTCTGGCCAACTGCTGCCTACCACGACCGGCTGAAACCGGCCAGAAGCGGTCGGTCATTCCAACCTGCAACATCCAGCCTGTATAGCCACATAGATCTCAACGTAAAAAAGAATGCCTGGGCGCAATCCCCACTTGGGGCACGCCAAAGGGGCTTTCACACCAGTAACGCTAACGCGGTCCGACTTGCGCCGTCGAAGGCTGACTCTTCAGGACTGCCGTATCGGCGTAAAAGCTGCAACAGAAACGCAGGTAAGTCACGCAGCGTTTTTTTGCTGCTTCGGGAGGTGATGTAGTCTGCATGCTGCTGATAAGCTTGCTCGAATCTGCTGACGTCGACAGGCAACGGACCCAGGTCGATTTTCTAACTACAGCGTGGATCAATACTTGATTAACACAAAGACCAGCGCCGTTTTACTGTTCGTAAACTGATCAAGAGTCTACCGCGTTGGATTTTCACAACGGATAAAGCAGCAGTTCACAGGCAGGGTCTGCGCCCCAAAATGTCTCGAGCTGTGGCATTTCCCTGCACCGGTGCATCAAATGAGCGCAATAAAAACACCCGAAGCCTCCCTGCGTAACAGTAAGCAGAACCGCAAAGAGATCTTGCAGAGCATTCGCAGCGCCGCCATCAGCGAATTCAGCTTGCACGGTTACAGTGGTGCTTCGACCCAGTCGATCGCCGAGCGCGCGGGGCTGAAAAAATCCCAGTTGCACTACTACATCGAGGACAAGGAAAGCCTTTATAACGAGGTGCTGGCCCAGATTTTCACCCGCTGGGAAAAGCTGTTCATATTGAGCGACGCAAGCCACACGCCGGCACAAGTGATCGCTGACTATGTACGCCAGAAGCTGGATTTCGCCCTGCAGGAACCCGAGTTGTCACGGGTCTTTACCCACGAACTTATTAGCGGCGGGCTGCGTCTACAGCCGTTTTGGCCCCAGGCGGTTGCGGCGACTGAAGAGAAAGTCGAACGCCTGCAAGCTTGGGTCGATGCTGGCCAGTTACGCCCTCTCAACCCGCGGCTGCTCATCATGCATATCTGGGCGCTGACCCAATATTATGCGGACTATTCCGTGCAAGCCGAGCGCATGTTGGGCGAGTCGCTGCAGAACCCTGCCCAGCGCCAGAAAATACTCGACGAATTAGTTGAGTTCGTCCTGGCTGGATGCGGCTTGAGCCGCTAAAGCCACCTTCCCTTCCCCGCCCAAGCGTCCAACCGGACCGCTTTGGCACACCTATTGCTTTTTCCTGACCATTCGATCAAACCAATCGGTCAAATATGAAAAAGCTTAGCGACATACGTGTTCAGATTCAGCAACGGCACGCCCTGACAGCGCACATTGACTGCTGGCGCCTGACCCCCGGGGAGGATTCGGTGCTGCCTGCATTCAGTGCCGGAGCACACATTGAAGTGCAGATTGCACCGGGTATTCGTCGTGCCTACTCACTGTGCAGCGACCCGGCACAGCGCGGTTTTTATGAGATAGCGGTCAAGCGTGAGGAGGATGGGCGCGGCGGCTCGCAGGCGTTGCACCAGACAGCTCGGGTCGGCAAAGATCTGTGGATCAGCCCGCCACGCAATGCCTTTGGATTGGCGGACAACGCCGGTAGCCATTTGCTGGTGGGTGCGGGCATTGGCCTGACGCCGATGATCGCCATGGCTCACAGCCTGCACGGCTGCAAGGCAGACTTTCACCTGGTCGCCAGGGTCCGCAGTCGCGCCGAACTCCCCTTCGCTGACTTGCTGACACAAGGCCCGTGGCGCACCAGAGTGTCGCTGAGCTTCAGCAGCGAGGGCGAACTGCAGCTGCCAAGTCAGCCCAATCATGTGTACTGCTGCGGTCCGAGCGGATTCATGCAAGCTGTTCGGACGCGCTTTGCCGAACTGCCTGGCGTCGGCTGGCACCAGGAGCACTTTGGCGGTGAATCGGTTGAGGTAGCAGCGTCTGGCTACCGGCTCAAATTGGCCCTGCGCAATCAGGAGATTGAAGTGGCCGCGGGGCAACGGCTTATCGATGCACTACGTTCCCACGGGGTGGCCTGCAATACCGTTTGTGAACAGGGGGTATGTGGCAGTTGCGTAGTGCCTTGGACGGACGGGGAGCCGCGTCATCTCGATGAATGCCTCAGCAATGAGGAACGCCAGACACTCCTCGCCTTGTGCTGTGCCGGTTGCAGTTCCACCAGCCTGACCCTGGAGCTGTAATCATGCCTTTGCAGCTCGAGAACATCCGCCTTCCCGCCTGGCTGCTCCCTCCTGCATGGCCACGGGTGTCCGACCAACCTCGATTGGCAGACTTGAGTATCGATGCCGGTCGAGTCCAGGCCGTGACACCCGCCACAGGCCAAGGTAACGGTCTCGACTGCAAAGGCTCCCTGGTGTTGCCGGGGCTGCTTGAAGCCCACGCCCATCTGGACAAGACGTACACCCGTGCTCGCCTCGGGCGCATTGCGCCGGGCTTGCTCGGCGCAATCGCTGCCACACAGATCGACCGTTCGCGTTGGAGCGAGGACGATCTGCGTCAACGTGCCGGCCGCGCCTTGTTGCAAGCGCAGGCAAACGGCGTCACCCATCTGCGCAGCCATGTCGACTGGTGGAGCCCGCAGGTGCCCAAGGCCTGGGCAGTGTTGCGCGAGCTCGCCGAGGACATGCCGTGGCCATTAGAGCGGGTCGCTCTCGTACCGCTACCGCTGTTCGAAGATGCCGGCCATGCCCGACGCATTGCCAATGCGCTAGCACGTCATCGCGACGCCCCCGGCGCGGTGCTCGGTGCCTTCATCCACAGCAGTAATTTCAGCCTGCAGAGCGTGCAGAACCTGCTTGCCTGCGCGGCAGACCTGGGGCTGCCCCTGGACCTGCACATTGATGAAGAGCTTTCGGTTACGGCTTGCGGCCTGGCGACTGTCGCGCGGCTGGCGCGCGCTTCGGCATTCCCCACGCAGATCATCTGCAGCCATGCTTGTGCCTTGGCGAGCCAGTCGGACGCAGTGGCCAGGCAGACCCTGGATCTGGTTGCCCGCGGCCCTATTACTCTGTTGGCCCTGCCCGCCACCAACCTGTATCTGCAAGACGCCGTACCTGACCGCACCCCACGCCTGCGGGGCCTGACCCTGTTGAAGGAAGCACGCCAACGTGACATCCCACTGCTGATCGGCAGTGACAACGTACAGGATGCCTTCAACCCCATCGGCAACTACGACCCGTTAGCGAGTTTGCAGCTGGCTGCATGGGTCGCTCAACTCGACGACGTATTCGACATCTGGTCCCAAAGCATTTGTCGCGTGGACTGGCTGGGTAGACCCCAGGCAACACCCACCCTCTGCGGTCAGAGCGCCAACCTTACTTTGCTTCATACCACGGACCCGTGGACCTGGCCTGCCGAACGTCATCGCAGCCTCTTGCGTGGCGAACAGCTACCAGCCAATTACCTGACTTTCCTGCGGAGCTTGCCATGACCCACTCCCCCACATTTTCCCAACCCCTTGCGCGGTACGCGGCATTTCACCGTGCGGGGGATTTTATTTTTCTGTCGGGCGTGATCGCCGTAAACCCCGGCGCAAATCTGATCGTGCGCGGCTTCAACGATATCCCGGCGACGGCAGCCGAAATCCTGGGCCGCACCGGAGAGTTCTCCACCGACTACAAGCAGGGTCCAATCCTGGCCCAGAGCTGGTACGTGCTCGACAGCATCCGTCAAATCATAGAGAGCGCCGGAGGCCGCATGAGCGATGTGTTCAAGCTGGTGCAGTACTTTCGTGACCTCGATCACTTCCCGCTCTACAGCGGGGTGCGCAAAAGCTTTTTCCCCGATGCACCGCCCATTTCCACCGTCGTGGAGGTCAGCGCCATGCTGCCATCCCCCGACATTCTGGTGGAAGTCGAAGCCACCGCCTATCTGCCACAACGTTAATCGTTTCTACCCTCGCCCTGGAGTTTTGCCATGTTAAACGGATATACCCCCGCTTCACGCTTCCTGCCGTATCTGAGCTGGTGCGCCATCGACAGCCTGCCGGACAAGGAAAACACCGTCATCGTCCTGCCCGCAGGTGCCATCGAGCAGCACGGCGCTCACTTGCCTTGTGCGGTTGACAGCATTGTCGCTGCCGGCGTCGTGGGCAAGGCCATGGAACTGCTTGGTGAAGATATCCCTGCCTATGCCTTGCCCCCGATCACCTACGGCAAATCCGATGAGCACCTGCATTTTCCCGGCACAGTCACCCTGACCGGCGAGCTGGTGCTGAACACCGTGATCGAGATCGGCGAGTCGATCTACCGGGCGGGCTTTCGAAAGTTTCTGATCGTCAACACCCACGGTGGCCAGACACAGCCACTGGAAATGGCGGCCCGAGAATTGCGACTGCGCCACGGCGACTTTGTGATCATCGCTCGATCAGCCTGGAGCGTTGCGCACGACGAAAGCTTCGTCTCGCACCAGGAAAAGCAGTTGTCCATGCATGCGGGCCATGCAGAGACCGCCATCATCATGGCGTTGGCCCCCGATACGGTGGACATGACCAAGGCCCAAGCCCATTTCCCGCCGCCCTTCCCTTGCCCGACGCTGTCCTCGACCCGCTCGGCCGCCGCCTGGTGCGCGATGGACTTCGGTCCGAGCGGGGTGATTGGCGACCCCACCCCGGCCACGCTGGAACAAGGCCAGATGCTGCTCGATCAGCTCGGTAGCCAATGGGCCAAAGCCATCGGTGAAGTCCATCGGATGCAATGGCTGACCCGCGCGCAAACCACCTGGGGCCGCAGTCAGTACAGCGGCTATATCCAGAGCCAGGCCTGATCCCAGACACGACCACAAGGAGTTCATCGTTCATGACGTCAAAGCGCAATGCTCGAATACGCCTCGCTCTGCTAGGTGGGTTGGGTTGGCTGGGAGGTACCGCTCAAGCCGCCACCCCACTGACCTTCATCACTAACTGGTATGCCCAGGCCGAACACGGTGGTTTCTACCAGGCCCAGGCTGAAGGCTTGTATGCCCAACAAGGTCTGCAAGTCACCGTGCAGATGGGTGGCCCACAGGTCAGCCCGGTGCAACTGCTCGCCGCCGGCCGGGCGCAGTGCATCATCAGCGACGATCTCGCGACCATGATGGCCCGCGAACGCGGCGTACCGCTGCAAATGGTCGCTGCCACGTTCCAGCACGACCCGGTCGTACTGATCGCCCACGACAACATCGAGCAAATACAGGACCTGGGTAACAGCACGATTTTGATCTCGAGCGCCGCGAACTCCAGTTGGTGGCCTTGGGCCAAGACTCACCTGGGTTTGCGCGATGAGCACGTGCGCCCGTATACCTTCAACATCCAGCCGTTCATGGCCGACCGCAACGTGGCCCAGCAGGGCTACCTGACATCCGAGCCTTTCTCCCTCGAGCAGGCCGGAGCGAACTTCAAGGTCTTCGCCCTGAGCGACGCGGGCTACCCTCCCTACGGCAACTCTATTGCCTGCGACAGCGCGTGGATGGCTGAGCACCCGGAACAGGTCAGCGCCTTCCTCAACGCGTCAATGCAAGGGATGAAGCACTACCTGGCCAACCCAAGTGCCGGCAACGCCCTGATCCGCGAGGCCAATCCGCAGATGAGTGAGGCCCAGCTCGACTATGCCGTCAAGAAGCTGCGCAGTACGGGACTGGCCACTGGCGGCGATGCGCAAACCGGCGGCATCGGCATCATTACGGCCACGCGTATGCAGCAGACGTGGCAAATGGCGGTGCAAAGCGCGCTGATCGATCCCGTCAAAGTGCCTCTCGATCAGATGTACACCACGCGATTTATTCAGCTCCAGCCGGTGCTGCCATGAGTACCGCCGCTCTGATTCACCCGTGGCGTACAGCAGAACAAGCGCAGGTGCCGGCAGCTATCGAGGCGCTGTCAGTCGAGAAAACCTACACCAATGGCACTCAGGCTCTGCGGCCTGTGGAATTGAGCATTGCCGAAGGCCAGTTCGTGACCCTGCTAGGTCCTTCAGGCTGTGGCAAGAGCACGTTGCTGAAGATGATTGCCGGCCTGAGCGAACCCACCGATGGCCGTCTGTTGCTGTGGCGCAAGCCGGTTGCCAGCCTGGCCGAGACAGGCAAACACCTGTCCTATGTGTTCCAGGAGGCAACGCTAATGCCTTGGCACAGCGTGCACAAGAATGTGCGCCTGCCATTGGAACTCGACGGCGTGCCCGTCGCGGAAGCAGACCGTCGGGTGGCCCTCGCATTGCAGCGTGTCGGTTTGCAGGACTTCGCCCAGGCGCTGCCCCGAGAGCTGTCCGGGGGCATGCAGATGCGGGTATCCATTGCCCGCGGGCTGGTGGTCGAACCTCACCTGCTGCTGATGGACGAACCCTTTGGCGCCCTGGACGAAATTACCCGCAATGCCTTGGACAGTGACCTGCTGGAGCTTTGGCAGCGCCATAACTGGACAGTGATGTTCGTGACCCACTCGATCCAGGAGGCCGTGTTCCTCTCACAACGGGTTGTTGTGATGGCCGCTCGACCGGGTCGGGTCGTGGCAGATGTGCGCATCGATGAACCGTACCCACGTACCAGCGAATTTCGCCTGTCGGCACGTTTCAGCGAATACGCCATGCACCTGCATGAGCTGTTGGTAGCGGCCAGTAAAGAGGAAATACGATGAAAGCCAAAAACGACAAACTGCCGTGGCTGGCCAGTGAAAGCGCTCAGAGAATCGTCGTGCCAACGGTGATCTCCCTGCTGCTGGTTACCTTGTGGCAGTTGGCGCTAACGGCGCTCAAGGTGCCCACCTACCTTATACCGACACCGTGGCTGACCCTGACCACCCTGGTGCAGGACTGGGACGTACTTGGACCGGCCTTGCTCTTCACCCTGAAGATCACGGTTCTGTCCTTCATGCTCTCGGTGTTGATCGGTGTAAGTATCGCTTTTGTGTTCGTACAAAGCCGGTTGATCGAACTGGTGCTGTTTCCTTACGCCGTGCTGCTGCAAGTAACGCCTATCGTTGCAATCGCACCGCTGATCATCATCTGGGTCAGCGACACCACGCTAGCCATGGTGATTTGCGCGACGCTGATGGCGGTCTTCCCGGTCATCTCCAACACGGCGCTCGGCCTGCGCAGTGTATCGCCGGGGCTGGTGGCTTATTTCAAGTTGCGTCGCAGCAGTCGCTTGCAAGTGCTGTTGCGCCTGCGGGTGCCCACTGCCATGCCGTACTTTTTTGCCGCGCTGCGCATTTCCAGTGGCCTGGCGCTGATCGGTGCGGTCGTCGCCGAGTTCGTGGCCGGTACCGGGGGTACCAACACCGGGCTGGCCTATCAGATCCTGCAAGCGGGCTTCCAGCTGAACATCCCGCGGATGTTTGCCGCGCTGCTGCTGATTTCCGTCACCGGTATCGCACTGTTTGCCAGCATGTCGCTGCTATCAAAAAAAGCGATCGGACGCTGGCACGACAGCGAAACCGATCGCGGACTTTGAACTCGCACATCCACTTCGCCAAAAGGTTTTTTAACCATGACTGACCTGAACACCCGAACCCTGGCCCTGCGTGAGCAACTGCCCGCCCTGGACTGGATCAGCAGCGCATTCCAGCTCAAGCGCTTGTCGAAAGATTTCCACTGGTTCAGCCCCATCCTCAAGGCCAGCCTGGAGGATCGCCAGGCCGACCTGGCCTTGCGCCCTCGTGATGAGGAGCAATTGCGCCAGGCGATAGCGGCCTGCTGCAGCGGCGGCATTCCCATCACCCTGCGTGGGGGCGGTACCGGAAACTATGGCCAGGCCGTGCCCTTGCAGGGCGGATTGGTCATCGACATGAGCGGGCTCGATCAAGTGTGCTGGTTGCGTGATGGCATCGTCCGTGCCCAGGCCGGCATTCGGCTCTCTGTCCTCGAGGACAGTGCGCGCGAACAGGGCTGGGAACTGCGCTGCATGCCGTCGACCTTCCGCATCGCCACACTCGGTGGCTTGTTCGCAGGCGGCTTCGGCGGCATTGGCTCGATCACCTACGGACCACTGGCAGCCAACGGAACGTTACTCGGCGCTCGGGTAATGACCGTGGAGCCCGAGCCCCGCATCATTGAACTGCGCGCACCCGAGCTGATGCTGCTCAACCATGCCTATGGCACCAACGGTATCGTACTGGATCTGGATATCGCCCTGGCACCCGCCCAGTCGTGGGATGAATACCTGCTGGGCTTCAGCAGCGCCGCGCAGGCGTTTGCCTGCGCGCAGGAACTGGCGCAGAGCCCTGGCATCGCCAAGCGCAACATCGCCTTGTTCGACGCCAAGGTGGTCGATTATTTCAGCGGCCTGACCCATTGCCGTGCGCCTGGAGAACACGCGGTGATCGCGGCAGTACCGTCCCAGGCCCGGGACCCACTGGAGCAGCTGGTCAACCGTCATGGCGGGCGTATTGCTTTGATGCAGAGTGCGGCGCAGGTGCGTGAAAGCGGCCACAGCCTGCTCGAATACTGCTGGAACCACACCACGTTGCACGCGCTCAAGGAGGATAAGACCCTTACTTACCTGCAAAGCGGTTACGAGTATGGCCAGACCTGGTCTCAACTCCAGACGATCAGGTCGCTGGTGGGGGATGACGAAGTGCTGACCCATCTGGAGTTCATCCGTGACCTGCAGGGACGCATCGTTTGCGCAGGCCTGCCACTGGTGCGCTACCGGGATCCGCAACAGCTTCAAGCGCTCATCGAACTCCATCGTACCCATGGCATCACGATCAACGACCCCCATGTGTTCACCCTTGAAGACGGCAAGCACAGTGGTGCCCTGGACCCGGCAGTTATTGAACTCAAACGGCAGCTTGACCCCGCCGGGCTGCTCAACCCCGGAAAGATCCGAACCTGGAATACGCCGGTATAGCCACCACCGGGATCGACCCGCCCGGTGATTAGGTCGGCCTTTAAAGCCGGCTGATTTTTCTCTCCCGACATTTCACGCCCGCTCCAGCAGCGCGGTTTCGCGTGGCCATATTTTGGCCAGGTGCGGTCGCGCTTGCCCCGGAAAAATCCCTGCTAATGGAAGAACAGCAATGAAACGAGACAAGAAGCGGTACGGCAACACTCCCTCCACTCGCCTCCTGTTCGCGCTGGCCGTCAGCCTGCCAGCAGTTGCCTGGGCCGACGAGCAGCGGCCCGGTGATGCCGATATGATCGCGGTCCAACAGCGCCCCGGCACTCTGACCGAACCGGTGCAGCAGCAGGACCAATCGGTACTCCACGATACCGCGACGCCACAGGTCGACGGCGAAGCCGATACATTGGCCGAAATGATCAGCGGCGGCCGCATCGACGGTAATTTGCGCACGCTTTACTACGCTGCCCACAATGCCTTTTTCACCCCGGGCAAGACCCAGGACACCTTGAGTTACGGCGGCAAGCTCGGCTTTTTCAGCGCCCGCTACGAGGGCTTTAGCCTGGGCCTGAGCGGCTACATTCAAAGGGGCATCGCACATTCCGACGACCCTTCCGAACGCGATGGTTACCTGGGCCCGAACGTCACGGCGATGGGCGAAGCCTATGTGAAGTGGGAACACGAAAATTTCAAGTTGGTCGCCGGCAATCAGGAAGTGGATGTACCGTTCGCCAGTACTTACGACTGGCGAATTGCACCACAACTGTTCCAGGGTGTTTATGCCCGTTACGGTGACAACGACAACCATGTCACCGCGCTGCGCATGTACCGTTTCAAGTCATACATCGACGACTCATTCACCAAGCAAACGACCTACAACCACAGCTTCGATGCCTATTCAGGCCTGGGTGACCAAGACACTGATGGTTTCTGGGGAGTGGGCGGTGCCCGCACCCTGAACTTCGAGCCGGTGGAGCTCAAAGCCAAGGCCTGGCACTTCGATTATCTGGACTATGCGCATTTGACCTACCTCGAGGGCGGGCTGAGCAGACGCGAAGGCAGCATCAAACCGTTCATAGGTGTGCAGGCATTCCATGAAGATAGCGAGGGGCGAGAACTGCTTGGCGAAATCCATAGCCGAGTCTATGGCGTGCAGTTGGGCATCAAGCACAATTCGTTGACCGCCAGCCTCGGTTACGACCGGATCGTGCCGGACCCGAACAGCTACCTCAACGGCGCCCTTGTCACCCCCTACTCCCACAACGTCAGTTCCGGTCCACTGTTCGCTCAACCGTTCCTGACCAGCACCCAGGATCTCGGTGCCGGAAATGCTTATGCAGTCGATATCAACGGTGCGCTGCGCGATCACCTGTTCGTCGGTGCCCGTTATTCATTCATGGACCTGAAACCAACGACTGGCGTAGCCAGTATCAATCAGTCCGAATACATGGGCTTCGCCATCTATAAATTCGCCGGCAGTTTGCAAGGTCTGAGCATTGCTGACTTTATCGGCCTGCAACGTCAGCCAGGACAGGAGAAAAATTTTTGGCAAAACCGCCTGGCGCTGGAGTATGCGTTCTGAGGGTGTGGCCTCAGGCCCGGTCCCTACTCGTTGCGAAATGTGCAGCGGCCGCGATCAGCATCATGTGACCGCGTTCGCTTGCAACGACAGGTCGGGGCCGCCAGTTGAAGTCAACCGGTGGTCAGGTGCAGCGACTGCCTATCAGACAATGTCCGGCAGTAGCTTTTTGGTCTTGATGTACGTGTCACTATCGCACCAAGTGAAAAGCACTTGTCCGTTTTCATTATGTTTAACGTAGTCGATTTTTGGGTCATCCGGGCCGTCGACCTGCACCATGGTGGCACCTGGAAATGATCGTGCAATTCCCAATGATTTTTGCAACTCGTCAGGCTCGAATTTCCGGTCAAACTCGCCTTCAGTGTTCCCGTGAAAACCGTAATATACCGTTATCGCCCCGGCGTCTTTGATGAGTTCCTTGACTTTCTCCAGCTTTGGCATGAATCCATCAACGTCAGTTTGGCCATCGTTGGTGAAAACGTTTTTCTTGTATCGAACAATTTCATCTGTCATGACAAACTCCTTGAATTGACGTTTCTATAAAACTAATTGACCAGCGGACTCTTGAGTTTTTTACAAGCTCGAGATAGTCCAGGTAATCGGCAAACTTTACACAGCTTGCCGCGCTTCACGTGCTTGAAAGTAAGGGAATCGCCCCACGTCCTGAGTCAACTTGCAGGGCGGTTCATTCACTCAAGCACCTCTACAACATCACCAATTCCTTACGTTTTGCCAACACGAGTGCGGCATTATTTTCCGTCTTCAACAACTTCTTCTGGTTGATCAGCTCGGCGGTCTCGGAAATTTTCGTGTTGATTTCTTTAATCAATTCTTCGAGGGCAATGAAGTCGGATTTGTAGTCTGCGATAGCAGCCTTCAGATCCCCCTTGTTCTTTGTCTTGTAGTCGGCAAGCTTCAAATCATGAACTTGCTGACTCAGATCTCCTACCGCCCCTTCAAGGTCATTCTGCTGGGAAATAAGGCCATTGATTCTGTCGAAGTTGGCAAGTGCACGCGCTCGATCGGCCGACATCCGAACATCGTAGATGTAGAAGTTTTGAACAATGATTTCACTATTGAAGAAATCTTTGCTACTGAACTTATTCTCCATCACGCAAACGAACATACTCATCCCGGGAATAATGTCCTTTTGCACAATCTGCTTGGACAAGTCGGTTTCCGTCCCGGTCTTGATGGCGGAAAGAATCCCTGTGATGGCCTGAAAGGCTGCGTTGGCGATGATTGCTTCGGTTCCGGCCATCATTGTCAGAAGCTTTTGCGTCGTCGGCGAAATGGTGCTTCCCTTGGCAGCGGCAGCTGTAGGGACCTTGTCGTCCTTTTCGCCTTTCGTCGGCGGCATGTCTATGGCTTTCCCTCCAAAGACAGCCGTGCGAACGTTTTCGATCATATCGACCACGTTGCTGAGCGACCACGTCGAAGCGGTAGTCAGGTGTTGGTACGACCCGCTTGCCAGAGGTTGGGCATCGTCCCATTTTCCGTCTGCGTAGAATTTCTTGATCTGCATATCCAAAACTTTTTGGGCTTCTGCCGCAGTTTTGTCCAGCTCTGTGTTTCTTTCATCGATGTATTTTTGAAATGCCGTGTTGTCCTGGCCTATTGCTTTGATGTCTGTTGAATGTCCCATTTGAACTTAACCTCTCTGCGGGTCGTTGATAAGTAAATGGTGAATCCTCTCATTGCGTCGCGAAACCGGGGCTCGCAACGCACTGTCAATCTATAAGACGATAGCGAGACTTCAAATACCTCCGATGTCGTAGGTCGCCTACTCGTAAAGTGCAACAAGCTGCCCGATGCTGCGAAGCTTTAGCTTGCGCAACAGATTCTCGCGGTGTTTGCGGACAGTGAGATCGGCGATTTCAAGCAGTCTCGAGATGTGCTTGCTTGTGTGTCCCTGGATTACCAGTTTCATCACCTGGAGTTCCCTGGCCGAAAGGACATCGTACAATGGGCGTTCAACCAACTTCGGCAAGTAGTTCTGCTGCCTGGCGTGTTCAATCAATTGCCTGGCATTCCGGAATCCCGCTTTGCGGAGCATGTTGCGACGGTGCGTCTTAACTGTAAACTCACTGATGGCAAGCTCGGATGCGATTTCCCGGCAAGATAAGCCCCTTGCCATCAAATGAAGGATTTCTATCTCGCGCCGTGTCAGGGGTGGCCGCTGGTCATTCATCGCCCGGATCCGCCAGTAGCCGAAATGCCGCTGCGTCACCATGCTGAATAGATTCAAATAGGCTTATTGCCGCGACGAAGCGCAGCGCCAGCACTGGCTGAGGCGTTACGCAAGCACGCCACTGCGCCTCGGCCAAGGCGAGAAGAGCTGATCCTCCCTTACGATTCAGAAGGGGTTCAAGAAAGGCTTTTCCATGCACTTGAAGAAGCTCCCTGCCTCCAGATCGCTTTTATCCCAAGCTATCGCATAGCGCTGGCTCGCACGGGTGATTTCGACTGGACGCGTCGTTTGAGCCTCACCAAAAAACGCACGGTAAGCTGCGTCCGCGAGAAAGTGGCCAGAGGGTTTGGCCTCTCGGGGACTGATCATTGGGGTAAGACGAAGGCCGCAATTGGGTCGATGCTGGCCTGAAAAAGGCTACGGGGCGTGTATGCAGGCGTATTGCGGTGCCTGCGCGGGGAACGACATTTTCTGAGTGCGTAGAGCTGTCTTACGCCCCAGAAACGTTGCCGCGTCCTACCAATACCAAGAGAGGTCAAGGAAATGGAATCCAACCGTCTGAAGCAAAGCCTGAAGCAACGTCATATCACCATGATTGCGCTTGGCGGGGTGATCGGCGCGGGACTTTTCATGGGGGCTGGCTCATTGATTGCCGCGGCCGGTCCCGCCGCCATCCTGTCGTACTTCATCTTTCTGCCGCGCGCGACAGGCAGAGAACGGGCCAATAGCAGCCACTCGCCTACACTCATCGACTCACAGGCCTGAGCAGTGATTACGCAGGTATGTACAACCTGACTGCTCTATGTAGAGCCTCTAGTGTCCACGGTTTGCAGAGGAAAAAGGAGTGTGCCGGCATCAACTCATCAGGCATGGATCTATTGCCTGATGTGAGAATGACTGGCAATAAAGGCCAGCGCGTCCAAATCACTTGAGCCAATTGCAGTCCATCCATTGTGCCTGGCATGCAGATGTCACTCATAACCAGGACAATTGAAGTTGAGCTCTCTAGCACGGCCAGAGCATCATCAGCAGATTTGCAATCAATGATGTTTGGCCCTAGCAGCGAAATCGCATCAACCGTCAGTGAACGCAATATTTCATCATCTTCTACGAGCAGGACTGTGGGAGACATGATCAGGACTCCTAAGCATTCTTCTTTAGTCCTATTACAGACAGTAAGCATTTCGGGCACCTGACAGGCGGTGCTCGAGTAGACTTCATGGCCGAATTTCGTCATTCCGCTAGTCTGATTCTGTCGAACAAATTTTTCTGGCTGATGCCTTCATGAGAATCGGGACGATCAAGAGGACTGTCATGCGACTTTCAGAATTCATCCTCAAGAATCTGGAGCCTATTCTTCAAGCCTGGGAGGAATTCGCCAGGACTGTGGACACCCCGATGCCTGCGATGGGGCCGCTAGGTCTTAGAGATCATGCCGAATACATTTTGAGGAGTGTGGCGCTCGACATGCGCACCTCTCAAACACCTCAAGAACAAATCGATAAGTCCCATGGTCTTGGGCCTGTAACGAAGGATGAGTCGGCGGCGCAAAGTCACGCAATTACCCGCCTTATCGCAGGTTTCACCCTAGACCAACTTGTTTCGGAATACCGAGCCTTAAGGTCAAGCGTGCTCCGACTCTGGCTAACCCAAGGGTATACAGGCGAAGACCATCAAATCCTGGACATGATCCGATTCAATGAGGCAATTGACCAAGCGCTTGTTGAGTCCATTGCTGCGTATGGCCGCGCGGTGGAGTCGACTCGAAAAACAGTCTTGGGCGTCCTAGGGCACGACCTTCGAACACCATTGGGTGCCGTGACATTGGGTGCCGACCTGCTGAGGCAAACCGAAGAGCTGGGCACTCGTGGAGAAAGGATCATCGCGCAGATCACTACGAGCGTTCAAAGCGCCAATCAAATGGTTAACGACCTGCTCGACCTGGCACGCTGCAACTTGGGCAATGGAATCCCGGTACGACCGGAAAAGACTGACCTGACGTCTGTTTGCAAAGCAGTGGTGAGCGAACTCTCTGCCGCGCACCCTAAGACGGAAATCATATTCACCGATTCGGGAACTGTAACCGGCCTGTACGACCCGTCACGTATGGCACAAGTTTTCTCAAATCTTATTGGCAACGCTGTGCGGCACGGCAATGCTCGGCGTCCGATAAATATCACATTAAATGGGGACGGCCCCACAGCCTGCTTTTGCGTGCAAAATTTTGGAGAGCTTATTCCCTCCAGCGCACTGCCCTCTCTGTTCAATCCTGAGCGACGTTACTCTAAATACTCAGAGGGAGAAAAAGGGACATCTTCTGGACTCGGGCTGGGATTATTCATAGCGTCTCAGATTGTAGAAGGTCATGGCGGGAAAATTGAGGTCGAGTCGACACTCGAGCAGGGCACGATTTTCCGCGTGATCTTGCCCAGCTGTGAATAAACATTTTTTCCCTACTTCGACCTAATCCAACTGGTCGTCATCACCGGTGCAGTGAATAGCAATCGGCCAATTTCAGCCTATTCTGAAAGGCAGCTTTGGATTGGTAGCTGCCCTTCGCGACAAGCAGTTATCTTTTCAATCCATATCGAGCGCAGCCTCCACACTGAATGTTCAAAGCACTACTAGTTCGTACCGCAGTGTTACTGAAACGACTGCCCGGCAAAAACAACACCAACCTGCTTTGCATATTTCAACCATGCTTCCTTCAGCCGTTGCACCGTCTCTGGTTGGGAGGCAGCCAGGTCCGTTGTTTCGCCGCGATCCTTCGCCAAATCAAACAATTGCCATTGCAATGGTTGCGCGTTTTCGCCAAAGCCTGCCTGGGGTTTAAGGCCCAACAACTTGAGATTGCCCTCTCGATAATAAGCGTTGCCGAACAGTTCTCCAGCCAGGCTGTTATCGCTGTGCGGGCGGCCATTGCCCGCAAGCATCGGCAGCATTGATTTACCGGTGATCGGGTGTTTACTCGTAGCCGTTGGCGCTTGGTTTGGCAGTGCGATACCCGCCAGCTCCAGGAAGGTCGGTGCCAGGTCATCAACCCGCGCAACGCCGCGCTCCACACCTTGACGACGCAGTGACTTGGGTAATTGGATTATCGCCGGCACGCTGATGCCTCCCTCTGCGGTGGTGCCTTTGAACAAATGGAATGGAGCGGCGCTGACCTCTGCCCAGCGCAGCCCATAGTCGATCTGAGAACCCTTCTGCCCGAGGTTGGCAAAGCTATTGTCGGTGCGCGCTGCCAGAGGATAGAACTGTGCGTGGTTCTCCCCCGCCGCGCCGTTGTCCGACATGAACACGATCAACGTATTGTCGTACTGTCCGCTCTGACGCAGGTAATCGATCAAGCGGCCGATGTTATGGTCGAGGTTATCGACCATGGCGGCGTAGATTTCCATCTTGCGCGCTTCGACACGCTGTTGCTCAGCACTCAACTGTTGCCAGCCCGGCAGCTTGGGATTCACCGGAAGCGGCTGCGCAGGCTGGGCATCGTTGGGCATGAGGCCGAGGTTTTTCATTCGCTCGATCCGGGCCAGGCGCACGCTGTCATAGCCTTGATCAAATCGCCCCTGGTACTTGTCGAGGTATTCCTTGGGTGCCTGCAGCGGCCAGTGCGGCGAAGTGTAAGCGGCGTAGGCAAAAAACGGCTTGCCCTCCTTTTTGCTGTTTTGCAGGTAGCTGATCAGCTTGTCGGTGTAGAAATCCGTGGAATAGAAGTCGTCGGGCAACGTCACGGCCTTACCGTTTTCGCGGTAGTGCACTTGCTCAAGCTTGCTGGGGTCCACACTGGTAGGTTTAAAGTGCGATGCCCCACCCTCCAGCAGAGTGAAGGACTGCTCGAAGCCGCGCTGATCCGGTCCTTGATCTGCCTCCAGCCCCAGGTGCCATTTACCGACCATCAGCGTGCTGTAGCCCCCCTTTTTCAGTAACTCGGCAATCGAGTACGAGCGCTGATTCAAATACCCCTCGTAACCCGGCTTGCCACGTTGAAAAGGCTGCAACGCTTCAGCCATGGTACCGAGCCCGGCGAGGTGATTGTCGGTGCCGGACATCAGCATCGAGCGCGTGATTGAGCAGGTCGGCGCCGCGTACATGTTGGTGAACCGCAATCCGTCTCTGGCCAGTTGATCCAGGGATGGCGTGCTGATTTCGCCGCCATAACTGCCCAGGTCGGAGTAGCCCAGGTCATCGGCCATGATCAGTAGAATATTGGGCTGCGCCGTATCGGCGCTGGTCGCCATGACCAGGCTGCTACCCAGCGCCAGCACGGTGGCCAGTAATGTTTGAGGCAGACGCAAAAGAGCCATGTTTTTTCTCTTATTGTGTGTGATCGAGGACTTTCTTCTGCTACTCCCGCAGGCGCCCTACTCTTCGAATATCGCCACCGCCCGAACAAACCCGGCCGATGCGTGCTTGATTTTGTAAGGGAAACACGACACCACGAAGCCACTGGACGGCAGGGATTCCAGGTTGGCGAGTTTTTCCATTTGCCCGTAACCGATATCGCGTCCGGCTTTGTGCCCTTCCCAAATAATCGAGGCATCGCCATCGGCAGCAAACCGCTCACGGGTGTATTTGAACGGCGCATCCCAACTCCAGGCGTCGGTACCAACGACCCGCACCCCGCGTTCCAGCAGGTACAACGTGGCTTCACGACCGATTCCCACACCGGCATCGAGATAACCCGGCTGACCGAACAACGCGCCGGCACGGGTGTTGATGAGCACGATGTCCAGCGGCTGCAAACTGTGGCCAATTCGAGCCAGTTCCGCTTCGATCTCGTCGGCGGTTACCACATGACCATCGGCCATGTGCCGAAAATCCAGCTTCACACCCGGTTGCAGGCACCAATCGAGCGGCAGTTCATCAATACCAAAAGCCGGTTGCCCGCCGTCAGTGGTCGAAGCGTAATGCCATGGAGCATCCATGTGCGTGCCGCTATGAGTGGTGATGTGCAGTCGCTCGGCGGCCCAGGATTCGTTGCCCGGCATCTGCTCGAGTTGCAAGCCGGGAAACATCGCGGCCATTTCCGGCCAGCCTTGCTGGTGATCCATGTAATCGATCTTCGGCAGCAACGGTGGCGGATCGGTGTAGGGGTTGTTGTCGAGGGTGACAGACAAGTCGACGAGGCGACGTTTTGGCTTAGTTGGCTGCGACATGAAAGGTGTCTCCGGTCAGCGGCATATGTCTGGAATTCGAGGGATTGAGGGCGTTGCGCACCAACGTGGCAGCGTTACGGTCATGGTTGAATCCGGCGGCGCGCGCCTGCGGTGTTTTCAATGGCGGCATACGTCCGAACAACGCTTCCAGTCGCGCGTCCGGCACAAAGCCGATCAATGCGCGGCGCTCCTGCCCATAACGCTCGGCCAATGCGTCGATCACCTGGGCAATCGACAAATGCAGAACCGGCAACTGCCACACCCGGTGTACCCCGAGCAAGGCGCCATGCAGCTCGGCGGCGTGGATCAGGTTGTTCACGCAACAACGGGCAGACATCCACCACGCCGTCGCTTCTGGAGAAACCGGGCATTGATAAGACTCACCGCTGGCAAAGGCACGCATCAGGTCGCTCATGAATGCCGAACGCAATCCATTGGGTTCGCGAGGTCGGGCGACAATGCCTGGCAGGCGCAACACACGACCGTCCACATCGCCGCGCCGGGAAAGATCGCTAATGGCGCTTTCCACCATGGCTTTGTGCGTGCCATAGGACAATTCGGGACGCAACTCGGCCGTCTCGTTCATCCGTGCGGGTAGAACACCGCCGTACACCGCAACACTGCTGGCATACACCAAAACTGGCGGATGGGTTTTGTTGCGCAGCTGATTAAGCAATTCCAGGCTGGCCAGCAGGTTGACCTGGTAGCCGAGGTCGTACTGCTCTTCTGCCGTGCCACCGGGAACACTCACCAGATGGAACACCACATCAATGCCGTCGGCCAATACCCGACGCATCAGGGCCAGATCCGTCACGCTGCCGAAATGACGACGAAGACGAGGGTCGTCCGGTAAGTCCTGCAAGTCTTTATCCAGCACTAGCAACGAGCCAATGGCCTGCCCTCGCAAGCTGCCGAGCGCCAGCAGACAACGCACCAACTCACGTCCGACAAAACCATTGGCACCGGTAATCAACACACGCATAAAGCGCTCCTCAGCCTTGGGCCTGAACGATGCATTGATCGATTGCACCGAACAGCGACTGCCCATCGCTGCCGGTGACATCCATGTGCACGCGGTCACCAAAGCGCATGAAGCCGGTTTGTGCGGCACCCAGTTCGATCATCTCGATGGCGCGCCGCTCGGCAATGCACGCCGATCCCGCGCTTCTTTCGGCATTGGAGACCGTACCGGAACCAATCAGCGTGCCCGCTCGCAGCCTGCGAGTGAGCGCGGCATGGGCAATCAACTGGCCAAAACTGAAGTTCATCTGTCCGCCGTGCGGATGACCAAACCATTGGCCATTCCAGTGCACCTGCAAAGGCAAATGCACACGCCCGTCGCGCCAGGCGTCGCCCAGTTCGTCCGGTGTGATGGCCAGCGGAGCGAAGCTGGAGGAAGGCTTGGCCTGCAAAAATCCAAACCCCGTGCTCATTTCCCTAGGGGCCAGGGCGCGCAAGCTGACGTCGTTGATTTGCAGGATCAGTTTGATGTGTTGTTGTGCCACCTCGGCGGCGCAGCCCATCGGCACATCATCCACCAGCACGACAAACTCGCCCTCGAAATCGATGCCCTGGCTCTCGCTCGGCAGCGCGATATCGTCGCGTGCGCCAATGAAGTCGTCGCCGGCGCCCTGATACATCAGCGGCGTGTGTTCGACCCCGTCGATGGGGTCAAGGTTGAACGCTTTCTGCATCAGCGCACCGTGACTGAGAAATGCCGAGCCATCGCACCATTGATAAGCGCGAGGCAATGGCGCCATCGCCTGGGCGGGATCGAAGGCGAAGGCATCCGCCGCCTCGCCCGCATTCAACTGAGCCGACAGCAACTGCAAGCGAGGCTCGATAGTGCTCCAGTTCTCGATTGCCTGTTGCAGGGTGAGCGCCACGGAACGGGCATCCACTGCCCGGGCGAGATCCCGCGAGACCACGACGAGCTGACCGTCGCGGCTGCCGTTTTTCAGTGTGGCGAGTTTCATGCCGATGCTCCCTTGCCGTTGCTCAACTCAGCGGCGAAACGCCCGTCAAGCAGAATGAAGACCATGCGCGCCATCGCTTCGGTTCGGTTGCTCCAAGCGTGGTTGGTGCCACGTTGAACCACCACGTCACCGCGTTTGAGGTGTACCTCTTCCTTATCCAGCACCAGCCACACCTCTCCTTCGGTGACGATGCCGTAGTCGAGGGTCTCGGTGCGGTGCATCAATTTATGCCTGGAGTCGTGTTGACCGGTGCCCGCTTGGGACTCGCCGATTTCAGCAAACACCGCCGCGGCATCTTCGGCGCTGACCTGGTTCTGCACGCTGTCCGGTGGAATATCCACCACGCGAATGACGCTGCCCTGTGGTCCGGGACTGAGTTGTAGGGGCTTGCTGCTTGGGTCACTGGCGTTGTCGAGCAAAGCCGGGCTGGTGCTGCTGTTCCACAGTTCGTAAAACACGGTGCCCGGCACGGCCGATAGCGCGAACACGTTCGGCGTGGGTCCGCTGCTGGCGACGATGGCCTGGCCCTGCTGATCGTGGCCGGTGACCACTCGTTTGAATTCAGGAAGCGCTTGCATGGAAAATCCTCGTTCAGTTTCCGTCGCCAATGGTCTTGCCACCGACTACAACATTCGCGTGCTGCAACAGACCGCCGAGCCTGGGTACGGCCAGGCAAAACACCGCCACCAGCAGTTGCGATCCGCCCACAATCCCTAACGCACGGGGCAGCGCCATGGCGTCACCATGGGTCAAGGCGAGAACCGCCAGGGGGCTGATAAATTCGCCGGCGAAGATGGCCGCGGTAAAGCACCCCGCCGCCCGCCCGCGTTGATGGAAATTGACTTGCGCCATGATCCAGGTGATCAGCGTCGGCAACATCAAGCCAATGCCCAAGCCGTTGATGGTCACTGCGACCACGACCTGCACATGGGTCAAGGCCTCAGCCATCAGCAACCCGCCGATACCTGCCAGCACATAGGCGATCAGCAGCATGTGGTGCCCACGCATCCCGCTGAACAAACGAAAACTCAGCGCACCGATCAGCACGCCCAGTTGGTTGGCGCCCATGGTCATACCGATTTGTTGCGGGGCATCTACTTGCAGAAGATTGAGAAGATAACCGGCCTGCACCGGCACGATAAACAGGCTCAAACCTGCCAACAGTGACAGCACATACATAGGCATCAGCGCACGCCACGGAAACTTCCCGGTTGACAACGATTGCAGGGGTTGCCCGGTTTGTGGGCGGGCTTGCGGCTCCCACAACTTCCAGGCCATCAGCGGCAGGAAAATCAAACCCACGGCGTACAACGCAAACGGGGTGCGCCAGTCGTTTTGACCCAGGAAGCCACCCAACGCGATGAATACAGCAGCCGACAACGACGTGGCGACCATCTGCAAGGCAAACAGACGCTCGCGCCTGGCACCGCTGTAGTAATCGCCCATCAGCGTGGTGCAGCAGGTCATGATGCCCGCCTCCGCCAAACCGATACCCGCCCGGCTGAGCACGATGGCCTGCAGTGAATCGAGCCAAAGCGGCAGCACACCGCAGAGGACATACAGCAGCATGCTCGCCAGCAACAAGGGCTTGCGCCCAAGGCGATCAGCGATCAGCCCGGCGAACGGCGCCAGCAAGGCAATCACCAACGCTGGCAGCGTCAGTACGATGGGAACCAGTACGGCGCTGCCGTCGACGCCAGCAAAGTGCGCCTGCATCCGCGGCAACACCGGGGCCAGCAACACTGCACCCAACACTGGCAGGCAGCTGCCGAGCAGCAACAACATCGACTGCGCCAAACCGGCCTGACGGATGGGTTTTACAAAGGTATCAGCGACCATGGCAGTGCTCCTTGAGGCGCAGGTGATGAACGTCCGCGACCACTGCTGGCTCGGCCCCCGCCATATGGGTCACCGGCATTGATACAACGGCGTCCTGTGCATTGCGGCTTGCGGGTAACAGGAAGTACGCCAGCGCGGGCAGCAACACCAATGCACCGACCATGTTCCAGACAAACATGAAGGCCAGCAGCACGCCCATGTCGGCCTGGAACTTGATCGGTGAAAACGTCCAGGTCGCCACGCCGATGGCCAGGGTGATTCCGGTCAGCATCACCACCTTGCCGGTGGATACCAGTGCGCGGTAATAGGCTTCGGACAGGCTCGCCCCTTGGCGCAGATGACCCAGGAGAATGCTCATCACGTACAGCGCATAGTCGACCCCGATGCCGACGCCCAAGGCGATGACCGGCAGCGTGGCGACTTTGACGCCGATGTTCAGCCAGACCATCAAGGCTTCGCAGAGGATGGAGGTGAGCATCAGCGGAATCACCGCGCACACCGTCGCGCGCCAGGAGCGGAAGGTGATCAGGCACAGCAAAATGACCGCGCCGTAGACCCAGACGAGCATTTCGCGATTGGCTTGCTTGACCACAATATTGGTCGCCGCTTCGATGCCGGCGTTACCCGCCGCCAGCAGGAACTGCACCTCGTCGGTGTTGTTCTCGGCGGCAAACTTTTCCACATGCTCAACCAGGCGGGTCAGCGTCTCGGCCTTGTGGTCGGTAAGGTAGGCGTACAGGGTCAACAGGCTGCAATCTTCGTTGTACAGGCCCCGAGGCGCGCTGGCGGTAATCATGTTGAGCATCGCCTGGTTGTTCTGCAGCTCGTACCACTTCGGGTTGCCTTCACTGAGCCCGACCAGCATGCGCCGGTTCAGCAACGCCAGCGAGTTGGTCGAATCCACGCCTGGCAAAGCACGCAGCTGCCAGTCAAGGGCATCGACCTTGGCCAGGATGTCGTAGCGTGCACAGCTGCTGGCCGGGGTTTTCACCATCACCGCAAACAGGTCGCTGCTGGCGCCGTAATGACGGGTCAGAAAGGCATCGTCCTGGTTGTAGCGCGAGTCCGCACGCAGTTCCGGCGCACCGGCGTCGAGATCGCCAATTTTCAGTTGCAGGCTGACCAGAAAGCCGAGTGCTGCCAAGGCTAGGCTGATGGCGATGCACAGGCTGGCCCAGCGCCGATGAGTGAACAGGTCCAGAAAACGCCAGAACGCATGGCGCGCCTGCCCGCTTTGCTCGGCCTGTTCGCTCTTGAGGCTCAGTTGTGCGGCACGCGGCGTCACGCCGACATAAGAGAGCAAAACCGGCAGCAAAATCAGGTTGGTGAAAATCAGCACGGCCACGCCAATGCTGGCGATCACGGCGAGGTCCTGAATGACCTGGATCTTGATCAGCATCAGTACCGCAAAACCTACGGCGTCACACAGCAGCGCTGTCAGCCCGGCGAGGAACAGGCGCCGGAAGGTGAATCGCGCAGCCACCACCCGGTGCATGCCACGCCCGATGTCCTGCATGATGCCGTTCATTTTTTGCGCGCCGTGGCTCATGCCGATGGCAAACACCAGAAACGGCACCAGTACCGAGTACGGGTCCAGCTGGTAATTCAGCAATGGCAGCAGACCGAGCTGCCAGACCACCGCCACCAGCGAGCACAACACCACCAGCACCGTACTGCGCAGGCAACGGGTGTACCAGAAAAGCACGGCAGTGGTGATCAAGATCGCGACGGCGAAGAACAGCAGGATCTGCTTAAGGCCGGCAATCAGGTCGCCGACTTTTTTTGCGAAACCGGTGATGTGAATCTCGATGTTGGCACTTTGATAGGTGCTGCGCAGGGTCTCCAGTTGTTCGGAAAGCACCGCGTAATCCAGCGCCTTGCCGTCGGTGGTGGTTGCCAACAATGGGACGTAGATGATGCTGGAGGTCTGGTCGAAGGCCACCAGTTGACCGAGTTCGTTGGAGCGTTGCACGTTGCGGCGCAGAGCATCGAGATTAGCAGCGGTGCCACTGTAGTCGTCCGGGATCACCGGACCGCCATCCAGGCCATCTTCGGTCACTGCGACCCAGCGCGTGGCCGGTGTCCATAGCGACTTCATGTACGCACGGTCGACACCCGGCAGCAGGTAGAGCTTGTCGCTCAGAGCCTGCAGGGTCTTCAGGTACTCGGCGTCGTAGATGTCGCCGCGCTTGTTCGCGACCACAATCCGCAGGGCATTACCCAAACCCGTGAGCTGTTTCTGATGCTCAAGGTAGTTCGCAATGTAAGGCTGCTGTGTGGGGATCATCTTTTCGAAGCTGGCATTGAGCTCGATACGGGTGGCTTGATAACCCAATACCAGGGTCGTCAGCACACACACCAGCAGGACCCACAGGCGGTGGTTGAACAGCGTGCGTTCCACCACTGAACCGGAGCGTGGATCGAAATTCGCCAGGCTGGCCGTGGCGTTGTCGAAAGACTTCATAACCTCACTCCGAAGCGTTGGCGTTTGACGGCGATAGGCGCGTCAAACCAGTGAAACCCGCCAGCGTCAGGCTGCCATCGGCGGCCTCGATAACACTGGACACGGGCTTGCCGAGCGGTTTGCCATAGGGCACTAGCGTTGCACCGGGCTGGCTGTTGGTGCGAAACAAGGCGCCGCTCTGATTGACCAGCAACAACTGGCCGTCGTCGGTACGGATGGCATCGCTGAAAGACACCGGCATCGACACCGGCGCAGGCTGGAAGCTCTGGCCCAGGTCGCGGGAGGCAAACGCATTGCCCTTCAACCCGGCCACCAGCAACACACCGTCGTCGCGCATTTGCAGGGTGAAAAAGCTCCCCATGTAAGGGCTTTCCAACTGCGTGAATGATTGGCCCGCATCGTCGGAGCGTGCGAGGTAGCCCTGCTCGCCGGCGAGGAACCAGTGTTGCCCCTGTTGAGTGATCGCGGACAAATGCGCGCCCGTGGGGTTATCGATTTGCCCCGCGATGGATTGCCAGGTAGTGCCGCCATCGTCGGTGCGGAAGGCCAGGCCGTACGCCCCTACAATCAGGCCGTGTCGGGCGTCGACGAACTGCACGGCCAGAAACGGTTTGTCAGCGCCGTCACCCACCAGTCTTTCAGCCGTTTGCACACGCGCGGCGGCGGCATCCTGGTCGTTGGCAGAGGGCAGTTGTTGGCGCGCGGCAGCCAACTCAAGCTGTGCGGCACGCAGGCCATCCAGTTGCACCACCCAGTGCTCACCTCCGTCATGCGATGCCAATACAACACCCGCATGCCCGACGGCCCAGCCCGTCTGGGCGTCGACGAACTGCACCGCCGTAAGGCTGACCGAGACCGGCACTGCCGCTTGACGCCAGCTGACGCCGTTGTCATCGGACAGCAACACAATGCCCCGCTCACCCACCGCCACTAGCCGCGTGCCCGCCCGTGCCAGGTCCAGCAACACCGCAGATTTCGCTTGCGGCGCCTGCATCGCCGGCGTTTCGAGTGCGTCGCCCACCGCAGCGGCGTGCGCCTGGCACAACGGCAACGCCATAAGGCACATCAGCCGACCCACCACCTGACAGAATCTGTTCATTACCGACCTCGACAAACCTTTTGAAACCGGATCACGATTCGCAAACCGTGATCCGGTCCGTCTCAACGAACCCCGGCACCCGCCATCGCCGCCGGCGAAAACTCGGAGGCCTTGTAGCGATCCACCATGCCGTACTGCTCGGGCTGACCGGTGTAGACGTTCTGGATAAACCAGGCGCCGGAGGTCAGGTCGTAAAAGCCCGAAGACAATTGCGCTTGCGCAGGCAGGTCCGGGAGTACTGCCGGCAACGACCACAGGGTCTTGGCCAGTTGACCATTGGCGTCCCATCGGTCGCCGAGCATGGCTTGCCAGGTGTCCTCATCGAGGTAATAACGGCCCTTCGGCAACTGGTGGCGCTTGCCCGGTGCCAGGTCCGCTTCCACAACCCACACCCGGTGCAATTCCCAGCGCACGTAATCCGGGTTCATGTGGTGAGCGAGAAACAGGTCTTCAGGTTTGGCAGCGGCCTGAACTTTGTTGGTGTTGTAGGGGATGTACATCTCCTGCTTGCCCACCAGCTTCCAGTTGAAGCGGTCCATGCGACCCTGGAATACGCTTAACTCGTCGAACGACATCACCCCGGCAGTCGCCGGCGTCGGCGTGTCGCAGCAGGCATTCGGCAGCTTGCGCACGCGACGTTGGCCGGTCAGGTAAACGTGCGCCTGGGACAGGTCGCCGTTGATGTTGGTACGGCCCATGATCTGTTCACCGGCGCGCAATGGCGGACCGACGTTGAGCAGTCGGAACATCCAGTAGTCACCGGCAAAGGACTCCGGTGTCCCTTCCTGGTAGTAATACGGCATCTCCTGAATGGCCTGACCGTCAGTGGTCATGACCTGCTTGCCGTCGGCGGTCATCAGATAGTGACGAAAATGCATCGACACCGAGGTACCGCGCCAATTCAACACGTGGTTCCACATGGCTTCGGCGCCGTTTTGCGGGATCGGAAACGGGATGCCGCCAAAGGCGCCTTCGGGTACCGGACCGGCGCTGCTATCCACCAGTTTGGCGCGGGTGGCGTTTTTCAGGGTGTTGTCATACACCCACTGCGGTGCTGCAGCGGTGCGGCGTGTCGGGTAAACGTCGATGCGATACGTGTCCGGGAAACGCTTGAACATTTCCTTGGTGCCGTCGCTGAGTTTGCCTGCGTATTGCGCAAGGTTTTTCGAGGTAATGCTGAACAGCGGTTTGTCTGCCGCGAACGGATCGGTGCGCTTGCCGCCTTCCTTGAACGAGGGATCGACTTTGGTGTAACCACCGTCCCAGGCGGGAATGGAGCCGTCGGCGTTACCGGCGCGCTCGGCCCCGAAGGGTGTCAGGCTTTTCGAGAGTTTGGCCGCGTCTTCAGCCGTCGCCGCCAGTGTTACTTGGCTGCAAATGGCCAGGCTGCCGAGCAGTGCCAGGCAAAGGGCTTTGAGCTTGAAGGCTCCGGATTTCTTGTTGTAGGTCATGCGCAAGTCCTCTTAAAACGTGGTCTTGACGGAGAAAGCCAGGTAGTCCCGGTCTTTCAGCGATTGCTTGTAATTGAACTGGCTGGCCGCGTTGAGGTTGGTGTCCTCGGCGCCGTAGTAATGCGTGTAGGTCAGGCCGGCGGTGACGCGATCCAGGTAAGTGGCGGTGATGCCGATGTTCATGTCGCCGCCGTTATCCGGGCCAAAGGAGCTGACAACGGCCGACTTGCCCAACGGGAAATAGCTGACGCCGATTGGAATGCTGATATCGATGCCGGAGAAAAACTGTCGGTAGGTCGGGGTGTAAACCATCTTGAATCCGAGGCCGTCATCAGTGGCGTTGGGGTCAAGCGCAGCGCGGTTTTTCGTGACGCTCAGCAGTCGGTTCCAGGCGATCTCACCGACCAGTCCCGATTCCCTGGCAATGAAGTTGGGGCCGAACGAAGCCAACACGTTGAGGTTGACGTGAGCGGTACGGCCAACGGCGTACAGGGCGTCGTCATCGTTATCGGCGACAACGCCCGGCAAGACGGTTTGACCGTTGGAAACCAGCGGCATGTTCCAGCGCATCGACGCTTCGCCGGCGAAGCTGTACTCATCGACGGTGGTCGAAAAACTGGTGCCGAAAGCGCGAATGTCTTCCGGGTAAACCCAGTAGTACTCGCCGATCTGGCCCGTGCCGAAGTTCGGTGCACCGGTGGAGGGTTTGAGGTAAAGCTTGGGGGTTTTATCGTGGTATTGAATCGCGTACAGGCCGTACTCGACCGTTTCCGCGCTGTATTTCAACTGGAGGCCACCCTGCCCCGAACTTCTCGCTTCCTTGTCATTGCCATGGAAAAACGCCGCCGGGCTGCCGGGATTGCCGCCAAGGAATGGGGGAAATGGCGCGCCCACGATCAAGCGTTCGTTGCCTTCACCAATGGTGTCGCTGGTGGAGAAGTAACTGCCCGCGCCCGGCAGGCGTGTTTCTTCCCATTCGAGCTGGTAGTAGGCACCGAGCGAAACGTCGTTGGTCAGCTGAAAGGTCCCCGAGAGTTGATTGACCGGACGGGTGATTTCCTTGAACTGGGTGTTGGGTACGGACTGCGCCTTCACCACGTCGACCGGGCCCATGCCACCGGCAATCCCGTTGGCCCCGAAGAACAGGCTCTCACCCCAGATCAAGCCGTGGCGGCCGGCGCGCACCGACGTGGCGTGATCGGCCAGTTCGCCGTTCCAGTACACGAATGCATCGAGCAATTCACCGTCACCGCCATGCAGGTGACGGGTGTCATCGGTAAATTCGTCGTAGGCCACGGAACGGGCGTTGGCACGCGCCGGATCGTCGTTATCATTATCCTGTTGATATTCAGTGTCGTACCAGGCGGCGCCACTGAGGCGAGCGCCGACGTTTTTGAACGACATGTCCAGCTCGGAAAGGATGTCCGTTCGGTTGGAGATCAAGCCCTTTTTGAACGCCCGATCGCCATCGTCCTGATTGAGCGACACCTGCCCTTCGGTCAATTTGCTGCTGGGATCCTGGGCGCGCCATGCGGCGCTGTACTTGACGGTGTTGTCCCAACGCAGGCTGAAATCCGGATTGCCGGTGTCCACCTGAAAGGCGTGTGCAGCCTGGCTGCACAGCACCAACACTGCGGCCAACGAGAAACCAAAGGGTGCAGAAGTGCAGACCGGGCGGCGCGCAAGCGTCGCAGTCATGGAGCTAACCATCGCGTTAACCTCTTGTTTTTATAGTGGTAACTGCTGTGGGTGACGGCCCTGTCGAATCAGATCGGCTCAGCCGTGCGCGCAAGCATTTGCTTGACCAGGCCGATGCGGTCGAATTCGCGGTCGTGTTGCATTTCCTTGTCGCCCGCCAGCACCGAGCTTTCGCTGATGAATTTGCAGCGTTCGAAACGGCGTTCCATGAAACGCTGGAGAATTTGCTCGACGCTACCCTCGCCAGTCAGTTCTTCACTGAGCACGATGGCATCTTCTATCGCCATGCCCGCCCCCTGACCCAAGTGTGGCGTCGTCGCATGGGCGGCGTCGCCGATCAACAAAACGCGGCCGCGGTACCAAGGCTCATTGACGAAAACCACTTCCATTGGCTTGTAAACCACTTGGCTGCTGTCGGTGATTTGTTCACGTAACTGGCCGATGAGGCCGGTAAAGCCTTGCAAGCGCTGCCGCATCTGCTCGGCCAGCGTCTGCGGGTCCATCCAGGGATTGGATGGTTCGTGGGAGGTGAGGAACAGGTACATCAAGTCACCGGCCAGCGGCACCAGGCCGGCGTTACCGTCAGCGCTCTGATAGTTGGCCAGGTGATCGATTTGCGGGTCGCGCGCAAAGTTGTAGCGCCATACCGATTGGCCGGTAAACCTGGGTGTGTACGTGTCACCAAACAGCAAATCGCGCACTTTGGAGAACAAACCATCGGCACCCACCACCAGGTCATAACTACCGTGGCTGCCGTCGGTGAACAACACGTCGACGCTGTCACCCAGATCGTTCAGGGATTCCACACTGAGTCCAAGGCGTACTTTGGCACCCAGTTCCAGCGTCGTTTCACTGAGGACTTTATGCAGTGCCAGGCGTGAGATACCGACGTTCGCCGGGTAGGCAGGCCCTGCCAGGCGCTGGCCCGGAATGCGTGCCAATTGCTGACCGGCCGGGCCATAGATGGCGACGTCTTCAAAGGCATACGCCGCATCGAGATAACCGTCGAGCACGCCCAGCTTGGCCATTTCGCGAACGACGTTGCTTTGCTGGATGATCCCGACACCGTAAACGGTCCATTCTGACTTGAGTTCGATCAGGTCGACTTCAATGCCCTTGCGCCGCAGTGCGATGGCTGCACACAAGCCGCCAATACCACCGCCCACGATCAGAACTTTGTTCACTGCACTCATGGTGTACTCACTTTTTATTCTTGTGATTCGATGCAGCGCCGGGCACTGCGTCGTTAGGCCCAGCTTCTCGTCAAAGCAGGGATTTGACTAATCGCGAGTAGGGATGCGATGTATCGCCAAACGCGATACCTCATCTGCCCCTCATATCGCCGTCGTTACAGGCATTTCCAATACCACCCAGCCCTCCTCCAGATGCCATGACAGCGCGTCCAGCCGCTGGCCCAGACACGGGCCGTAGACACATTCGCCGGTGTCCGGAAGAAACTGCGCACCGTGGGCGTAACAGACGATCAACTGACCATCAGCCGACAAAAACCGGTCCTTGCGGTACTCCAGGCGTACATCCAGATGCGGGCAACTGTTGCGATAAATCCGCACCTGCCCTTGGTGCACCAGTGCAAAAACTGTGTCCCTGCCGCGCTGCGATGGATCGAATCCACGCGCCTGCCCTTCTGCCAATTCGTCCATCCGGCACAGGAAAAAATCGCTGTGGTCCATGACAGAAACCTGTGTAGGAGCGAGCCTGCTCGCGAAAAACCTGAGAGGACCGCGGGGCGTCAGGCTCCCCGCGTCACGTTGACCTCCATCGCAAGCAATCTCGTTCCTACCGGGGCGGGCCGCCCGGCGCCCATTTTTCTTTCGAGGTGAACAGGAACAGCTGCGAGTTATCCGCCGACAGTGGTGCGCGGCGCGCCTCCCAGGCGTCATCGTGTTTGTCCATGTCAGCGTCGTATTCGATGTGGCAACCCAGCGGACTGTTGAAGTACCAGAACCAGTTGGAGCCAAAGAGATGACGGCCGGGGCCCCAGAAACTGGTCCAGCCTTTTTGTTCGAAGCGTGTACCGGCCAACAACACTTCAGTGCCACTGCCCATGTGAAAGGTGAAGTGTTCGCAGCCCTTCATGTGCGGCGGGGTCTGGATCATGAACAGGCAATGGTGGTCATCGGACCCCGCCGGACGCATGAATGGCCCTGCCCCGATGAAAGTGTCGGTGGTCCTGAACCCCAGGCGCTCGGCGTAGAAGGCCTCGGCCTTGGCGGCATCCGGGACGAAATACACCACGTGCGACAGCGTGCGCGGCGTGGCGCTCATCTCGAGGGTGATGCCCGGTTGGTTCAGCGGACGTTGTGGCGCGTGGCCGGCGGCGTTGGTCAAATCGTCCGGCGCGACGTAGGACTTGCGGACGGTGACCTGGAAAGCGATGGCAAACCCCATGTCGTCGACGCTGTGCAGCACGCCGTTTTCTCGGGTGACCTGACGGTCTCGCGCCAACTCGTCTTCGATGGCGTCGAGGTCAGCCTCGCTGGCAACGCCATAGACGGTTTCGCGAATCGACGGCCCCGGGCCGATGGCAATCGGTAGCGTCGGATCGTCCGCACGGCGAATGATTACGGCCGTACCGTCCAGTGCTTCAAAACGCCCGCCGCTGCTGTCGACGTCAACCGGCGCCAGGCCGTAATCACGCAGACAATCGGTACAGGCTTGGATGTCATCGACGCCAAAAATCAGGGCATCAAGGCCAATGATGTTCATCGCTACCACTCCATTGAAATTAGTATCCGGAAGCAGACACTGGCGGCTCGCAAGCACACTCAGCGATGCATGTAATCCGGTGGTGGTGTCGGCAACAAGTCCGACTGCGGCGAAGATTGCCGTGCGGTTTGGCAGTTGACTAATCGCGAGTGAGGATGCGACCTATCGGCAAACGCGATACTTGATTGCGCGGGATATCGGCAGACGGGCGGGGTTGACGGAACGATGAATTAACCGGAATGTATCGCGAAAATAAATACAAAGCGGATATGCCTGATGCGTTTTAACCACTTGGACCTGAACCTGCTGGTCGCGCTCGATGTACTGCTCGAAGAGCAGAACATTACCCGCGCCGCCGAACGCCTGCACATGACGCAGTCCGCCACCAGTGGGGTATTGGGACGCCTGCGAACCTATTTTGAAGACGAATTGCTGGTGCAGGTGGGGCGTAAAATGCAGCCAACGCCTTACGCGCAAGAGCTTGCCAAACCCATCCGTGAAGTGCTGCTGACGATCCAGTCGTCGATCACCGCCAAGCCAGTGTTCGACCCCACGACCAGCAAACGCCATTTCCGTCTGGTGACTTCGGACTACTTGATCAGCGTGCTGTTTGCCCAGGTGATTCAGAAGATCCATCAGGAAGCGCCCAACATCACCTTCGAAATGATTGGCCCCGGAGACAGTTCCGCTGATTTGCTGATTCGTGGTGAGGTCGATCTGATGATCGTGCCTGAGCGCTACATCATCGAAGGTCACCCTCACCAGCTGTTGTTCGAAGAAGAGCACGTCTGCGTCGTATGGCAGAGCAATACCCAGGTCGGCGACAGCCTGACCCTTGAGCAGTACATGGACATGGGGCATGTCTCTGTCGGTTTTGGTCGCAGCCGGCACTTGAGCATCGAAGAGTGGTTCATGAACCAGTACGGTTTCAACCGCCGCATCGAAGTCATCACCAACGACTTCAACACCCTGCCGCAACTGGTCGTCGGTACCCAGCGCATCGCCACCATGCACCAACGTCTGGCACGGTTGTATGCCGAGCATCTGCCATTGCGCATCCTCAATCCACCGGTAAAAATTCCGGTCATGTGCGAGTTCATGCTCTGGCACCGCAGCGTCGACGGTGACCCCATGCACCGCTGGCTGCGCGAACGCATCAGCGCATTCATCCCGCATCTTGAACATGATCATATCGCCGCTCGCGATACCTCCCATCCGGAGTCACGATTGGCCAATTAGCCGGGGCGTCCTTAACGTGCCTTGTGAACGACAAGGCAACCACAAGGACAACAACAATCATGTTCCGTTACTTCCCGACCAATTACGTGTGGAATCTCTCCGTCGACCTGGCCATCGAGATGGGCGCCCGTATGGGCGAAATTGAAGAGATGTGCGCACCGCTACAGGAAGCCGCCCAGCAACCCGATGCCGCTGGAACCAAGGCGTTTCGCGAAACCTGGGCAAAGATGGCCGACAAACTCTGTGGCCTTGCTGAAGAAGATGAAGGCAATGGCCGACTGCTGTCTGCTGGTGAAAAGTACAACCGCGCCGCCACCTACTACCTGACCTGCGAGCGCTTGCAGGCCCACGGCGCGCCGGGCCGGACAGAGCTGTATCAGCGTTTTTTGCAGACGTTCAAACGCGGTATCGAACTGTCTCGCGAGAACTGTGAGCGCGTAGAAATCCCCTACGAGGGCAAACATATTTCCGGATTACTGGTGCGTGCCGAAGGTGTATCCGGTCCGGCACCGATCCTGGTACAGGTCAATGGACTGGACTCAACCAAAGAAATGAAATATCGCGTCGGGCTGCCAGCGTGGCTGGCGAAGCGCGGTATTTCATCGTTGATCATCGATCAGCCCGGCACAGGAGAAGCGCTGCGATTGCACAATCTGGTCGCCCGTTTCGACAGCGAGCATTGGGCCAGTCGGGTCGTCGACTGGCTGGAAAGCCGTAGCGATGTGGATGCCAAACGTATTGGCCTGGAGGGCGTCTCGCTCGGCGGCTATTACTGCCCGCGTGCGGTCGCTTTCGAACCCCGGTTTGCGTGCGGTGTGGTGTGGGGCGCCAACCATGACTGGCGCGATGTACAAAAACGTCGTCTGGAAAAAGAAGGCAGCTTCCCCGTTCCGCACTATTGGGCGCACGTGTGCTGGGTATGGGGGGCGAAAGATATGGATGAGTTCATGGCCATCTCCGAAAACGTGCACCTGGATGGCGTACTGGACCGGATCAAGGTTCCATTCCTGGTGACCCACGGTGAAAAGGACTCACAGATTCCATTGAAGTGGGCACATCGCACGTACGAGCAACTGGTCAACAGCCCCAAACGCGAGCTTAAAATCTTCACCGAACGCGAAGGTGGCGTGCAGCATTCCAGCTTCGATAACAGCATCAACGCGGGCCAATACATCGCCGACTGGATTGCCGAAACATTAGGCGGCCACACCGCGTAAGCTGCGTCCTCTACAACCTCGCTTGCCAGCGATGGCGATGTCACATTCGCCATCGCCATCGCCATCGCCATCGCCATCGCCAGCAAGCCGGCTCCTACCGGTTTGTGTGGTACCAAACAATCCGAATTCACCCACGATCCTGTAGGAGCTGGCTTGCCGGCGATGGCGTTTTGTCGAGCGCCGAACGAGCTCAGTTGGGTGCTCGGGTACCATGGAAGGAGGTGATCTGCCACCCTTGCTCGCCAAACGCCCAGACCTGCGTAGCAAAGCCTTCACCACGAATCGACTGGTCACCACCGCGCTTGCGCAACGTGTTGCACTGCGGTCCCGTCATGACGGCAAGATGCTCGCCATAGAAGCGGATCAGCAGTTCGCCGCGCTCAATGTCCAGATAGTCTACGGCGCTTTTCGCGTAGTCCAGATACTCCGCCTTGCCTTGTACCAATCCTGTGGTGTGTACGTAGACCAAGTCATCGGCGAATAACTGCGCCACACGCCAATAGTCTTCCTCTACCAATGCCCGGCGGCGCTCTTGCTCAAGTGCCAGCAGTTCAGCTTTTACAGTTGCGGTGGTCATGGGGACTGCTCTCTGTGGATGAAGAGCGCGCACCATAGCCCCCGATCAGGCTCAAAAAAAATCGCCGATCACGATGCCAACCATCGTGACTCGCGATACCCGGCACTTGCTGTTATTCATCAACGCAATGCCCCGGCACCGCTGAGGTACAGCCGCTATTGACGCCATCAATACGCGAGCATTGATGCAAGTTGCTGGTGGCGTGCATGGCCCTGCCCTAGCCTCGCCTTGCATAACAACCCACACAGTGAAACGCCATGCCCGCCCTACACCTGAAATGCCAGACCCTGTTCGACGGTACCGGTCTGCAAACCCGTCAACAGCAAACCCTTATCGTGGAAAACGGCCTGCTGTCGTACGTCGGCCCGACCGCCCTCGCGCCGCAGACGCAACCGGGAGACACCCTGCTGGACGCTGGCGATAACTTTGTCATGCCGGGCCTGGTGGATGTGCACACCCATTTGGCCTTCGGCAACGCGCAGAGCGAAGAAGACATTGATATCTGGACCAGCGACGAGTTCCGTGCGCTGCGTGGCATGTTCTTCGCCCAACATGTGCTGGCCGCCGGTGTGACCAGCATGGTCTGCCCGGGCGATAGTGGCCAACTCAGCATCGCTGTGCGCAACGCGATCGCTGCCGGTTTGTTCGAGGGCCCACGTATTGCCGCCAGCAGCCGGGTCATCACCAATCGACAGAGCCTCAACGACTGGTTTCCGAGTCGGGTAGGTGCTCCGGAGTATTTCACTGCGCGGCTGGTCACCAGTCGCAGCGAAGCGTTGGCTGAAATCCGCAAACAGGCCAAGGATGGCGTCGACCTGATCAAAATCGCCATGGACGGCACCCACCGCCGCCCGAACGGCGAAATCATCGCCGCGTTCACCGCCGAAGAAACCTATGAGATGGTCGAAGAAGCTCACCGCCTGGGCTGCAAAGTGGCGACCCACGCCTATGGCCGAGAAGCTGTGATGTACGCCGCACGCGCCGGTGTCGATCTGGTGTTCCATGCCTTCTACATGGACGACGCCTGTATCGAGGCGTTGCTCGAAGCCGGCAGCATTCTCGCGCCGACCATGACCTTCCCGCAAAACACCGTGGACTTCTGCCAACCCCACGATCCAGCCATCAGCACCGGTTACGCCGGTTACTGTGCCCGCACGCTGGAAGTCGGTTCGGCCGTGCTCAAACGCGCCAAGGCCGCAGGCGTACCTTTCGCGTGTGGCAGCGACAGCGGTTTTGCGGTAACGCCCTATGGCGAGTGGCACGCGCGTGAGCTGGAACTGTTGGTCACCCGGCTGGGCTTCACACCCGCAGAAGCACTGTATGCCGCCACCAACGTTGGTGCGCGCTGCATGCCACGCGGTGAGACCATCGGCACCCTCGAAGTGGGTAAGCAAGCAGACTTCCTGTTGCTCGACGGTTCGCCGTTGCACGACATCCGCATCCTGCAAGACCGCTCTCGCCTTAAAGCCGTGTACAAGGCTGGCCAGTCCGTGCGCATGGAGCGCAGCCCCTACAACCCCAAACAGGTCTCTGATTTCAACTCGCTGAAATGGACTGATCTTTACACCCGAGACCGCGTGACCCAATTGGGCAAGTGGGCACAATGAGGACCAACACCCTGCAGCAACTCGACCTGATGACCGCCACCAACATCGCCAGCCAGGCCATCCGCATCGCTCGAGAAACGGGCATCAACCCTCTTGCCGTGGCCGTGCTGGATAGTGCGGGTCATCCGCTGGCAGTCTTGCGTGATGAACATGCCAGTTTCCTTCGACCACAGATCGCCACCGGCAAGGCGCGGGGTTGCCTGGGAATGGGCTTTGGCGGGCGCGAACTGGCCCGACGCGCACAAGCGATGCCGGCGTTCTTCGACGCCATCAACAGCCTGACCGGCGGCGAAGTGATTCCCGTCGCCGGAGGCGTGTTGATTCGCAATGCCGAGGGACTGATTCTGGGCGCCATTGGCGTCAGCGGCGACACTTCGGACAACGACGAGCGCTGCGCTTTACAGGCTATTGAACAGGCTGCGCTGGTGGCGGATACCGGTGATCAGGCAGTGCGCTGATCAAGCAATGCGGCCTGCTGCGATAACAGGCCGCGAAACCACACCATCGCCGGGTCATGATCTTGATAAGGGTGCCATTGCAATACCTGAACGGCATCAGGAAATGCCAGCGGTGCCGGATGAATACGCAACGGATAATGTTGAGCGAAGCGCTGCGCCTGGCGGCGAAACACAGTGGCGATCCGGGCAGTACCGACGATGAATTCGGGCATTAACACGAAGCTTTCCAGGGCCACTGCCACTCGGCGATGAACACCCGACTCATGCAAGTGCGCTGCATCCATCGCCAAATTTCGACCATCGGCAAACTCGCGTACCACGTGCTCCGCCTCGCAATAGTCGGCCAGGCTCAAGCCTTCGGCGAACCGGGGTTGCCGAGCGCAGACGATGCAACAGAGCTCGTCGTTCATCAGCGGGATATGGGGGTAAGCCGGGTTCAATCGCCGCTGAGGCACAATCACACAATCGCTGCGGCGATAGTCGAGCGCCTCGCTGACCACGTCACCGTCACGCGGCACAGGCATGTCCCGCAGACTCAAGCGCACACCTGGTGCGATTCGGGCCAACTCAAGACTGACGGCTGGCAGCAGGACACCAGCTACGTAGTCGGAAGCCACCAAAGTGAAGTGCCGAGTGCAACTGGCCGGTTCAAAATTGACCGGTGCATCGACAATCTCACGAGTCAGAGCCAACGCTTCACGCACTTTGGGAAGCAGTTCCAGACCCAACGCCGTGGGCTCCAGACGCCGTCCAATCTGGACCAGCAACGGATCATTGAAATGCTCACGCAAACGTCCGAGCGCCGAACTGGTTGCCGACTGCCCCAGGCACAATCGCTCGGCGGCCCTGCTGACACTACATTCACTCAACAAGGCGTCCAAGGCGACCAGCAGGTTCAAGTCAAGACGTCGATAACGCATGTCGTATCCAGTTTAAGTTTTCAGGTGTTTGAACTACGTCGCTGATCACACCCAGCGTGAGTGCTTCAGGTCTCGCGGTGAAACGCCCCTAGCGCTTCACCAAGGCTGACGCTCAGGCGCTGCAAGTCGCCATTAGCTGTTTCCAGCCGAGCACACTCCTCGGCATTTTGCTCGACTACCCTGTCCACCTGCCCAAGCGCTGCATCGACTCGACAGGCTATGTCATGTTGCGATGCTGCAGCGTGGGCAATTCTCTGTCCGCTGTATTCAACTCGCGAGATGGCCTCGGTAGTCGCACCCAGGACCTGACTTGCGCGCACTGTCAGCTCAACGCCTTCGGCAGTCCGTCGCTGACTGTCGAAAAGACTGGTTGCGGTGTCGCCTGTGACCTTCCAGAGGCGTTGAATCATGCTGTCGATCTCGCCAGTCGATGCTCGCGTTCGACTGGCGAGCACCCGAACCTCGTCGGCCACTACAGCAAAACCGCGACCCTGCTCACCGGCTCGCGCTGCTTCGATGGCGGCATTCAAGGCCAATAGATTGGTCTGTTCGGCGAGTGCGCTGATCACATCCAGCACACCGGTAATAGCCTGGCTTTCGCTCTGCAACAATTGCATGGAACCCACACTGCTGGTCATTTCCCGCGATAGCCGCTGAAGGCTTTGACTCGCCTGTCGTACCAGGTCGTCGCCATGATGAATCAGCTTGCAAGCATCGCCCAGGCTCGCCTGGCTTCCCGCGACTTGCTGGTTGACCTGCGCCGCCGCTTGGGTCATATGCTGCATGGCCGCAACCACCTCGGCGGTCTGCTCGCGCTGTGCGCGCACACCCTGCCCTGTGCGATCGACCATTGCACCCAGCGAGACGGCCGCAGCGTCCAGTTGTTGCACGTCGCTGCCGATTCGCCCCACAAGATGGCGCAGCGCCTGCAACATCAGGTCAATAGCACTACCGAGCTGGCCCAACTCATCTTGTCGATCAAGCAGCGCGGGACGATCCTTCAGATCTCCCGCAGCCACCCGTTGCGCCAGTCCCAGCATCATTTTCAGTGGCGAAACAATTGAACGCTGGATCAAAAGGCACGCGCCGACACTGAGCAACACGGCAAGCAGCACCATCACTGCAAGTTGCTGATCCAGACGTCTTTGGAGTAATTCATAAGATTGTGCAGCCCTCGCTCGCTCGGTTTCCAACACCATCGTCACTTGTTCAGCGGACACCGACATGCTCACTTGTTGCGCCATGGCCTGCTCACCGCTGCTGGCAAAACCCAGAAATGCCTCGCGATACTCGGCCAACGCTGCGCTGGCCTCATCCAGTGCACGACGACGATCGCCATCGAGCTGCGAATTCAGACTACCTAGCGCGCTGGCAAGCTCATTGACCCGGTTGACCCAGTCGTCCCGATATCGGTTTTGCGGATCGAGGGAAAAATACAGCTCGCTGTCACGCAGATTGGCCAAGCGTTCGCGCAATGCAACCGCCTCTTCCAACTGCTGCATTGACTGCGCTTGGGGCAGCTGGTGTTGCTCAAGATTGAGGTTGATATCGTCTAATTGGTCGAGGAATACTTCGCTGAATCGCTGCCCTGTCGTTTCCGCCAGCACTTGCATGCGCAGCCTCGCCCGAATCGCCTGGTAGCGCGCTTCGGCATAGGCCTGAAATGCCTTCAGGTAACGGTCGGTTGACTGGGCGAGCGTCTGTTTGAAACGCTCTCCCGAAAGAGCAAGCGACGGCCCGACTTGTAGTTGACGTAAAGAATCCTCGACCTGCGCAGCCGATTCTCGTGACGGCAGCAAACCAAAATCCCGCTCTGCAAGCCGCGCCTGGGCAAGACTGGCTTTCTGGCGATCCAGCTCCCGTAACTGTGTGGTGCTTGATTGCGTTACCCGCACCGAATACCAGGCGGTGAGCGCCATGCCCATCGTGCAGATCAGGACCAGACCGAAGCCGAGCGTTAACTTGCCGCCGACACTAAGGCGGTTCAGCGAAGCACCCAATCGATGGATTCTCACTTGCTCGGCCTGTGTGCGGCGATAGAGCGATCAGCCATCGAGTGAACCCCATTATTGTTTTAATCGGGGCAGGTTGACGTGACAGAGCGAAGCTGACCAATCGCTTGTGTGGATGCGACCCATCGGCAATCGCGATACCTGAAAGGCACTCGAGTTTCAGGTAGCCAGATTCAAGCGTCTTCGGGGTCGTACTCGTTCACATTGGCGACTTGGGAGTGCAGTCGGCCCAACAACTCGACGAGGGTGTCCACTTCCGAGGCAGAGAGCTCGCTGAGCAGCCGCCGCTCACGTTCCAGTGCAACCTTCAGGACTCGCTCATGCAGGGCTTTGCCGCTGTCCGTCAGGCTGACGGTATAGCGCCGCGCGTCCTTTGAATCGACCTGGCTGCAAATATGCCCGGCACCTTCCAGCGACTGCAATGAACGGCTGACCGCGCTCTTGTCGAGGCCGATCGTCTGGCAGATTCGGTTGGCGGTGATGTCATTTTCCACAGCAAGCATCGAAAGCATTCGCCATTCGACGACACCGATACCGAAATGCTTGCGATAGCACTGCGATGCGCCTGAGGAGAGCTTGTTGGACAAGAAATTCAGCAGTGCCGGGACATAACGCGTGAGGTTCAGTTGGGATTCTGCGGACATTGAGCGAACACCTTGGATCGGCGGGGCCTTGGAATATTAGTTGACACCGCAACTAAATAATCGGAGGATTTCTCTACCGAACGTCACGGGCGATTCGCTGCATGATATGCCGCCGCCCTGCCTCATAAAAATAATTATCAGGTTTTGGTCATGAACCCCTTCAATCTCATCGCCTTCGTCCTCCTCGCCCCAGCACCCGGCTGATCCGTCCCCGGCCAGTGCTCTAACCGACGCTTTTTTTTTCAGCAGCCACTTCAGTGTGGAGGGACAAGTCATGCTTCAAGTCAACGTCACCCGCAAAGCAAACGAAGCCGAAGGCATCTGCAGTTTCGAACTATGTGCCGCCGATGGCAGCACGCTGCCGGCGTTCGAGGCCGGCGCCCACATCGACATTCACATTGCCGATGGCCTCACCCGCCAATACTCCTTGTGCAACGACCCCAAGGAACGCCACCGCTACCTGATCAGCGTGCTCAAGGACCCGAGCTCTCGGGGCGGCTCCAGAGCCATGCACGAGCAGATTCAGTCTGGGCAAACACTCACCATCAGCGCTCCGCGCAATCTTTTCCCGCTTGATCGCTCAGCCAAGCGACACCTGCTGTTTGGTGGAGGTATCGGTATCACGCCCATGTTGGCCATGGCCTGGGAGCTGTCACATCAAGGGGCCGATTTCGAATTGCACTACTGCTTCCGTTCGAGCGAGCGCGCAGCGTTCGTCACGATGCTTGCTGATACCCCATTCGCCGATCGCATAAAACTTCATGACGACAGCGGCCCCCAGATACAGAAGCTGGATGCGCCAGCCTTGCTCACGCCCGCCCACGCAGACACCCATCTGTATGTGTGCGGGCCGGCCGGCTTCATGAACTACATCCTCGATTCAGCGCAGAACGCCGGGTGGCCGCAGGACCGGGTACACAAAGAATTCTTCGCTGCCGACCCTATCGATCAAAGCGCCAATGCATCGTTCGAAGTTGAACTGGCAAGCAGTGGCCAGGTTTTTCAGATTCCTGCCGAACGTACGGTGTTCGAAGTGCTCGACGAGGCCGGCATAGCGATCGAGTCATCTTGCGAGCAAGGCGTCTGCGGGACCTGCGTCACTCGCGTACTGCAGGGCATACCCGAACACCGGGACAAGTTCCTGACAGTGGCCGAACACGCCGCAAACGACCGCTTTACCCCCTGCTGCTCTCGCGCCAGGTCATCACGCCTGGTGCTCGACTTGTGAATTCAAACAACAACATCAACCGTGCCTCCTGGAGAACACCATGAACACTTCCACTCTCCAAACGCTTGCCGAAGAAATTCCGGCGCCTGCCTTGCCCAGCTTTCCCCTCAACCAATGGTACGTCGCTGCCCTGGGTTGGGAGTTGAAGGACAAGCCGGTAGGCCGGACATTACTCAACAAGCCTGTCGTACTGTTTCGCAAGGCCAACGGCGAGGTCGCGGCATTGGAAGACCGTTGCTGCCACAGAGCATTGCCACTGTCGAACGGAACGCTGGAAGCGACCGGCATTCGTTGCGGTTATCACGGCCTGCTGTTCGATGACCATGGAAAATGCGTCGAAATCCCGGGCCAGGACAAGATCCCGAGCAAAGCCAAAGTGCCTGCGTATCACGTGCGTGAGCAGGACCAGATCGTCTGGATATGGTTTGGCAGCGAGGCTCAACCCGAGCCGATGTGTGAACCGCCGACTTACTCCGTCCACAGCAGCGGCAAATACCTGTTCGACGGCAACGTGTACCACTACGACGCGCCTTATCAATTAATCCACGACAACCTCATGGACTTGAGTCATTTGGGGTATGTCCACCTGCGCACCATCGGTGGCAACGCCAGCATCCATATGAATGCGCAGATGAATGTGGAAAGTGAAGACAACGTCGTAAGGGTCGTGCGCCATATGCCGGACTCTGTTCCACCGCCCACCTACACCGCCGCCTACCCTTTCAAAGGCAACGTGGACCGCTGGCAGGAAATCGAATTTCACGTCAGTCACCTGCGAATCTGGACCGGTGCAGTGGATGCCGGTACCGATTCACTGGACAACCCCGACCGCGGAGGCTTCCACATGCGCGGGTTCCACGGCGTCACACCGGAAACCGACACCACCAGTCACTACTTCTGGACCATTGCCACCAACCCGGCGAGTGATCCAGAAACCATCAAGGCCAAGGTCGTTGAGCAAACCATCCTGACCTTCGATGAAGACAAGGAAGTGATCGAAGCCCAGTACCAGAACATGTGCCGGTTCGGCGCGCGTCCGATGATCGACATCCACGTCGATGTCGGCGCCAATCGCGCCCGCCGAATCATCGAGCAGCTTCGCCAATCCAGCGTTTGAGTCCTTCAGACCAAACTCAGGACTCCAGGACATTTGCTGCCCCGAAGGCAGCATTTTGTAGCGCTACATAACAACAACTTCCTCGAGGAAAAAAGCATGTCTGGCAATCGTGGTGTGGTGTATCTCGGCGCTGGCAAGGTCGAAGTACAGAAAATCGACTATCCAAAAATGCAGGACCCGCGCGGTCGCAAGATCGAGCACGGGGTCATTCTCAAGGTGATTTCCACCAACATCTGCGGCTCCGACCAGCACATGGTGCGCGGCCGGACCACGGCACAAACCGGCCTGGTGCTGGGTCACGAAATCACCGGCGAAGTAATCGAAAAAGGCAGTGACGTCGAGCACCTGAAAATCGGCGACCTGGTGTCCGTGCCATTCAACGTGGCATGCGGACGCTGCCGCTCTTGCAAGGAGCAACACACCGGTGTCTGCCTGACCGTCAACCCGGCCCGCGCCGGCGGTGCTTATGGTTATGTCGACATGGGCGACTGGACCGGCGGCCAGGCCGAATACGCGCTGGTGCCCTACGCCGATTTCAACCTGCTGAAACTGCCGGACCGCGACCGGGCCATGGAAAAAATCCGCGACCTGACCTGCCTCTCCGACATCCTGCCGACCGGTTATCACGGTGCGGTGACGGCTGGCGTTGGCCCGGGCAGCTCCGTGTACATCGCCGGTGCCGGACCGGTCGGGCTGGCGGCGGCTGCATCCGCTCGCTTGCTGGGTGCGGCGGTGGTGATTATCGGCGACGTCAACACCGTGCGCCTAGCCCACGCCAAGGCCCAGGGTTTTGAAATCGTCGACCTGTCGAAAGACGCGCCGCTGCACGAACAGATCGCCGCGCTGCTCGGCGAACCGGAGGTGGATTGTGCGGTGGACTGCGTCGGCTTCGAAGCCCGCGGCCACGGTCATGACGGCGTCAAACACGAAGCCCCGGCTACCGTGCTCAACTCGCTGATGGGCGTGGTGCGTGTGGCCGGCAAGATAGGCATCCCCGGCCTCTACGTCACCGAAGACCCAGGGGCCGTAGACGCCGCCGCGAAAATGGGCAGCCTGAGCATCCGCTTTGGCCTGGGCTGGGCCAAATCCCATAGTTTCCACACCGGCCAGACACCCGTCATGAAGTACAACAGGCAGTTGATGCAGGCAATCATGTGGGACCGCATCAACATCGCTGAAGTAGTCGGTGTGCAAGTCATCAGCCTGGATCAGGCGCCGGAAGGTTACGGCGAATTCGATGCCGGTGTGCCGAAGAAGTTTGTGATTGACCCGCACAAGTCCTTCAGTGCGGCCTGAGCCTGAGATCAAGGTCGCCCAGCGCTTCTCGCGCCTGAGCACCGTACCGCCCCGGAGTCGAGCCGCCGGCTCCCAGGCACCTTGCATGCTCCACTGACCAACAAAAACAACAAGGTATCGACATGTACACACTGCAACCTGCGCATAGTGAGGCGGCTTCGGCTGCCCGTCGTTCAAAGCATTCTTCCACCCACAGCTTCGGAGCCTGACGCCATGAGCCAGTCGATTGGGCAACAGCTGGACGAAAAACCCATGGTCCGCTTCCAGTGGGGCGTGGTTGCGCTCTGCTTTCTGATAAACATGCTGGATGGCTTCGATGTATTGGTGATGGCTTTCACCGCCGCGTCCATTTCCGCCGATTGGGGCCTGAGCGGCATTCACCTCGGCTACCTGCTCAGTGCAGGGCTTGTCGGAATGGCTATCGGTTCGCTGTTCATTGCCCCTTGGGCCGATCGCTTCGGGCGACGTCCGCTCATTCTGCTGTGTGTAGGCATCGCCGGGCTCGGCATGCTGGCGTCATCGAAGGCGACATCCCCCGAGATGCTCGCGGTGCTGCGCCTGATAACCGGACTCGGTATCGGTGGCATCCTGGCCAGCAGCTACGTCATTGCCGGGGAGTATGCCAACAAGAAGTGGCGCAGTCTGGCCATTAGCCTGCAATCCACGGCCTATGCACTGGGCGCGACCATCGGCGGCCTCATCGCGGCGCAAATCATTCCGTCCCTGGGTTGGCGTTCGGTGTTCTTTTACGGTGGCATAACGACGCTGCTGATCCTGCCGATCCTTGCATTCTGGTTGCCCGAGTCCCTGGCTTTCCTGCTGTCTCGCCAACCCCGGCGCGCGCTGGAGCGTATCAATGTTCTGCTGCAACGAGTCGCGATCACGCCCCTCGAGCGGTTGCCCGAGGCGTTGCGTGAATCCAGGAAACCGCTACGAGCCACCTTCGCCGAGCTCTTCTCGCCAGCGCTGCTGCGTTCAACCTTGCTGGTGTGGAGCGCCTTCTTTCTGGTGATGTTCGGTTTCTATTTCGTCATGAGCTGGACGCCAAGGCTGCTGGTGTCGGCCGGCCTGTCGAATACTCAAGGCATCACGGGCGGTGTGTTACTCAACGTCGGCGGCATTCTTGGCACTTCGCTGATCGGCTTGCTGGCGGCACGTTTTCGTCTGTCCCGAGTACTCATGGCTTACCTTCTGGTCAATGCGGTGCTGCTGGCCGTTTTCGTGCAATTCACTGCCAACCTGAACCTGGCCTTTGCCCTGGTGCTGATGATCGGAGTTTTCGTCAACGGCTGCGTCGCCGGGCTCTATGCGCTTACTCCGAGCATTTACAACGCCACCCAGCGCGTCACTGGCCTGGGTTGGGGCATTGGCATCGGTCGCGCCGGTGCGATTCTCTCGCCATTGGTGGCTGGCCGTTTGATTGATGCGCAGTGGCAGCCCGCCGACCTTTACCTGCTGTTTGCCCTGTCCTTCGTCCTTGCGGCTGGCGCCGTCTGGCTTTTGAAGCCGCAACGGCTGCTGCAACTGAACACCGTCAGCAACGCCTGATTCGACCGTCCATAACAATAAAAGCAGGACCGATCACATGCAAAAAAACACTGAATGCCCTTGGCGCTACAGCCTGGGCATGGCGATAGCCTGCGCCTCTTCCACTGCCTGCGCAGGGTTCGTGGATGAAAGCAGCGCGACCCTGACCACGCGCAATTACTACCTGGACCGGGACTACAAAGGCGACAGCCCCTATTCGGCCGCTCGCGAGTGGGCTCAGGGATTCATCCTCAAGGCCAACTCCGGTTTTACCGACGGGACCGTCGGGTTCGGCCTGGACCTCACGGGGATGCTGGGTCTCAAACTGGACTCGTCGCCCGATCGGACCGGCACACAACTCCTGCCTTTTGACCCGACGACCCGAGAGGCTGAGGACGAATACTCGGAACTGGGTGTGGCACTGAAGGCGAAAATCTCAAAGACCCGGCTATCCGTTGGAACGCAGTTCCCTGCCCTGCCCGTCATCACCGCGAGCCCTGCACGTTTGGTTCCGCAATCCTTTCGTGGTGCGTATGCGGTTTCCGATGACATCGACAAACTCACGCTGCACACCGGCCGTATGGATCGAGTGAACCTGCGGGACTCCACTGACTATCAGCCAATCTCACTGGCGTCGCCCAATGGCCGCTTCAGAAGGGGCGCCAGCTCGGAGCGTTTCGACTTCATGGGCGGTGACTATCGCTGGTCTGACACGTTGACCCTTCGCTATTTTCACGCCGAGCTGAAGGACATATACACCCAGGACTTTGCGGGAGGCATCCACCAGTTTCCCCTCGGCCCAGGCAAACTCAAAACGGACGTGCGGATCTACAACAGTCGGGAGAACGGTCGCGCAGAAGCCGGCAAGGTCGACAACCTGAACGCCGGTGCCATGTTCAGCTACCAGGTCGCGGCCCACACCTTGGGCATGGGCTACATGTACCAGACTGGCGACACAGCAATGGCCTACATTGCTGGCGGGGAGCCAACGGTGCTCAGCGACGGCACCATGAGTGCAGACTTCGTCAACCCGAAGGAGCGGACCTGGGTGGCGCGTTATGACTACAACTTCGCCGCTGTTGGGCTACCGGGCCTGACCGGTATGGCTCGCTATTTGAGAGGTAGCCACATTGACCTGCCCCAATTGGGGGGAACTGACCTGACAGAGTCGTCGAAAGACGTGGAGTTGGCCTACGTCATACAGTCCGGCCCGGTCAAGGGCCTCGCTCTGCGCCTTCGCCATGCCTTGTATCGCAATGAGCAAAGTGCAGCCTCGACATTCAGGAGCGACAACGAAACCCGGATTAACGTCGACTACACGATTAAGCTCTGGTAACTGATGGGAATAAATAACATTCTGAATCGCCCCCGGTTTTGTTGTAGGACGTGGGCGACTAACGAATTCGATTCACGATAGGAGAGGCAGTTTTTTTGAACTGTCTAATCCTTATAAATCGATGGACTCGATAATTCCTAGCAACAATTACCGTTTTTTTTGATCGTTTTCAAAGGCAATACTCGCCCGGTTGCAGGTTGTCCGAAACTGGTTCGGGTCAGCGTGTGACAGCTGGGCGTCTACCCATTCTCGTCGTAACCGAGCTCATTTAGAGCGGTTGAAAGCGTTGCACGGAGGGACAACCCATCCATATCCTTGAGGGTATAGTTTTTTCCGTAGTGTTTAGCGTTGCGAACTGCCGTATCTGTCAAAGGCATGAGTACATCTCCACGTCTTGATCGAATGAGGAGAGATGTACGGTTCCGGCAATGTGTTCTCTATCTGGAAACTGCTACGCGCAAACCCGGATTTCGATGTACTTATTGATGTAATTGAAATTCGTGGCTGGCGGCAGATTTCGGTAGAAATCGCCAGAACGAAAAAAGAGGCCGAAGCCTCTGTTTTCTAGCTTTACAGCGCTCAATGGAGTTCTGCAAAGCAATATTTGGAGCGGGAAACGAGACTCGAACTCGCGACCCCGACCTTGGCAAGGTCGTGCTCTACCAACTGAGCTATTCCCGCGTCTTGGTGTGGCGCATTCTATAGAATTCAGAAGCCCCGTCAACCCCTTGATTCAAAAAAGTTTTATTTCTTTTCAACGTCGGTCTTCAGATGCGGCCAGGCGGCCCGCAAGTATTGGACCATGGACCACAAGGTAAGGCCTGCGGACACCATCAACAGCGCATAGCCCAACAGAACCCAGAAGCTGAAGTTCGATGGATTGGCCAGCAGGATTACCAGCGCCAGCATTTGCGCAGCTGTCTTCCATTTGCCCAGGTTCGATACGGCGACGTGGGCACGGGCGCCGAGTTCGGCCATCCACTCTCGCAGTGCCGAAACAACAATTTCGCGACCGATGATGACGGCGGCCGGCAGCGTGAGCCACAGATTGCCGTGTTCCTGCACCAGCAATACCAGGGCAACGGCAACCATCAGCTTGTCGGCAACGGGATCGAGAAAGGCCCCGAACGGCGTGCTTTGCTCCAGACGGCGGGCCAGATACCCGTCCAGCCAGTCGGTAGCGGCAGCGAACGCAAACACCGAGGCGGATGCCATGTAGCTCCACTGATAAGGCAAGTAGAACAGTAAAATGAAGATCGGTATGAGCAGAACGCGTAGAACGGTAATCAGATTAGGGATATTCATCGGCACAACTGGCTACGAGGTGAGGGGGGCATTCTACTCGCTGTGCAGATTTGCATAAATCAACTCTGCGAGCTTTTTACTGATCCCGGGGGCTTTGGCAATTTCTTCGATGCTGGCACGAGACAGCTCCTGCAATCCACCAAAATGTTTGAGCAAATCGCGCCGGCGTGTGGGTCCTACTCCGGCAACACCTTCAAGCGTAGACGTTCGACGGGTTTTTCCGCGTCGGGCGCGGTGCCCGGTAATTGCAAAACGGTGGGCTTCGTCCCGGATCTGCTGAATCAGATGCAACGCCGGAGAGTCACCGCGCAACGTGAATTCGTGGGCGGCGTCATTGAGATAGAGTGTTTCGAAACCTGCCTTGCGCGTTGCACCCTTGGCGACGCCCAGCAGGATCAGATCGGGTACCGCCAACTCATTGAGCACATCGCGAGCCATGGACAGCTGACCTTTGCCACCGTCCACCAGGAGAATGTCCGGCAGTTTGCCCTCCCCGTCCTTCAACTTGCTGAAGCGTCGCGTCAATGCCTGGTGCATTGCCGCGTAATCATCGCCCGCCGTTACGCCTTCAATGTTGTAGCGACGGTAGTCGGACTTGATCGGGCCTTCGGGCCCGAAAACCACGCAGGAAGCCACGGTCGCTTCACCGCTGGAGTGACTGATGTCGTAACACTCGAGGCGTTGTGGCGGCTCATCCAGTTTCAGCACCTGAGCCAACGCTTCAAACCGCGCTGCGACGTGCTGACGATTGGCCAGACGAGCACTCAGCGCCTGTTCGGCATTGGTCACTGCCAATTGCTGCCAACGCGCCCGCGTCCCACGCACCCGGTGGCTGATGGCCAACTCGCGACCGCGCAATTTATCGATGGCGGCGATCAGGGTCGCAAAGTCGTCGTGAACCACGTTGACGATCAGTTCGCTTGGCAGGTCGCGCTCCGGGCTGGTGATGTAGTACTGGCCAAGAAAAGCGGCCATGACCTCGGATACGTCTTCCTCGATACCGACCTGCGGGAAGAAGTTCTTGCTACCGAGTACCCGCCCGCCCCGCACACTGATCAGGTGGACACAGGCGCCCCCCGGATTGACAAAGGCGGCGATCACATCGACGTCGCCCGTCCCGCCTTCCATGCTCTGCTGGTCCTGAACCCGTCGCAGCAAGGCGATCTGATCACGCAACTCGGCTGCCCGCTCGAACTCCAGATTGATCGCCGCTTCTTCCATCCCGGCGGACAACTCATCGGTCAGCGCATGGCTGCGCCCTTCCAGGAACATCACCGAGTGCCGAACGTCTTCTGCGTACACCTGGGGTTCTACAAAGCCAACACAGGGTGCCTTGCAGCGCTTTATCTGATATTGCAGACAAGGACGTGTCCGATTCTTGTAGTAACTGTCTTCACACTGGCGAACAAAAAACGTCTTTTGCAACAGACTCAGACTTTCGCGAATGGCCCCCGCGCTAGGGTAAGGACCAAAATACTTTCCTTTACCCTTTTTCGCACCGCGATGAATGCTCAGGCGTGGAAACTGGCCATCCGAGAGATACACGTAAGGGTAGGATTTGTCGTCGCGCAGCAGGATGTTGTAGGGGGGGCGCCATTCCTTGATCAACGTCTGTTCAAGCAGCAAGGCTTCGGTTTCGTTGGCCGTGATGGTTGTTTCGACTTGCGCGATACGCGCCACCAATGCGGCGGTCTTGGGGGCAAGACCCGATTTTCGAAAGTAGCTCGACAGGCGATTCTTGAGGTTTTTCGCTTTACCGACGTACAGCAGCCGCGCATCGCTATCGAACATGCGGTACACGCCGGGACGCCCACTGACCGTGGACAGAAAGGCGCTTGGATCAAAGGTTTCGGTCATTATCAGAGACTGGCGTCAACCATGCCATGCCGAACCGCCAACAGCGTCAACTCGACATCGCTGCTGATCGAAAGCTTTTCGAAGATGCGGTAGCGGTAGGTGTTTACGGTTTTGGGGGAGAGGCAAAGTTTGTCGGAAATGATCTGCACTTTCTGGCAACCGACAATCATCAACGCAATCTGGATCTCTCGCTCCGACAACGCATCGAAGGGGGAATCATTGGTTGGCTGAAACGATTTTATTGCCAGCTGCTGCGCGATCTGCGGGCTGATGTAACGTTGTCCGGCGAATACCAGGCGGATGGCCTGGACCATTTCCGGCAACCCGGCGCCCTTGGTCAGATACCCTGCGGCACCGGCTTGCAACAGCCGTGTAGGAAACGGGTCTTCTTCACAGACGGTTACCGCAACGACTTTGATATCCGGATGACTGCGCAGCAATTTGCGAGTGGCTTCAAGACCGCCGATACCGGGCATTTTGACGTCCATCAAGACCACATCGGGCTTGAGTTCACGCGCCTTGATCAAGGACTCTTCACCCGATTCAGCCTGGCCGACTACTTGCAGGCCATCGATGTCAGCCAGCATTCGTGTAATGCCTGTACGAACGAGATCGTGGTCATCGACTACTAGCACCCTAATCAAGCAGACACCTCACAACATGGTCTTATTTGGTTGCCAGACACCTTAGCAAAAAGCGACTGGCAGACCTAGCGGAAAGCTTCAGATAAAAAGTTTCAATAGTTCTTCAAATGGTTGTGGCAAACGTCAAGCGTGTCACAAACTTCCAGGTACTCAAGCGATAGACGTTGTCGCTGACAACCCATAGCAATTTCTGATTGAAACTGCGCACCGGCCTCTAGTAAGCTCGGCGCATCCATCGGAGACAAACCATGCTCAACACCCGTTCCCAGCTTCGTACCGCCAGCGCCCTGCGCATGGTTGCGGCTGCCCGGACGAATGACGTTTGTGCTCCGGTCAGCTTTTATTTTGGGTATTGGTTTAGCCACTGGCGCGCCTGATACCCACACGGCGCCCACTTCAAACGGGTCGCCACCAGAGAATTCTCAACCCCCGGTCGGCCTCCCGACCGGGGGTTTTGTTTTTTCAGTCCTGTCATTTTTAGCGACACACCAGACATTCAGAGGATCCACACAATGAACTACGCCACTTATTACCGTTACGACAGTTTTACCGCCTGGCGATTTACCACCCTCCGCTCGGGACAGCCTGCCGCCTCCGATCGGTCACCCACAGGTGGCAAGCACATACACGCAGCCGATCCGGCCAATTGTCGAACACCCCAGTAGGGCCGGTTGGCGGGAATGAACCCGCCTCCAGCCCAGGAAGCCTTTAAAATGAACTCGTCCGTCTCCGCACTACCGCTGTCTACGCTGACCTCTGCCAATGAAGCGCTGACCTCGCGCCTGCCCAGCTCATTGCAACTCAAACAGCAACTTCCACTGAGCAATGCGTTGATCCAGCAGGTCAATGCGCACCGCCAAGCGGTGCGCGCGATTCTCAACGGTGAGGACTCCCGTCTTCTGGTCATCGTCGGCCCTTGCTCGATCCACGATCCCGAGTCAGCCCTCGAATACGCCGGCAATCTTGCCCGCTTGAGCAGCGAAGTCAGCGACCAGATGTTGCTCGTGATGCGTGCCTACGTCGAAAAGCCTCGCACTACCGTCGGCTGGAAAGGCCTGGCGTACGATCCGCAGCTGGACGGCAGCGATGACATGGCCGGCGGGCTGACGCTGTCCCGCGAATTAATGCGTGAAATGCTCCGCCTGGGCCTGCCGATTGCTACCGAACTGTTGCAACCGATGGCGGCGGGCTACTTTGACGACTTGCTCAGTTGGGTTGCTATTGGGGCGCGTACGACCGAATCACAGATTCACAGGGAAATGGCCAGCGGCCTGAGCATGCCGGTCGGTTTCAAGAACGGAACGGATGGTGGCGTCGGCGTGGCCAGCGACGCCATGCGATCTGCCGCCCATCCGCATCGCCATTTTGGCGTCGATAGCCAAGGCCATCCGGCGATCATTCAAACCCCCGGCAATGCGGATACCCACCTGGTATTGCGTGGTGGCCACCAGGGTCCGAACTACGATCGTGAGAGCATCGCCCAGGTGAACAGCGATCTGACCCGACTGAAGATTCCGACCCGGATCATGGTCGATTGCAGCCATGCCAATAGCGGCAAGGATCCACTGCGTCAACCCGCGGTGTTCAATGAGGTCCTGGAACAACGTCTGCAAGGCGATCACTCGCTGATCGGCATGATGATCGAAAGTCATTTGTTCGAGGGATGCCAACCACTGAGTTCGGCGTTGCAATACGGTATATCGGTCACAGATGGCTGCCTTGGCTGGACCGCAACCCAGCAACTTTTACGGCAGGCCGCGGCGCAATTGCGAACTTAAATCACGCAGCATTACGGCTTCGTCATCCAGTCTCGAATCGAAAACTGGATGACGGCCGTGTATTGAAAGAAAGGTTATTGAATCATCTGCCACTTGGTTGTGATTGCGGGAGCAGCGCTGCGCTGTACGGAAAGTCGACGTTTGCAGAGTAGGCCCTTGCGCTGGAGTGAGCCGAGTCGAGTGATATAGACGTCCAGGTATTCCGACCAAGACCGCATATACATACGTCTATTCGTACTAGATCCATACCGCTTTCATCCATTTTCAGCGGACTTTTCATACATCACGCCAGCGTTGAGTGTTTTAGAGTGGAGCGCAATGCACCTCCCACGAACAGCTGCGAAAAAGGTATGAACATGCAACGGAATGCAAGCACCTGCCACCCAATACTGCTGGTCCATGGCCTGTTCGGTTTCGAGCGGATTGGCAAATTCGAACTCTTTCACGACATCAGGCAAACCTTGCGAAACGCTGGGGCGAGGGTGTTCGTTCCACACCTTTCTACCGTTTCCAGCAACGAAACTCGTGGTGAGCAATTAGTGGCGCAACTCAAACGGGTACTGGAAGGAACAGGCGCCAGCAAAGTCAATCTGATCGGACACAGTCAAGGCGCACTCGCTGCACGTTATGCTGCAGCGAGTGCACCGCACCAAGTCGCTTCGGTAACCTCTGTCAGCGGGCCAAATCACGGGTCCGAGCTGGCTGATTTTCTGCGCAAGGCATTAACGCCCGGACGCTTGCCGGAATTGGTTGCCGAGGCGGTCGTGACCCTGTTTGCCGATTTCCTGGGAGCCCTGAGCAACGACCGTTATCTCGCGCGCAACGCTGTCGCGGCCCTGAATGGCCTGACCACCGAAGGCGTGGGCGCATTCAACGACAAGTACCCGCAGGGGTTACCCAAAACCTGGGGTGGACAGGGTCCGGAGCAGGTCAATGGCGTTCGCTATTATTCCTGGAGCGGTGTCCTGCCGCCCGTGCTCGACCAAGGTACCCACGCGCTCGACCCGTTCCACTCGTTGTGTCGTGCCTTTTCACGCTACTTCGTCACCGAAGCCGACCAGAACGACGGGATGGTTGGACGTTTCAGCTCCCACTTGGGCACCGTGATCCGTTCCGACTACGCCCTGGATCACCTTGACACCATCAGCCAGCCAGCCTGTCAATTGCGAACTGGCATCGATCCGGTCGAACTGTATGTACAGCATGCCGAACGCTTGCGAGAGGCCGGTTTGTAAGACAAGCCCTCCCCCGAATCCCGCGCAGAATGGAACTTTGAGAAGAAATAGAGCACTGAATCCGGTAGGCTCAGCACTTTGCAAAACATTGAATGGAGAATTTTCCCATGCCTAAAGCCACTGCCCGTCACATCCTTGTTGCCAGCGAAGCCAAATGCAACGAACTCAAGGCTCAAATCGAAGGCGGCGCCGATTTCGCCGAAGTTGCCAAAGCGAACTCCACCTGCCCATCCAGTCGCCAGGGCGGTGACCTCGGTTCGTTCGGTCCGGGCCAGATGGTCAAGGAATTCGACACCGTTGTATTCAGCGCGCCAATCAACGTCGTGCAAGGCCCGGTGAAGACTCAGTTCGGTTACCACCTGCTGGAAGTGACCAGCCGCCAGGACTGATCAACGCTTGAGCTATTGTCACAACGGCCCGCCATTTGGTGGGCCGTCGTGTTTCAGGTACGTTAATACGGCTGGCGAGGGACGCGCCGCTAGCGTACAAATTGTCGTTCATGACCCCCGGCTTTAAGGCTGACGATGCGACTGGCTTTCCCTACTTTGTTATTCACTGCCGCGGCCCTGCTATTGGGTGCCGTTGGTGTGAACGCGGCGCCGCAGTACGCAATGACCGTCTACGGCGAACCGGCCAAATACCCCGCCGGTTTCAGTCATTTTGCCTACACCAACCCGTTGGCCCCCAAGGGCGGCACGATGCGGCGATCGGCGATCGAAATCGGTCAATTCGACCATGTCCTGCCCTACATAGACAAAGGCATTGGCGTCTCGCAGATCGACGGCATGCTCTATTCGCCGCTGGCCCAGCGCTCACTGGACGAACCCTATACCGTATACGGCCTGGTGGCGCAGACGATGGAACGCTCCGATGACGGCCTGTCCCTGCGCTTTGAGCTCAATCCCAAGGCGCGCTTTGCCGACGGCAAGCCCATCACCGCCCAGGATGTGCGCTATACCTTCGACCTGCTGATGACCCAGGGCAGCCTGCGCTATCGCACTCAGTTCGCCGACGTCAAAGGCGTCGAAGTTGAATCACCGCTGACCGTTCGCTTCGACTTCAAGAACAACGAAAACCGCACCCTGCCCCTGGACATCGCGACCCTGCCGGTGTTTCCCGAACATTGGTGGAAGACCCGGGACTTTGCCGGCGGTGGCGGCTACGAGCCACCACTGGGCAGCGGCCCCTATAAAGTAGGCAAAGTCGACTCAGGGCGCAGCATCACATTCGAACGCAACCCCGATTGGTGGGGCAAGGATTTGCCGGTCAGTCGCGGCCTGTACAACTTCGATCATTTCAGCATCGAGTACTTCGGTGATACCGACGTCGCGCGCCAGGTACTGCGCGGCGGTGCCTACGACTACAACCGCGAGTTTTCCGCTACCGGCTATTCCATCGGCTACGACAGCCCGGCCCTGAGTGATGGTCGCCTGCAAAAGGCTCACCTCGCCACCGAAGCACCGCAACCATCCCAGGGTTTTGTATTCAATCTGCAAAAGCCGATGTTCCAGGACCGTCGCGTGCGTCAGGCACTGGTAATGCTGTGGGACTTCGAATGGAGCAATCGGCAGATGATGCGCAACCTGTACATCCGTCAGCAGAGCTTCTTCTCCAACACCGACCTCGCCGCACGGCAACTGCCGGATGCCGGTGAGCTGGCGATTCTCGAGCCGTTACGTGGGCAAATTCCCGACGACGTCTTCGGCAAAGTGTTCGAGGCACCGAAAACCGATGGCAGCGGTGTGATTCGCGACAAGCAGCTGCAAGCACTGGATTTGCTCGAACAGGCTGGCTGGAAACCCGATGGCGATCAACTGGTGAACGCCGAGGGTGAGCCCTTGAGTTTCACGTTCCTGGTCAGCCAGAACGGCATGGACCGTTTGCTGTTGCCCTACAAGCGCACACTGAAGCAGATCGGCATCGAACTGAATATCCGCCGCATCGATTCATCCCAGTACGTCAATCGTCTGATGAGCCGCGACTACGACATGATCGTCACCGGCTATCCGGTGACCACGTCTCCGGGGGGCGAGTTGCTCAACTATTTCGGCTCGACCGCCGCCACTGACCCCGGCTCCAACAATTACATGGTGCTGAAGAATCCGGCGGTGGACACCTTGATCGCCGGGCTGGTACGCGCCAATACCCAGGCCGACATGCTGCACTATGCCCATGCGCTCGACCGCGTGCTGCAATGGAATTACTACTGGATTCCCAATTATTACCCACCGGGCACCTCGACCGTCTGGTGGAATCGCTTCGGCATCCCGAACGTGCAGGCGAGCAATGACGAAGCCATCGAGAGCTGGTGGGAAATGAGCACCACGCCTTTGACCAATCAGCAAATGACTGCCGAGCGTATCCGCCGTGGCAAACCCGGAGGGCCGCACTGATGTGGGCTTATATACTGCGGCGCCTGCTGCTGATCATTCCGACGCTGGTGATCATTCTTCTGGTCAATTTCGTGATCGTCCAGGCAGCGCCCGGCGGCCCGGTGGAACAAGCCATCGCGCACCTGCAGGGCATCGGCGGGGCCGCGGCCGGCGGCGGTTCGAGTGACTCGGTGAGCAGTACCTCCCGAGCCAGTCGCGGCCTCGACCCACAATTGATCAAGGACATCGAAAAACAATACGGCTTCGACAAACCGGCGCACGAGCGTCTGTGGCTGATGCTCACCAGTTACGCCCGGCTGGATTTCGGCAAGAGCTTCTTCCGTGGCGCCACGGTCACCGACCTGATCCTGGAAAAAATGCCGGTCACCATTTCCCTCGGGCTCTGGGCAACGCTGATCACTTATCTGGTGTCGATCCCGCTGGGCATTCGCAAGGCCGTGCATCACGGCAGTCATTTCGATATCTGGAGCAGCACGGCGATCATTATCGGCTACGCCATGCCGGCGTTTCTGTTCGCCATGTTCCTGATCGTGATCTTCGCTGGAGGCACCTCGCTGAACTGGTTTCCGGTTCGCGGACTGGTTTCGGACAACTTCGACTCACTGTCGACCCTCGGTAAAGTCGCCGATTACTTCTGGCATCTGGTCCTGCCGGTTTCGGCGCTGGTGATCGGCGGGTTCGCTACGCTGACCATCCTGACCAAAAACTCGTTCCTCAACGAGATCACCCGGCAATACGTGGTGACTGCCCGCGCCAAGGGCTTGAGCGAGCGCCGCGTTCTGTACGGCCACGTGTTCCGCAACGCCATGTTGCTGGTGGTGTCGGGAATCCCCCAGGCGTTTATCAGCGTATTTTTTGCTGGCTCGCTGCTGATCGAGGTGATCTTTTCCCTCGATGGCCTCGGTCGCATGAGTTACGAAGCGGCGGTGTCGCGGGACTATCCGGTGGTGTTCGGCTCGCTGTTCATATTCACCTTGTTCGGTCTCTTGATAAAACTGGTCGGTGACCTTTGCTACACCCTGGTCGACCCGCGCATCGATTTCGCCGCGAGGAACGCCTGATGTTGACGCTCTCCCCATTGGCGCGTCGCCGCTTCGAGCGCTTCAAGAAAAACCGCCGTGGCTGGTGGTCTCTGTGGCTGTTTATCGGCCTGTTCGGCTTGACCCTCGGCGGCGAACTGATCGCCAACGACAAACCGCTGATCGTCAGTTACCAAGGTCAGTGGTACTTCCCGGCTCTCAAGCGCTACACCGAGCAGGAGTTTGGCGGACAACTGCCATTCCAGGCCGATTACCGCAGCGATTACGTGCAACAACTGATCAAGAAGGACGGTGGCTGGCTGCTGTTTCCGCCGATTCCATTCAGCGACGACACACCCAATTACGACCTGAACAAACCCGCACCGAGCCCGCCGACCCGCGTGAACTGGCTCGGTACCGACGACCAGGCACGGGACGTGCTGGCCCGGGTGATCTTCGGTGCGCGGGTGTCGATTCTGTTTGCCCTGATGCTGACGTTTGTCAGCGCCCTGATCGGCATCGCCGCCGGTGCCCTGCAAGGTTACTACGGCGGTTGGGTCGATCTGCTGGGTCAACGGTTGCTCGAAGTCTGGTCCGGGCTACCCGTGCTGTACCTGCTGATCATCCTGTCCGGGTTCGTCGAGCCGAATTTCTGGTGGCTCTTGGGGATCATGGCGCTGTTTTCCTGGCTGGCCCTGGTGGACGTGGTGCGCGCCGAGTTCCTGCGCGGACGCAACCTGGAATACGTCAAAGCCGCGAGAGCACTGGGCTTGAGCGACCGCAAGGTCATCGTGCGGCACATCCTGCCCAACGCCATGAATGCGACCTTGAGCTACCTGCCGTTTATTCTGACTGGGGCTATTTCGACCCTGACGGCGCTGGATTTCCTCGGTTTTGGCATGCCTGCGGGCAGCGCTTCGCTGGGCGAACTGATCGGCCAGGGCAAGCAGAACCTGCAAGCGCCGTGGCTGGGGCTGACGGCGTTTTTCACCCTGGCGCTGATTCTTTCTTTACTGGTGTTCATTGGCGAAGCGCTGCGCGACGCCTTTGACCCTCGCTCTTGAAGCGGAACATTGATATGACCAACCTGATCGAAATCCGTGATCTCAGCGTCGCCTTCAGCGGCCAGACCGTCGTGCGCAACCTGTGCCTGGACATCCGCCCCGGCGAATGCCTGGCGCTGGTGGGCGAGTCCGGCTCGGGCAAGTCCGTCACGGCGCATTCGATCCTGCAATTGCTGCCCGAATGCGGCACCGAGACGACCGGCAGCATTCGTTATCGCGGCCAGGAACTGGTGGGGGCCGACGCCGGTAAATTGCGCAAACTGCGCGGTGACCGCATCGCGATGATCTTCCAGGAGCCGATGACTTCGCTCAACCCGCTGCACAGCATCGAAAAGCAAATCGGCGAAACGCTGCTGGTGCACAAGGGTATGGCCGGGAAAGCGGCGCAGGCGCGGATTCTTGAGTTGCTGCATCTGGTGGGCATCCAGAAACCCCAGGAGCGACTGAAAGCCTACCCCCACCAGCTGTCTGGTGGACAGCGCCAACGGGTGATGATTGCCATGGCCCTGGCCTGCGAGCCGGAATTGTTGATTGCCGACGAACCCACCACAGCGCTTGATGTGACGGTGCAGCGCAAAATCCTGCTGCTGCTCAAATCCTTGCAGCAACGGCTGGGCATGTCTCTACTGCTGATCAGCCACGACCTCAACCTGGTGCGCAGCATCGCCCAGCGCGTGTGCGTGATGAAGGCCGGTGAGATCGTCGAACAGGCCCCTTGCGAAACCCTGTTTACCGAACCCAGGCATCCTTACAGCTGCGTGTTGCTTAATGCTGAACCCGAGGGTGAAGCCCTGCCCCGGGACGAACGCGAAAACGTGCTGGAGGTTGATGATTTGCGGGTGCGGTTTCCTGTCAGTGGCGGACTGTTCCAGCGCAAGACCTACCTGCACGCCGTGGATGGCATCAGCCTGAACATACAGCGCGGCAAAACACTGGGCATCGTCGGCGAATCCGGTTCCGGAAAGTCCACACTGGGCCAGGCCATCCTGCGCCTGCTCGACTCCGAAGGCAGTATTCGCTTTCAGGGCGAAGCGCTGGAGGGCCTGACGCAAAAACAGCTACGCCCATGGCGAAAGAAGATGCAGGTGGTGTTCCAGGATCCGTTTGGCAGCCTCAGCCCGCGCATGTCGGTGGCGCAAATCATCAGTGAAGGCCTTGAGGTGCACAGCCAGTTGACGGCGGAGCAATGCAACGCCGAAGTGATTCGGGCGTTGCAGGAAGTCGGTCTCGACCCGCAAAGCCGCCATCGCTACCCCCACGAATTTTCCGGCGGCCAACGCCAGCGTATCGCCATCGCCCGCGCGTTGGTGCTCAAACCCGCGTTGATTTTGCTCGACGAGCCCACCTCCGCGCTGGACCGCACGGTGCAAAAACAGGTCGTCGCCCTGCTTCGCCAGCTTCAGGAAAAACACGGTTTGACCTATTTGTTCATCAGCCATGACCTGGCGGTGGTACGCGCCCTCGCCCATGACATGATCGTGATCAAGGACGGCAAGGTGGTGGAAAGCGGCGCCAGCCATGATGTGTTCGATTCGCCGCAGCATCCGTACACCAAAGAGCTGATGGCGGCGGCGCTGATGGGGCATGCATAATCCGCGCAAAAGACATTGATCTTCAACAAGGGAATCCCCCCATGAACACCACCGAAAGCCTCAAGGACTACCAGCGCGTGCGCCTGCTGGCGATCCGTTCGTTGTTCGAGATCATCGAGCAGTCGAGCGAGGGTACGGTGATTGTCGACCGCGATGCCAACATCGTCTGGATGAACGAGCGCTATGCCCGACGCTTCGGCCTGCAATCGGCAGAAAGTGCAATCGGCAAGCCCTGCGAAAGCGTCATTCCCGGCAGCCTGCTGCGGGAAGTGGTGCGCACCGGCCGACCGATTCTGCTCGACATGCAGGACACCTCCAAAGAACCGCTGGTGGTCATGCGCCTGCCGATTCATGACGATGCCGGCGTGGTGATCGGCGCCATCGGCTTTGCCCTGTTCGACGAATTGCGCAGCCTGTCGCCCATGCTCAAGCGCTACATGAGCATGCAGGAAGAACTGGCCTCCACCCGTTCGCTGCTGCGGGCGCGGCAGACCAAATACAACTTCGCTCATTTCATCGGCACCAGCGCCGCCAGCCTGGAAGTCAAACGCCGGGCGCGCCGCAGTGCCAGCACAGAGTCCCCGGTATTGCTGCTCGGCGAAACCGGTACCGGCAAGGAACTGCTGGCCCAGGCGATCCACAATGCTTCGCCGCGTGCGCACAAGGCATTCGTCAGCATCAACAGCGCGGCCATCCCGGAGTCATTGCTTGAAGCCGAATTTTTCGGCACCGCGCCGGGTGCCTTCACCGGCGCCGATCGCAAGGGCCGCGCCGGCAAGCTGCAAATTGCCCAGGGCGGCACCTTGTTTCTCGATGAGATCGGCGACATGCCGCTGCCCCTGCAAAGCAAACTGTTGCGGGTGCTGCAGGAAAAGGAATTCGAACCGGTGGGCTCCAACGAGGTGATCCAGAGCAATGTGCGGGTCATTGCCGCGACCTCCACCGACCTCGAAGCGGCGATCAAACGCGGCGAATTTCGTGCCGATCTGTATTACCGCCTGAACGTCTTGCCGATCCAGGTTCCGCCCCTGCGCGATCGCCTCGACGACCTGCCGGCCCTGAGCGAAGCGATTCTGGAGGAACTGCGCAGTCAGCATGAATTGCACCACGAAGCGCTGGCGCTGCTGAGCCAACATGCCTGGCCGGGAAACATCCGCGAATTGCGCAACGTGCTGGAACGCGCCGCCCTGCTCAGCGATGACTTGCGCCTGACAGCAACCGATCTGCGCGCAGCCATTGGCACCTTCACGCCCGTTGAGCGCGTGTCACCGTTGCCCCTCGAACCGATTGTTGATGAGACGTTCAGTGCGGCGCGGGAACGGTTTGACCGGCATTTGATCGAGGCCACCCTGGCGCAATGCGGGGGGAAAGTGATTGAAGCGGCGGCACGCCTGGGGCTTGGACGGTCTACGTTGTACAAGAAGATGGTGGCGTTGGGGATTGTTTAGTCTCCTTAAAGAGACACTAATCTCTATTTGTAGATGGATTTTAGAGATCAAAAGATCGCAGCCTTCGGCAGCTCTTACGGGGTGGTTATGCATTCCAGCGTAGGAGCTGCAGAAGGCTGCGATCTTTAAACACCATAAAAACGTCTCAATAAAGAGACAAGCCTTTCGCAATAGTATCGACGAATAACAATAAATCATTATATTTCAACAACTTAGCTATCTGGCACAAAACTCGCTATACGCCTCTCCTGCAAAAGATCCACCCTACAAAAATAACAACCCAGGAGACACACCATGAGTGTGATCATTGCCTTGGCAGCCCTCGCGCTGCTGATGCTGGCTGCTTACCGTGGCTACAGCGTTATCCTTTTTGCCCCGATTGCCGCTCTTGGCGCCGTCCTGCTCACCGACCCTTCAGCCGTCGCGCCCGCCTTCACCGGCGTGTTCATGGAGAAAATGGTCGGCTTCATCAAACTGTATTTCCCGGTGTTCCTGCTCGGTGCGGTGTTCGGCAAGTTGATCGAGCTGTCCGGATTTTCGCGCTCCATCGTTGCCGCCGCGATTCGCCTGCTCGGCACTCGTCAGGCCATGCTGGTGATCGTGCTGGTCTGCGCCCTGCTGACCTACGGCGGCGTCTCGCTGTTCGTGGTGGTCTTCGCGGTCTATCCGTTTGCCGCCGAGATGTTCCGTCAAAGCAACATTCCCAAGCGCCTGATTCCTGCGACCATCGCCCTGGGCGCGTTCTCGTTCACCATGGACGCCCTGCCCGGCACGCCGCAGATCCAGAACATCATTCCCAGCACCTTTTTCAACACCACCGCGTGGGCGGCGCCGTGGTTGGGTGTGATCGGCACCATCTTCGTGTTCAGCGCCGGCATGCTGTTTCTCCAGCGCCAGCGCAACAAGGCCCAGCGCAGCGGTGAAGGCTATGGTTCGGACCTGCGCAATGAACCGGAAACTGCCGCCGACATCAAGCTGCCCAACCCGTGGCTCGCCCTGTCGCCGTTGCTCGCGGTGGGCATCATGAACCTGCTGTTCACCCAGTGGATTCCGCAGTGGTACGGCAAGACCCACAGCCTGGCACTGCCGGGTATGGCCACCCCGGTGACCACCGAAATCGCCAAGCTCACCGCCATTTGGGCGGTTCAGGCGGCGTTGCTGGTGGGCATCCTCATGGTGCTCGCGTTTGGTTTCCAGGCGATCCGCAGCAAGCTCGCTGAAGGCAGTAAAAGTGCGGTCAGCGGTGCTTTGCTGGCGGCGATGAACACCGCCTCGGAATACGGCTTCGGTGCGGTGATCGCCTCGCTGCCAGGCTTTCTGGTGCTGGCCGACTGGCTCAAGGGCATTCCTAATCCGCTGGTCAATGAAGCGATTACCGTGACCCTGTTGGCCGGTATCACCGGCTCCGCATCGGGTGGCATGAGTATCGCGCTGGCGGCGATGTCCGAACAATTCATCAGTGCCGCCCACGCCGCAAACATTCCCCTGGAAGTCCTGCACCGGGTTGCCGCGATGGCCAGCGGCGGCATGGACACCCTGCCGCACAATGGCGCGGTGATTACCTTGCTGGCGGTCACCGGCCTGACCCACCGCGAGGCTTATAAAGACATTTTCTGTATTACGCTGATCAAGACCCTGGCGGTTTTCGTGGTGATCGGCACCTTCTACGCCACTGGCATTGTGTGAGGTATTCATGACGACTCTTTCGGGCAAGACCGCACTGGTCACCGGTTCTACCAGCGGCATCGGCCTGGGGATTGCCCTCAGCCTGGCCAAGGCTGGGGCCAACCTGATCCTCAACGGGTTCGGCGATGCATCCAAAGTGATTGCCGACGTGGCACAGTTCGGCGGCAAGGTCGGCCATCACCCGGCCGATGTCAGCGACCCGGCGCAAATCGCCGACATGATCGCCTACGCCGAGCGTGAGTTTGGCGGCATCGACATTCTGGTCAACAACGCCGGCATTCAGCATGTTGCCCCCGTCGATGAATTCCCCGTGGAGCGCTGGGATTCGATCATCGCGATCAACCTGTCGTCGGTGTTCCATGGCACTCGACTGAGCCTGCCGGGCATGCGTGCCAAGGGTTGGGGTCGGGTGATCAACATTGCCTCGGTGCACGGGATGGTCGGATCGGTAGGCAAAGCCGCTTATGTCGCGGCCAAGCATGGGGTGATCGGGCTGACCAAGGTGGTCGCCCTGGAAACCGCGACAACCCAAATTACCTGCAACGCCATCTGCCCCGGATGGGTACTGACGCCGCTGGTGCAAAAGCAGATCGATGATCGCGCCGCCACCGGGATCGATCCGCAGCAGGCGCAGCACGATTTGCTGGCCGAGAAGCAGCCGTCGCTGGAGTTCGTGACACCACCGCAATTGGGTGAACTGGTGCTGTTCCTGTGCAGTGATGCGGGGAGTCAGGTACGCGGTGCGGCGTGGAATATCGATGGTGGGTGGTTGGCGCAGTGATCAACTGCCAGACCCTGTGGCGAGGGGGCTTGCCCCCGTTCGGCTGCGAGCAGTCGTAAATTTTTATCATGAGTTGAAACGGGCGCAGGTTTAGGGCGGCTGCGCCACCCAACGGGGGCAAGCCCCCTCGCCACAAAAGTCCGATTTAATGCGAACATAAGAAGAGGCAAGCCATGTCCGACATCCTCTGGCAACCCAGTACCGCACGCATCGGCAAGACCCGCATTGAAGCGTTCCGGCGCTTGATCAATCAGCGCCATCACCTGCACATCGACGACTACCCCGCCCTCCACCAATGGTCCATCGATCAGCGACAGGACTTCTGGCAAGCCATCGTCGATTTTTTCGATATCCGCTTCCACCAGCAACCCGACGCGGTGCTGCAGGAAGGTTCGCAAATGCCCAACGCCGAGTGGTTCCCCGGCGCCACCCTGAATTTCGCCGAACATCTGCTGCGTCGTCGCGACGATGCCGTGGCGGTGGTGGCGATCGCTGAGAACGGCCAGCGCGAACACTTGACGTGGGCCGATTTGGCGGAGCATGTCGCCGGCTTTCAGAACGGCTTGATCGCTGCCGGTGTCAGCGTCGGCGATCGGGTCGCCGCGTGCATGCCTAACACTTGGCAGACCCTGGTGGCTATGCTCGCGACCACCAGCCTTGGTGCGGTCTGGTCTTGCTCGTCACCGGACTTCGGGACCCAGGGCGTGGTCGACCGCTTCGGCCAGATCGAACCGAAAGTGCTGCTGACCTGCGCCGGCTACCGCTATGCCGGCAAGGACATCGACCAGACCGCCAAGGTCAACGAAATCCTCGAACGCCTGCCGTCGTTGCAGCAACTGGTCGTTGTGCCTTACGCACGGCCAGAAGCGCACATACAAGACTTCCACACAATGGCCAACGTCACGCTGTGGGACGACTTCTATGTTGCCGGCGGCGAGCCGGATTTTGTCGCTGTGCCATTCGCCCATCCGCTGTACATCCTCTATTCCAGCGGTACCACCGGCGTACCCAAATGCATTATCCACGGCACCGGTGGCGTGCTGCTGCAACACGTCAAGGAACACGGTTTGCATTCCGATCTTGGCCCCGGCGAACGCTTGTTCTACTACACCACCTGCGGCTGGATGATGTGGAACTGGCTGGTCTCGGCGCTGGCGGTAGGCAGCGCTGTGGTGTTGTATGACGGTTCCCCCTTCCACCCTGACCCCCAACGCCTGGTCGACCTGATCGATGACGAGCGCATCAGCGTCTTCGGCACCAGCCCGAAGTTTCTCGCGACCCTGGAAAGCAGCGGCGTGAAACCTAGAGCAAGCCATGACCTGAGCGGTCTGAAAACACTGCTCTGCACCGGCTCCGCGCTCTCGCCGCAAAGCTACGATTACGTCTACCGCGACTTCAAGTCCGACCTGTGCCTGGCCTCGATGTCGGGTGGCACCGACATCGTTTCATGCTTCGTCAACGGTAATCCGCTGCAACCGGTACGCCGTGGCGAAATACAAGGCAAGAGCCTGGGCATGGCCGTCGAAGTGTGGAACGACGACGGTCATGCCGTGATCGGCGAGAAAGGCGAACTGGTGTGCACCCGACACTTCCCGGCGATGCCGATCGGACTGTGGAATGATCCGGATGGAGAAAAGCTGCGGGCGTCCTATTTCAGCCAGTTCCCCGGCGTCTGGGCGCAAGGCGATTACGCCGAGCAGTTACCCCATGGCGCGATGATGATCCACGGGCGCTCCGACGCGGTGCTCAACCCCGGCGGCGTGCGTATCGGTACGGCGGAGATCTATCGGCAGGTAGAAAAAGTTCCGCAGGTGCTCGACAGCGTTGCTATCGGTCAGCAATGGCAGGATGACGTGCGGGTGGTGCTGTTCGTGCGCCTGCGCGACGGCGTTGAGCTCGACGAACAACTGCAACAGCAGATCCGCCAGATCATTCGTGCCAATACCACGCCGCGCCACGTGCCGGCGAAAATTGTCGCGGTGACGGACATCCCGCGCACCATCAGCGGCAAGGTCGTGGAGTTGGCGGTGCGTAATGTGGTGCATGGGCAGAAGGTAAAAAACACTGATGCCCTGGCCAATCCCCAGGCACTGGAGCAATTCCGTGACCGACCTGAACTGATGGATTGAAATGGGATTACCTGTAGGAGCAAGCTTACTCGCGATAGCGGAGTGTCAGTTGACATCAATGTAATTTGACCCGACGCCATCGCGAGCAAGCTCACGCCTACATTGACCGCTCAAGCCTCTGAATCAACCGGCGCCTGTCACCTGTGCAAGAATAGCCCCAGCCAAAGCGACTCACGCGCAGGACCTTTTGATGAACGCAACACCGACCGGCAGCGACGCCCAAGCCTTGATCGCCCGAATGGACTGGACCAGCAGTCCACTGGGCGCTGCCAGTACCTGGCCTCAGAGCTTGCGAACCGCCGTGGATATCGTGATTCACTCACCGATGCCGATGCTGTTGCTGTGGGGACCGCAACTCACGCAGATCTACAACGATGGCTTCGCCCTGTTGGCCGGTGGCAAACATCCGCAGGCTTTCGGCCAGCCGACGCACCAGATCTGGCCCGAACTGAAGGACTTCACCGACCCGATCTACAGCGCTGTTTTGCAAGGCCAGGTGCGAACCTACAGTGAACAGCGATTCACCTTGCAGCGTGGCGGCCAGGATTCCGACTTCTGGCTGGATCTGACCTACAGCCCAATTCGCGATGAAAGCGCCCAGGTCGCGGGCATCCTGGTCACGGCGATCGAAACCAACGACCGGCGTCGCATCGCCCTCGAACTCGAACAGCGCTCGGCGGCGAGCCTCAAGGCCCAGCGTGAAACCGAGGAACGCCTGCAACTGGCTCTCGCCGCCACCGACGCGGTCGGCACCTGGGATTGGGACATTGGCGAGGACCGCTTTATCGCCGACGCCCATTTTGCCCAGTTGCACGGCATCGAGCCGTCCATGGCCGGCCGGTTGCCGATCAGTGAGTACCTGCACGGCGTGCACCCCGAAGACCGCACCCTGATCGCCCGCAGCATCAAACACTGCATCACCCACGGCACCGAATACGCCGAGGAATACCGCCTGCTGCAACCCGACGGTCAGCTGCGCTGGGTGTTTGCCCGCGGACGCTGCTACAAGGATCACCATGGCCGGCCGATCCGCTTTCTCGGTGCCGCCCTGGACCTGACCGAGCGCAAACACACCGAGCAGGCGTTGCGCCAGAGTCAGACCGAGCTGCAACTGATCATCAACGCCATGCCGATCCTGATCAGCTACGTCGACCGCGAAGAGCGCTTTCGCCTGAACAACGCCGCCTACCTCGACTGGTACGGCCTGACTCCCCAAGAACTCTACGGCCGCACCATCGTTGAAGTGCTCGGAGAAGAAGCCTACGCCCTGCGCGCCCCCTACATCGCCGAAGCCCTGTCCGGCAAACCCGGTTGCTTCAGCATCAGCACCCCACACCGCGACGGCAGCGTTCGTCAGGCCTTGATGAATTACCTGCCGCGTCACGGTGCCGACGGCGCGGTGAACGGTTTCTACATCTTCGTGATCGACGAAACCGAACGCAAAAAAACCGAAGAAGCCTTGCGTATTCTTAACGAAACCCTTGAAGAACGGGTCGTCGCCCGCACCCGGCAACTGGCTGAAGCGAACGAGCGTCTGCAGAACGAAATGTTCGAACGCGAACGCGCCGAAGACGCCTTGCGCCATGCCCAAAAAATGGAAGCGGTCGGCCAGCTCACCGGCGGCATCGCCCACGACTTCAACAACATGCTCACCGGCATTCTTGGCAGCCTCGACCTGATGCAGCGCTACATTGCCGAGGGGCGAACCGAAGAGATCGGACGTTTTGCCGAGGCAGCAATGTCCTCGGCCAACCGTGCCGCCGCCCTCACCCATCGGTTGCTGGCGTTCTCAAGGCGTCAGTCGCTCAACCGCAAGCCGCTAAATGCCAACGAGTTGATCCATTCACTGGAGGACCTGCTCAGCAGAACCAAGGGCGATCACATCGAGCTTCAATTGCAACTGACCGAGAATCTCTGGAGGGTCAACACCGATGTCAGTCAACTGGAAAACGCGTTGCTCAATCTGGTGATCAACGCCCGGGACGCCATGCCCGATGGCGGTGAACTGCGCATTGAAACAGCCAACGTGAATCTCGACGACAGTGAAATCACGACCCTGGAACCGGTCAATGCCGGTGACTACGTGATGATCGCAGTCAGTGACAATGGCACCGGCATGACGCCTTCGGTGTTGGCCAAGGCCTTCGACCCGTTCTTCACCACCAAGCCCATCGGCCAGGGCACCGGCCTGGGCCTGTCGATGATTTACGGCTTTGCCCAGCAATCGGGCGGCCATGTCAGCCTGTCCAGCCTGCCGGGCCGGGGCACCAGCGTGCGGTTGTACCTGCCGCGCCTGCACTCGACCGAGGCAGAAGAAGTACCCTTATCGGTCGTTAGCGAAGCACCCGCGGCGATTGCCGGTGAAACCGTGATGCTGGTCGAAGACGATCCGGCGGTGCGCATGCTGGTCCTCGATCTGCTGAATGAACTCGGTTACCGCGCCCACACCGCCGAAGACGCCAGGGGTGCACTGCCCGTGCTTGAGTCCGGCTTGCGCCTGGACCTGCTGGTCACCGACGTCGGGCTGCCGGGCATGAATGGCCGGCAACTGGCGGAGATCGCCCGCCAGCATCGTCCGGGCCTGAAAGTGTTGTTCATGACCGGTTACGCGGAAATCGCCGCCGAGCGCCAGAGCTTCCTGGAAGACGGCATGGACATGGTGACCAAACCGTTTTCGATCGACCTGCTGGCCAACAAGATTCGTACGATGATCAGTCAACCAGGCTGACTTGAGGCATAATCGCGCGCCCCCGCTAGCACCCACATAGCCACCACCGTTGCAAGGTACCGTCGATGAAAGCTCAAGCCCGCCACATTCTGGTGAAAACCTCGGAAGAAGCCGAGCAACTCAAACAACGCATCGCCAAGGGTGAAGCGTTCGATGTGCTGGCCAAGAAGTATTCAACCTGCCCGTCCGGCAAACGCGGTGGTGATCTGGGTGAAGTACGACCGGGGCAGATGGTCGGTGCGATCGATGCGGTGATTTTCAAGAAACCGCTGCGCACCGTGCATGGACCGATCAAGAGCAAGTTTGGTTATCACCTGGTGCAGGTGTTTTACCGGGATTGATGTATCCCCCCTCCTACAGGGATTTGTGAATTGCACCGCTTACCGTGGAATCAATGTCCCCGGCACCTGAAGCACCCGGCTCGCCAGCCGATGCCCGGCGTCGGCGGCTTCAACTGGACTCCCGTCCTTGAGCCGCGAGGCCAGATACGCCGCACTGAACGAATCCCCCGCCGCCGTGGTGTCCACCACCCGTTCGACCTTCTGCGCCGGCTCCTCGAATGACTCGCCGGCACACCGAATCAGACAGGCATCGGCGCCACGCTTGAGCACCACTTCCGGCGTGCCGATCTGCTCATACGCGGCGAACACTGCATCGTCATCGGCAAACTGAAACAACGCCTGCTCGTCATCCACCGTCAGCAACGCCAGATCGATGTACGGCAACACACCACGATACGCCGCCCGCGCTTCTTCGACCGAAGCCCACAGTCGTGGCCGGTAGTTATTGTCGAACACAATGCGCGCCCCCCTCTGTCGCGCTTCGATCAGGGTTTCCAACAACTTCTGGCGCCCCTGCCCTCCCAGCACTGCCAGGGTGATACCGCTGAAATACAGCACGTCGCAAGCCGGTCTGGAAACCGTACTACCAGAGCTACCTGGCCAGAGGCCTAAAAGGTACTCAAGCCTTGGTTATCCTGGCACGCAAGCTCGCCAGAGTGATGTTCGCGCTGATGAAAAACCAAAGTGAATACACGCCAAATTCTATGCTTGGGGGTTCCCCCCCAAACATAGAATCTCCCACATTGGAGTGCATTCCACCGTAGGAGCCGGCTTGCTGGCGATGGCCGCACCGCAGTTTCTGTCTTAGAAACAGGTTTCCATGGTCTCGATGACATTCAACTGCTCATCCACCAGGCAGCCAACACGCCACTTGTCGAACGTCAGGCAAGGATGCGAAGTACCGAACGAAATGATGTCACCCACGCGCAAATCAATACCCGGCGCCACAATCATGAACGCATGTTGATCCATCACCGCCGTCACCTTGCAGGCGCCGACATCGTCGCCCGTGGCCGGCACCACACCCGCCTTGTAACGCAGCAACGGCACCGGCAGCCCGGCGTCGTAGGCAACGTCGCGCTTGCCCAGGGCAATCACCGCAAAACCCGGTTCCGGCAACGACTGAACGTGCGCCCAGACTTCCAGCGCCGGGCGCAGACCTTCGTGCAAGTCGCTGCGACGGTCGAGCACGCAGCATTGCGCTTCCTTGTAGATGCCATGGTCGTGCGCCACGTAACTGCCGGGGCGCAGCACGCTGAGGAATCGCCCGGCAGCGTTCTGCGCTTCGAAGGACTCGGCAATCAAGTCATACCAGGCCGAGCCCGACGCGGTGATGATCGGCTTGGGAATCGCAAAAGCACCGCTGTCCTGCAACTGCACCGCAAGACGTACCAGCGACGCGGCGAAATCACGAATGCCGGTCACCGCGTGATCGCCATGGATCACGCCTTCGTAGCCTTCAATACCAGTCAACGCCAGCGCCGGTTGCGCCGCAATCGCCTTGGCCAGATCAAGCACTTGCTGTTCGCTGCGGCAACCGCAACGCCCACCGACCACGCCGTATTCGATCATCACGTTCAGACGCACGCCGCGCGAGGCGAAATACGCGCCGAGGTCGGCGACGTTGTCCGGGTGATCGACCATGCAATAGAAGTCGAAGCCCGGGTCGGCCAGCAAATCGGCAATCAGTGCCATATTCGGTGTGCCGACCAGTTGGTTGGCCATCAGCACCCGGCGCACGCCATGGGCGTAGGCCGCACGGGTTTGCGTGGCGCTCGCCAATGTGATGCCCCAGGCTCCGGCGTCCAGTTGCCGATGAAACAGCGCCGGAGTCATGCTGGTTTTACCGTGGGGCGCCAGTTGCGCACCGCTGTTGCTCACGAAGTCCTGCATCCAGCGGATGTTGTGTTCCAGCGCCTCGCGGTGCAGCACCAGGGCCGGCAGGCTGACGTCACGGACCAGATGGGCGCCGGTCTGGGCAAAGCCTTTTTCCACACCAGCAGTGTTTGGGGCAGTAGACATGCTCGAACTCCTCACAATCGCGGCAGCAGGCAGCCGCTGTTATTCGTTGATCCGACGGGCCAGGCCGTTTGCGCTGTCGATCAGCACCCGGCGATAGTCGTTGTAGTTTTTCTTCGCATCGGCCCGTGGGGCGACGATGCACAGGGTCGCGACAGCGACGCCGCCGGGGTCTTTGACCGGGGCGGCGAAGCAATGGGTAAAGGTGTCGGCAACGCTATCAAAGGAGAAAAAGCCGTCGATAGCGGCCTGACGGATTTCCTTGAGAAACTGCTCCAGCGGCAAGCGCTCGCCGCCTGGCAGGATGAAGTCGTCGTGATCGATCAGGTCGGTGATTTCCTGATCACTCATGTGCGCCAGCAGCAAACGCCCGGATGCCGTCCAGGGAATGGGGGCGTTCTCACCGATGTCCGAGGAAATGCGGAAATGCCGCTCACCTTCTTTCATCAACGCCACGGTGTATTTGCGCCCGTTGAGCAGGCACATCTGCGCGGTTTCATGGGTCTGTCGCACGATCTCTAGCAGGGCGTGGTCGGCTTCACGGGTCAAGTCGAAATGACGCAGGTGTGCCTGGCCGAGGAAGTACAACTGGCGGCCAAGATAGACATGGCCGTCCTTGCCCACCGGTTCGAGAATCCGTCGCTCCAGCAATGAAGCCACCAGCTCATAGACTGTGGATTTGGGGCTGCCGATGCCATTGGCGATGTCGTTCGGGCGCAGGGGCTGGCCGATTTCCTTGAGAAAATCGAGGATATCGAACGCCCGGTCCAGACCGCGTGCCCGGCGCTTGATGGTGTCTTCGGTCATTGCAGTGGTTCCCATAAAAGTGCCGGGCGAGGTCGCCATCGCCCGCAGGTCAGCTCCCATTCCCCCTGTGGGAGCTAGCCTGCTAGCGATGAAGCCACCTCGGTTCAAGCCTTTTTCTTGTACGCAACGCAGTCAATCTCGACCTTGCAGTCGACCATCATGTTCGCCTGCACACACGCGCGAGCCGGCGCGTGCTCTGGCTTGAAGTACTCGGAAAACACCTTGTTGAAACTCCAGAAATCCCGTGGATCTTCCAGCCAAACGCCGGTGCGCACCACGTCTTCCAGGCCATAACCGGCTTCTTCCAGGATCGCGATCAGGTTCTTCATGGTCTGGTGCGTCTGCTCGACGATGCCACCGACAATAATCTCGCCATCCAGCGCCGGCACTTGTCCAGACACGTGCAACCAGCCATCGGCTTCAACGGCACGGGCGAAGGGACGCGGCTGGCCGCCGCCGGCGGTGCTGCCAGTGCCGTAACGAGTGATGCTCATGAGTGCTTCTCCTGCTCGATGGTGGAGGTTCAAGCGCTTGCTTTCGGAAACACAAGGGAGGCGTGCGCCAGGACATATACGGTTCCGCTATAGCGGAACGTTTGTCGCTATAGCGGAGACTGCCGCAAAGTGTGCCACAAGATGCGCAAGGAATGTGAAGAGATCCTGCCAGGTCTGTTCATGCTCCAACCTCAATGCTTGAAGGATGCCATCACCCGTTCGGCGTTTTCTTCGCAGGCCATGCCTTCGGGGCGGGACTGGATGGTATCGATCCAGCCCAGCAGTTGAGCCTTGCTATGGGCGAGGTGGCGTTGCATTTCCTCGATCTGCCCGATCTTGCGGTTAAGTCCTGCCAGGAGTTCGTCATGCTTGAACGCCCCCGTCAGCGTGTCCGGCAACAGTTGCTTGAGTTCTTCGAGACTGAAACCGGCCTGCTGCGCGCACTGAATGATTTGCAGGGTTTGCAGCGCCTGTTCCGAGTAACGCCGATAGCCGTTTGAAGCGCGCTCGACTTGACGGATCAACCCCTGAGCCTCGTAAAAGCGGATGCGTGAAGCGCTCAGGCCGCTCAACTGTGCCAACTCGCCAATCTTCATAACGACCTCATTTACCTGCTTGACATTAAAGTTAACTTTAAGCTTAGGCTCTGCTCATCACTTCGAGGAGTCAAGCATGTCGCCCTTTCAGACATTGAAATTGCCTAACGGCCAGACCATCGGCAATCGCATCGCCAAAGCCGCGATGGAGGAAAATCTCGCCGACATCGACCAGGCGCCTGATCGCGCATTGTTTAGCCTGTATCAAGCCTGGGCAGGGGGCGAAGCGGGGTTACTGTTGACCGGCAACGTGATGATCGACCGCCGCGCCATGACCGGCCCCGGTGGCGTGGTGCTGGAAGATGAACGTCACCTGCAACGTTTCCGTCAGTGGGCCGACATTGGCCGGGCTGGTGGTGCGCAGTTCTGGATGCAGCTCAATCATCCCGGCCGCCAGACCATGGCCAACCTTGGCCAGCAAGCCTTGGCCCCCTCGGCGGTGGCGCTGGATCTGGGTTCTTTTTCGAAGATGTTTGCCGAACCCAAGCCCATGAGCGTGGGCGATATCGAAGACGTGATCCGACGTTTCGCCAGCAGCGCTGCGCTGGCAGAAAAAGCCGGATTCACCGGCGTGCAGATTCACGCTGCCCACGGCTACCTGATCAGCCAGTTTCTCTCCCCATTGACTAATCGCCGCACGGATCGTTGGGGCGGCACGCTGGAGAATCGTGCGCGCCTGCTGTTGGACGTGGTCCGCGCCGTGCGCAAGACCGTGTCGGCGCAATTCTGTGTCGCGGTTAAGCTCAACTCGGCGGATTTCCAGCGCGGCGGGTTCGACGCCGACGACGCCCGGCAAGTGATCGAATGGCTCAACGATCAACACATCGACCTGCTGGAACTGTCCGGTGGCAGCTACGAAGCACCAGCCATGCAGGGCGAAGCACGGGATGGCCGGACCTTGGCGCGTGAAGCGTACTTTCTGGAAATGGCCGGCGATCTGGCGAGTGCGGCAAACATGCCGGTGATGGTGACGGGCGGGATTCGACGTTTGCCGATTGTCGAACAGGTGCTCGACAGCGGCATCGCCATGGCCGGGATCGGCACGGCACTGGCCGTTGAACCGCTGCTGGTCAAACGCTGGCGCGAAGGACAGGACTGCCACCCGCAATTGCCGCCGATCCGCTGGAAACGCAAACCGCTGGCAGCGCTGGCGAGCATGGCCGTGGTGAAGTTCCAACTGCAGCGCTTGAGCCGAGGCCGCACGACCCAACCGCAGGTTTCAGCGATTTGGGCGTTGATTCTGGATCGTTTGTATATCGCCAGGCGCACGAAGCAGTATCGGCAGGCGATGGGCAAATGATTCAACATTGATAGTGACTGACATGCCGCCATCGCTGGCAAGCCAGCTCCTACAGGGGACTCCACCGTTCCTGTAGGAGCGAGCTTGCTCGCGATGAGGCCAGTGCAGGCAACCTCCAACTCAGCCCTGAAGCAACTCGTCGATATGCCGGTATTCAGCCTGCAACTGCGCTGCCAACACCTTGCTGCGTCCCAGCCGAATCGGCCCACGCTCGATATCAATCAACAATCCCGGACACGCCAGCTCCGACAGAATCGGCCAGTCCTTCAATCGCCCATCCGTCACCAACAACAATCGTTGCTGTTCCGACGGAAAGCGCTTTTGCCGCGCCGCCAGCCAGTGCCTCGCCTCACCCAACGCGGCCAATAACGGCGTCCCGCCACCCGCGCCCAACCCATCAAGCCAACCGCGCAAACCCTTCGACGCCTTCAAACCCTGCACCTGCCATTTCGGTGCGACACCGCTGGCGGTCAGCAGTGCCAAACGCGCACGCTGGCGATAGGCGTCATCGAACAATTGCGCGAGCACGCCTTTGGCGTCACTCAATGCCTGATGGCGACGGGTCGAGGCCGACGCGTCGACAATCACCAGCCACAGCTCATGGGGTGAACGGGTGCGCAGGTGAAACAACAGATCGTCGCGCTGACGGGGCCGACCGTTAAGCAAAGTGCCAGGCCAATTGACCGGACCACTTCGGGCGGCGTGACGCTTGCCTTGTTTACCGTGATCCAGCCGTCCGGCGCGGGGTCTGGCATTCGCCCCCACATCAGAACGAGGGCGAATGCCTAGGGCTTTTTTGGCCAGCTGGGCACTTCTCGTCGGGCGCCGACCGGCAATGCCTGCGCGGGCATTTCACCCCACTGGCCCTGGCCGTCGTTCGCGTTGGTGTGCTGGGCGGCGGACGGCTGCGGGGCATGGGAGTTTTGCGGCGTCGGCGATGAATGCTCGCGACGACGATGACGCAAGGCGAATTCGGCGACCGCGTCGATATCTTCGTCAGCGATCGCATCGGCGGCGCGCCACGCGGCATGGGCACGCGCAGCGCGCAACCAGACCAGATCGGCGCGCAAGCCATCGACACCCGCGGCAAAACAGCGCTCGGTGATCTGTGCCAGCGCTGCATCGTCGAGGGGAATGCTCGCTAAAGCGCAACGCGCCTTGTGGCAACGCTCACGCAAAGTCGCTTGCTGGTTTTCCCACCTGGCACAGAAGCCTTCAGGATCGCTGTCGAAATCCAGGCGTCGACGGATGATCTGCCCGCGTTCAGTCGGCGCGGTGTGACCGGCAAGTGCAACGTTCAATCCAAAACGGTCAAGCAATTGCGGCCGCAGTTCGCCCTCTTCCGGGTTCATGGTGCCGATCAGCACAAACTTCGCCGAGTGCCGATGGGAGATACCGTCGCGTTCGACCAGGTTGGTGCCGCTGGCGGCCACATCGAGTAGCAGATCCACGAGATGATCGGGCAACAGATTGACCTCGTCGACGTAGAGCACGCCGCCGTCTGCCCTGGCCAGAACGCCGGGTGAAAACTGCGCGCGCCCTTCGCTCAGTGCGGCGTCGAGGTCAAGGGTGCCCACCAGCCGTTCTTCAGTAGCGCCCAGGGGCAAGGTGACAAACTGACCACTGGCCAGCAGGTCCGCCAAGCCACGGGCCAGGGTCGACTTGGCCATCCCGCGGGGGCCTTCGATCAGCACGCCGCCGATTTTCGGGTCGATGGCGGTCAAGCACAACGCGAGCTTCAAATCGTCGGCGCCGACCACGGCACAGAGGGGGAAATGCGGGGTCTCGGTCATCGTAAATACTCAGTCATGGTCGGGGTGTCATAGACGCCTTGAACCCTGTAGGAGCGAGCTTGCTCGCGATAGCGGTTTGTCAGGCAACATTTTTGTCAACTGAACGAATGTCATCGCGGGCAAGCCCGCTCCCACAGGGTCTACGGCGTATCAACCATCTTCTTCTATGTCCAGCAACAGGTTTTCCAGTGCCTCACGGTACTCGCCGGGCTCCTTCCACATCCCGCGTTGCTGCGCTTCGAGCATCCGCTCGGTCATGTCGCGCAAGGCATGAGGGTTGTGTTCGCGAACAAAATCACGGGTTGCCGGATCAAGCAGATACGCATCGGCCAGCAACGCGTACTGGTGATCGTCGATCAACTGCGTGGTCGCGTCGAAAGCGAACAGGTTATCGACCGTCGCCGCCATCTCAAACGCACCTTTGTAGCCGTGACGCTTGACGCCATCGAGCCACTTCGGATTCGCCGCCCGGGAACGGATCACCCGGTTCAGCTCTTCCTTCAAGGTGCGGATTTTCGGCAGGTCCGGTTGACTGTTATCGCCATGATAGCTGGCCGCTGCTGCGCCGCTGAGGCTTTCGACCGCCGCGAGCATGCCGCCCTGGAACTGGTAGTAATCGTTGGAGTCGAGCAAATCGTGTTCGCGGTTATCCTGGTTCTGCAGCACCGCTTGAACCTGCCCGAGCCGTTGGGCGAACTGATCGCGGGCGGCGGTGCCATCGTCGGAACCGCCGTAAGCGTAGCCGCCCCAGTTCAAATAAACCTCGGCCAGATCCTCGCGGCTTTGCCACAGACGTCCGTCAATCGCACCCTGCACGCCTGCGCCGTAGGCCCCCGGCTTGGCACCGAAAATACGCCAGCCGGCCTGACGCCGCGCCGCGTCTTCGTCCAGCCCCGCGTGCAACAGCGATGCTCGTTCGGCGCGCACTTTGGCTGCCAACGGGTTGAGATCGTCCGGCTCGTCCAGTTCCGCGACCGCTTGAACGGCCGCGTCGAACAGGCGGATCAGGTTGGCAAACGCATCGCGAAAGAAACCTGAAACCCGCAGCGTCACGTCCACCCGAGGACGGTCCAGCAGGCTCAGCGGCAGAATCTCGAAGTCGTCGACCCGTTGACTGCCGGTAGCCCATACCGGGCGCACGCCCATCAGCGCCATGGCCTGGGCGATGTCGTCGCCACCGGTACGCATGGTCGCCGTGCCCCAGACCGACAAACCAAGCTGACGCAAATGATCGCCGTGATCTTGCAGGTGACGTTCAAGAATCAGGTTGGCCGACTGGAAACCGATGCGCCACGCCGTGGTGGTCGGCAGGTTGCGCACGTCCACCGAATAGAAATTGCGCCCGGTGGGCAGCACGTCCAGGCGTCCGCGACTCGGTGCACCGCTGGGGCCGGCCGGAACGAAGCGCCCACTCAGGGCGTCGAGCAGGCCACGCATCTCTGCGGGACCGCAGGCATCCAGACGTGGGGCGATGACGCCACGCAAACCGTCGAGAATGGCTCGCACCTCGCTCCACTCCGTTTCCTGTAGGAGCGAGCTTGCTCGCGATGGAGTATCAGACGCATGGGTGTCGACTGACACACCATCACGAGCAGGCTCGCTCTCACAGGGATTATTCAACGCGTCCGAAATCAACTGCGTGGCGAACAACTCAAGCCGTTCGCGGGTATCGCCCGCCGTGCGCCAGGTTTCTTCACAAACCGTTTGCAATTCAATCGGACGCGGCCCGGTCCACGGCTCGGCCAAGGCGCAATCGAGCGGATCGAAACCCAATGCGAAAGCCTTCGCCAGCGCTCGCAGCAGACTCGACTGCGCGCCACGACCATCGCCCCGCGGGATGCGCAGCAGCGCCAGCAGTGTGTCGATGCGCAATCGGCCCGTCGGGGACTCGCCAAACACGTGCAGGCCATCGCGAATCTGCGACTCCTTCAAGTCACATAGATACGTGTCCAGGCGCGGCAGCCAGATGGCCGCATCGGCATCGCTGTCGAGTTTTTCGTCCAACTGCAATTCGCGGTCGATGTGGGTGTCACGCACCAGTTGCAAAATGTCCCGTTGCAACTCTCGGGCACGGCGAGGATCGAGCAATTGCGCTTCGTAATACTCGTCGGCCAGCAACTCAAGGTTGCGCAGCGGGCCGTAGGTTTCGGCGCGGGTCAGCGGCGGCATCAGGTGATCAATGATCACCGCCTGGGTGCGACGCTTGGCCTGGGCACCCTCGCCCGGATCGTTGACAATAAATGGATAGATGTTCGGCAACGGCCCAAGCAACGCATCCGGCCAGCAGTTTTCCGACAACCCTACGCCTTTGCCCGGCAGCCATTCCAGGTTGCCGTGCTTGCCGACATGGATCACGCCGTGGGCACCGTAGGTGTTGCGCAACCAGAAGTAGAACGCCAGGTAAGCGTGGGGCGGCACCAGATCCGGGTCGTGGTACACGGCGCTCGGATCCACTTGATAGCCCCGCGCCGGTTGAATGCCGACGAAGGTCAGGCCGAAACGCAGACCGGCGATCATCATCCGGCCATTACGGCACATCGGGTCGGTCTCGGGCGCGCCCCAACGCTCCAGCACGGCCTGACGATTGACCTGCGGCAGCGCGTTGAACATCCTCCAGTAATCATCCATGGCCAGGCTTTGCTGGCAAGGGCGCTGGTCAAGGGTGTCCAGATCGTTGCTGACGCCGCCGAGCAATTGCTGGATCAGCGCAGTGCCGCTGTCCGGCAATTCAGCCGGCAACGGATAACCTTGCGCATGCAGCGCCCGCAGGATATTCAGCGCGGCGGCCGGGGTATCGAGACCGACGCCATTACCGATGCGACCGTCGCGGGTCGGATAATTGGCCAGAATCAGCGCGACGCGTTTTTCACTGTTCGGCACCCGCGCCAGATCGATCCAGCGCCGCGCCAACTGCGCCACGAAATCCATGCGCTCGGGTGCGGGCCGATAGCAGACCACATCCGACTGGCTGCGCTCGCTGCGCCACGCCAGGTCCTTGAAGCTGATCGGGCGGCTGATGATCCGCCCGTCCAGTTCCGGCAAGGCGATGTGCATCGCCAGATCACGCGGACCGAGGCCTTGTTCGCTGGCACGCCAGCCTGGCTCGTTGTCCTGGGCGCAAATCGCCTGGATCACCGGGATATTGCGACGAAACGGACGCAAGTGCGGCGCTTCCGGGCTGGACTGGGCGAATCCGGTGGTGTTCAAAATCACCCCGGCCTCGACCTCATCCAGCCAGTCCTCGACCACCGAGAGGCAGCCGGGTTCTTTCAGACTGGCCAGCGCAATCGGCAACGGGTTCAACCCCGCCGCTTGCAGGCGCTGACAGAAAACATCAATGAAACCGGTATTCGCCGCCTGCAAATGCGAGCGATAGAACAGCACTCCCGCCACCGGTTGATCAGCCTGCCAGTCGGCTTGCCAATCGCTCAATGTGGCCGGGCTTTTTTTCGGGTGATAAATCGCTGTACGCGGCAGGATTTGCGGTTCGGACCATGCGTAGTCGCGCCCCAGCCACCGTCCGGCCAGACAACGGAACAGATCCAGCGCATTGGCCATGCCGCCCTGGCGCAGGAAATGCCAGAGGCGGTCGCGGTCTTCAGGGGACACGGTGCTCAGATCACTGAGTTCCGGATCCGGACGATCATCTCCCGGCACCAGAATCAATTGCACGCCGCGCTGCGACAGTTCGACCAACCGCTCAACGCCGTAACGCCAATAGGCGATACCGCCGTGCAATGAAATCAGGATCACTTTGGCGTGACGCAGCACTTCGTCGACGTACAGATCCACCGAGGCGTGATTCTGCACCTGCATCGGGTTGGCGAGACGCACGCTGGGATAATCGTCGGGCAACTGCTGCGCCGCTTCGGCGAGCAGTGCCAGGCTGGAGTCGCCGCTGCACAGGATCACCAGTTCGGCGGGGGTTTGTCCGAGGTCGGCAATGTTGTCTTGCGACACAAAACCGCCGGGCTGGGTCCTGAGCAGGTGCATGGCTACACGCTGAGCGCGGCGCGCAATTGCGCTTCGAGCGTGGCGGCATCCAGTGCCTGGCCGATCAGCACCAGGCGCGTGCTGCGCGCCTCGTCGGTCCCCCACTGGCGATCGAAGTGTTTATCGAAACGCGTGCCCACGCCCTGGATCAGCAGGCGCATCGGTTTGTTCGGGATCGCGGCGAAACCTTTGACCCGCAGGATGCCATGCTGGACCACCAACTGGGTCAGTGCATCCATCAGCAGGCTTTCGTCTGCTTGCGGCAGTTCGATGGAGATCGAATCGAAGGCGTCGTGATCGTGGTCGTCATGATCATCGCCGTCATGATGGTGATCGTGGTGGCTGTGACGGCTGTCGATGTGCTCTTCGGAGCCGGCGCCGAGGCCGATCAACACGTCCAGTGGCAAGCGACCGCTGCTGGCTTCGATGATCTTCACCGCAGGCGGCAGCTCTTCGGCGACTTCTGCGCGTACCCGGGCCAGATCTTGCGGGTTGATCAGGTCGGCTTTGTTGAGGATCACCAGATCGGCGCTGGCCAATTGGTCGGCAAACAGTTCGTGCAGCGGCGATTCGTGGTCCAGGTTCGGGTCGAGTTTGCGCTGCGCGTCGACCTGATCCGGAAAAGCGGCGAAAGTACCGGCCGCGACGGCCGGGCTATCGACCACGGTGATCACCGCGTCGACGGTGCAGGCGCTGCGGATTTCCGGCCACTGGAACGCTTGCACCAACGGTTTTGGCAGCGCCAGTCCCGACGTTTCAATGAGGATGTGGTCGAGATCACCACGACGGGCGACCAGTTCGCGCATCACCGGGAAGAACTCTTCCTGGACGGTGCAGCACAAGCAGCCGTTGGCCAGTTCGTAGACACGGCCGTTGGCTTCTTCTTCGGTGCAACCGATGGAGCACTGCTTGAGGATTTCGCCGTCGATGCCCAGCTCACCGAACTCGTTGACGATCACCGCAATGCGGCGACCCTGGGCGTTGTCGAGCATGTGCCGCAGCAAGGTGGTCTTGCCCGAGCCGAGGAAGCCGGTGACGATCGTGACGGGGAGTTTGGCCAGTGTTTTCATCGGATACCCTTTGGCTTTGGAGGCGGGCATACGGGACGAGAGCCGGCCACGTGCACACGCGCCGGAAGCGTTCGCCACCGGATCACCCCGCCCGGTTGTAGTGAGAATCTGTATCGAGGCAGGTCTCCTGGCTGACGGCGTGCCGGCCTTGGGCCTGGCATTCACTGCGCCTTCCCGCGGGCTCAAGGGTTGAGCGTGCAGTGGCGTGGCAGCGAACATCACCGTTCACAGTTGCGGGGGCAGCCGCGGCATCGACCGCGTTCCCTTCTTAGCTTCGACAAACGCCGAAGAACCTCGAATGCGCAAGGCTACGCATCGTATTGGGGCGGGTCAATCACTGAGAGCGCCTCCTTCCTACAAAGTGCAAATCAACAGAAGACGCCAAGTGAGAACCACTGCCAATTGACGCGAACGCCTCGCCCATGCTCTCCTACACGCTTTGTTACGGGTGCCCTTCACAGGGTGAAACGGGAAACCGGTGAATCATGTGCTTTACTCCAAAGCCATGTCAGTCCGGTGCTGCCCCCGCAACGGTAAGCGAGTGAAGCGTCAAAACCACTGTGCCACTGCGGCATGGGAAGGTGATGCTTTCAGGTTCAGGCAAATGCCTGGCGCCCCTCGTGAGCCCGGAGACCGGCCCGCAACACAAAGTGACCTGTACGTTCACTGAACAACAAACCCGCGGTGGGCGGGCGCTGTTTGCACCCCCTTGCGCGCCCGTTCGTGCCGGGTTTTGCATGCGCCCTTATTCCCCGCTGACAGACCAGAGGGAAACGCCATGTCGATCACCAGCAGCGCCGAACACACCAGCGCCAGCACCACTTCTACCTTGACCCAACGTATGACCGCCGCCATTTTCGCGTCGATCCTGGGTGCCTGCCTTGTGTATTTCGCCGGTTTCTCGCACATCGAAGCGGTACACAATGCCGCGCACGATACCCGTCACAGCGCCGCGTTCCCGTGCCATTGAGACCTGATGACATGATCAAGCGTATCGCGCAAACCGCTGGTTTCACTGGACTGTTGGCCGCCCTGTTGCTCACCCTGCTGCAAAGCTTCTGGGTTTCGCCGCTGATTCTGCAGGCCGAAACCTACGAAAGATCCGGACCGGCTGCCGTTGAGGTCCACGAACACGCTCACACCGAAGGTGCAGTCGCCGCCCACACTCATGACGCCGAAGCCTGGGAGCCAGAAGACGGCTGGCAGCGTGTACTGTCGACCACCGGCGGTAATCTGGTGGTCGCTGTCGGTTTTGCCCTGATGCTGGCGGGCCTGTACACCCTGCGCGCACCGACCAAAACTTCCCAGGGCCTGCTCTGGGGTTTGGCCGGTTACGCAACCTTCGTGCTTGCGCCAACACTTGGCCTGCCACCAGAACTGCCGGGCACCGCTGCGGCCGATCTGGCACAACGGCAAATGTGGTGGATCGGCACCGCCTCTTCTACCGCCGTCGGCATCGCCTTGATCGCCTTCAGCCGCCACTGGTTGATGAAAGTCCTGGGGATGGCGATCCTCGCTGTTCCGCATGTGATTGGCGCACCACAACCGGAGGTGCATTCGATGCTCGCTCCCGAAGCACTGGAGGCCCAATTCAAAATCGCTTCGCAGTTGACCAACGTGGCGTTCTGGCTGGCCCTTGGCCTGATCAGCGCCTGGTTGTTCCGCCGCAAAAGCGACGGCCAATACCACGCATGACTGAAAACAGCGCAGCGCCGACGCTGGTCGTCGGTCTGGGCTGCCAGCGCGGCTGCCCCGTCAGTACGTTGTTGGCGCTGCTCGATCAGGCGTTGGCAGCGCACCAGATCGCACGGCATGAAATCAAAGCGCTGGCCAGCATCGATTTGAAGCGCGATGAACCCGCTCTGATCGAGTTGGCAAATCAACTGGCACTGCCGTTGCAGTACTTCAGTTGCGAAGAACTTGCAGCTTATGAGCACCAGCTAAGTCATCAATCGCAAATCGCCTTCGAGCGCACCGGTTGTTATGGCGTAGCGGAAAGCGCTGCGCTGGCTCTGGCTGAACAACTGGCTCAAGGCCCGGCAAAATTGCTGATTCCACGTCAAAAATATGCCCAGGCAACCCTGGCATTGGCCGGCGCGGCCTGAAACCCCGATAATCCCCGCTCTCGATCATGAACATTCTTCATCTGAAGCCCTGTTCAGCCCCTTTATCCCACAGGAACCGACGATGACCGTCTACTTTATTGGCGCAGGTCCCGGCGACCCGGAACTGATCACCGTCAAAGGCCAGCGACTGATTCGCAGCTGCCCGGTGATCATCTACGCCGGCTCACTGGTTCCCGCTGCGGTTCTGGAAGGTCATTGTGCCGAACAGGTGGTCAACAGCGCCGAACTGCACCTTGAACAGATCATCGACCTGATCAAGGCCGCCCACGCCAAAGGTCAGGATGTGGCGCGAGTGCATTCCGGCGATCCGAGCCTGTATGGCGCCATTGGCGAGCAGATTCGTTATTTGCGTGAGCTGGGCATCCCGTTCGAAATCGTCCCTGGCGTCACCGCCACCGCCGCGTGTGCAGCGCTGCTGGGTGCCGAGCTCACGCTGCCGGACATTTCGCAAAGCGTGATCCTGACCCGCTACGCCGACAAGACCGCCATGCCACCGGGCGAGGAATTCTCAAGTCTGGCGCAGCACGGCGCGACCATGGCGATCCATCTGGGGGTTAATCATCTGGTGAAGATTGTTGCCCAGTTGGTGCCGCATTACGGCGTCGATTGCCCGATTGCAGTGGTGCACCGCGCGAGTTGGCCGGATCAGGATTGGGTGGTGGGAACGCTGGCAGATATTGTCGGCAAGGTTGAAGCGAAGGGGTTTCGTCGTACGGCGTTGATTCTGGTAGGACGGGTGTTGGGCAGTGATCACTTCAGCGAGTCATCGCTGTATCGTGCCGGGCATGCGCATCTTTATCGCCCTTGAGTCAAAAAATCGCAGCCTTCGGCAGCTCCTACAGGAGAACGCATTCTCTCGTAGGAGCTGCCGAAGGCTGCGATCTTTTATGCATCACCCATAAAAAAACGGCGCTCACGGGGCGCCGTTTTTTATGCCGCAGCGAACACCTTAGTAGTAGGCGTTTTCTTTCTGCGTGTGGTCGGTCACGTCCCGAACACCCTTGAGCTCCGGAATGCGCTCAAGCAATGTACGCTCGATGCCTTCCTTGAGCGTCACGTCGGCTTGACCGCAACCCTGGCAACCACCGCCAAACTGCAGAACAGCGATGCCGTCCTCGACCACGTCGATCAGGCTCACCTGTCCGCCGTGGCTGGCCAGCCCCGGGTTGATTTCGGTTTGCAGGTAATAGTTGATGCGCTCATTGACCGGGCTGTCAGCGTTGACCATCGGGACTTTGGCGTTTGGCGCCTTGATGGTCAGCTGGCCGCCCATGCGGTCGGTGGCGTAGTCGACGACCGCGTCATCCAGGAATGCTTCGCTGAACGAATCGATGTACGCAGTGAAGCTTTTGAGCCCCAGTGCGGTGTCCTCGGGTTTTTCTTCGCCCGGCTTGCAGTAGGCAATGCAGGTTTCGGCGTACTGGGTGCCAGGCTGGGTGATGAAGACGCGGATACCGATACCCGGGGTGTTCTGCTTGGAGAGCAGATCAGCCAGGTAATCGTGGGCGGCGTCGGTAATGGTAATAGCGGTCATGGAAACTCCTCGCAGGCTTGGTCGCAGTTTACGCCAATCAACGCGCCGGACAAAGTCCTAGTATTTTTGTCAGGAAAAGATCTTTTCATACCCTGTAGGAGCTGGCTTGCCGGCGAAGGCGTCAGGTCAGTTGACATTTATATTGAATGTCTTGCCCTCATCGCTGGCAAGCCAGCTCCTACGGGGATTGTGGTGGATCAAAGGTTCTCGTAACGATTCATGTCCAGCACGCCCTCTTCCACCGGATCTGTCTCGTGGATATAGCGGCTCAGGTCATGAAAATACTGCCAGAACTGCGGATGACTGCGGCGAATACCCCAACGTTCGACGATTTTCTCGAAACTGTCGGCGTCCCTGGCGCTTTCCATCGCGCCCACAAACTCAGGCACTTGTCCGGCCGGGATGTTGAACATGAAGTTCGGATAACTGCTTAACACACCCGGGAAAATGGTCAGGGTATCGAGCCCCGGCTGAAAGCGCATCGATTCGCCGAGCATGAACGCCACATTGCTGTGCGCGCGGTTGCGCAGCAGGCTGTAGGCCACACGCTTGCCGCTCGCGGCTTCCACTCGCAGCATGGTGGCTTCGGGCAACTGATCAATGACCTTCAATCCGGCCGCCGGGCGCGAGGCCAGGTGGCTGAGAGCCTGTTCGGCGCTCTGCAGGTCAGGATCGATGTTCGGCCGGGAGCAATAGGCCCCCTCGCAGCGGTTGATGGGATCGGGCTGCGCATTGAGGTCGCCATAACGGGCCAGCAATTGTTTGGCAAAATCGCGCTTGGGGTCTGCCTCGTCGAGTTTCAGTGCAGTCGGCTTATCGTTGTCGATGGACTCGTAATCCAGCCACATTTTGAATTTGCCACTGTTTTGATACCAGTCATCAAGGTAACCATCGCGAGAATCGGCGGGCATCAAACGCAAGAAGTTCTGCTCGGCACCGTTACGGATCAGGTCGAAGTACAGGCGGGTCTGGGCCTGATGGGAAACGTTGCCGAACACATCGAAGTTGACCGCCAACTGGTAATAAGTGCGCTCCAGCAACGGATAGTCGAACAGCCATATCGTTTGCGGCACGTCGCCGATCAGGCCCTTGGTCACCGAGGCGCTGTCGAAGTGACGGAAGATGCTCAGCAACGAATTGTCGTTACCGGCCCAGAGTGTCGACCAGCTCGGCGCCGGTTCATCGGCGTAACTGTCGCGGCGCAAGGCCTCGTATTCGTTGCGTTTGTCACGGTAGTCGTGCCATAGACTCAAGACGCTGCCGACGTCATCGTTCTGCCCCGGCATCGCCAGCAACGGCGTGGCCTGGCCGCGGTAATTCGGGTCGGTGACATAAAGATCGTGGTCCGGCGCCTGGAACAACGCCCAGAAGTTGTCGCGAATTACATCTGTGGCGATCTGGCCGCGGCACACCGGCCCGCGAATAAAGGTGCGAACGAAGTATTCGGCGTTATCGAGCATGAACTGATAACGCGCCTGGGCCGGGATCGCCTCAAAGGTGGCGAAGGGGTTGGCCCGGCTCTGCGGCCCATAACCCGGCAGCGCGTCGACCTGCCAGCTGCCGTTGTAGAACAGGCTTTTGACCCGGGCCATTTTCGCCGGGCTCAGCGGATAGGCAATGTGGGTCTTGTGCACGATCACGCCCTGCACCGGCCACAAACGGTAATAAAAGACGGTACCCGGGTCATCGTTCGGGCGACGGCTGTTGATCAGGTCGATCGGCTGGCCGGTCGGTGTACGCGAACGCACCCACTGAAAGAAATGCCCGGCCTCGCCATCCTTGAAGTAGAGATGCGCAAGGAACCAGTGCTCATATAGCCAACGCCCCACCAGGCTCTGCCTGGCGCCGGGCGAATTGAGCAGGTTTTCCCACTGCACCACCTGCAGGGCCTCTTTGGCGTCAGGGACCAGGCCCTGCTCATCGATGGGTGCGCCGGAGGTCAGCCAGCGTTGCAACGTCTGGTATTGCTGATTGGTCAGGCCGGTCACTGCCAGCGGCATGCCTTCTTTGGGATGGGTTGAGGCATAAGCGTCAAACTCCGCCGGCATGGCGCACATGTTTTCGCGGTTCAGGCCCAGGACAATGTCTTGCGGCAGTTTGGCGTTAGGTTGCAAAGGTGTGTTGTGGCCCAGTTCAAGCATGCGTGCCATCAGTGCGGCCTGACTCGCCTGTGCATCAAGCACCGAATAGAAGCCCTTTTGCTGCCAGGCGGTTTTCCCGGAGGCATCCATAAACAGGCGCGTCGGTGCAACTGCTTTGCTGCGATCGCCATCGTAGACCGGAATTTTCGTCGCGCCTCGCGCCGCGCCTTCACCACTGCCGAGGTTGAGCTGACAGGCTGCATCGTTGCAGGCGTGGCAGGCCACGCACTTTTCAGTGAAGATCGGCTGGATGTCACGGCTGTAGGAAATCGCTGGCAAAATCGCTGGATCTTGCGCCGCAGCGCCCCAGCTTAAAAACAACAGCACAGCGCTGATGATGAAGCGATACGACATGTCCCTGGTCCCGATCCTTTAAAAAACGCCGCGATTCTACAGCTCAGACGCACCAGCCAACATGAGCGATATTCATGCTAAACCCGGTCATGCTCTAAAAGCGCACAAGTTTGTTATGATCCCGGCCCTTCGTCATGGTCTTTCCGAGTAGTCCCAATGTCCGATCGCAGTGTTCGCCTTCAAGCCCTCAAGCACGCCCTCAAAGAGCGCATCCTGATTCTCGATGGCGGCATGGGCACGATGATCCAGAGCTACAAGCTCGAAGAACAGGATTACCGTGGCAAACGCTTCGCCGACTGGCCAAGCGATGTCAAAGGCAACAACGACCTGTTGGTGCTGACGCGCCCGGACGTGATTGGCGGGATCGAGAAAGCCTACCTCGATGCCGGCGCGGACATTCTGGAAACCAACACCTTCAACGCCACCCAGATTTCCCTGGCCGACTACGGCATGCAGGGCCTGGCGTATGAGTTAAACGTTGAAGGCGCTCGCCTGGCCCGCAAGGTGGCCGACGCCAAGACCCTCGAAACCCCGGACAAGCCGCGCTTCGTCGCCGGCGTACTCGGCCCGACCAGCCGTACCTGCTCGCTGTCCCCGGACGTGAACAACCCCGGCTACCGCAACGTGACCTTCGATGAACTGGTGGAAAACTACACCGAGTCCACCAAGGGCCTGATCGAAGGCGGCGCCGACCTGATCCTGATCGAAACCATTTTCGACACCCTGAATGCCAAGGCGGCGATCTTCGCCGTGCAAGGTGTGTTCGAAGAATTGGGCATTGAATTGCCGATCATGATTTCCGGCACCATCACCGACGCCTCCGGTCGCACCCTGTCCGGGCAGACCACCGAAGCGTTCTGGAACTCCGTGGCCCACGCCAGGCCGATCTCGGTCGGCCTGAACTGCGCCCTCGGCGCCAGCGAATTGCGCCCGTACCTGGAGGAGTTGTCGAACAAGGCCAACACCCACGTTTCCGCGCACCCCAACGCCGGTCTGCCGAACGAATTCGGTGAGTACGACGAGCTGCCGTCGCAAACCGCCAAGGTCATCGAAGAATTCGCCCAAAGCGGTTTCCTGAACATCGTTGGCGGCTGCTGCGGCACGACGCCGGGCCACATCGAAGCCATCGCCAAAGCCGTGGCCGGTTACGCGCCGCGCCAGATCCCGGACATCCCGAAGGCTTGCCGCCTCTCGGGCCTGGAGCCGTTCACCATCGATCGCAACTCGCTGTTCGTCAACGTCGGCGAGCGCACCAACATCACCGGTTCCGCCAAGTTCGCCCGCCTGATCCGTGAAGACAATTACACCGAAGCCCTGGAAGTCGCCCTGCAGCAGGTCGAAGCCGGCGCTCAGGTGATCGACATCAACATGGACGAGGGGATGCTCGATTCGAAGAAGGCCATGGTGACCTTCCTCAATCTGATCGCCGGCGAACCGGACATCTCCCGCGTACCGATCATGATCGACTCCTCCAAGTGGGAAGTGATCGAAGCCGGCCTCAAATGCATCCAGGGCAAGGGCATCGTCAACTCGATCAGCATGAAAGAAGGCGTCGAGCAGTTCATTCATCACGCCAAACTGTGCAAGCGCTACGGCGCCGCCGTGGTGGTGATGGCCTTCGACGAAGCCGGCCAGGCCGATACCGAAGCGCGCAAGAAGGAAATCTGCAAACGCTCCTACGACATTCTGGTCAACGAAGTGGACTTCCCGCCGGAAGACATCATCTTCGACCCGAACATCTTCGCCGTGGCCACCGGTATCGAAGAACACAACAACTACGCCGTCGACTTCATCAATGCCTGCGCCTACATTCGTGATGAACTGCCGTACGCGCTGACCTCCGGCGGCGTGTCCAACGTGTCGTTCTCGTTCCGTGGCAACAACCCGGTGCGTGAAGCGATCCACTCGGTGTTCCTCCTGTACGCGATCCGTTCCGGCCTGACCATGGGCATCGTCAACGCCGGTCAACTGGAGATCTACGACCAGATCCCGGCGGAACTGCGCGACGCCGTGGAAGACGTGGTCCTCAACCGCACCCCGGATGGCACCGACGCCCTCCTCGCCATCGCCGACAAGTACAAGGGCGATGGCAGCGTCAAGGAAGCCGAGACCGAAGAATGGCGCGGCTGGGACGTCAACAAGCGTCTGGAACACGCACTGGTCAAGGGCATCACTACCCATATTGTCGAAGACACCGAAGAATCCCGTCAGTCCTTCGCCCGTCCGATCGAAGTGATCGAAGGCCCGCTGATGTCCGGCATGAACATTGTTGGCGACCTCTTCGGCGCTGGCAAAATGTTCCTGCCCCAGGTAGTGAAATCCGCCCGCGTAATGAAACAGGCCGTCGCGCACCTGATCCCGTTCATCGAGCTGGAAAAAGGCGACAAGCCGGAAGCCAAGGGCAAGATCCTCATGGCCACGGTAAAAGGCGACGTGCACGACATCGGCAAGAACATTGTCGGTGTGGTGCTCGGTTGCAACGGCTACGACATCGTCGACCTCGGCGTGATGGTCCCGGCAGAAAAAATCCTGCAAGTGGCCAAGGAGCAGAAGTGCGACATCATCGGCCTGTCTGGCCTGATCACTCCGTCGCTGGATGAGATGGTCCACGTCGCCCGCGAGATGCAGCGCCAGGATTTCCACCTGCCGCTGATGATCGGTGGCGCCACCACCTCCAAGGCGCACACAGCGGTGAAGATCGAACCCAAGTACAGCAACGATGCCGTGATCTACGTCACCGACGCCTCTCGCGCCGTGGGCGTGGCGACCCAATTGCTGTCCAAGGAACTCAAGGCCGGTTTCGTCGAGAAAACCCGCCAGGACTATATCGAAGTCCGTGAGCGCACCGCCAACCGCAGCGCCCGCACCGAACGCCTGAGCTACGGCGCGGCCATCGCCAAGAAGCCACAGTTCGACTGGGCGAACTACACACCGGTCAAGCCGACCTTCACCGGATCGCGGGTGCTCGACAACATCGACCTCAACGTTCTGGCCGAGTACATCGACTGGACACCCTTCTTCATCTCTTGGGACCTGGCCGGTAAATTCCCGCGCATCCTCGAGGACGAAGTGGTCGGCGAAGCCGCTACCTCGCTCTACAAAGACGCCCGGGAAATGCTCACCAAACTGATCGACGAGAAGCTGATCAGCGCCCGTGCGGTGTTCGGCTTCTGGCCAGCCAATCAGGTACACGACGACGACATCGAACTGTACGGCGACGACGGCAAGCCAATGGCCAAGCTGCATCACTTGCGCCAGCAGATCATCAAGACCGACGGCAAGCCAAACTTCTCCCTGGCCGACTTCGTTGCGCCGAAGGACAGCGAAGTGACCGACTACGTCGGTGGTTTCATCACCACCGCCGGTATTGGTGCCGAAGAAGTGGCCAAGGCTTATCAGGATGCTGGCGACGACTACAACTCGATCATGGTCAAGGCCCTGGCCGACCGCCTGGCCGAGGCATGCGCCGAGTGGCTGCACCAGCAAGTGCGTAAAGAGCATTGGGGTTACGCGAAAGACGAGACCCTGGATAACGAGGCGTTGATCAAGGAACAGTACACCGGTATCCGCCCTGCTCCAGGCTACCCGGCGTGCCCGGATCATACCGAGAAAGCCCAACTGTTCGCCCTGCTCGATCCGCAAGCCCAGGAAATGCGCGCCGGTCGCAGCGGTGTGTTCCTGACCGAACACTACGCCATGTTCCCGGCAGCAGCGGTCAGCGGCTGGTACTTCGCTCACCCGCAAGCGCAATACTTCGCTGTGGGTAAAATCGACAAGGACCAGGTGCAGAGCTACACCTCGCGTAAAGGTCAGGAACTGAGCGTGACCGAGCGCTGGCTGGCACCGAATCTGGGTTACGACAACTAAGCACTTTGCTGGCCACAGTCATGTGGCCAACCAAGCCCCCCAGTGGGAGCGAGTCTGCACGCGATAGCGGACTGACAGTCATCATTGATTTCGACTGTAATGGCCTCATCGAGCAGGTTCGCTCCCACATTTACTTTGTCGATTCGGCGAATTGTCTATGCTTGCCTCACACACATCTGTGGTGAGGGATTTATGGACGATCCAGCCGACAACAAACCGCCGACCTTCTGGCAGATGCTGCACAGCGTCATGGCGGCGGCTTTCGGGGTGCAAAGCGGCAAGAACCGCGCCCGTGACTTCACTCACGGCAAACCCAGTCATTTTGTGGTGTTGGGGATAGTGTTCACGGCGGTGTTCGCGTTGACGCTGTTCGGCATCGTGAAGCTGGTGCTGCACCTGGCCGGCGTCTGACCCGGCTTAGTGCATCAAGGTCTGCAGGGTGAAGGGGTAGCGCCAGGACGTCGGTCGCCCCTTGGCGGACAGCTTATGAAAACTTACACCGAAGTCCTGCTTGGCGCCCAGTCCCAGCAACCGTCTGGCCTGAGTCTTATCAATGACCTCGAGCAAGGGTATCTGCCGGTCGCGGCCACCGAACTGGCTGGTGTCGATTCCTTCGTCGTAATCGTGCAATTGCACCATCGCCCAGCCACCCAGGCTGAAATGACCGCCCAGCAGCACGCTCAGGCGATTGTCCAGCAGAGCCTGCAACGCGGCCGGTGAATTGTTGATGGTGCCAAACAACGCGCCCTGGCCAGGCACGCCTCCCGTTTCGGCGTACGCCTGCATGACGCCAAATGCCATCTCGTCATTGGCAGTCCAGACGAGTGAGGCTCGGGGGTAACGCTTGAACAACAACCTGGCCTGCTCATAAGCACGCTGCCGTGTCCAGCCGCCATACACCAGCTGACGCAGCCGAACTTCAGGATGCTCGGCCAATGCCCGACGCAGACCCTTTTCACGCAACTGCGCCGACGGGGTGACCTTCAACCCGGAAAACGCCAGCAGCTCGATCGTATCCCCAGATGTAACAGGAGGATGTCGACGAATCAGCTCTTTGAGCATCAGATAGCCACCTTCCTCGTCATTGGGCACCAGGCTACCGACCCAACCGGGATACCTGTCCGGCCGCGCACCGAGTAGCTTCACCTGATCCGCTGACAGCGCGTTATTGACCAAAAACAGCTTTACACCGCTGCCTTGCGCCAGACGCAGGATTTCGGGCGCCACGGATTGCTCGTTGACGAACACCAGATAGTCGGGACGATTGTGTCCCTGCAGGGCTTCACGGGCCTGTTTGATGATGTTTTCAGGGACCCGGTCGGCATACTGGATGCGCAGGTCCATCCCCAGATTCGTGGCTGCGGCCTGCATGAACTGCGAATAACTGACCCAGAAAGCTTCTTTGGTGGTTCCCGGATTCAGGAACAACACCGACGCCGCTTGGGCACAATTTCCCGCGGCCAAGCCCAGCGTCAGCAGTACGCCCCTCAGAAACTTCAACATGTGTCGACCGAGCCCCGGAAATTCGCCGCGCATTATAGCCAGCGAATCTCCGCTACAACGGCGACTTTTCCGGTTTTTGCCTGACAATCGTCAGAACATAGGCCCGATGTAGTCGCTTACTGGTGACTGACCCAGAAAACCGCCGTCCCCACGACCAGAATGATCAAAAACAAAATCGCCCAGGCATCGACCGAGCTATCGCTTTTTTGTGCTTTGGTTGGGTTGCTCATTGCATCGCCTCTTGTCGGTTTTATCGGTGATTGCATAAAGACTCGATCACAGTAAAGACGACGATTGCCCGCACCACAAACAGGGTCTTTGCGACAACGATTCTCATTAGGCGATTTGGTTCTTTACATATGCTCAAACATCACTTTTACGCATAACTGCAAACTGGTATCTTGCCCCGGCTCCGTAGGGAGAGCGCGGCCGTGCGCGCAGAATTGCAGAGGTTTTATCGGACTCCGGCAAGCACAAAAACGCAGCTGTATCCGAGCGACCCAAGCCTGAGAACAGGACTTATATGTACGTATACGACGAATACGATCAGCGGATCATCGAGGACCGCGTCAAGCAGTTCCGTGATCAGACCCGACGCTATCTGGCAGGGGAGCTGAGCGAAGAAGAGTTCCGCCCGCTGCGCCTGCAAAATGGCCTTTATATCCAGCGTTTCGCCCCGATGTTGCGGGTCGCCGTGCCTTATGGCCAACTGACTTCGCGCCAGATGCGAATGATGGCCAAAATCGCCCGCGACTACGACAAGGGCTACGCCCACATCAGTACCCGGCAGAACGTGCAGTTCAACTGGCCGGCCGTGGAAGACATTCCGGACATCCTCGCTGAGCTGGCCACCGTGCAGATGCACGCGATCCAGACCAGCGGCAACTGCCTGCGCAACGTCACTACCGACCAGTTTGCCGGCGTTGCCGCCGATGAACTGATCGATCCGCGCCCATGGTGCGAGATCGTCCGCCAGTGGACAACGTTCCACCCGGAATTCGCCTACCTGCCGCGTAAGTTCAAGATTGCCGTCAACGGGTCGACTTCCGACCGTGCCGCCATCGAAGTCCACGACATCGGCCTTGAGCCGGTGCACAACGCCGCTGGCGAACTGGGCTTCCGTGTATTGGTGGGTGGCGGCCTGGGCCGTACGCCGGTGGTGGGCGCATTCATCAATGAATTCCTGCCGTGGCAAGACCTGTTGAGCTACCTCGACGCCATCCTGCGGGTCTACAACCGCTACGGCCGTCGTGACAACAAGTACAAGGCGCGGATCAAGATCCTGGTGAAAGCGCTGACGCCTGAAGTCTTCGCGCAGAAAGTCGATGCGGAAATGGAACACCTTCGCGGTGGCCAGACCACACTGACCGAAGCCGAAGTTCATCGTGTCGCCAAGCACTTCGTCGACCCTGAGTACAAGTCCCTGGACAACCAGGCCGGTGCATTGGCCGATCTGGACAAAGAACACCCGGGCTTCGCTCGCTGGCGTGTTCGCAATACCCTGGCCCACAAGAAGCCGGGTTATGTCGCCGTGACCCTGTCCCTGAAGCCGACCGGCGTTGCGCCGGGCGACATCACTGACAAGCAACTAGACGCCGTTGCCGATCTGGCCGACCGCTACAGCTATGGCCAATTGCGCACGTCCCACGAGCAGAACATCATTCTGGCCGACGTCGAGCAGGACAAGCTGTTCACCCTGTGGGGCGAGTTGCGCGAGCAAGGTTTCGCTACGCCGAACATCGGCCTGCTGACCGACATCATCTGCTGCCCCGGTGGTGACTTCTGCTCCCTGGCTAACGCCAAGTCGATCCCGATCGCCGAATCCATCCAGCGTCGTTTCGATGACCTGGACTACCTGTTCGACATCGGCGAACTGGACCTGAACATCTCCGGTTGCATGAACGCCTGCGGTCACCACCACGTCGGCCACATCGGCATCCTCGGGGTGGACAAAAAAGGCGAAGAGTTCTACCAGGTGTCTCTCGGCGGCAGCGCCAGCCGTGACGCCAGCCTGGGCAAGATCCTCGGGCCGTCCTTTGCCCAGGAAGCCATGCCTGACGTGATCGAAAAGCTGATCGACGTGTACATCGAACAACGTACCGAAGACGAGCGTTTCATCGACACCTACCAGCGTATTGGCATCGACCTCTTCAAGGAACGCGTCTATGCAGCGAATCATTAAGAACAACGAAGTCGTCGACGAAACCTGGCACTTGCTGCCGAAGGACTTCAACATCGACGAGATCACCAACTGCGACGACTACATTGTCCCGTTGCAGCTGTGGCGCGAACACAGCCGCATGCTCCTGGCCCGCGACGGCGGCCTGGGCATCTGGCTGGATGCCGATGAGGAAGCCGAGGAAATCAGTGAAGACGTGGCGCAGTTCCAAGTCATCGCCCTGAACTTCCCGGCCTTCACCGATGGCCGCAACTACTCCAACGCACGCCTGCTGCGCGACCGTTACGGTTTCAAAGGCGAACTGCGGGCCATTGGCGATGTGCTGCGTGATCAACTGTTCTACCTGCATCGCTGCGGTTTCGATGCCTTTGCAATTCGCCCCGATAAAGACCCGTATGAAGCCCTTGAGGGACTCAAGGACTTCTCGGTAACCTATCAGGCCGCCACTGACGAACCGCTGCCGCTGTTTCGTCGCCGGTGATCATGAAGCCTCGAGCCCCTTGCGGGGCTCGAGGCTTTTTTACGTCTACAAGGCACCCTCTCCAGTCGGAAACGGCCGCCCCAATGCCACCCAGTCGTTATAGAGCCTCGCCCCATCCTCCAGCGCTGTGAACACGGCAAACGGGTTGTCAAACGCTCCCGATGGCAATCGAATATTGCGGGGCAATCGCGCCCACAGTTCCTGCGAAGCCTCTGCTTCAGTCAACAGCTGCCAGACCCGTGCCTGAAGATCCAGATAATCAACCTGGAAGTCCGCGGTCAGGGTCAATGCATTGATGGTCCCCAAAAATCGCGCCCCTCCCGGTCTGAGCGCCAGCCGTTGCCAGATCTGTAGCCCCGCCTCGCGCGGCGCCCCTTCAATTTCGCGCAACCAGGCGGCAGGGCCCGAATAGTCATGACCCGGCACGCTCAGCCACAAATTGACGCCCGTTCGTTGTCGATGGCTGACCAGCCGTCGTAACGTGTCTTCATCATCCAGAGGGTTGTTCCACAGCAGCACCCGATCCCTGGCGATGGCCTGGTTCAAGATGGCCTGCGGCACACGGCGAATCTGGTTGTCACGCAAGTCCAGAGTCGTCAGGTAGGGCTGGTCCATGATCCCGGCCGGGCACGTCGTGATGCCGGTATTGCTCAGATTGAGCGAACGCAACTGCGCCATCCCCATCACTATCGGCGGGACGCCCAATGGGTTATCGCTCAGATCCAGCGATTGCAGCTGGGTCAGCGAACTCAACTGTCCCGCTGTGGCCTCTTCGAAGGTCAGTTGGGTGGCACGCAGATTCAACACAGTCAGGTGCTGTAACTGCGCAATGGTGGGTGGCAAGGCGCTTTCAAGCTCACCGTCGATGTTGGGCAATCGCAGGTCGGTGTCTTGCAGATCGAGAGTGCGCAAATTGGGGAACCGCTCAAGGAAGCCGTTCAGCGTCTCCCTTTCGGTCAAGTGGAAGTTTCGCAGGTTCAGCTCCACGACATCGTTGAAACGCACATTCAGCGCTGGCAGCCGGTGGTAGTCTTCATGGCTCAGGTTCATGACGAAACCGTCCACGTGATTGCCTGAATAGTGACTTTGTTGTTGCGGTGAGCGTTTCTTCCAGATATCGATCAATTCATCGGCCAGATCGTTTCGGGTCGCGGCTTCCTGGCGCATGGCGTCTTGTAACGTTCGGGCATTTTGTGCAGCGAGTTGCGTGTGATCAAGGCCTTCGGTACCGGGATCGCCCATTTGCAGGAACGCTACCTCCATATCGTCGATGTCCACCCCCACTTGATCGATCCAGGTGTCTATATCGCTATAGAGTTGATGCATCTGCCGCTTCAGCTCCTCGAGATGACGCTGAGCGTTACCTCCCAGGCGCTGCAACACTTCATCGGCCTCGGCGTCGGAAAACTCGGGATAGATATCCTTGACTTGCAACCTCGATACCTGCCAGGTCAGGGCTGCCGCTTGAGGCGTGCCCGGATAACCGCCGCCTCTGAGTCCGTAAGCCTCGAAGGGCAAACCTGAATCCATCCTGCCCAGACCGAGTATCAGCTCTGAACGAGATAGGAGTCGTTCGCCAACTTGCAGTTTCAATTGCCCACCGAGATCCCGTGATCGCAGCCCCAGCGCTGAACGCTCATCCTTGGACAACACCCCAGCAACAGCTTCATAAAAATCTGTCACCGAACTACCGGACAGATAGCCCGTCCCCGACTTGATCACGATTCGACAATCCACTGCGTCGAGCGGACCGCTGCGATCGAGCAACCGACCTGCAATCGAGCCATCACGCACGTCGATGCGCAGGCCCTTGGACCAGCCGGGCAGGTTTTTCAGTGAGTGCAAAGCCAGGGTGTCCGCCTCGGGATTGGCGACCGAGTGCAGGTAAAGTCCTTCAAACGCCCGATTGAGGCGCACATGCTGCTGAAATTGGCGAGCCTTGCTGTTCAATTGTCTGAACAGTCGTCGCGCCTCGGCGGCGTCCGGCTCAGCCTTGAAGTCAACGCCGTAGCGGTCGAGCAGCTGCTCGAGGGCGAGTTTGGGCACGTCGGGATATTGCCGTTGAAACAATTGCACCCACTGGTGCTCCGACCGTTGCAGCGCCTGGTAAAGGCGGTTGAATCTTTCGCCGGGCGTGCCGAAAGTGTCCGGCAGCGCCCGAACCTCCTGATCGATCCTGAAACGGTCAATAGTGTCCGCCAGCAAAGGGGTCGGAGCTCTGCCCGACTGCATCAGACGCAGCATGTCGTCACTGACAGCACTGACCCTGCCAATCTGTGCCAGCACCTCATCATTGAATGTACCCGCCGGAGCACCGACGCCACGCAGCAAGTCGGTACGTGACAGCATTGGCGAGGTCGATTGCCCGGGCACGGCGATGACCGCTGGTTCGGGACCAGGGACTAACGAGGGTTCGCCCTGTGCATCCTCAAGTTTGATCTGCGCGCCTGCCTCCGTGCCTTTGCTGACTGAGGAAGCGGCATCCGCAACCAGCGGCAGCGCATTGAGCAAGCCGAAAACGGTGCGGGTCACGCCCTCGGAACGTTGCTCGGCCGTCTCGCCATTGAGGGCCTGATCCAGGCCGTAGGCGGCGTCGATCGCCCCGGCCAGGGCCAGCAACCCTTCACCGCCTGGTACAAACAGCGCCAGAGGACCAAACTGGCTCACCCAGTGGACAATCGGTTCAACGACCGCACTCAAGTTGTCGCGGTTGACTTGAGCATCATCACGGATAGTGTCGACACTGGCCTGGGCGGCCTGTTTCATGCTCAACACCAGTTGCGCAAAAGGGTCGGTTTTTGCGGGGGCAGGATCGAAACCGATGTAATCCTCAGGATTCCAATAGCCATCGTTGTTGAAAAATCCGGCTTCCTTGGTCAACCGATGTTGTTGCGGATATTTCACCATGCCATCCAGCGCGGTGAGCACGCCAGCGTGAAACGTACCGTCGCGGCGATCGTCTTCGGCGAAGTGTGAAGCCAACGCCTGCCTGGTTTCGGTCAACCTGCCCTGGTCGACGATCCAGCGGCGCAGCAAGTGTCCATCGGCAAATTCATGCAGGGGCGAGGAATTGCCCGGAATGTACATCAGCACCTTGCCGCTGGTGCGGTCGCGATAGCACCAGATATCCGTCGCGCTGTATCGATAGAGCAGCAGACGGCTTACCTCGACACCTGAGGCGATCCGGGTCGGCGCTTGCAACTGTTGAATCGTCAGGGTTTCCCAAGCCTGATCGATGGGCAATCCCGCCGACCGCATGGCCAGATGCAGGCCCTCTTCGCTCAAACAACCCTCCTTGCGCTGCAGCCAGGCCGCCATGACAAACGCGGCTTTGGTGGACATTCTCAAGGCGAAGGGTTTGACCGCCTCGATGGCCTCATCCGCGGGCCAGGCACTCTCGACATACGCTTGGTACAAGTCCTTGAAAGACAGGAGCCAGACCCATTTTTTGAAGTCGGCAGGCCTGAGACTGATCTGTGTCTGCGGCCCATAGGTTTGCGGTAGCGTACTGCGATAGATGCCCTCATAAGTTTTGTGATTACCGCTGCCGTCGTAGGCAAATTCGTCGACATTTTCAACGATTCGAACCGACGGGCCGACGTCTGGTGGCGTGAATAAACCGAAGGCGTTTTCCCCAAAGCGTCCGTCGGCGACGGTCTGGTAATTGGATAACAACGCTTGCACCAGTGTTTGCGAACGCGTCACTTGCCCCTGGTAAAGGCCGTTCTGGGCAGGATGCCCCGCGTAATCGTAATCGAGCGTAACCAGCAAGGCTGATTGCGGGTCGACGTCCCACCTTTTCTTGATCTCGCATTCAGCGAACTGGGCAGGTGTTTGTGGAAGCACCCTGGCCACGACAGCTTTCAGTTCGTCGAGCAGGGGCAGAGGTTGCGCGGAATTCGCTTCAGACAACTCGTTCATTTTGCATTCCGTTGCAGTTAGAGGAACTTCACCCTAACCAATCTCGGTGGTCTGCAACGTGGGAGTGATCGACAGCTTCTTTCGGAAAATTCGCGGTTTCCAGGCGGAAACCATAACGCTGTCAACTGCAGGGGTGAGCTTGCTTGCGATAGCCGTCTGGATACGTGCGCTCCCCAGACGGGGCGCGTTATCGCTGACGTCCATCGCGAGCAAGCTCGCGCCTACAGTATCGGGCTTACCAAAAACGTTGCTGGGTCAACCGGCTCCACCAACTCAGCAATACGCGATCGACCGAGCCGCTGGCAGCCATGCCGATGCGTTCCGGCAGACTTTTGCGCTCGGCATAGTGCAGGTGATAGAGCTCGGACTGTTTTGCGCGCTCGGCCAGGTACTCGTCGCTGGTCTTGAGCTCGTCCACCAGTTGTTTGTCCAGTGCCGCCACACCCAGCCATATCTCGCCGGTAGCGACATCATCGATGGCCAGTTGGGGGCGATAGCGGGACACGAAGTTCTTGAACAGTTGATGGGTGATATCCAGGTCTTCCTGAAACTTTTCCCGCCCCTTTTCGGTGTTTTCGCCAAACACCGTCAGAGTGCGTTTGTATTCACCGGCGGTGAGGACTTCGAAGTCGATGTCGTGCTTCTTCAGCAGGCGATTGACGTTGGGCAACTGCGCCACCACACCGATCGAGCCGAGAATCGCGAACGGTGCGCTGATGATCTTCTGCCCGATGCACGCCATCATGTAGCCGCCACTGGCGGCGACTTTGTCGATGCACACGGTCAGCGGCACACCCGCGTCACGGATGCGTGCCAGTTGCGAAGACGCCAGGCCATAACTGTGAACCATCCCGCCGCCGCTTTCGAGTCGCAGCACCACTTCGTCCTTGGGTGTGGCGAGGGTCAGAAGTGCGGTGATTTCATGGCGCAGGCTCTCGGTGGCCGAGGCCTTGATATCGCCATTGAAATCCAGCACGAACACCCGAGGTTTGGTCTCGGGTTTCTTCTTTTGCTTTTTATCGGTTTTAGCCTGGGATTTACGCAGCGCCTTGAGTTGATCCTTGTCGAGCAAGGTTTGCTCCAGGCGTTCGCGCAGCCCTTTGTAGAAATCATTGAGCTTGCTGACCTGCAACTGACCGGCCGTCTTGCGTCGGCCCTTGCTGCGCAGGGCCGCAAAACTGGCCAGGACCACCAGAATGGCGATCACCAGGGTCACGGTTTTGGCAAGAAAGATGCCGTACTCGGTGAAAAACTCCACAGGGACTCCTTGAACGATGCGCGACTTGGTACGCGCGCGGGATACCTCAAGCATACCCATGCGCCAGCTCATCGGCCAGCCGTGAAACCTCTGGCAACAGGCGTGTAACGAGCATTTCAAACAAGCGTATGTTTTTTCATTGACAGCTCACCGCCATCCCCATAACCTCGCCAAACCTTCAACGTACCGGGATGACGCGGACGTGGGCAGTATCTATTTGATTCGACATGGCCAGGCCTCCTTTGGTGCAGACGACTATGACGTCCTGTCGCCGACCGGTATTCGCCAGGCAGAAATCCTCGGCCAGCACCTGGCCGAACTCGGGATCAGCTTCGATCGCTGCCTCGCGGGCGATTTGCGCCGTCAGCAGCATACCGCCAACAGCGCGCTGGAACAGTTCGCTGCCGTGGGCCTGCCGGTCCCGATCCTGGAGACTGATTCAGCGTTCAACGAATTCGATGCTGACGCAGTCATCCGCGCACTGTTGCCGGCGATGTTGGCAGACGAGCCAGACGCCTTGAACATCCTGCGCAACGCGACGCAAAACCGCGGTGAGTTCCAGCGCATTTTTGCCCTGATCATCGAACGCTGGCTCGCCGGCACCCATGACACCCCCGGGCTGGAAAGCTGGTTGGGCTTCGTCGAGCGGGTTCAGGCTGGCCTGCACCGAATCCTTGAACAAGCCGACAATACCCAGAAAATCGCCGTGTTTACTTCCGGTGGCACCATCACTGCCCTGCTCCACCTTATTACGCAAATGCCTGCAAAACAGGCCTTTGAATTGAACTGGCAAATCGTCAACACCTCGCTCAACCACTTGAAATTCCGTGGTCGCGAGGTGTCGCTGGCTTCCTTCAACAGTCAAACGCACCTGCAACTGTTGAAGGCCCCGGAACTCATCACATTTCGCTGAGTCCGGACTATTGTGACCCTGGCTGTATTCACCCAGCTCTTTTTACCCAAGAAAGGATCGAACCATGACCTCCGTAGCTGATGCCGTACAAGCAATGAAAGCCAAGTTCAACCCAGCCGCTGCCGCCGGTCTGGACCTGGTCTTCGGTTTTCGCATCGACGACACCAAGAACTTCTCGCTGATCGTCAAGGACAGCACCTGTGAGTTGCAGGAAGGCGAAAACCCGGACGCCCAGGTGACCCTGGTGATGGACGAGGAAACCTTGAAAGGCATCGTCAGCGGCGAAACCGACGGCATGCAAGCGTTCATGGGCGGCAAGCTGCGCGCTGAAGGCGACATGATGCTGGCCATGAAACTGTCCGAGCTGTTCCCAAGCTAAGCACGCTGCTCCCGATCTTCGGGAGTCGTCTGGCTGCAAGCGAATCCCGCCCCTCGTGGCGGGATTTGTTGTTTGAGTCTTTCACAATCCTGTATCTGTGCCCGGCAGGCACTCCTACAATACGAGCACCTTCAACACCGGCCTGCCCATGGATATCGACCTCGCCCGCACCTTCCTCGAAATCGTCCGCCACGGCAGCCTGGCTGCGGCGGCGGAAAAACTGCATGTGACACAAACCGCAATCACCGCCCGCGTGCAGAAACTTGAAGGCCAACTGGGCAGCACTCTGTTTATACGAAATCGCGCAGGAGCACGCTTGACGCCCAACGGTGAAGCCTTTGTGGTCTACGCCAATCAACTGGTGGAAACCTGGGAAGCCGCACGACGGGACCTGCCGTTGCCAGAGGGTTATCACAATGTGTTGCACATTGGTGGCGAGGTCAGTCTGTGCAACCCGCTGATGCTCGGCTGGGCCCGCCAAATTCGAGTGAAGATCCCCAGCCATGCCTTGCGCATGGAAATCCGTGACGGCGAAAACCTGCTGCGTCAGCTGGAACTGGGGGTTTTGGATGCGGCGCTGGTGTATCAACCCCAATACTGGCCACGCCTTCAGGTCGAGCAGGTTCTCGAAGAAAAACTCATCCTGGTGCGCCTGGCCAATCGACCCGATCCTTATGTTTACATCGACTGGGGCCCTGATTTCCGGCGCCAACACGATACTGCCCTGCCGGAAAACTCCAAGGCTGCCTTGAGCTTCAACCTGGGGCCGCTGGGTTTGCAGTACATCCTTGAAAACGGTGGCAGCGGCTATTTCCGGACCCGCGTCGTACAGAGCTATCTGGAAAGCGGAGCAATGGAACGGGTGCCAAAGGCCCCGGAATTCAATTACCCGACCTATCTGGTTTACTCCCGCGACCGCGACTCGCCAACCCTGCAACAGGCCTTTGATCTGCTGCGCGAAGTCATCGACTCCAACGAAGACTGGTCGCAACGCTGGGATCCGCTGACCTGAATGCATTTTTCACCGGAGCATGGCGGTTGTGTCCTTCAGGTTCACCTGTCTGAACGCCGAAATCGACTAATCTGCTGGGGATAACAAAAACGACAGGTGATTGCAGTGAGGCAGACCACCGATGCATTCCGCAGCCGCTACCGTGCCGCCGTTCATCCACGCTACAACCCATGGCTACACGGCACATTTGTCTTGCTGTTCGGGTCGGTGGCCATCAGCGCTTTCTGGAGCAATGTGCATCAGGTTCGGCCAGCAGAATGGCTGGCGGTGCCCGTGACCCTGCTGCTCTTGAACCTCGGGGTATATGGCGCCCACCGTCACCTTGGGCATCACAAAAAAAGCTTCTCCCGAATGTTTTATGCCCGACATGCCGGCGACCACCACAGCTTTTTCGCTCCCGGCCACATGACCTACGAAGATGCGCGGGACTGGCGGGTGATTCTGTTTCCAGCGTGGCTGATTGTGTTGCACACGTTGGTCATCACCCTGCCGCTGTGGTGGTTGCTCAAACAATGGAATACCAATGTCGCCGGACTGGTCGCGGGTTGCCTGGTCGTCGGCTACCTGGCCTATGAAGTGTTCCATGCCTGCGAACACTTGCCCCCGCACATCCCGATTTCGCGTCTGCCGTGGATTCGCCAGATGCGCCGCCTGCATGAGCTGCATCATCGCCGCGAACTGATGCAGGAGCGCAATTTCAACATCGTTTTTCCGCTGATGGACTACCTGTTTGGCACCCTCTACTGGGAGCCGGAACCTGAACTGTTCAACCTGACGAGAATCCCCATGACCCGCATGCAGCATCAGACCGTCATTGCCGGACATCCAATCCAGGTACTTGCCTACGCCAGCACTGTGTCTCTGTGGCCGCAATGGCATCCGTCGTCGCTGCGGATCGACGGCCCAAAAGGTCCGTTGCATGCCGGTGCGCGCTTCGAGGAAGACATTCGCGCCGGTGGACGCGATGGTCACCTGAGCTGGGAAGTGCAGGAATATTTGCCCGGGCGACGTTGGAGTGCGCAGGCTCAGGGTGACAATGGTTTGTCCTTGATCGTGACCTACGAGTGCAGCCGCGAAGGTGAAGACACCCGCTTCACCCGTACGCTGGAGTACCGCTTCAGTAGCCTGGCGATGCGAATTGCCAACCAGTTGCTGCTCAAGCGTCGTATCGATCACGAGTCGGCGGCATCACTGCGGGCGTTGCGCGAGAAGGCTCAACACCACCTGGCGGCGGGAGTTGACGCGTGAAGGTGCGCCATTTCGTGCTGGCCCTGATCATCGCGATTGGTGCCTTCTTGCTGTTGATGCCGACCAAGGTCAAACCGGTGGCCTGGACACCTCAACCAGCGCCCTCTCTCACCGATGGCCCCTTTGCCGAGAATCAGCGCCTCAAAGGCGTGGAGCGCGTAGGCGCATCGGACATCGACGGGCCAGAAGCCTTGCTGCTGGAGAACGACAGCCTCATCACCGGACTGCACGATGGCCGTCTGATCCGCACCAGCCTTGACGGCAAGACCACCAAAGTTTTGGCCGATACGGGTGGCCGCCCCTTGGGGCTGGCTCGCCATCCCAATGGTTTGCTGGTGATCGCCGATGCGATCAAAGGACTATTGTCACTGGACGCCCAGGGACGGCTGGTCGCGCTGACCACCGAGGCTGGCGGCACGCCGTTTGGTTTTACCGACGATGTGATCATCGACAAGCCTGGTCATTACGCTTATTTCAGCGACGCATCCAGCCGCTTCGGTTACGGCCATGATGGAGAGGCAGTGCTTGAGCATGGCGGTGACGGTCGTTTGCTGCGCTATGACTTCCAGACGGGCAAGACAACCGTACTGCTCGACAAACTGGAATTCGCCAACGGCGTCGCCATGGGGCCGGACGATGCGTTTGTGCTGGTCAACGAAACCGGCGCCTACCGCATCAGCCGTTACTGGCTCAGCGGGCCGAAAGCGGGCACCCACGACCTGTTCATCGACAACTTGCCCGGTTTACCGGACAACCTGTCGTTCAACGGTCACGACCGCTTCTGGGTAGCGCTGTATGCGCCGCGCAATGCACTGCTCGACGCCACCGCCCCACACCCGTTCGTGCGCAAGATCATTGTTCGGGCCCTGACCGTGCTGCCCAAACCGGTAGAGAAACACGGGTTCGCCCTCGGCCTTGACCTTGAGGGCAAGGTCATTGCCAACCTGCAGGATGCTGGCGCAGGCAATTACTCGCCGATTACCACGGTGCGCGAATATGGGGACTGGTTGTATTTTGGTTCGCTAAAGGCGCAGCACATGGTGCGGTTGCCGTTGAGCAAGGCATTCTGACAAACAACTGAAGGAGCGAGACTGCTCGCGATGGGCCAGTCAACCAACATCAATGTTGAATGGACTGGCATCATCGCGGGCGAGCCTGCTCCTACAAGGGCGGGTTCAGTCTGGCTCTTCTTCCGGGTCAGGACGAAGACTGCAGTTGCTCGACGATCTTGTCCTTGACCTCCAAACGCTTCGCCTTGAGCTTTGTCACCGTGTCATCGCTGGATTTTGCTTCCTCTGCCTTCAACACTTCGGCATCTGCCTGTGAGTACTTGTTGAGCAACGAATCCAGTAATGGATCCTTGGAGCGTTTCTGCTGGATTTCTTCCTTTGAACGTTTCAGATCCTGATAAAGGTCATGGGACACCGGCATGGAACACCTCCGTTTGATGATCGGTAGTGAAACGCGATCGATTGCGTTCACCAACTATCAGAATGGCCTTGGTTGGGCGGTTCTGTCGACCACCTGTCAGACCAGCGGTGTCCGTTCGTCGTCCTGTCGCAAATGCGATAAAACCTTTGTGTCTGAATCGGCCTCCACACGTTAACGATCACCGGATCACCCATGAAAACCCGTGTGGAGAAAGACCAATGGACGGATTGAACTTGCGCCACCTCGCCCTGGCCGTAGCCCTGAGTACCAGCATGGGCACGGCTTTCGCTGCCACTTCCAATGATTTTGTCGATAAAGCAGCCGCCGGCGGCATTGCGGAAATCGAAACCAGCCGCCTGGCGCTGGAAAAAAGTGCCTCTGCCGACGTGAAGTCGTTCGCCAACATGATGATCACCGATCATTCCAAGGCCAACGATGAACTGGCAGCCATTGCAAAAAAAAATGACATCGAGGTGCCAGACACCACCACGCTGGTGAAGCAGGCCAAGGAAAAGATCCTCGACATGCGCGATGAATCCTTCGACGAGGCCTACGCCAACAACCAGGTCAAGGCCCACGAAGACACCATTGAGTTGTTCAAGAAAGAAGCCAATACCGTGACGGACGATAAAACCAAAGGCGCCACCGAGCTCAAGGGCTTTGCGCAGAAAATGCTGCCGGCGCTGGAAAAACACCTGGAGATGGCGAAAAAACTTCAGGCTGCTCATCCGAGCAAATAATTGCCTCGCACAATCACCAAAAGCCGCGTCCCCTGGCGCGGCTTTTTTATTGGACGACGTTCGGCAAACGCAAAAAAAAAGATCGCAGGCTTCGCCAGCTCCTACAGTTCTGGGTGCACACAAGAAAAATTCCTGCCCGGGACGAACAACTATTTCGTACGGCAAATGTCACTGACTTGCGCCGATCATTTTTTGGAGAATCGGCACACACTTTCAAGGAGTCAAAGCACATGGCGGCACTGCAGACCAGCACACTCGATGCAATGATCAAAAACCAGGCTCAATTGCTGACCGAATGGAAAAACGGCCTGGAAGCCAGCGGTGCCACACGCAACCTTAAAGAGCAGGATTTGCAGCAGCAGACGTCCGACTTTCTGCAATTGATCGTCGCCGGCCTGCAAAACGGCAACGGCCAGAACATCACCGCCGCCGGCTGGAACGATATCCGTCAATTCCTCGAAAAACTCTCCCATAGTCGCGCCCTCCTCGGGCAGGACTCGCACCAGACCGCCAGTTTCATTTTTTCGTTGAAAGGTCCGCTCTTTGCACTGCTGCAAAATCAGTATCAGGACAGCCCGGCGCTGCTGGCCGAACAGCTCTGGGAGATTTCCGAACTGCTCGATGCCCTCGGCATGCACACCATTCGCACGTTCCAGAAGTCCCGCGAGGCGGTAATCAAGCGCCAGCAGGAAGAATTGCTTGAACTGTCGACACCCGTGGTCAAACTGTGGGACGGCGTGCTGGCACTGCCAATGATCGGCACCCTCGACTCACAACGCACCCAAGTAGTGATGGAATCGTTGCTGCAACGCATCGTCGACACGGGTTCGGAGATTGCAATCATCGACATCACTGGCGTGCCGACAGTTGACACTCTGGTGGCGCAACACTTGCTCAAAACGGTCACGGCGATTCGCCTGATGGGTGCCGATTGCATCATCAGCGGCGTGCGCCCGCAGATCGCCCAGACGATCGTGCACCTGGGCCTGGACCTGCAAGGTGTGGTGACCAAAGCCAACCTGGCCGATGCCCTGAAACTCGCGCTGACCCGACTCGGGCTGACTGTCAGCAAGGTGGATTGAGCCCATGGAGCGCATTCCTATTTTGCAGATGGGCGACTTTCTGCTGGTGACCATTCAGGTCGACATGCATGACCAGTTGGCCCTGACCCTTCAAGACGATCTGTCCGAGCGCATCAGCCGAACATCCGCCCGGGGTGTACTGATCGATATCTCGGCCCTGGACATGGTCGACTCGTTCATCGGCCGGATGATTGGCACCATTTCCGGGCTCTCGAGCATCATGGATGCCCAGACCGTGCTGGTGGGCATGCAACCCGCGGTCGCCATCACCCTGGTTGAACTGGGCCTGACGTTACCCGGCGTGAAAACCGCGCTGAATGTCGAACGCGGGATGAAACTGTTGCAGGACCGAGTACGTGAGCAATGAACGTGCGCAGCAGCGGCACTCAGTCGATCAACATCGAGCAGGACGTGGTGCTGGCCCGCCAGACCGCGCGCAAACTCGCGCAGGAATGCGGCATGCGCCTGATCGACCTGACCAAACTGGTCACCGCCGTCAGCGAGCTGGCGCGCAATACTATGGTCTACGGCGGTGGCGGTGACATGGACTGGCAAATCCTCGATGACGATGCCCGTTGTGGCTTGCGCCTGACCTTCCGCGATGAAGGGCCGGGCATCCCGGACATCAAACTGGCGATGACCGACGGTTGGACCTCCGGTTCCGGTCTGGGTCTGGGCCTGACCGGCGCCAAGCGCCTGGTGGACGAGTTTGAGCTCGACACCGCGCCAGGCCAAGGCACTCGCGTTACGATCACCCGATGGACATGAACATCGGCGGGTCGATGACCCAAGTCCTGGCGATCGAGGACAGCAGCCAGATCGGCCATGCCCGGCGCACCGCGCAAAACCTGGCGCAAATACACGGTTTCGATGCGACCGATGCCGGGCGGGTTGCGTTGGTGGCCACGGAACTGGCGAGCAATATCCTCAAGCATGCAGCCCGGGGCGAAATGCACTTGCGCGTCTTGCCGCGCAAGGGTGGCTTCGGTATCGAAATGCTCGCCGTCGACCGCGCCCAGGGCTTTGATTTGCAGGCGTGCCTCACCGATGGTTTTTCCACGGGGGGCACACAGGGCATCGGATTGGGCGCGGTGTCACGCCAGGCACAGGTATTTGATGTGTACGCCGACCACCGTGGCGCTGTGTTGTTGACCCGACTTTACCCACGCGAAGACAAGGCCCCGGACCGGCGAATCGGCGTCAGCCAGCATTCTTTGCACAACGACCCGGCCTGCGGCGATGTCTGGCATCTGGCCTTTGACGGTCCACACATCAGCGCCCTGGTGATCGACGGACTCGGGCATGGCGAAGACGCGGAAGTGGCCGCTCGCGCCGGCGAAAAAGCCTTCGCGTTGTCGCCATTTGTCTCACCGGTACTGATGATGGAGGACCTTCACCAAGCCATGACCGCCACCCGTGGCGGTGCCGTGGCCGTTGCGCAGGTCGATACGGCCCGCAATTCATTGACCTTCACCGGCATCGGCAACATCGGCGCCTGCCTGATTGCACCGGAAAAATCCCGCGGCCTCGCCTCGCACCCCGGCATCGTCGGCGTGCAATATCGAAAGGCACAACCCTTTGACTATGCTCAAGTGAACGGACAATTGTTGATCATGTACAGCGACGGCCTGCAATCACGCTGGAACCTGCAGGACTATCCCGGTCTGGTGCACCGGCACCCCGCCGTGATCGCCGCCGTCCTGCACCGCGATTTCTGTCGCGGTCGGGACGATGTCACGGTGTTGGTCATTGCTCTGGAGGCCACCCATGGCTGAATCACCCTTGAGCCCGCTTGATGAGCAAGCCGCGCAAATCGCCCGACTGCAAAGCGAAGCCACGGCATTGCGCGAAGAGCTCGATGAAACCAATCAGGGCGTACTGGCGCTGTACGCCGAACTCGATACCCAGGCCGAGCAGTTGCGCCAGGCGTCTGATCTCAAAAGTCGCTTCCTGTCGTACATGAGCCACGAATTCCGCACCCCGCTCGGCTCGATCCTGAGTATTGCCAGCCTGCTGAGCGATGAGCTCGACGGACCTTTGAGCCCTGAGCAGCACAAGCAGGTCGCCTTCGTCAGCACGTCGGCCCGCGAGTTGAGCGACATGGTCGACGACTTGCTGGACCTGGCGAAGATCGAAGCCGGGCGCATCACCATTTCCCCGGCCTGGTTCGACATGTTCGACCTGTTCGCGGCTCTGCGCGGCATGTTCCGGCCCATTGTCGATACCAGTGCCGTCGACCTGATTTTCGAGGAACCCGTTGGCCTCCCGCGCCTGTACACCGACGACAAGAAGCTCGCGCAGATCTTGCGTAACTTCATTTCCAACTCGCTGAAGTTCACCACCCATGGCGAAGTGCGGGTCTCGGCACGACTGGAAGACGCGACGCACGTGCGATTTGCCGTCACCGACACCGGAATCGGTATCGCCCAGCAGCTACATGGCGCATTGTTCGAGGACTTCTCCCAGGTCGACTCGCCGCTGCAAAAACGCCTGCGTGGAACCGGGCTCGGCCTATCCCTGTGCAAACGCTTCGCGGGCCTGCTCGGCGGCGAAGTCGGGGTACAGAGCGCGCCGGGCGTGGGCTCGACCTTTTTCGTGATCATCCCGCTGGCCATCGCCATGGAGCCTGCCGATGAAACGTGACCTGCGCTTGCTCATCGTCGACGACAACGTCGCCACGCGCTATGCCTTGCGCCGTCGCCTGGAACGCCACGGTTATGAAGTGCTCGAGGCCGGTACTGGCACCGAGGGCCTGGAACTGGTCGCGAGTGTTGCCATCGATGCGCTGATCCTCGACGTCAACCTGCCCGACATGAGTGGTTTCGACATCGTGCGCAAATTGCGCTCCGAAGGCGCTACCGCCCTGCTCCCGGTTATTCACGTGTCAGCCGCGTCGATCCAGACCGGCGACATCATCACCGGACTCGACGCCGGTGCCGATGCCTACCTGATTCACCCGGTGGACCCGGATGTGCTGCTGGCCACCCTGCGCACGTTGATGCGGGTGCGCGACACCGAAAATGCCCTGCGTGAAAGCGAAGCGCGGTTTCGCGAGATCTTCGTCAATGTATCCGCGCCCATTGCCGTACTGGATGCGCAGTTGAAGGTACATGAATGCAACCACGCATTCGCGCAACTGGTGCAGGACAACCTGGACCCGGACACGCTGCGTGAGTGCTTCGCCGACGACCAGATTGCTATCATCGACGAGTTGCGTCTGCGCCTGGCCTATGGCGAGCGCTGGAAAGGCACGCTGAACATGCAGGTGCAGGGCGAAACACGAGAGACCCTGTGGCAGATTTCACCTTACCGCACACCCGAACTGAGCCTGGTGTTTGTCGAGGACGTCACCGAGCACCGCCATCGCGAACGCTCGCACCTGGCCCGACTGGATGACGCCACCACGCAACTGGCCAAGGAAGTCGCCGAACGGGCGCGCACCGAAGCTCAACTGCTGCAAGTGCAAAAAATGGATGCGCTGGGCAAATTGACCGGAGGCATCGCCCATGACTTCAATAACCTGCTCACCGGCATCATCACCAGCCTGGAACTGATCCAGAAACGCGTCGCCGAATCGCGCACCGAAAAGGTCGAGTTCTATGCCGAAGCCGCATTGAGCTCAGCCATGAGCGCCGCCTCACTGACCCACCGTTTGCTGGCGTTCGCCCGTCAACAGCCCCTCGACACGCGGCCAGTGGACATCAACGAACACATTCGCTCCCTCGAAGAATTGCTGGTGCGTACCATCGGCGAACGCATTGCGCTGAAACTGGAATTGACTTCAAAACCGGCTATCGCGCTGGTCGACCCGATTCAACTTGAAAGCGCCATGCTCAACCTGGTGATCAACGCCCGCGATGCCTTGCCCCAGGGCGGCAACATCTGGGTCAACACCTATGCCGCGTACTCCCATGGCGATCCGAACCTGGCCGATGGCGCGTACGTTGCACTGTCGGTCCGTGATGACGGGACCGGTATCGACCACAGCGTGATCGGCAAGGTGTTCGATCCGTTCTTCACCACCAAGCCGCTGGGCCAGGGTACAGGGCTCGGGCTGTCGAGCATTTACGGTTTCGCCCGGCAATCGGGTGGCGATGCGCACATCCGCAGCGTGGCACGACGCGGCACTGAAGTGACCATCATGCTGCCTGCCAGCACCGATCCCACGGCCAGCCTGGTCGAACCGGCCAATGTCGATCCGCAGGGAGCCGGTGAGCATGTGTTGATCGTCGAGGACACACCCTCGGTACGGCTGTTCGTCGCTGAGGTACTCGCCGATGCCGGTTATCGTTGTACTCAAGTCAGCGACATCGAAAGCGCGCTGGAGCGCCTGCAAAACGACCCGTCCATCGACCTGCTGCTGACGGATGTCGGCCTGCCACGTATGAGTGGCCGGGAACTGGCCGATATTGCCAGGGGCTGGCGCGAAGCGTTGCCGATCCTGTTCATGACCGGTTACGCCGAAACCGCGATCAATCGCCAGGTGTTCCTGGGCAGCGGCATGGAAATGCTGATCAAGCCATTTCAGATCAATGAACTGCTGGATAAGGTGCGCCGGACCCTGGACGGTGTCTGAAATTTAGTCCAATCCCCTGTAGGAGCGAGCAGTCTCGCGCCTACAGGGGTTTCGTCGCACACGGACGTTATGCTCACCGCAGATCCACTGTAGGAGCGAGCATGCTCGCGATGGCGGTGTGTCATTCAGCGCATTTGCCGGCTGATACACCATCGCGACCAGGGGGCGGTCAGCCGTTGAGGACGGTGCGCACCATTTGCGTCAGCGCCTGCGGGCCATAGGGTTTGCTCAACAGATGGGTGTCGGGGCTGAGTTGGTGGTTGCGCGAGATGATGTCGCGGGTATGCCCTGATGTGAACAGCACAGCCACTGGCGGAACCTGGACTTTTGCCCAGGCGGCCAGATCCGAACTCTTGATCAGGCCGGGCATGACCACGTCAGTGAAAATCAGGTCCACCGCCGCCCCCTCCAGCAACATTTGCATGGCCATGTCCGCGTTGGTGGCCGTCAGGATTTCATACCCCTCGTCCCGCAGCAGCTCTACCACCGAAGCGCGTACCGCATCATTGTCCTCGACCACCAGAATGCGTTCATGCCCGCCAGGTTGATGCACATCAGGATTCGGCGTTTGCGCCGGTGCCAAGCGGTGGGTGCGAGGAAAATACAACTGCACCCGTGTCCCCTGCCCGACCTCGCTGGTGATCTCGATATGGCCGCCGCTTTGCTTGACGAAGCCAAATACCATGCTCAGTCCCAACCCGGTGCCCTGCCCGTCAGCCTTGGTGGTGAAGAATGGCTCGAACGCCTGTGTCAGCACCTGCGGCGGCATGCCAACGCCGGTATCCGCGACCGACACACGCACGAAATCGCCGGCGACGATGCCCTTGCCGACACAAAAATTGCGGTCGAGGCGGATGTTCTCGGCGCTCAGATCAATGTTGCCTTCGCCTTGCATGGCATCCCGGGCGTTGATCGCCAGATTGAGAATGGCATTTTCCAGTTGGTTGCGATCGACAAAGACACTCCAGGCATTTTCGGACGCGGTCATGTGCACCTGGAGCGTTTCACCCAGCGCGCGCTGCAACAGCTCTGCCAGATCGTCGAAGATCTGCCGCAACGTGAAGACCGCTGGCGACAACGGTTGCCGACGAGCGAACGCGAGCAATTGCGAGGACAGTTTTGCGCCACGCTCGACAGCGGCAATCGAGGCGGCAACCCGGCGCTGCACATTGGCATTGTCACGCTCGTGGCGCGCCAGCAAGTGCAGGTTGCCGGCGATCACTTGCAGCAGGTTGTTGAAGTCATGCGCCACACCACCGGTGAGGCCGCCGATGGCTTCAAGTTTCTGTGACTGGCGCAGTTGCTCTTCTGCCGCCAGCCGCGCCTCAACTTCGTCGGCCACCCGCTGCTCCAGATTGCGGGTGAACCTGAGCAGGGATTCTTCGGCGGTCTTGCGCTCGTGGATGTCGATCAATACGCCGGGGAAACGAAACGCTTCGCCTTGCTCATTGAACTCGCAACAGCCGCTGGCGAGTACCCAGAGATAGCTGCCGTCGGGACGCAGGACGCGGTATTCGACGTTGAACGGTTCGCCGGTTTGAACCGAATGCCTGACTTGCTCCTGAACCCAATCGAAGTCATCGACATGAATGCGCGCCTCCGCGATTTCCTGTGGCAGGTTTTCCAGAGTCTGCCCGGGCGGATAGGAAAACGTGCGGGCGAAACGCTCGTCACCGGACAGCACATTGGCCTTGATGTCCCACACGAACGAACCGAGCAAGGCCCCGGCATTCAGTGCCAGGCGCACCCGTTCGTTGTCGGCGCGATAAGCGTCCTCGGCAGATTGCCGACGACGTTCGGATATCACCCGCTCCGTGGTTTCGACCACCATGGCCAGAACCCCGGCCGGGCCTCCGTGATCATCAGCGACCGGACTGTAATAAAGATCCATCCAGACTTCTTCCGGAACCCCGTCACGTAATAGCACCAACTCTTTGTTGCGATAGGACAAGGTTCCACCTGCCAGGCAGGTATCGACCACATGCCGATTGAATTCGGCGACTTCCGGCCAGCCCAGTTCCACCGGAGAACCCAGCAGATAAGGGTGCCGCCCACCGGCAAATAACGAGTAGGCATCGTTATAAATCATGTATCCGGACTGGCCCCAGAGCATCACCATCGGCAACGGTGACGCGAGCATCATTTGCACGGTGCTGCTCAAGCTCCTGGACCAGGTGTCGAGCGGGCCCAGTTCGGTCTGGCTCCAGTCGAACGCACGAATGCGCCCGGCCATCTCGCCGCTCCAGCCCGAACATCCGTGACTATCCTCTAGAAACTGCATCGCTTGGCTCTATCCCGCTCATCTGCGCCCGTTTGATTCGAGCATCAGGCACGCCATTCGTTTCATAGAGGTATAGCTGATTCTCTCAGCCCTCAGCAGATCCCCTTGCAGGAGCGAGCCTGTTCGCGAAAAACGCCAACGATAATGCGGGGTGCCTGACGAATTGCGGCGTCCTGTCGTCCATCGCGAGCAGGCTCGCGCCTACAGGAATTACGGGTTCAGTGAAAATCCCGGCTACGCACATGGATACCGTCCAGCAACTCACTAAAGTCACTCAAGCGCCCGGCTATCAGGTGCCGGACCTCGCCCTCTTTCTCCCAGCGTCCATCGACCTTGAGCAACTGCGAACCGACCAGAACCTGACGCTGGCGCTCAGCGAGGTCGCGCCAGACCACCACATTGACGTTGCCGAACTCGTCTTCCAGGGTGACGAAGGTCACTCCGCTGGCGGTACTCGGACGTTGCCTGCCTGTCACCAGTCCGGCAACGCTGACCGGTCGCCCGTGTTCGACTTCAAGCAGCTCTTTTGAACTGCGGCAGCGCCGGGCTTTCAGTTCACTGCGCAACAACGCCAACGGATGCGGCCCGAGGGTGGTACCCAGACTGTTGTAATCGGCGAGCAGGTCTTCGCCGACCGTGGGTTTGGGCAGCGCCACCGCGCCCTCCTCCTGACTCGGCAACCCGGCGAACAGGCCGAGCTGTTTCTGCACACCCGCCACTTCCCAGCGCGCCCGATGCCGATCACCGGCCAATCCACGCAACGCACCGGCATCGGCCAGTAGCTCCCGGGCACGGGCATCGAGCCCCGCCCGCTCGCCGAGGTCGGCGATGTCGGCAAACGCTCCGTTCCCACGCGCCGCCTCGATGCGCCGGGCATCGTCCTCGCGAAAACCCTTGATCATGCGCAGGCCCATGCGAATCGCCGGTTGCGCACCGGCAAGCGGTTCCAGACTGCAATCCCAGTCGCTGGCGCGCACGTCCACCGGGCGAACCTGCAAATGATGACGGCGCGCATCCTGCAGAATCTGGTCCGGGCTGTAGAAGCCCATCGGCCAGCTGTTGATCAGCGCACAGGCGAAGGCCGCCGGTTCGTGGCACTTCAACCAGCAACTGGCGTAGGTCAGCAAGGCAAAACTGGCGGCGTGGGACTCAGGAAAACCATAACTGCCGAAGCCCTTGATCTGCTCGAAAATCTGCGCGGCGAATTCGGCGGTATAGCCCTTTTTCTTCATGCCCGCGGCCAGGCGCTCCTGGTGCGGTTCCAGCCCACCGTGACGCTTCCAGGCCGCCATGGACCGACGCAACTGATCGGCCTCGCCGGGGCTGTAGTCGGCAGCGACAATGGCGATCTGCATCACCTGTTCCTGAAACAGCGGCACACCGAGGGTGCGCTTCAACACTTCCCGCAACTCTTCGGAGGGGTAGCTTTCGAGTTCTTCCTTGTTTCGACGACGCAGGTACGGGTGCACCATGCCCCCCTGAATCGGCCCCGGACGGACAATCGCGACCTCGATCACCAAGTCATAGAATTTGCGAGGCTTGAGCCTGGGCAGCATCGACATTTGTGCCCTGGATTCGATCTGGAACACGCCGACGGTGTCGGCCCGGCCAATCATGTCGTAGGTTTGCGAGTCTTCAGAAGGCACCGTTGCCAGGCTCAAATCGCGGTTGCGATGGCGACGCAGCAAATCGAAACAACGACGAATCGCGCTGAGCATGCCCAAGGCCAAAATGTCGACCTTGAGCAGGCCGACCGCGTCGAGGTCGTCCTTGTCCCACTGAATGATGGTGCGATCGGCCATGGCCGCATTTTCCACCGGTACGAGGTGGTCCAGCGGCTGCTCGGAAATGACGAAGCCGCCGGGGTGCTGGGACAGGTGTCGGGGGAAACCGATCAACTGCTGCGTCAGGCTCAGCACCCGGCGCAGCACCGGGCTTTCGGGGTCGAAGCCACCTTCACACAAACGTCCTACGGGCGGTGTTTGATCACTCCAGTGGCCACAACAATCGGCCAGGGCATTGATCTGGTCCGGTGGCAAACCCAACGCCTTGGCTACATCACGCACCGCGCCGGCGGCATGGTAAGTGCTGACCACCGCGGTCAGCGCCGCGCGCCCCCGCCCATAGCGATTGAACACGTACTGCAGGACTTCCTCGCGGCGTTCGTGCTCGAAGTCCACATCGATATCCGGCGGCTCGTTGCGCTCCTTGGAAATGAAGCGCTCAAACAGCATGTTCATCCGGTCAGGGTCGATCTCGGTGATGCCCAAGGCGAAACATACCGCCGAGTTGGCCGCCGAGCCCCGACCCTGGCACAGGATTTTCTCGCGTCGGGCGAAGGCGACGATGTCCTGAACGGTCAGGAAATAACTTTCATAACCCAGCTCGGCGATCAGCCCGAGCTCCTTGTCGATCAGCCCGCGCACCTTTTCGCTGGCGCCTTTGGGCCAACGCTCGCGGATGCCGCGCTCGGTCAACTCGCTCAGCCAGGAGGTGGCGGTATGCCCCTCAGGCACCAGTTCGCGGGGATATTGATAGCTCAATTGACCCAGATCGAAGGTGCAACGCCGGGCGATCACCTGCGTTTCTTCCAGCAGGGCTGGCGGATAAAGCGCCTGCAGAACATCGACACTGCGCAGATGCCGCTCGCCGTTGGGGTGCAGACGCAAGCCGGCGTCGGCCACCGGCAAGTGATGACGGATCGCGGTCATGGTGTCCTGCAAGGCCCGCCGACCACGTGCGTGCATGTGCACATCGCCGCTGGCCACCGCGGGAATTCGCAACTCCCTGGCCAGGGTCAACAGCTCGCTCAGGCGCCGGGCATCGTCCTGGCCGCGATGCAATTGCACCGCCAGCCACAGGCGTTCGGCAAAGACTTGTTTGAGCCAATGCCCTTGCTCAAAAGCGTTGACTGCATCCGGCACCCACAACGCCAGCAGCCCCGGCAGCGGTTCGCTGAAGTCTTCACGAAGCACCTGATACTGGCCTTTGTGCGTGCGGCGTCGGGCACGTGTAATCAAGCGACACAACGATTGATAGCCCTCAAGACTCTCCACCAGCAGCACCAGTTTCGGGCCGTTTTCGATACGCACTTCACTGCCGATGATCAGCGGCAGCTCCACGGATTTCGCTGCCTGCCAAGCACGAACAATCCCCGACAAGGTGCACTCATCAGTGATCGCCAGTGCCTGATAGCCCAGCTTTTTGGCTCGCTGAAACAGCTCGAGCGCACTGGAGGCGCCGCGCTGGAAGCTGAAGTTCGACAGGCAGTGCAGCTCGGCATATTCGATGTTCATGCGAACCAGCCCTGCAACCACAACGGGCCGTCCTCACCCACCGCCCGGTAGGCCCAGCCCTGCTGGCCGGCGCGGGTTTCGATCAGGTAATAATCCCGGCGGACATCGCCGCCGTCCCACCAACCGGACTCGATACGCTCCGGCCCCATGAGGATGCGTGCCGAGCCCTGGTGCACGGCCAACGGTTCAGTCAGCAGCCAGCCCGGCCGCTTCACGACGGCAAGCCCCGTGCAGGAGTGATGGTCGGCCCTGGCCTGCCAGGCGCACTCGGGTCGATGATCGGCCTGAAAGCGCAGGCCATGCACCGCGTCATCCCCCAGCCGTGCGCGCAAGCGTTCGCGCAGTTGTTCCCAGGGCAAGGATTGCTGCGGACGATCATCGAACAGTTCCTGATGCTGGGGTACGAAGCTCGGCAAGTCTTCGGCGCGCAGACGGAAGCCGCGCACCGGCGCCTCGACCTGGACTTGCTCCAGTCGCCCCCGGGCCAGTTCAAAGAGCATTGCCGGATCGCGCTCGGCGCTGAGCAGACCGACCTTGATCAACGTGTCCGGCAACCCGGCGTGTTCCAGGTGCAGGTCAAAACGCTGTACGCCACTGTCACGACCGCAGAGGAATGCCGCCAGATCACCAGTCAACCGGCGCAATGGAAACAGCAAGGCCTGATGGGACTGCACATCGAAATTGAGCTCGATGCGCACATCGAAACGGTCCGGCGGCAGGTAGAACGCCAGCGCGAGCCGGCGTACCCCGAGCAGCGCGTCCAGATGCTTGAGCACCTGGGCCTCGAAACGCCGAGCGAGGCTATGCCGGGGCAACGCCTGCACCTGGTTCAAGGTGCGCAGCCCCATGCGCGACAACGCCGTGGCAACCGATGCCTCCAGCCCGATCCGGTCGACGGGCAATTGTCCCAGGTGATGCTGCAAGGCCTGATCGTCTGGCACCACGAGGCCGTCATATGCGTTGGCCAGGACCCGTGCCGCCACCGGATTGGGCGCGGCGACGATGCGATGACGAAAACCCAGTTCGCCAAGTTCGCGACGCAAGCGTGCCTCGAATTGCGGCCAGTCACCGAACAGCCCGAGGCTGGACTCGATTTCAAACACCACGGCTCGCGGGTAATGCACGCTGACCTGGGAACTGAAGCCATAGGCCCAGGCGGCGAGAAACTGCTGCCAGTGCTCGATGTCGGCGGCGTCATATTCAGCCGTGACAAAACCTTTGCTCAAGGCCTGGGCGGCGCTCATGGACTGACCGGGGCGCAAGCCCAACGCCCGCGCCGGACCATTGACAGCCTGCAACACCCGGCGCTGGGCCGGGCCGGTCAGCAAAACCAGAGGCTCATCGGGATCGGCACGCTGACGCAGTAACGCGTCCAGCGCCAATTGCGGGAAGAGAATGCAAACCCAGCGCATGGCAACCTCAATGCCCCACGGCGAAGGCAATCGGCGCCGAACGGGCCAGACCGCCCCGGCACTTGAGCACCCGCAATTGCGCCGGTTGCGCGTCGATGGCGATACGCAGGGCCGCAGGCGAAGGGTTGATGGCTTCACTGAGCGGGCGATAGGCAAACGCCAGGGTCTGGCCGGTCTCCGCCGCCACCTGCAAGCGACGTAATGCACGATCATCGGCCTTGTGCGGCCAGCACAGCACCGCGCCGCAACTGCCGGAACGCAGGCATTGTTCCGTCGCCCACAGCGCATCGCGCTCGCTGGCCTGGATGATCGACAACTGACGCAGGTCGACCCCGGCGCTCTGCCACGCCTGGGGATACGGTACGTAGGGCGGCGCCACCAGCACGATGCGTTCGCCCGCCGCCGCCAGCCGCGCCAGCGCAGGCCACACCAGTTGCAACTCGCCGACGCCCTGCCCGGCCAGGAGGATTTCCGTCAATGCCGCCTCCGGCCAGCCACCGGTGGGCAACACGGCATCCAGCGTGGCATGCCCGGTGGGTTGCGGGCTGACGGCCGGCGGTGCAGGCCGGCCCTTCCAGACCTGGCCGCCATTGAACAGGGTATCCAACGCAACGACGGCACCCATCAACCTTTCCTCACCAGACCACAGAACACCCCTTCGATGGCCAGATCCTGATCGGCTTCGACGATGATCGGCTGGTAGGCCGGGTTACGCGGCAACAGGCGCACAACGTCACCCACCCGTTCGAAACGCTTGATGGTGACCTCGCCGTCGAGCCGCGCAACGACGATCTGGCCGTTGAGCGCCTCGGGATTGCGGTGCACACCCACCAGGTCACCGTCGAGAATGCCGTCTTCGATCATCGAATCACCCCGGACCCGCAGCATATAGTCCGGTACCCGGGAGAAAAACGATGGATCGAGCAGCAAACGGCTGTGTACCTCGGCATCGGCGCCGATGGGCGCACCGGCCGCGACCCGACCGAGGACTGGAATGTCCAGCAGTTCGGGGCGTGGGGGTTGCCCAAGCAAGCGAATGCCCCGGGCCTGATGAGGATTGACCTCGATAAAACCGGCCTCGGTCAGGGCCAGCACATGCTTGCGTGCCACGCTTCGGGAGGCAAAGCCGAACGCCTCGCTGATTTCAGCGAGGCTCGGGGACTGACCCTGTTCGGCGATGCGATCGCGGATAAAGGTCAGGATGGCGGTACGGCGGGGCGTTAAAGTCGTCATGGAGTACATTTGTACTCTTTCAGGTTTTTCCTGGCAAGGGCCGGCAGTCAGCTGAGACACAAAAAACTGTACATGCATACAGATAAAGATTGCTCAGACACGCATCAGCCGCCATTCTGTGCACCTCTCGTACTTGATCGACGATGGTGGTTATGCAGCTGTACCTCTGTGAAAAACCTTCCCAGGCCAAAGACATCGCGGCTGTACTCGGCGCCAGGCGCCGGGGCGATGGCTGCTGGCTGGGAACGGACGTCACGGTGACCTGGTGCATCGGCCACCTGCTGGAAACCGCACCGCCGGATGCCTACGACGCCCGTTACAAACGCTGGGTGCTGGCTGACCTGCCGATCATTCCGGAAAAATGGAAGATGACTGTCAAGCCGCGCACGGCCAGCCAGTACAAAGCAGTCAAGCGCCTGCTTGGCGAAGCTTCAGAGCTGATCATCGCCACCGACGCCGACCGCGAAGGCGAAATGATCGCCCGGGAGCTGGTCGAACATTGCCGTTACCGCGGGCCGATCCGCCGCCTCTGGTTGTCGGCGCTGGACGATGCCTCGATCCGCAAGGCCCTTGCCGCGCTCAAACCGGGAGCCGACACGTTCAACCTCTATCATTCGGCCCTGGGCCGATCTCGGGCTGACTGGCTGATCGGCATGAACATGAGCCGGCTTTTTACTTTGCTCGGGCGCCAATCCGGTTATCAAGGGGTGTTGCCGGTCGGGCGCGTACAAACGCCGACCTTGCGCCTGGTGGTGGATCGCGATCGCAGCATTGCCGACTTCGTACCGGTCGCCTACTGGGCCATCGACGTGCAACTGCTGCACAACGGCACCACGTTCACCGCGCAATGGCGGGCGGCCTCCGAGGCTTGCGACGACCAGGACCGCTGCCTGAACCAGGCACTGGCACAACAAGCGGCAACGGCCATGGGCCGCGCACCCACCGCCCGGGTGATCAAGTTGCGCACCGAGCGGATGCGCGAAGTCGCCCCCCTGCCCTTCGATCTGGGCACCCTGCAGGAAGTCTGTTCGAAAAAGCTCGGCCTCGGCGCCCAGGAAACCCTCGACATCGCCCAGGCGCTTTACGAAACCCACAAAGTCATCACCTATCCGCGCAGTGATTGCGGTTACCTGCCGGTCAGCCAGCACAGCGAGGCGCCGGCGATTCTGGCAGCGCTGCGTCAGGCCGACCCGGCCCTGAACATCTTGCAAGATCACCTTGAGCCGCACCGTCGCTCGCGGGCCTGGAACGACGCCAAGGTCAGCGCTCACCACGGCATCATTCCCACCGCGGCCGCGAAAAACCTGGAACGCCTGACCGGCAAGCACCGTGCGGTCTACACGCTGATCCGCGCCCGTTACCTGGCGCAGTTCCTGCCCAATCACGAATACGACCGCACCCAGGCCGATTTCGACTGTGCCGGCGAGGCGTTGCGCGCAGTGGGAAAACAAATCATCGAACCGGGCTGGAAACGCGCCCTGCCCGAAGCGCTGGCACCGGCCAAGGGGCGCGAAGCGCCAACGCCGCAAACACTGCCGAACCTGGCCGAAGGCATCGATTGCGCGGTGGCTGGCGTGCAGTTCAAGGACCTCTGGACCCAGCCACCCAAGCCTTTTACCGAAGGCGATCTGATCAAGGCGATGAAGAACGTCGCCAAACTGGTGGAAGATCCACTGCTCAAGCAGAAACTCAAGGACACCACCGGTATAGGCACCGAAGCGACCCGTGCCTCGATCATCCAGGGCTTGCTCGACCGTGGTTATCTGATCAAGAACGGCAAAGCCCTGGCCGCAACACCCGCAGCGTTCAGCCTGATCGACGCCGTGCCGCGTGCCATTGCCGATCCGGGGACTACGGCAATATGGGAACAGGCCCTGGACATGGTGCAAAGCGGGGAAATGAGTCTTGAGGAGTTTGTCACCAAACAAGCGGCATGGATGAGCAGGCAAGTCAGCCGCTGTTCCGGGTTGAGCCTGACCATCAGCGGCCCGGCAAGTCCCGCGGGGCGAGGAGCGACTCCGTGGAAAAACAAGCGCAAGACCGCCAGTGGCAAACCTTCGAGCAGCGGCAAGCGGACAACGGGCAAGCGCGCGGCAAAACCGGCCAAGCCCTCGTAATGTTCATTTATTCGACATCACAAAAAAAGAGAGGGCATCCATTGCCCTCTCTTGCGCTGTTGACGCTCCTGCGTCAGAACTGATCTGGACCTCAAGAAGCCAGAATGAAGTCCGTGGTCGTGATGGTTGTTGCGTCGCCCACCCCTACCAGGCGGATGGAGTCAGCACCGGCAAAGCTGATCAAGGTATCGGCACCGACATCGGCGATGGTGACATTGCCGACAAAGGTTGCAGCCGTAATGTTGAACCCGGAAATATCCAGCCGATCCTGGCCACCCTGCCCCGGGTTGGCATCGAAGCCGGTGATCTGATCAACCCCGAAGCCCGCCGAGAACAAGAAGATATCGTTGCCACCGCTGGCAACCATCGTGTCGTTGCCAGCACCACCGGTCACCCTGTCGTTGCCATTACCGCCATCGATAAAGTCATTGCCGATACCGCCCAGCAATATGTCGTTATCGTTACCACCGAGCAGCGTGTCGTTGCCATCGCCTCCCTGGAGCAGATCAATGCCGTTACCGCCATCCAGGCTGTCATTGCCCAGCCCGCCGAGCAGCGTGTCGTTGCCTGTTCCACCACTGAGCACATCGGCCCCGTCACCGCCGTCGAGGCTGTCATCACCCGTGCCGCCGCTCAGGGTATCGGTACCAATGCCACCCAACAGCTGGTCGTTACCGCCGTCACCATTGAGTGTGTCGTTACCGCCGTTGCCGGTGAGGATGTCATCGCCGCCGCCGCCACTGAGAATGTCATTACCCGCCCCGGAGGTGATGGCGTTGTTCGACCCATTGCCGGTGCCGGTGAAGTTGCCGACCCCGGTGTAGGTCAGATTCTCGACATTGGCACTGAGCGAGTAATTGGCCAGCGATGTCTGCACGGAATCCGTACCGCCACCCTGCGCCTCGACCACCACGTCATCGACGTTGTCGACGACGTAGGAATCGTTGCCGGCCAGACCCACCATCCGGTCAGCACCCGCACCGCCATTGAGGACGTCGTTTCCGACCCCGCCGGTGAGGGTGTTGGCCAGCGCATTACCGTTACCCGTGAAGTTGGCGGTACCGGTATAGGTCAGGTTCTCGACGTTTGCGTTGAGCAGGTAGGTCGCCAGACTGGTTTGCACCAGATCGGTACCGCCACCCACCGCCTCAATGACGGTGTCACCGACGTTATCGACCACGAAGGTATCGTTGCCGGTTCCACCGTTCATGGCATCCGCGCCGAGTCCCCCGTTGAGGGTGTCGTTGTCGGCCTCGCCATTGAGGATGTCGTTGTCGTCTCCGCCGTTGAGAATGTCGTTGCCGGTGCCACCAAACAACTGGTCAATACCGACCAGGCCGTTGAGCGTATCGTTCCCACCGAGGCCAATCAGCACGTCGTCACCGGCGCCGCCGGTAAGCAGGTTTGCCGCCGCAGTGCCCTGCAATACCACACCAGCCGGAACCGTGATCGCCGCAGTTGCCACAGAGGTCAACGACTCCAGCTTGCCGAAGCCATCGGTGTAGCGCACGATCACCCGCAATTGCAGAATGCCCTGCGCCGCACCAGGGGTGAAGGACGCAGCGGTCGCTCCGTTGATGTCGGTGAAGGAAGCACCGGTACCTTGCTGCCATTGGAAGCTGAAGGTGCCCAGCCCGTCCGCATCGGCAATCCCGCCAGTCAGCGCGGTCAGCACCTGTCCTCGGGCAGGTGTCGTATCGCTGATCAGCAACGCACCTGTCGGCGCATCGTTGACGTTGGCGACCGGATCCGAGGGGTCGGACGCAATGCTTTCGTGCACACCGAAGTCATCCACGTAACTGACCACCACGCGCACCTGATCCCCGACCTGAGCCTGGGTCAGTGAGAATGTGCTACCGGTGGCGCCCGGGATGTTGACGAAGTTGACCCCGTTGGTCGCCTGCCACTGGAAGGTGAACTGCGGGTTGCTCAGGCCATCAACGTCGATGATGCTCGATGGGTCAGCGGTCAACAGCTGGTTCTGCACCAAAAGCCCGGTGACCGTCGGCCTTGCGCTCGCTGTGCTGTTTGGCGATGAATCGACGATCTCCAGCGTGCCCTTGGCATCCTGATACACCGCCCGGACACGGATGTTCAGCCCCGCGACATCGTCCGCCACCCGGTACGTAGTGCCGACCGCCCGCGATGCCTCACCCGCGGCAAGAAAGGTGATGTCTTCATAGACGCCCGAACCGACAACGTTTTCGACCTGCCAGTAGTAAGACACTGGACCTGCAACCGCACCGGTCAGGTTGGTCGCACTGACATTGTCCGCGTCGTGCACCCGCAGATCGCTCACACGCAGCAACTGGCCGGCGACAGGGGTGTCGTCCCGTACGCCAGAAGTCGCATCAAGGATCGCCAGGTGACCCGACGGACCGGCGTTCACCGCCGTGCCCACGCCCGACGACTGCGCCACGTCAGAGAACTGCAGACGCTCGATGCCCGTCAGCCGATCGACGCCATCACGCCCTGCTACCGTGTCGGTCACAATGACCGTGTCACCCTCGACGACAATGTTGTAGTCCGTCGCAACACCGGAGAACAGCGCTGTGTCGAATTTGTCATCGCCGGTCAGAATCTCCCGCACGATGACCAACTGGCCAGGGTTGTAAGTACCGTTCAACATGAACGGCACCATCGGCTCCATACTGTCGAACGAGGCGATTTCCGGGCCCGTGCCATCAAGGTTTGCCCGTACGCTGATGCGTACGTTCAGCCACTTGTCACCATCAATGATGTCGTCACCGCCGCGGCCTTCGATCAGGTCGCTGCCGCTGCCACCGAGGATGATGTTGCCACCGTCGAAGAACGTCGCGCCGGCAGGCAGCAGATCCGCCAGGCCGTCGATCAGGTCGATGTTGGTCAGCACACTGCCGGTTGCACCGGCGGTAGGCAGCGAAGCGGCATCTTCGTTGTCACCGCGCAGGAAGTCACCGTGGGACGAACCCGACAGGCCTTCCATGATGTCGAAGCGCACCAGTGCCGAAGCACCTGAACCCGGCACCGGCGGTACATCGAAGAAGCGGTCGGTGAAGTCGATGCTCACCCCCTGGGCAAGCCCCTTGAACGTCGCCCAGTCATAGCCGGAGCCGCCGATATAGCGGTCACCCAAGCCGAGACTGCCGACCATGATGTCGTCACCGCCTTCGCCGTTGAACTTATCGTTCTCGCCGGCGCCGATGTAGACATCGTTGCCGACTATCGGGTCGTTGCCAAACGGGTCGAAGTTATCGCCTGGCGCACCGTCCGAGGTGCCTTTCTCCATCCAGTCGTCGCCTTCGTTACCCATGTCCTGCTCGTTGGCTTTGCTGCCCAGGATAAAGTCGTTGCCCTGGCCACCAATGGCATCGGAAGCGTCCTCACCGGTAACGATGAAGTCGTTGCCGAACCCGCCGATGATCAGGTTGACGCCATTGCCGCCGTGCAGCACGTCGTTGCCGTCGCCGCCCTGGATGTTATCGTCGCCGCCGACATCGGTGATGATGTCGTCGCCGGCACCACCGCGCAGCTGATCGTTGCCGTTACCGCCCTCGATGCGATCGTTGCCGCCATCGCCCCAGACCGTGTCGTCGCCTTCACTGGAGACCAGAATGTCTGCGCCGTTGGTGCCGCCCAGCACGATGTGCTCTGCGCCCGTGTAGCGGATGTAGTTGCTGTCCGGTCCGACGGTCAGCGTGTTGTCGCGGAAGACCACCTGCTCGTTGTTGTCGCCAAGCGGATCGGCGTTGCCCAGGCCTTCGTTGAACTGCTTGCTGGGGTCCACTTCCAGATAGAACCCAGGGTCCGAGAACACCAGGCCCGGTAAGTGCGTAGCCGAGGTGTTGGCCATGATCAGCTTGGCGAACGAGTTGCTTTCCAGCTCGGCATTCATCGACAGGCCAGAGGTACGCTCCAGATAGTAGAAGCGGTCGCCGTCCTGCAGTTTTTCCAGCTGGTTCTCGAACACGAAGTTGAAGGTCGAACCGAGCATGCCGCCGAACGGGGTTTTCTCTTCGGCCAGACCGCCGATCCAGAGGTCGATGGCATCGACGCCCGTGATAGTTACACCCTTCAGATCGTCGGCGGTACCCAGTACCCCATCCTTGCCGGCCCGAGTTACGTTGGCCCAGGTAGACGTGCCATTGAGGAAGTCCAGGCGATCAGACGGCGCACCTGCGCCACCGAACACCAGCAACATCGCTGCCGCGCGCTTACCTTCCAGCGTGGTCGCCGCCGTGATCGTGTCATGTGTGCCATAGGCAGCGATGAAGTTGATCAACGACTCCGGATGCTTGAGGTGTTGCAACAAGTCCACCCAACTGGTGTAAGGCTTGAGCTGGGTATCACCGGTCTGGCTGTAGATGTCGCGGCGAATCGCGTTGAGTGAGGGGATCCCCACATCACGGCCACGGGCGATGTTGATCGCCGGCAGGTCGAGCGGCAGGCCGAGCAGGTTGTTGCGCAGCGCCTCGGTGACGAACTCGTCGATTTCGTTACCGGATTGCCGAGTCACCCCACGAACGATCGCGCTGGTTGCATCCTCTGGCGTCACCCCGCTGGCGGCGTACGCCAATGGATTGAGGAACGCCGCAATCAAGCCCAGTTGCTGATCGGGATTGGTAGGGCTGGCCGGATCGCCCACTACGTTGAAGTCCACATCGTAGCGGTCGACGGTCTCGGTCAGCATCGAGTGGCCAAACCGGTACACGGTATGGGCGAACTCGGCGACGATCGAGGCATCGAGGTCGACGTCATAGACCTGGGTCGGTGCGAAGAACAGGTCGATGTTGGGCTGGATGGTCCGCGCAAACTCTTCGAACACCAAGTGTTGATACTGCATCTCGGTGCCGAACTTGGCAGCCTGGAACAAACGTTCGCCGTTCCACACCAGTGCATCGATTTCAGCCTGGTTGACTGGCAATGCGCTCACCGGAGTGAGCAGCCACTCGTTGAGGAAGGCCAGGTCCGCCGAATCGAGCACGGTGTCCATGGTCTGCGCAACCAGGCGGTTGTGCTCGGAGTGGAAGATCGCATGCACGGCAGTCAGGCCGATGTTTTCGTTGACCCGGCCGTCGCCTGCAATGTAGTGCGCATCCAGCAATTCGTTGTCGTAAACCAGGTTGGCCCCGGTCTGCGGATTGGATGGCACCGTGTTGCCTGCAATGTTATCGATATCAGGAGCCAGCACACCACCGCTGAACACCGGCGCTGCACTGTTGGCAATGTCGGCGAGGAACTGGTGTCCGGTGCGTACGGCATTGGTCAGGCTGATCGGGGCAGTCGGATCGCCTTCGACAAGGACGTCATCTGCCGTGCCGCCAATACCATCGAGCCCCTTCATCACGACCATCGGGAAGCCGTTCGGCCCCTTGATGAAATTGCCATAGGCATCGGTCGCCAACAACGGCGAGTTACCGACATCGGCATCCGTCAGGCGGATACCCAGAACGTCGGCAGCCTGCGCCTTGACCACCTTCCAGGTCGCCATGCCACCGATTTCAGCGTCGTCCGAGGTCCCGTATTTGCCATCAGCGCCCAGGTCACGGTTGGTGATCAGCCGGCCGGTCGCTATGGGGCCATTGTCAGTCAGCTCATAAGCGCGCAAGAACACCTGATGCGAGGGGTGCGAGCTGTAGGTCTGGTTTTGGTCCACAAACGGCGAGGTGGTGTTGGTGTGCTCATGGATGTCGTCGGACGTACCAAGAACGCCATCCGCCCCTGGCTGGTTGGTTGCGCGGGTCAGCACCATGAAGTTGGTGTTGCCGCCTGGCACATACAGCGGATCATCCGGTTGCAGCGGGATGTAGACGGTGCCCGAACCGCCCTTGGTGAGCAGGTCCAGACCGTGATCGAAGAACTGCCCGAAGAAGGTCATCCACGCGTTGAACGGCGCGGACAATCCCGCATCCGCCGTGGTGTTTTCGAACAGGTACACATCATGGTCATCGGCCGTACCGAATTTTCCATCCATGCCTGGGCTGGCGACGATCCGTACGCCATCCTTGAGCACGTCGTCATTGCCTGGCCCTGTCAGGCCGAAGTCGAGCGTACCGTTCGCACCCACATCGTGCGCCGTGGCGTAGGCGGCCGGGTTGTTCGACGTCTGGTCGACGATCAGGTTACTGATGGTGCGCGGCTGCGAGTCAAACACAGCACCGCTGGTCTGCTGATACGATGAGCCGCTAAACGCCGGCGAACCGGGGCCGAAGAAGCCGGCACCCACACCCTCCGCAGAATTGAACACCGGATCGCTAATGCGCGGAAAGAGGTTGTCGGCGGCACCAAACTCGGTGTTGTTGATGCCATTGAGGTTCAGCAGGTTGTTGTTCGAGCCATCGACTGCCCGCAGGCCCAACGCCGAACGGATGTTGGGGATCAGCGAGAGAATGTCCTGACCGGCCGCGTCTGCTTCGGCAATCTTGATCTGATCAAGAATGAAGTTGAGGTCGGAGCGAACCATGTGCAGCCCTTCGCCACCCGCGGTTGCATCACCTACAGGTGCCGGCGTCGTTGGCGTGACCGCCGCGCCGGGAGCCACCACGGACGTTGGCTGCGAGAACACTACCTCCGTAGTGCCATGCCCGTCCTGGTAAATCGCCTTGACCCGCAACGTCAGTCCGGCAAGGTCAGGAGAGACCTTGAACGTGGTGCCGTCGGCACTCTGGAACGCCAGGTCACCGGCGGGCAACAGAATGATGTCCTCAAACACGCCGCTGGCTGGGTCGGCCTCGAACTGCCAGTAGTAGGACACCGAGGTACTGTTGAGAGTACCCAACGGATTAGCCGGGGAGATGTTGTTGGTGTCACGCACCAAGGCTGAGCTGACTGTCAGCGTGTCGCCCACCGTGATTGCTCCGCCGTTTCCATCGGCGATGGTCGGCCTGCCCGTCGGTTGTGCATTGAGCCCCGGCACCAGCTCTCGCTGACCATCGGAGAATTGCAGGCGTTCGATATGCAGCAGCGTATCGGTGCCGTCGCGACCCGCGACGGTATCCGTCACCGTCCACACATCGTCCGTCAGAGTCTCCGTGCCGCGAGTGTTCTGAGTGACCGTGTACTCGCTCTGAACTCCGGAGAAAATGGCGGTATCGAAAGCTGCCCCGCCTATCGAGGTGCCGGGCAGGATTTCCCGCACAGCCTTGAGTTGGCCCGGGTTATAGGTGCCATCGAGCATGAACGGAATCATGTCTTCCATGCTGTTGAAGCTGGCGACTTCGGGGCCGGTATGGTTGACGTCATTCGGGCCATAGACCGCAATTCTGACGTTGATCCATTTGTCGCCATCGATCAGATCGTCGCCACCGCGACCCTCGATCAAGTCACTGCCATTGCCGCCAAGGATGATGTTGCCCGTGGCAAAACCGGTGGTCGGCAAGCCGGCATCGGAGAGAAACTGTGCCAGCCCCCGGATCAACGCCACATTGGTCAGCGCACTGCCTGTGGTACCGCCGTGGTTGATGATGGTGTCGGCATCGACATCATCGCCTTTGAGCACGTCACCGAATTGCGAACCGGACAGGCCTTCGACCTCGGCAAAGCGGTCGAGGATCGAAGCCGGTGAGGCACCGACCGGGTTGAACACCCCGGTGTTCTGGTTGGGCGCATTGCCATGGGGCTGCGCCAGCGCGGCCATGCTCAGGTCGGCGGTCACGCCAATCCGGTCATTTTTATAGGTCACCCAGTCGAAACCGGACATGCCGTCCATGTTGTCCTGGGCATCGCTGCCGACAAAGATGTCATCGCCACCCTCGCCGATCATTTCATCGAAACCAGGACCGCCGACAAAGACGTCGTTGCCGATCACGTCGTCATTGAGCAGCGGCGAGGCGTTATCGCCAGGCGCCCCGTCCTGGGTGCCCTTCTCGATCCAGTCATCACCTTCGCCACCGGTAGCGGGCAGGTTGGTCTTGGCACCGAGGATGAAATCGTCACCCTGACCGCCGAAGATCGTGCTGATGTCTTCGGTGGTGATGATGAAGTCCTGACCGTCGCCGCCCAGAATCAGGTTACCGGCCCCAGCCATGCTGCCGGCCACGATCACGTCGTTACCGGCATTCCCTTCCAGACGGTTATCGCCGAACGAGTCGCTGATGATGTCATCGCCCGCCCCGCCCAGTACCGCATCGTTGCCCGCGCCGCCTTCGAGGCGGTCATTGCCGCCATCGCCATAAACGGTGTCATCGCCGTCACCCGAAATAATGATGTCATTGCCGGCGGTGCCGCCGAGGACAACATGATCCTCACCGGTGTACTGCAGAAAATTACTATCGGTCCCTGCGGTATTGGGGTTGTTGCGGATCACCAGCGGCACGATTTCCACGCCGTTGATCATCAATCCGCCCGTCGGATCTGCTTTGCCGTCCAGGCCAAGGTCGGTGAACTGATTGGCCTGATTGACCTCGAGGGTGAAGGTCGGCGTCAGGAACACAGTGTTCGACAGGTGGGTAACATCGGTATTGAGCATGATCAGTTTGGCAAAGGAGTTGTTTTCCAACTCGGTACCGAAGTTCAGGCCCGCGGTACGCGACAGGTAATAGAACCGGTCGCCGTCCTGCAACGCTTCCATCTGGGTTTCAAACACGAAGTTGAACGACGAGCCGAGCATGCCGCCGAACGGCATCTTCTTCTCGGCGAGGCCACCGATCCAGAAGTCGATGTCATCGACGCCGGTGGTGGTGACGCCATTGTTCATCGCGTAGATGCCCGCACTGTTCAGAAAGTCCAGGCGATCCGCCAGATTGGCGGTGAAGGTTCGCTCCTCGGGCGTGCCCGAATTGATCACCGCAGTACCGCCAAACACCAGGGCAGCCGCGACCGCACGCATCTCGACCAGCGTATCCACGTCGGCCGCTGTCAATGCGCTGTGGGTACCGAACGCCGCGATGAAGTTGACCAGCGACTCGGGGTGCTTGAGGTTCTCCGCCAGGTCGGCCCAGCTGATGTACGGCTTGAGTTGGCTGTCACCGGTAGCGGCATAGAACTCGCGACGCGCTTCATTCAACGTGGGAATACCGGTTTCTCGACCACGTGCCAGGTTCAGGGCAGGCAAATCGAGCGGCAGGCCGAGCAGGTTATTGCGCAACGCTTCGGTGACGAACTCATCGATCTCGTTGCCGAGCTGGCGGGTCGCACCGCGAATGATCGCCCCGGCCGCTTCGTCCGCAGTCGCACCGCTGCCGGCGAACGCCAGCGGGTTGAGGAAGGCGGCGATCAGACCAAGTTGCGAATCCTGGTTGGCAGGATCGGTGAGAAGCGGATTGAACTCGGGATCGAAGCGATCCACCGTCTCGGTCAACATCGAGTGACCGAAGCGGTACACCACGTGCGCGAACTCGGCGAAAATGGCCGGGTTGATCGAAGTGTCATAGCCGTTGGGTGCAAGGAACGCGTCGATCTGCGGTTGAAGGGTCCGGCCAAATTCCTCGAACACCAGATGCTGGTACTGCATCTCGGTGCCGAACTTGGCTGCCTGGAACAGGCGTTCGCCATCCCAGACCAACGCTGCGATGTCGGCGACTGTCGTCGGTATGGCGGCGACGTCGTCTATCAGCCACTCATTGAGGAAGGCCAGATCGCCAGCGGCCAGGAGGGTGTCCTTGGTTTGCTGAATCAGGCGGTTGTGTTCGGAGTGGAACACGTGGTGCACGGCGGTCAGGCCGATGTTTTCGTTCGCCCGGCCATCGCCGGCGATGTAATGCGCGTCGAGCAGTTCGTTGTCATAGGTCAGGTTATTGCCTTGCGTGCCAACGTCCTGCGCATTGCCGACATCGGTGTCAGCATCCGCCTGCAGAACGCCGCCGACGACAACTGGCGCTGCGTTGTGCGCGATGTCGTCGAGAAAGCCATGCCCGGTGCTCACGGCGTTGGCCAGGCTGATCGGCGCATCCCGGTTGCCTTCGACCAGCTGCGTGACGTCATCAGCCGTCCCCGCGGTGCCGTCAGCCCCATTACCGACGCGCATCACCACCTGCGGCATGCCACTGGGCCCACGGAGGAAGTTGCCATACGCATCCGTTGCCAGCAGCGGCACGCTGTGCACATCGGCGTCGGTCAGGTTGATACCGAGAATATCGCGGGCCTGGGCCTTGACGACTGCCCAGGTGGCCATGCCGCCATTGCCACTGTCGCTGTCATCGGCCGTGCCGAATTTGCCGTCGTCACCGAGATTGCGATTGGTGATCAAACGCCCCGTGGACACAGGATCACCTGCCGCATTGATGACGTACTCGCGCAGGAACACCTGATGCGACGGGTGTGAGCTATAGGTCTGGCTTTGGTCCACGAACGGCGAGGTAGTGTTGACCTGGCTATCGTCGGCCGTGCCCATCACACCGTCCGCACCGGCTGCGCGCACTGCACGCGAGAGCACCATGAAATTGGGGCCGCCCGGCACGAACAACGGATCGTCCGGTTGCAACGCAATAAACACGATTTCAGAAGGAAGATTGCTCTTGGTGACCAGGTCGAGACCATGGTCGAAGAACTGGCCGAAAAAGGTCATCCACGAGTTGAAACCGGCGGTCAGGCCAACGTCCGGCGACTCGTTGGGGATGAAAAAAACCTGCTTGTCGTCTTCGGTGCCGAAGACACCATCCAGACCGGGACTGATCACCGGATCGGCACCACCGTTCGCCGCAACGGCGGCCGGGTTACTGGCGGTCTGGTCGGCGATCAGGTTGCTGATGATCCGGGGTTGCGGGTCGATCACGGTCCCTGATGCGGCATAAGCCGCTCGATACTGGGCATCCAGCAGGCGCAGGAAGGAGTTGTCCGCGGCGCCGAACTCGGTTTGCCCGGCGACCAGGTTGTTGAAACTGCCATCAACGGTACGCAGGCCATATGGCACCTGAGTGTTGGGTAACAAATCACTCAGGCTGGTGCCATCGGCATGCGCCTCTGCGATGAAGATTTGCTTGAGGATGAACTCCAGGTCCGACTTGCTGAAATTAGCCATTTTCGATTGCCCTCGATCTATCTGGGGAAGAGCACGGGACGAAACAATCCTTCCGCGCCCAGTCAGGTGCAGGCTTGCGCAGTGTGTTGGTTCTTGTTTTTTTGGCGAGCGCTGGCGCAGGAAACCGTTACCCGGGACCCGGGATACGCGCCTGGAATTCGCGAAATGTATTGCTTGCCAAGCAATCAGGCAGAGCGATCCGTGACCCTGGGTGGGCCATGGAAACTGGAAGAAAAGGCGAACCTCCTGGACAGCCCTTTCACTCTGCGAGAGTACGAAAGGTCCGACATTTTTTTGCTCCCTCAGAAGATCTACCGCCTCTCACACTGACAAAACGTTGACAGGATTCAGGCGCAAGTCCTCCGATAACAGAGACTAAAGTTGCAGAAGAAAAGATTGTCAATTTAACGTCATTAAAACGGACGACCGGCAAATAGGATCCATAAATAGCTGTTTTAAAAAGATATATAGAAAGACTGAAGTAGCTATAGAGCGAAAAGATATTTCAGACTGTTACAACGCCACCTACGCTGCGATTGTGGGAGCAAAGCAGTGATTGGAGCCTCGCCAACAGAGCGACCCGCCTGCGCATTGAATAGCTACCTACTGAATTAGTTAGACTTTTAGCCGTTGCACCGTCATGCAATTGGCTTTCGAAGAGGGAGGCCCCCAAATGCAAAAGCCGCCGAGCACCCGCTCTGAACTGGCTGACGCGCTCTTTCGCCTGCGTCACAGTTTTTACTCCCTGGCAGGCTTCAGCGGCGTCATAAACGTCATGATGTTGACGCCAGCCGTGTACATGCTTCAGGTCTATGATCGGGCATTGGTCAGTCGAAACGTCACAACATTGACGATGCTGACGGTGCTGGTGATCGGCCTGTTCCTGCTGATGTCCACCCTGGAAATGATCCGCACCCGCCTGCTGATCCGGGTCGGCAACTGCCTCGACATGGACCTCAACCGTCGCGTCTTCACTGCCGCATTCGAGCGCAACCTGAATCGCGCCGGAGGTAACCCGGCCCAGGCTCTGCAAGATCTCGCGCAGGTACGCCAGTTCCTCACCGGCAACTCCCTGTTCGCTTTCTTCGACGCGCCGTGGACGCCGATCTACCTGCTGGTTGCTTATATGATCCACCCGCTGCTCGGCTTGCTCACCCTGATCGGCTCGCTGATTCTCATGGGTTTGGCTTATCTCACCGAAAAGGCGACGCAAAAACCCCTGGCCGAAGCCAATCAGGCCGCCCTCTCCTCCGCCCAATATGCCAACAACAACTTGCGCAACGCCGAGGTCATCGAGGCCATGGGCATGCTGCCGTCAATCAGCAAGCGCTGGTACCACAGCCATTTGCGCATTCTGGAAATGCAGACCCTGGCCTCCGACCGCGCCGCCGTGATCAGCAGCACCGGGCGCTTCGTGCGGATCACCTTGCAGTCGCTGATTCTCGGCGCCGGTGCGCTGCTGGCGATTGAAGGCAAGATCACCCCGGGGATGATGATTGCCTGCTCGATCCTCACCGGTCGTGCTTTGGGACCGGTGGAACAGGTCATCGCATCATGGAAGCAACTGCTTGGCTGCCGTTCGGCCTGGGGCCGGCTCAATGAGATGCTGCGTGACAATCCGCGCCGCCCACCGAGCATGTCGCTGCAACGGCCGATGGGCATGATCGCAGTGGAAAACGTGTACGCCGGTTCGCCCGGCACCAACAACACGATTCTGCGCGGCGTGAGCTTCAGCCTTGTGCCAGGCGAAAGCCTTGGCGTGATCGGCCCTTCCGCCTCGGGCAAATCCACCCTCGCCCGTTTGCTGGTTGGCGTCTGGCCAGCGCAGGCCGGCAAGGTGCGCCTGGACGGTGCGGACATGTTCACCTGGAACAAGGCTGAACTGGGTCCCTGGCTCGGTTACCTGCCCCAGGACGTGGAGCTGTTCGAGGGCAGCATCGCCGACAACATCGCACGCTTTGGTGAAGTGGACAGCGACGCGGTCATTCGCGCCGCCAAAAGCACTGGCGTACACGAAATGGTCCTGCGTTTCCCGCAGGGTTATGACACCCACCTGAGCGCCGATGGCAGCCCGCTTTCCGGCGGCCAGAAGCAACGCATCGCCTTGGCCCGCGCACTGTATGGCGAACCCAATCTGATTGTGCTGGATGAACCGAACGCCAACCTCGACGACGTCGGTGAAAAAGCCTTGGTCGACGCAATGGCCGAACTCAAGGCTCGCGGCGCTACCGTCATTCTGATTTCCCACCGCCCCAACGTGCTTTGCGCCGTCGACAAAGTGCTGATGCTGCGTGACGGCGGCGTGCAGATGCTCGGCACCCGCGACGAAGTGTTCGCCGCGCTGCGCAAAGCCAGTGTGATACCTGCCGGCGCGTCGACTCCGTTGGCCTCCGTCAAGACACGGGAGTGATCGATCATGCAACACACCGAGATGATTCGCAGCGACCCCAAGAGCGTCATCGATCTGGATGTCGGCAAACCTGCGCGATGGGGCGTGTGGCTGGTGATCGCCGGCTTCGGCGGCTTCCTGCTATGGTCCTGGCTGGCGCCGCTGGATGCCGGCGTAGTCGCCACCGGCACGGTCAAAGTCACCAGCAATCGCAAAGCCGTGCAGCACCTGAGCGGCGGCACCGTGGAGGCTATCCTCGTTCGCGAAGGTGACATGGTAAAAAAGGGTCAGGAGGTGGTTCGCCTCGACTCGTTGCGCGCACTGGCTGAACAAGGTGCGGTCAGCGCCCAGTACATCGTCAGCAAGACCGTGGAAAATCGTCTGGAAGCGGAACGCGATAACCACGCTGTGGTGAACTACGACCCCATGCTGCTCGAGCGTTTCGGCGACGACCACCGTCTGGTAGCCGCCATGGATCTGCAACAGCGCCTGTTGGACACCCGGCGCGCCGGTCTCGCTGGCGAAATCAGCATCCTGCAGGAAAACCTCGTGGCATCGGCGGTGCAGCTCAAGGGCCTGCAGCAGGTCTACGGCGCTCGCGCCTCGCAGATCAACTTCCTCAATCAGGAACTGCAAGGCACCCGCGTACTGGCAGCCGAAGGTTATGTGCCGCGCAACCGCCTGCTTGAACTGGAGCGCAGCAATGCCGACCTTTCCGCCGGCCAGGCAGAAAATCTCAATAACATCGCTCGCGTGCGCAGCCAGACCACCGAAATCAAGCTGCGCATCCTGCAGCGCCAGCACGATTACCTCAAGGAGGTCGAATCGCAGCTGACCGACACCGCCAAGGAAAACACCACCCTGGCCGACCGCTTGCGCGCGCTGGACTATGAAGTTTCCCACACGGTCATTCGCTCGCCGATCGATGGCATGGTCCACTCCCTGAGCATCGCCACGGTCGGCGGGATCATTCAGCCCGGTTTCAAGATCATGGAAATCGTCCCGGTCAACGAACCGCTGCAAGTCGACGCAATGATTCCGGTACAAGCCATCGACAAGATGGTCCCTGGCCTCGCCGTGGACATAGCGTTCCCGGCGTTCAACCATGCCCAGACGCCCAACATCCCAGGCCGCGTGAAGACCATTTCCGCCGACCGCCTGCTGGACGAGGAAAGCAAGCAACCGTTCTATCTGGCCCAGGTGGAAGTCACGCCCGATGGCATGGATCTGCTTGGCAGCAATCACATTCGCCCCGGCATGCCCGCCAGCGTCACCATCAAGACTGGCGAGCGCAACATGATGAGCTATCTTCTCAAGCCGATGCTCGAACGTGTGGACAGCTCTTTCAAGGAACAATGAAATGGACCGTCATTGCCTGTTCTTCTGCCTTCTGAGTCTGAGCCTGCCGGCCAGCGCCATGGACCTCAAACAAGCCTGGGATCTGTTGCAGTACCAAGGCCCTGTCTACCAGGCCGCGGTGCATGAAAAAGAAGCCGGCGCGGAAAATCGCGCCATCGGCGTGGCCGGCCTGTTGCCGCAGATCAATGCTTCGGCTTACGACAACAAGGTCAATGGCAGCCAACGCCAGAGTGGTATCGATAAAGACCTCGACTACAACTCCAAGGGCGCAAACGTGCGCTTGCGTCAGCCGCTGTTCAACAAACAGAAGATGGCCGAGTACCGTCAGGGTCAACAACGTGCCGATTACAGTGTCGCGGTGTTCGATGCCAAGAGTCAGGACGCCGCGGTGCGCCTGGCCGAAAGCTATTTCGACGTGCTTCTGGCCAGCGAAACGATTGTCCTGGCCAAATCCAAGCTCAGTGCCTTCGAAGAGCAACTCGCCTCGGCTAAGCGGCGTATGGAACTGGGTGCCGGCACCGTCACCGATATTGACGAGTCGGTCGCTCGCCGCGACCTCGCCGAGGCCGAGCTGATTGAAGCGCAGGACAATCTGGTCAATACGCGGCTCAAGCTGCAGGAATATATCGGTGAGCCCCCGGAATCGCTGACCACCTTGCGCCCAAGTTTCGACACACCACCCCTGCTGCCGAGCAATGTGCAGGACTGGCTGATCAAAGCCCAGACCGATAGCCCGCTGATCCATGCGCGCCGTCATAGCCACGATCTTGCCGAAGAGGAAGTGCAACGCGCCAAGGCCGGGCACTGGCCAACGCTGGACTTCATTGCCGGCTACACCGCAGGCGAAAGCCAATCACTCTCCGAGTTGAATCAACGCAACCACTACGGCTCTGTCGGGCTGGAAGTGAACTTCCCGTTGTTCAGCGGCGGCGGCGTCAGCGCGTTGACACGCCAGGCCAGCGCCAACAGCAGCAAGGCCATGGACGAACTCGACGCAACGAAACAGGAAGTCATCTCTGGCACCCACCGTGAATTCCGCGGCGTACAGAGCGGAGCCAAACGCATTCGCGCGCTGGAGAAAGCCGTCGAGTCCAACGAACGCTCACTGACCTCGGCACGCAAGGGTTTCAAAGAAGGCGGCACCAGCACCAACTCGGACGTGCTTAATGCCGAAGAGCTGCTCTTCGTGGCGCGCCATGATCTGTTCGAGGCCAAGTTGCGCTACTTGATGTCGCGCCTGCGCCTGGCGTCTTCGGTGGGCAGCCTGGGCGACGACGATATCAATCAGATCAACGATTACCTCGGCCCGGAACTGCTGGTCACCAACTGACACTATCCTGTACCGCAAGCGCATTCGCGCCTGCTGATCAGGAGCCCTCACCATGCCTTCAATCGAATTGCACGCTGCTCAACGCGATGAACTTGAAACCATCGAGAACCTGATGCAGTTCTACACCTACGACTTTAGCGAATGGCTACCGCTGAAACTGGGAGAGAACGGTTTTTTCAATATTCAGCCCCTGCAGGACTACTGGCGAAAACCAACGACCCAAGCGTTTCTGATCAAGGTCAACAAAGAACTGGCGGGCTTCGTAACCGTGGATGACGAAACCCATCTGCAAGGCGCCCGGTACAACATGGGCTACCTGTTTATCAGTCGACGCTTTCGTGGCCAGGGTGTCGGGCGTTTTGTCGTGTCTACCCTCTTGAGCCGACTCCCCGGTCAATGGCAGATTTTCCATATCGAGGCCAACCCGCCAGCGCGGCTGTTTTGGGCTGCAGTGATGCCAACGCTCTGCGCCGGGCCTTTCACCCGGCACGCGCTAACAGTTGATGAGCGTCCCTGCACGTTTTATCGCTTTGAGTCTTCGCTGCCATCACCCTGAACGGCACGTTGACGTCTCGTTTTCTAATTCCGAACAGCTTTGTCCGACAATATGTAGTGACTGAAAATATTCACTACAAAACCGTTGACGCCTTCGATTTGCCCTTGCATGATGCAGACGTCTCCCCGATCGGGAGAACAGGCAACACGTTTGAGCAAGCTCGTCTGACCGCCGAGCTGTTTTCCCCGGATACACGCTGCCCACAAGGCAGATTGAAGAAGCTGACCTGGCCTGAACGTCCAGTACAAGGGCGAGAAGACTTGGCGAGCCATCCTCATGAAGCTTGTGGCCGACCCTGAAAAAGTCGGCAGTGACTTCCAGGTTTCGCCGCTTCTCTTCGTTGTGACGCTATTGCGTAGCAGTTATTCAACACGACTACATGCAACAGACGCAGGACCCCGCCCGATAAGGCGGTCGAACGCTGACGTCCTGGTTTCGGTGCCAGGGATCAACTAACCGATGGGCTACCTGTATTAGCGAATCAACTTTGAAAGATCACCAATTGGTCAAGGGGTTTATATGATGAATCTGAACAATCAACCAACTATCGAAGAACTGGCACGTATGTTCGCGGCTAAAAAAGACAGCCACGACAACCATATTCTCTGGATCAGCAAGTCGGGCCAGGTTCATATCGATTGCCTGTCGCCACATGCCCATGAAGCCGAGTTCGACCAGAACAACCAGAACCTGCTGGCCCGACTGAAGATGTACCGTCGCGGCCAGGGTTATGTCGGCAAGAAAGCGGCGGCCGACAAGGACTTTATCGGGAGTGTTCTGCAAACCCTGAAACAGGCTTGGGCCTCGATGCAGAACCAGAACGAAGTTCGGGTGATTGATCGTCTGTATTGATTATTGATTGATTCACCAGAAGGGCCTGCTCCCATAAAGAGCAGGCCCTTTTTAATGCGTGCTTACCGGAAGGAGCCGGCTTGCTGGCGAAGGCGGCCTTGAACTTTGCATCAAGCCTGCGGACTTCTTCTCTGGCAAGTCGGATCGCCACATCGCAATGCCTACAAAGAGAAGCCTCTAAGCAGTTCCATAAACGCCAGTGCCGCCGCACTGTGATAGTTGTTTTTGCGCCGAAGCAACGCGGCCCCGCGCTGAGGCGCCCCCGTCAAGGGAATACTGTGCAGTGCACGGTCCCGGTGGGCGATGGCGACCGGAAGGATCGTGGCAATGGCCGTGCTGCGAACGACTTCCAGCAGCGTGTTGACCGAATTGACCTCAATCACCACTTTGGGCGCGATGTGGCGCTGGGCAAAGTACTCATCAATACACGTGCGAGTGATGTAGTCCGGTGTCAGCAACGCAAACTCCAGTTGCGCCAGCGAATCGACAGATAAGGCAGCCTGACGTTCATACATCGGATGATCACGCCCGACCATCAATCCCAGGTTCTCGGTAAAGGTCGGAATCGACTCGATCTCGTTGTTTCTGACTTGATCAAATGCAATCGCTACATCCAGCGAATCATCGGCCAGACCCGCCTCGATGTCGTCCATCGACAACTCGAAAATCTCCAGATGAATATTCGGATAACGCGCCGTGTAGTCCCGTACCAGCGGCCCTACCAGATAGGCCATGAAGGTCGGCGTCATGGCCAGGCGCAAGCTGCCGCGAGACAGGTCCTTGACGTCATGCAGCGCCCGCTTGCCCGCCTCCAGTTCCACCAACACCCGGCGCGCGCACTCGATGTACGCCTCACCGGCATCCGTGGGTTTGACCATGCGCGAGGTACGGTCGAACAGGCTGACACCCAGGGTTTCTTCCAGTTGGCGGATCTGTTGCGACAGGGTCGGCTGGGACACGTGCAGCGCCTCGGCGGCTCGGGTGAAACCACCGTGGTCGGCGACTGCCAGCAAATAACGCAAATGGCGAAGCAGCATGGGAAAACTCATCTATAGGCGATGCTTATAGATTGCATTGTATATCGATCTTGGACGCTATGAGTGTATCGGCAGAAGATGGCTTCACACCCAAGCAACACCCCGTCCGACAGGAGATTCACCATGCAACAGTCCCACGCCTACAACGACACCAGCCTGGCCCTGACCACTTCCATTCTCGACGCCAAGGCACGCAAGAATCTGTCCTGGCAGGACCTGACCGACGGCACCGGGCTGAGTCTGGCCTATGTCACCGCTGCCCTGCTCGGCCAGCATCCTCTGCCGGAAAATGCCGCCCAGGTCGTTGGCGACAAGCTCGAACTGGATGCTGACGCCGTGGCCCACCTGCAGATCATCCCGCTGCGCGGTAGTCTCGCGGGCGTGCCGACAGACCCGACCATCTACCGCTTCTACGAGATGATCCAGATCTACGGCACCACGCTCAAAGCCCTGGTTCATGAGCAGTTCGGCGACGGCATCATCAGTGCAATCAACTTCAAGCTCGACATGAAAAAAGTCGAGGACCCGGAAGGCGGCTCCCGCGCCGTGATCACCCTCGACGGCAAGTTCCTGCCCCTGCGTCCTTTCTGATCGAATGCCGGCCCGTAGCGTTCGTGCGGGCCGTCGATCACCACGTTGATTTGGAGCAAGCCCCATGAAAGCGCTCATCGAAGGTTTTTTGAAATTCCAGACAGAAGCGTTTCCACAACGCACCGACCTGTTCAAACACCTCGCAACCACGCAACACCCCGGCACCTTGTTCATCACCTGCTCCGACAGCCGCGTCGTACCGGAACTGCTGACCCAGCAGGAACCCGGCGAACTGTTTGTGATCCGCAACGCCGGCAACATCGTGCCGTCGTACAGTCCGCATCCCGGGGGTGTATCAGCAACCGTTGAATACGCCGTCGCCGTGCTCGGCGTGACCGACATCGTGATCTGCGGCCATTCCGACTGCGGTGCCATGACCGCCGTGGCCAAGTGCACCTGCATGGACCACCTGCCCGCCGTCAGCGGCTGGCTGCAACATGCCGCGTCGGCGAAGGTGATCAACGAGTCGCGCCCTCACGCCAATGAAGCAGCCAAGGTGAGTTCAATGGTGCGGGAAAATGTCATCGCTCAACTGGCCAATATCCAGACCCATCCGAGCGTGCGCCTGGCACAGGAAAAAGGCCTGTTGAACCTGCATGGCTGGGTATACGACATCGAGACCGGTTCGATCGACGCACTGGACACCGACAGCCGCAGCTTCGTGTCACTGGCCGAGCACCCGGTGACTTGCGCCGTGTACGGTAGAGCGACTGAGGCCGCATGACGAACATGACAGCGACCGCACACTGGCGGTCGCTGGAGGGAGGGTTTCAGCGTTTGACGTCCAGGTCGACCTGGGTCATGCGGCTACGGATGGTGAACACGCCATCGCCCGAGAGAATCGCGCTGCGGGCAAACAGTCGCCCGCTTTCCCAATTCGAAAGGCCCAGTTCCGGTTTGTTCAGCGCGTACTGGCCGTCAACCCAGCGGGTAATGCCGTTGCCGACAAAGGGTGCGTTGACCGCGTGGTAGAAACGGTCCTGAGACTCTGCGCTGTCGCTGATCAACGACACCGTGAATTGTGGGCTGTAGCGGTTGAACAAGGCGATGGCGCTGTCCAGGTCATCGACGATTTTCAGGCTGACTTCCGGGGTTTCTTCCCATTCCCACTCTCGGCCCAACTGATCTTCGGGCAGGGGCTCGGCCAATGCTTCAGTCTGATAGCCTTCGGCGCGATGTACCTGGACGGTTGCCGTTTGCCAATCACTGGGCAAGTACAGCTCGCTGCCTTCGACGATGTGCAATTTGCAGCCCTGCCCGCGCGCCTTGCCCGCCTGCTGCAAAGCATCGAGAAACAGCGGCACCAGCTCAGCGGCACGGTCGCGGTGAATCAGGCATACGTTCAGGGTGTTGCAGACTTTGCGGTCCAGGGAGTTGCGCACCACGCTGGCGAAGCGCTGGGCATCCGCATCAGCATGGGCGACCAGCCAGGCACCACCGGTGCCGTGCAAACTGACAGCGGTGCCCGCCTGCTGCGCGATGCTGCCCAACTGGCTGACAGCACGACCCGAACCACGAGCCACGGCCAGCGACAGGCGCCGGTCGGCAAACATCGCCCAACCGGCGGCATGATTGACGCTTTCCACCAGCGATACCGCGCCCTGGGGCAAACCGGCATCGGCCAGCGCCGGATTCAGCGCGTGGCTGACGATTGCCTGGGCCGTGCCCAACGCATCGCTGCCAATGCGCAGTACGGCAGTGTTGCCGGTGCGCAATACGCCGGCAGCGTCGGCGAACACGTTCGGCCGACCTTCGAAGACAAACGCGACGATGCCCAGCGGCGAAACCACTTGCTCGACTTTCCAGCCGTCATGCTCGACGCAACTGACCACTTTGCCGCGTGTGGCCGAGGCATCGCGCCAGGCGCGCAGCCCGGCAATCATGTCGCGGCGCATGCGCTCATCGGCCAGCAGGCGCGTGGTCGAACGCCCACGGGCCTTGGCCCGCTCGATGTCAGCCAGGTTTGCGGCCTCGATCAAGGTCCAGCACGCCGGGGTTTCCAGGCGCTGGGCAAACAGGTCGAAAAATGTGCTGATCGCCTGATCGGAAACCGCAGACATTGCCGTGAATGCCGCTTCGGCCTGTTCGATCGCCACCGCTGCCGCGTGCTGGTCGGCCACCGGAATCAGCAACAGTTCACCGCTGACCTGCTCCACCAACAAGTGGTCACCGGGCTGGAAGCGTGCTGCCAGTTCGGGGCTGACCACCGTGACACGGTTACCAGCGAAAGGGATCGGCGTGCCAGCGATTAGACGTTCGAGCGCAAGAGACATGAAGCGGTATCACCATGCTGAGGGGCGGCCGGAAAATGTATAGCAATTGCGCGAGAGCGTCACTGCCCTTTGTGGGTGACCTTTGTGGGAGCGAGCCTGCTCGCGATAGCGGTGGGTCAGCCACATTGATGTATCTGAAGCAGGCTCGCTCCCACGGGGGGATAAGCGGTGCTTGAAGTATCACAGTGTGTACAGCCCCGCCCGTGACACTCCAAACACTCAAAACCCCACCCAGGCGACACATCGCAGATACATCCCGTTGATGCAATACGCCTGTCGATTGGCCAAGCCGATCCCGGCGCTCAACTCAATCAAGGGGACCATCGCCCATGAACACCGCCATCTCCTCGGCCGTCAAAGGCCTGCACCTCAACCTCGACCGCGTCGGCGAATGGATCGCGCCCCTGGCCTTGCGGGTGTTCCTCGCCTGGGAATTCTTCGAGTCGGGCCTGGAAAAATTCAATGGCCAGAATTGGTTCGCCGATATTCAGTCGCGCTTCCCGTTTCCGTTCAACCACGTGTCGACGACGTTGAACTGGGAGTTGTCGATGTGGGCTGAACTGATCTGCGCCCTGGCGATTCTGGTGGGCCTCGGCACACGGATTTCGGCATTCATTCTGATAGTCGTAACCCTTGTCGCGACCGCAGCCGTGCACTGGCCAGCCGACTGGTCCACCTTAAGCGAACTCGCCCAGGGCTACGCGATCAGCAACAAGGGTTTCGGCAACTTCAAACTGCCACTGATCTACCTCGTGGCCTTTATGCCGCTGCTGTTCTCCGGCCCCGGCAAACTGAGTCTCGATGCGCTGCTGACTCGTTATTTCTGGCATCGCTGAAACACGCCATGGGCGTTCAAGACGAACGCTCATGGTCGCCTTCGCTCAGAGCTGGTTGGCCACGGCCATGTTCACGAAGCGGCTATCGAAGCGCAGCTTGATGTTGTTCTTATCACCAAGGGTCGAGCCGTCGGCAAACTGCATGCCCACCGCATCGGCGCTGGTGGCGGCCTGGCCCAGCAAGCCTTTGGCAAAGGAGAAGGTGCGCACCTTGTCCATGGTATGGCGGATGGCGTCGGAGTTGGCGAACTCGAACGCGGTGCCCGGCGTATAGAACAACATGGTTTGCGTGAGTTGTTCCTCGTAGCCTTTAAGGTCGGTACCCGAGCGCTCGGCCATCGAAGTACGTGCGGCGATGGCCTGCCTGCTGTCGCCGCTCATCAATTGCAAGGTCTCGAACCACGCACCGACCAACGCCTTGCCCAGTTCCGGATTGGCCGCCAGCGTCTCGGTGTTCACCGCCATCATGTCAATGATCTCCCCCGGTATTTCTTTGGAGGTGAAGACCTGAACCGCCGTCGGTGACTGCTTCATCACCATGCTCAATTGCGGATTCCACAATGCTGCCGCTGTCACCCCGGACGTGGAGAACGAAGCCACGGCATCAGCATCGGAGGTGTTCATGATCTTGATATCGCGCTGGCTCAGGCCATGAATGTCCAGGGCCCGGGACATCAGGTAGTCGGACACCGACAACTCCACCAGATTGACCTGCTGGCCCTTGATGTCGGCAAAGGTCTTGCCGTTCTTCAGGACGATGGCGTCGTTGCCATTGGAGTAATCGCCCAGAATCAGCCCCGTGGTGTCCACGCCATTGGCGCTCGGGATGGTCAAGGCATCCATGTTGGTCATACCGCAGGCATCGAATGCACCCGCGGCGTACTGGTTGATCGACTCGATGTAGTCGTTGAGTTGCACCAGTTCAATCTGGATGCCGTACTTTTTCGCCCATTTGTCGATGATCCCGTGTTCGCTGGCGTAGCCCCACGGCATCCACCCGGAATAGATCGACCAGGCCACCTTGAACGACTGTTTTTTCTCGGCCGCAGAAGCACCGAAAGCCACACAGGACAACGCCAGCAACACGACTGCAACACGGTAGAACACGCACGAGAATGCCTTCATGGAAACCTCACGGGTTATGAATGGGGTGACGCATTGGGTTCAAACGAGCGGCCGGGTGTAGCGGCTCAATGTCGGGGATTCGCGCTCGTACCATTGCGCGGCACGGTCGGTGAATCCGGTGGCGGATGAATAGCTGACCTGCGGCTCCAGAGTGTCGATCACGAACAACCGCTCGCGGACAACGCCGTCGACCTGAAGCAACTGGCAAACGTGCTGACCGTCAGGGTGAATCTCGAAGCCTTCCAGCGAGATCAACGGCTGGCCGATGCGTGCAGCGCAGGTCGAAAGGGTCACATTGAAGCCCTCTGCGAGGGAGCCACAGGCGACTGAAGTTTCGAAATTGAAGGCACGACTGAGCCATTGCAGATCGTCGGCATGGCGCGCAACCGCCTCACGCAGATCGAGGGGGCCGCACTCAAGCACCTCGGCCCGCCCGAGCACCAGCGCCGCATGATCGCCGCACACGATCAGCCCGCCACCACGGTGGTGCACGCGACCACTGCCCAGCTCCTTTTCGTGCAGCAGTCGCAAGCCGATCAATGCCCCCGGTGCCGATGATTGCAAGCGCCAGTCTTCGACGTAGGCGTCACTGGGTGAGAACTCGATCATGCAGTCACCGATGCGCTTGAGAAGCCCAGGCTCCGGCCAGCGATTGTGCACCTGCAAGGACGTGTCCGTGTGCCAGCTCAGGGTCTCGCCTTCCCAGGAACACAAGGCTTCCCAGCCTTCGTAATTGGCGAGCACTTGCAGCTCTTGCGCGCTGTACCCCGACAAGGGCTTGGCCGGCACTTGTTGATGCTCAAGCGGCAGGCGCAGATCGATGGTGAAATTGCGGCTCTGGAACCAGCACACGTGGGTCTGCACATCGGTCAGGCCGTCGGCAAAACTGATCGCTCGGCGCTTGTAGAAACCGAGCATCCAGTTGGGAACACCCTGGGGTGGTTGTTGTGCGAATTGCTCGACAAGCTGGTGAAGGTGCATGTCAAACCTCCTCGCCGATGGCGGCGTAGCCGAATGACGACAAGCCTTTGGCGCCACTGGGCAAACTCAGCTCGCCCCGTGCCATGCGTTGCTTGAGATAGCGAAAGGTTTGCAGGGTCTGTGCGTACAGATGCTCCCCGCAAACCACCGGCCCATAGCGGCTCGGCGCTGCCGGTTCGAGCAGTTGCGCGATAGGTTCGATGACCGTGTCATAGTCGCAAGCGCAGAACATCGGGAAGGAATAACGCTCTTCACTGACCTTGCGCACCCGATGGGCCGTGGCGACATAGGTGCCATTGCTCAGCACCTCCATCATGTCGCCGATATTGATCACAAATGCACCTTCGACCAGCGGCACGTCGATCCACTGCCCTGCTCCGTTCAACACTTCAAGCCCCGGCGCAGTCGGCAGCAGGATGGTGAAGCATTCGTAGTCGGTGTGCGCGCCAATACCCGGACGATCCTGCGGTGCATCCTTTGAATACGGATAGTGAATCAACCGAAGTTGGCTGGGCGGATGATTGACCCATTGGCTGATGGCGTTTTCCGGTAACCCCAAGGCCAGCGCAAAGCCCCGAAACAGCGCAAGGCTGAGGCTGAACACCGCGTCGTAGTAAGCCTTGATGTCCTGCTTGAAACCCGGCAACACTGGCCAGCGATTGGCCCCCAGCATGGGGCGCTGCCCCTCTGGCAGGACATAGTCGAAGCCAACGTCGAAGGCCTCCTTGTGATCGATGCTGCCCTCGACAAACTGCTCCTCGCCCTCCGGGACATACCCGCAGTGATTGCTCGAAAGCCCGATGTAATCCTGCATCTTGCGCTCGACCGGCTGGGCGAAGTATTCAACGGTCCGTTGCTTGAGACGATTGATGATCTGCGGATCGATACCGTGCCCGGTCACATAGAGGAAACCCGCCTGCTGCGCGGCGTTCCCCAACGCTGCGGCGGCTTGGATGCGATCGGCGGCGCAGTCGGAAAACAGTCCGCCAATGTCCACCAGGGGCAGGTGTTCGAACGCTGAATGAGGGGTAGTTCGAGGCGTGGGCGCCATAAGTAACCTCCTGATGATTAGTCAAAATGTCACCTGGTCGTCCAGATATCGCAGAGCCGCTAGGCCTCCGGGTCGTCCCGGATCATTCGCACCAGAACCGGTGCCAAAGAAATGGAGCAATGTGCGTGCCACGTTCGGACTGATCATCGAACGAGTTACGATCGCATTGATTTGAAAGATATTTTAATTATTTTCAGATCAAGCAACTCCCAACCCTTTCACCTCCAGACAGCACCACGATGGAGCGTCTCGCACATCGGCGAGTGCAGGCGGATAATGCACGGGTTTGCACTTGGCCGAGGGACCGAAAGATGCCGCTGACTCTCTACTTCCACCCGCTCTCGTCGTACTGTCACAAAGTGTTGATCGCACTCTACGAACACCAGGTCGAATTTGAAAAAAGGATCATCGACCTGGGCAACGATGCCGACCGGGCGGAGCTTCAAGCCCTGTGGCCGCTGGTCAAATTTCCGGTGGTCCACGATCACACCCGTCAGCGCGACGTGGCGGAGTCGAGCATCATCATTGAGTATCTGGACCACTTTCAAGCCGGCCAACACCGCCTGATACCCGGCGATTGGGAGTCCGCGCTGCAGGTTCGTTTTTGGGATCGCTTTTTCGACCTCCACGTCCAGGGCCCGATGAACCAGATAGTCCTCGATCGCCTGCGCTCGGCGAACGGCGACCTGACCCGGGAGCGCGCAGCCCTTACCACTGCGTACGGCATGCTCGAGCGTCAACTGGCGTCCACAACCTGGGCCGCCGGGGACGTGTTCAGCATGGCCGATTGCGCCGCCTGCCCGGCCCTGTTCTACGCCAGCATGCTGGTGCCGTTTGCCGATGAGCATCGCCATTTGAATACGTATTTCGACCGTTTGACCACCCGGCCGTCCTGCCAGCGGGTCATCGACGAAGCGCGACCGTACTTCTCCATGTTTCCGTTTGCCGAGGCAATCGCGCAAAGGTTTCGTTAACCAAGGGTGATGGGAGGAAAGGGGCAGTCACACTGCCCTTTTCCGTTACTTCACCAGCCTGACTTCCCTGGACGGCCGATAGCCGAAGTAAGCGCTGTAGCATTTGCTGAAGTGGCTGGGCGAGACGAACCCGCAGGCCACCGAGACTTCAACGATGGTCAACGTCGTGTGCTGCAGCAAGCGCCGCGCCTCGGTGATCCGCAAATCCATGTAATAGCGCTGGGGCGTGGTGCCCAGCTGCTCCTTGAACAGGCGCTCGATCTGCCGACGAGACCGTCCCGCGTAAAGACAGAGCGCATCCATTTCCAGCGGCTCCTCCAGGTTGGCGTCCATCAGGTTGACTACCTCCCGCAGCGGGCCACTGACAGACACGCTCAGCGTGGGCTTGATGCGCCGGTAACGCGACGCTTCAAAGGCCAGAATGTCTTCGATGGCGTCCGTGAGCGCCTTGTCGTGCAACCCCCTGATCCATTCCAGTGCCATGTAAAAAGTGCCATTCGGACTGGACGCGGTCAGTCGATCGCGATCCACCACATACGCTTCACTGGTGACTTGGCTCAGCTTGGCGATTTCCGCCAGCGCAGGGCGATGCTCCGGATGAATCGCACAACGATAGCCATCCAGAACCCCGGCTCGCCCAAGAAACCACGCGCCATTCCAGATCCCCGCCAGCGTAATGCCCTGCTCGGCCGCGTCGTGCAACAAACCGATCAGCGCGTCGTCGGCCTTGAGCGCCGTTCGGTAACCGCCACAGACCACCAGTAGATCCAGCTGCTGAATCTCGGCATGACTGAGACGGGCATCGGGTCGAATCACCAACCCCAGATCGCTGATCACTTCGCCTTCGGTCAAACCGAAGGTCTTGGTCAAGAACAACTCGGGCCGCAAGAGGTTGGCCGTGACGACCGTATCGAGTGCCTGGGTGAACGCCGGCAACGAAAAATGCTCCAGCAACAGAAAACCTGCCCGCGCCTGCGGGACCGACGGGTCTTCATGCTCTTTGAGGTAGCGAAGATTCTTGCCCTTCATCGCACCGCTGAACTGACGTCGCTCTACCAACACTCGCCTCGCTTACAATTGAACATACACACCGCCGTCGCTGTTGAGCGCTTAAACGAATTTGCGTGGAGAATGCCGCTGCAATGCACCGCGTGACAAGCGATCCCTCGACGTAGCGGTCGGCCACTCGACTTCTAACAGAATTGAACGCCAGCGTCGCATCGTCGGCGGCACTCATCAGCTTTCAATAGTCGTTAACAGGAAGGTTGGGGTCGCGGACGGGATGGACGTCGATCTGGTTTAAAGGAAGGCTGCTTCAATAGACACAATCATCCCAGGCGGGCGCGTTATCGGCCGACTGACTGGATGCTTGTAAGGAAAATGGCAGGGGCGGCTGGATTCGAACCAACGCATGGCAGGATCAAAACCTGCTGCCTTACCGCTTGGCGACGCCCCTGTAGGTATTGCGACGAGAGCGTGCTGCTCTCTATAGAAGCCCCTGCGCTGCACGCCCTGAAAGGGTTGCTGCAAGAACGGGCGGCAATTTATCAACTTTTACTCTGCCTGGGAAGCCCTTTTAGTAAAAATTGTTTGTTAAAACAGACGCTTACTGAGAGGTAAAACACCCAACGACTGTGAAACCGCTGAAGCAGGCGGTTCGGCGGCCTACTGCCCCAACCTGGCACGCGCCGAGCCATACGCTACCGGCAGCTGATTTTCGTCTGCTACGCTTTTCTTTGCTCGAACGGAGTCGGGTAATGGATGCAAAATAGATTTCTCTTGCCACCCACAAGGTACGGAATGTGAAAGGCAAACTGATTACCGCCGCGGTCACCCTCATCGTCACCGGTGCCGCGCTCTACGGCTTCAATAGCTGGAATCTGGAGCAGAGCCACAGACAGGAAGTTCTGTGCACGACCGCGCAACAGCATCTCAAAGACCTGGAAACCCAGGCTCGGGCGATGGCTGCCGGACTGACGATCGAGGCCTATGCCGAGGCCGAGAAAGCCGAGGCAGGCAAACTTGTCAGCGCCCTCGATACCGCAAAAAACCAGGCGGAGGTCGATGCCGTCATCGATCAGCATGCCACCGCCATCGAAGCACAGATCGTGGCCGAAAATGCCGAAGTCCAGTCCCGAGGCGAGCAACCATTTCTCGGTCAGGAAATGAAAAAGCAGAAAATCACCACGGACGTCAGCCAGGAATTCAAACGCGCTGAAAAGGCCGTCGCTGAAGCCTGTAATTAGGGGCGATTTTTTAAGGGTAGAATTTGCGAATGCGTCTAGACTCCATCAAAGGCTGTTGCATCCTGGCTCCGCGATTAAAACAAAAAGCCAAAGCACAACGAGGAAGCCCAGACGGTGAACACTTCAGCATTCTGCGCCTTGGCGATCCTGTTGGTTTCGTCCGCGGCTTCTGCAACCGGCGTCATGCCTGTCTTCGACCTGGACTTCACCCGGTCAGCGGATGAAACGCTGAAAAAAATGGGTATCAATGACGCGTGCATCATTGGCGCCAAAAATCCGGTCTCTTTCACTTATTGCCGCGAGGGCTCGTCAACGCTGTGGAAGTATCAAGCGCTGGATCTGGAGCAACTCGCATCAATCCAGAACGATGCGAAACGGTACTCATCGACTTATCAGCCAATTTCGGTGATTGAAATCGACAGCGCCGCTTGCGAAGACGAAATGGTTACACCTGCACAAAAACCGACAAGCACCCGCTGGTTTGCCCTTGGACTGATTGCTCTCTCACTGCTGATCAGCTTGCAGTACAGCTATAAGTCCATCAGGCACCACCGCAGAAAACCCTCGCAGGCTTCCTCATCCTACTCGCCACAAATCACCGAATTCGTACCTTTACCCCATTTAACGGTAAAAGCACTGGCGTCATTCGGCATTGCCGTCACCGTGGCAATCATTTACTTCAGCTGTTGCAGGATTTGACCACTGTGAACGCGGCACCACGACCGCGCTCACAACCAGTCAATCAATGCGGCGCGCGCGCGATGGTCTTGAGCAGGTCTTCAGGGCTGATGTGACCCACCACACTGCCGGGTTGCGGCAGGTTGAGGATGTGGCCTTTCATCTTGCCGATGATGTGCATTTCGCAAGGCTTGCAGTCGAACTTCAGCGTCAGCACCTCGTCGCCATGAATCAATTGCATTGGCGCGACCTTGGTGCGCACGCCAGTGACGCCCTTGGCCTGTTTCGGACACAGGTTGAAGGAGAATCGCAGGCAGTGCTTGGTGATCATCACCGGGACGTCGCCGGTTTCCTCGTGAGCCTCGTAGGCCGCGTCGATCAATTTCACACCGTGGCGATGATAGAAGTCGCGGGCCTTCTGGTTGTAGACGTTGGCCAGGAATGACAGGTGCGATTCCGGGTACACCGGTGGCGGTGTGGTCTCGGCCTTGCGACCACCGCGTGGGTGAGCGGCGATGCGCGCTTCGGTCAAGGCTTCAATCACTTCACGGCGCAAGGCTTTGAGCTGCGAGTTCGGAATGAAGTACGCCTGCGGCGCGTCCAGCTTGATATCGATGGCGTGGTACTGCGTAGTGCCCAACTGACCAAGCAGATCCTGCAATTGCTCCAGTGCCTGCTCCGGCTTGTTGGCGGCACCGAACGGCCCTTTCAGGGTGACGCTGGCGCTGATGCCCTCTTCGCTGGTCGCGGTGAGTTCCAGCTGCCCTTCACGCAGGCAAGCGACCCAACGCAAGGCAACGCGACGCTCAGCGGAAGTCTTTTGCAGCGCCTGTTGCCAGTTGTGATCGAGGTTGCGATTCAGCGGATGGTTGGGGCGCAGTTTGTACATCCCCTCCGGCATCTCGTTGGGCTCGACGCGATAGCGATAACGCTTCTCGCCGTCCTCCTCGAACTCGCCTTTCGGTTCGGCGATGTTGGCGCGGAAACCCACCACTTCGCGCTTGACCAGCACGTTGAGACCGTCGCCGTTGGACAGCGGCTCGTGCGTCACGACCTGCATGTCACGCTTGGCGACTTTCTCAACCACACCCACCGGCAAACCGGTGAAGGTTGGCGAGTCGAAGGCGCCGATGTCGATCTTGCGATCCGTGACGAAGTAATCGGTGCTGCCACGGTGGAAGGTTTTTTCCGGGTCGGGCAGGAAGAAATGCGCGGTGCGGCCGCTGGAGGCACGGGCCAGGTCCGGACGGTCTTCGAGCACGGCATCGAGGCGCTGGCGGTAATAGGCCGTGATGTTTTTCACATAGCCCATGTCTTTGTAGCGCCCTTCGATCTTGAACGAACGCACGCCGGCTTCGACCAGGGCGCGGATGTTGGCGCTCTGGTTGTTGTCCTTCATCGACAGCAAGTGCTTTTCGTAAGCGATCACGCCGCCCTTTTCGTCCTTGAGGGTGTAAGGCAAACGGCAAGCCTGGGAGCAATCGCCGCGGTTGGCGCTGCGACCGGTGTGGGCGTGGGAAATATTGCACTGCCCGGAAAACGCCACGCACAACGCGCCGTGAATGAAGAATTCGACGGCCGCATCGGTCTCGTCGGCGATGGCGCGGATCTCTTGCAGGTTCAGCTCACGAGCCAGCACCAACTGGGAGAAGCCGGCCTGATCGAGGAACTTTGCCCGTTCCAGGGTGCGGATGTCGGTCTGAGTGCTGGCGTGCAGCTCGATGGGTGGAATGTCCAGTTCCATCACGCCCAGGTCCTGGACGATCAGCGCGTCGACACCGGCATCGTACAACTGGTGGATCAGCTTGCGAGCCGGCTCCAGTTCGTTGTCGTGCAGGATGGTGTTGATGGTGGTGAACACCCGGGCGTGATAGCGACGGGCGAATTCAACCAGTTCGGCGATCTCGCTCACTTCGTTGCAGGCGTTGTGGCGGGCGCCGAAGCTCGGGCCACCGATGTAGATTGCGTCAGCGCCATGCAGGATCGCCTCACGGGCGATGGCCACGTCACGGGCGGGGCTGAGCAATTCCAGATGATGTTTGGGCAGGGACATAATATTTTTTTAGTCAGGCTGTCACGGTCGAGGCGTGCATTGTAGCGGTGAAACGCTTTAGGAGCACCCGTGTGCTGCCAGGTGGTGGCCCTGGGAAGATCTGACAGCCTTAATCCTTGTAGGAGCAAGCTTGCTCGCGATGGACGTTAACGATGACGCGGGCATTCTGAGTGCATGCGTCGCCCTTGTGTTCATCGCGAGCAGGCTCGCTCCTACAGGGTTTTGTGTATGTCTGGCCGAGATCAGGCCTTGGCCGCCATCGCGGTGACTTCCACGCGCATGCCTTCGACCGCCAGTGCAGCCACGCCCACGGCGGCGCGCACCGGCCAGGGCTTGGCGAAGTAACGCTTGTAAACCTCGTTGAACGCGGCGCGGTCGGCCATGTCGGTAAGGTAGATGGTCAGGTGCATCACGCGGTCCATGGAACTGCCCGCGCGCTCCAGCGCCACCTTCAGCGCTTGCAGGGTGCATTCGCTTTGCAGGGTGATGTCGCCCAGTTCGAGGCTGCCGTCGGCGCGGGTCGGAATCTGCGTGGAGACCAGCACGCCGCCGAAACCGACGACGTCGGAGGAAATCGAATCCGCATCAGGATCGGGCGTAAAGGTCAGGTCGTGGTTTGCCATGGGAACTCTCTTGCTTGAATGGGTAAGGCGAATGCCTTTTACACAGCCAGTTTACAGGCCAATCCCGACGCGTCGCTAATCCAGACTCGACGACTGCTCCAGACCGGTCGCCTGCCGGTACTGACGCGGCGTGAATCCGGTCGAGGCTTTGAACTGCCGAGTGAACGCACTGTGGTCGGTGTAGCCGCATTGCAAGGCAACGTCGGTGATGGGCATTTCGGTGTGCAGCAGGCGATGGGCATGTTCCAGGCGAATTTTCTGGATCATCTGCCGCGGGGTCAGGTGGAACACGCGCTTGCAGTAGCGCTCCAGTTGCGCCACTGAAATACCGGCGATGCGCGTCAGTTCGCCGAGGGTCACACGACGATTGAAGTGCGCGCGAATGTGCTCATCGACCGCCGCCAGACGCTGATACGCCGGGTGCGTGTCGCTTGCCGATTGCAGGTCGACCGAGATCCCGGCCAGGCCGATGATTTCATTGCGACGGTTATACAGCGGCCGCTTGTGAGTCAGGCACCAACCCGGTTCTCGACTGCCGTACAGGTGCAGCTCCAGTTGATCCTCCAGGACAAAACCCTGCTCCAGTACGCGTCGGTCCTGCTCGGTATAACCGGGGCCCAATTGCGCCGGAAACACTTCGGCGCTGGTTTTCCCCAAGAGCGGTTTCAACTGCTTCAAGCCGCAGCGTTGCACCAGCGTGCGATTGGCCATGACATAGCGCGCCTGCAAATCCTTGATGAAGATCGCGGCATTGGGAATGACATCCAGCATGGGCAGCAACAGCGCAACGCCGGCCAGCAATTGCTCGATGGATTCGGGGCGATTCGAGTCGTCGCCCTGGCACAACATCGCAAACGCATCCTGAGTCATCAACCCGCCCTTCGCAAAAATCAGACCTGCCCATTGTGCTGATTTCGTCATCGACACCCAAGAAAAACATCAATCGCGAGTTCGCCGCCACGTTCAATCTATGGCCACCGCCCTCCTCGGCAAAACCGACCGGGGCGACTTGAAGTGCACACCTGCCTATCCAATAACTCACAAGAAGGCGATGCCATGTCAGGCCAAGGCAAGTTCAAAAAACAACTGTCGTTGATAGACCTTACGTTTATCGGACTGGGGGCCATTTTCGGCTCCGGTTGGCTGTTCGCAGCCAGTCACGTCTCCGCGATTGCGGGGCCGGCGGGGATTTTTTCCTGGTTGCTGGGCGGGTTTGCCGTTCTGCTGTTGGGCATCGTTTACTGTGAATTGGGTGCGGCGTTGCCGCGTGCCGGTGGCGTGGTTCGCTACCCGGTGTTCTCCCATGGCCCACTGCTCGGCTACCTGATGGGCTTCATCACGCTGATCGCATTTTCCAGCCTGGTGGCGATCGAAGTGGTCGCCGCACGCCAGTATGCCGCGGCATGGTTTCCCTCATTGACCCAGGCCGGTTCCAGCAATCCAACGGCGATCGGCTGGCTGGTCCAGTTCGGCCTGCTGTGCCTGTTCTTCATGCTCAACTACTACAGTGTGAAGACCTTCGCCAAGGCCAACAACCTGATCAGTATGTTCAAGTTCATCGTGCCGTTGCTGGTGATCGGCGTGCTGTTCACCTTTTTCAAACCGGAGAACTTCCAGTCCCAGGGCTTCATGCCGTTCGGGCTGTCCGGTGTCGAGATGGCGGTGTCCGCCGGCGGCATTATCTTCGCCTATCTGGGGCTGACGCCGATCATCTCGGTGGCCAGCGAAGTGAAGAATCCGCAACGCACCATACCGATTGCACTGATCCTGTCGGTGCTGCTCTCCACCGCGATTTATGTCTTGCTGCAAGTGGCCTTCCTCGGCGGCGTCCCGACCGAAATGCTCGCCAACGGCTGGGCCGGCGTCGCCAAAGAACTGGCCCTGCCATACCGCGACATCGCCTTGGCATTGGGCGTGGGCTGGCTGGCTTATCTGGTAGTGGCTGACGCGGTGATCTCCCCGAGCGGTTGCGGCAACATCTACATGAACGCTACGCCACGTGTGATTTACGGCTGGGCGCAGACCGGCACCTTCTTCAAGATCTTCACCCGTATCGACGAAAAGTCCGGCATTCCGCGGCCGGCGCTGTGGCTGACCTTTGCCTTGTCGGTGTTCTGGACCCTGCCCTTCCCGTCGTGGGAAGCCCTGATCAACGTGGTCTCCGCCGCGCTGGTGTTGAGCTATGCCGTGGCGCCGGTCTCCGTTGCCGCCCTGCGTCGCAATGCACCGGACATGCCGCGCCCATTCAGGGTCAAGCACATGGGTGTCCTCGGCCCCGTGTCGTTCATCATCGCCGCGCTGATCGTCTACTGGTCGGGCTGGGGCACGGTGTCCTGGCTACTCGGCCTGCAAATCCTGATGTTCGTGATTTACCTGCTGTGCGCACGTTTTGTACCGACGCACCACCTGAGCCTGGCCCAGCAAGTGCGCTCTTCGGCATGGCTGATCGGCTTCTACGCCGTGACCATCGTGCTGTCCTGGCTCGGCAGTTTCGGCGGCATGGGCGTGCTCACCCATCCGTTCGACACCGTGGTCGTGGCGGCTTGTGCGATGGGCATTTACTACTGGGGCGCGGCCACCGGCGTGCCGGCGCATCTGGTTCGCCTGGAAGAAGAGGACGGTGAAAGCGAAGCCGATCCTGTTCACACCGGCACGACCACAGGCCAGCGCCCAATCGGTGTGTCCGCCCAGACCTCTCGCTGAAATTCAGGCCAGCAATGCCTGCGTGTTCCTCTGAATGGAAAGGTTTATGAAAAAAGTACATGTCATTGATTCCCACACCGGCGGCGAACCGACTCGCCTGGTGATGTCGGGCCTGCCCCAGTTGTCCGGCCGGACCATGGCCGAAAAGCGCGATGCCCTGCGCGAACTGCATGACCCATGGCGTCGCGCCTGCCTGCTAGAGCCCCGTGGCAACGATGTGCTGGTGGGTGCGTTGTACTGCGAACCGGTGTCGCCGGATGCCACCTGCGGCGTGATCTTCTTCAACAACACCGGCTACCTCGGCATGTGCGGCCACGGCACCATCGGCCTGGTCAACTCGCTGCATTACCTGGGGCATATCCAGCCCGGCGTGCACAAGATCGACACCCCGGTCGGCCCGGTCAACGCGACGTTGCATGAGGACGGCAACGTCACCCTGCGCAACGTGCCCGCTTACCGCTACCGCCAACAAGTGCCGGTCGAGGTGCCTGGCCATGGTCGTGTCTATGGCGATATCGCCTGGGGCGGCAACTGGTTTTTCCTGGTGTCCGACCACGGCAAAACGTTGCAGATGGATAACGTCGACGCCCTGACCGAGTTCACCTGGGCAATGCTCAAGGCCCTCGAAGCCCAAGGCATCCACGGCGAGAACGGTGCGCTGATCGACCACGTCGAGTTGTTTGCCGAGGACGACCGGGCCGACAGCCGCAACTTCGTCATGTGCCCGGGCAAAGCCTACGACCGCTCACCCTGCGGCACCGGCACCAGCGCCAAACTGGCCTGCCTGGCGGCCGACGCAAAACTCGCCGTCGGTGAGCGCTGGGTCCAGGCCAGCATCACCGGCAGCCAGTTCGTCGGCCGCTATGAATGGGACGGCGAACGCATCATCCCTTTCATCACCGGCCGCGCCTACATGACCGCCGACGCCACGCTGCTGATCGACGAACAAGATCCCTTTGCGTGGGGCATTTGAGCCCCACGCCAATTCCCTCAATAAAACTGAATGAATGCTTCAAGGAGTTACAACAATGAGCGACAACATTTTCACTGGCTGCATTCCTGCACTGATGACCCCGTGCACCGCCGACCGCAAGCCGGACTTCGACGCCCTCGTCGCCAAGGGTCGCGAACTGATCGACATCGGCATGAGCGCCGTCGTGTATTGCGGTTCCATGGGTGACTGGCCACTGCTGACCGAGGCCGAGCGTCAGGAAGGCGTAGCCCGTCTGGTGGCTGCCGGCATTGCGACCATCGTCGGTACTGGTGCGGTCAACAGCCGCGAGGCGGTTTCCCATGCGGCGCATGCGGCCGAGGTTGGCGCCCATGGCCTGATGGTCATTCCTCGTGTGCTGTCCCGTGGCGCTTCGGCCACCGCGCAAAAAGCTCACTTCGCCGCGATTCTGAAAGCCGCACCGGGCTTGCCCGCCGTGATCTACAACAGCCCTTACTACGGCTTCGCCACCCGTGCCGACCTGTTCTTCGAACTGCGTCGCGAGTACCCGAACCTCATCGGTTTCAAAGAGTTCGGCGGTGCCGCCGACCTGCGCTACGCCGCCGAACACATCACCTCCAGGGATGACGCCGTCACCCTGATGGTCGGTGTCGACACCCAAGTGGTGCACGGCTTCGTCAACTGCAACGCCACAGGCGCCATCACCGGCATCGGCAACGCCCTGCCCCGCGAAGTGCTGCAACTGGTGGCCCTGAGCAAGCAAGCCGCCAAAGGTGACGCCAAGGCCCGCCGTCAGGCCCGCGAGCTGGAATCGGCACTGGCCGTGCTGTCGTCCTTCGACGAGGGTTGCGACCTGGTGCTCTATTACAAGCACCTGATGGTGCTCAACGGTGACAAGGGATACGCCCTGCACTTCAACGAAACCGATGTCCTGAGCGATGCCCAGCGTCGTTACGCCGAGAACCAGTACGCGCTGTTCCGCCAGTGGTACGAGCACTGGTCGGCCGAACAGAACGTCGCCTGACGTTCACCCGGCTTGCACGGCGGCGCGCTGGGTCGCGCCGCTTTTGTTTTCGTCCCCACCTATTTTTTTCAGGAACCACCATGACTCTGACAGGCAACCTGCTGATCGGTCAGCAAGCCGTTACCGGGCATCGCGAAGCGATCCGGGCCATTAATCCCGCCACTGGCTTGCCCCTCGAACCAGCCTACCTCGGAGGTGGCCGCGAACACGTCGAACAGGCGTGTGCCCTGGCATCGGCCGCCTTCGACGGCTATCGCACAACCTCGCCGGAGGCACGCGCCGAATTCCTCGAAACCATCGCCAGCGAGATCGAAGCCCTCGGCGATGAACTGGTCGACCGCGCTGTGGCTGAGACCGGCCTGCCGCGTCCGCGCATCCAGGGTGAACGGGGCCGCACCTGTCAGCAACTGCGCCTGTTTGCCCGCACCGTACGGGCCGGCGAATGGCTGGATGTACGCGTCGACAACGCGCTGCCGGAGCGCCAACCCCTGCCCCGTCCGGACCTGCGTCAGCGGCAGATCCCCGTAGGCCCGGTGGCTGTGTTCGGTGCAAGCAATTTTCCGCTGGCCTTCTCCGTCGCCGGTGGCGACACCGCGTCAGCATTGGCCGCCGGGTGCCCGGTGGTGGTCAAGGCGCACAGCGCACATCCGGGGACCAGCGAACTGGTCGGTCGTGCGGTGGCGCTTGCAGTGAAAAAGTGCGCGCTGCCCGAGGGTGTGTTTTCGCTGTTGTTCGGTTCCGGTCGCGAAGTCGGCATCGCCCTGGTCACCGATCCGCGCATCAAGGCCGTGGGGTTTACCGGTTCGCGCAGTGGTGGCATCGCTTTGTGCCAAGCAGCCCAGGCGCGTCCAGAGCCGATCCCGGTGTACGCGGAAATGAGTTCGATCAACCCGGTGTTGCTGTTCCCGGCCGCCCTGCAAGCACGCGGCGAAGCACTGGCTCAAGGCTTCGTCGCGTCGCTGACCCAGGGTGCCGGTCAGTTCTGCACCAATCCCGGTCTGGTGATCGCCCGCCAAGGGCCGGCCCTCGATCGTTTCATCAGCGCAGCAGCCGACATTGTGCGTCGCAGCCCCGCGCAAACCATGCTCACGCCCGGGATTTTCAGTGCCTACGAGGCCGGCGTCGGCTCTCTGGTCGAGCATGCGCATGCCCAGGCAGCAGCCGTCGGTTTGGCGGGTGAAACACCCAACCAATGCCAGACCCATTTGTTCGTCACCCGTGCACAGGATTTTCTCGCGGACCCCGCGTTACAGGCTGAAATGTTCGGCGCCGCTTCGCTGATCGTGCAATGCGCCGATGACAATGAAATGCGTCAGGTCATCGAGCACCTCGAAGGCCAATTGACCGCCACGTTGCAGCTCGATGACGCCGATCTGGACAGCGCTCGGGCCTTGTTGCCGGTGCTTGAACGCAAGGCTGGCCGCTTGCTGGTCAACGGTTGGCCGACCGGCGTCGAAGTGTGTGATGCCATGGTCCATGGCGGACCGTTCCCGGCGACGTCCGACCCACGTACCACCTCGGTCGGCACCGCTGCTATCCAGCGTTTCCTGCGCCCGGTGTGTTATCAGGACTTCCCGGACGCCCTGCTCCCCGCTGCGCTCCAGCAGGGTAATCCGCTGCAACTGCGGCGCCTGCTCGACGGCCAGAGAGAAGCCTAGGCCATGTCGAATCTTTCTTCGTCCAACCCTGCCCATGACATTGCCGTGGTCGGCGCCGGCATCATCGGCGTCGCCTGCGCCTTGCAGCTCGCCCGCCAGGGCCATCGAGTGGTGGTCATCGACCAGCAGGAGCCCGGTCGCGGCGCTTCGTTTGGCAACGCCGGGCACCTGGCCACCGAGCAGGTGTTCCCCATCGCCGACCTGTCGATCCTCAAGCGCCTGCCCGCCATGCTCATGGACCCGATGGGCCCGCTGCGCCTGGACTGGAAATACATGCCCCGCGCCCTGCCCTGGTTCATGCGCCTGCTGCTGAACCTGCGCCCGGCGCCGTTCCAGCGAACCGTGGCCGGCATCCGCGCCTTGAATGAAAGCAGCCTGGACGCCTGGCAACGGCTGCTCGTCGGGATCGCTCGTCCTGATCTGCTGAAAGAAGACGGCTCGCTGCTGGTGTTCGAGCGCCCTGACTCACAGCCAGCCATCGAAGCAGTGCTGGCACGCATGCGTCAGCAACAGGTGCCCGTCGATTTCTGGCAGGCCAAAGCGGTGCGCGATACGGCCCCGCAACTGAGCGAAGGCATCCGGGGCGGATTGTTCTTCCCGCGCACGGGGCATTTTCTCGACCCGTTTCGGGTGGTTGGCGAACTGGTCCACGCAGCCAAGGCCAGCGGTGTGCAGTTCCTCAAGCAACGGGTCGAGGGCGGACAGCTCACTGAGCACGGTGTTTCGTTGATCACCGATCAAGGCCGAGTCTCCAGCCGACACGTCTTGATCGCCTGCGGTGCTCACTCAGCGAAACTCACGGCTGCCCTGACCGGCAAAAAAGTCCCGCTGGACACCGAGCGCGGTTATCACCTGATGTTGCCCCTTGAGCTCGAACGGTTGCCGTTTGCCGTGACCTCGCTGGAGCGCAAGTTCATCATGACGCCCATGGCCGAAGGCTTGAGGTTGGCGGGGACGGTCGAGTTCGCCGGACTTGATCAGCCACCGAGCATGGAGCGCGCCTGGCAATTGCACCGCTTGAGCAAAGGCTTGTTCCGTCGCGACTTGAACGCAGAAGCCGCAACGCCGTGGATGGGATTTCGCCCTTCGCTGCCGGATTCACTGCCGATCATCGACCGGGTGTGCGACGGCAAGGTGCTGCTTGCCTTCGGTCATCAGCACTTGGGGTTGACGCAAGCAGCGGTCACCGCCGAACTCATCGCACAACTGGCCCTGCCCGGGAGTGTCGCAGCCTCTACAGGATTACCCGCGACTGAGCCCTACAGACTGGATCGTTTTTGAGGGAAACTGTAGAACCATCAAGTGATGGTTCACATTTCAAAGGATGATCAAGGTATGTCCCGGCACGACACCTCTCTGCAAGACACCGCCGCGCCTGACGGCGTTTGTTACGGCTGCGGCCCCGACAACCCGCACGGGCTGCACATCAAGAGTTTCTGGCACGAAGACGGCGTGCACGTCATGGCCGAGCACGTACCGGACGCCCGATATTGCGGCTGGCCGGACCTGGTGTACGGCGGCCTGATCGCGATGCTGGTCGACTGTCACTCCAACTGGACGGCGATGGCGTACCACTACCGCGCCGAACAGCGGGACGCCGACAGCCTGCCGCGGATCAATTGCGTCACCGGCAACCTCGGGATCAAGTTCATCAAGCCGACGCCCATGGGATTACCGCTGACGTTGCGCGCCAAAGTGGAAGGCGAAGTCGGGCGTAAAACCCGTGTCGTCTGCGAGGTCTACGCGGGTGAAGTGCTGACCGCCGTTGGTGATTCGACCTTTGTGCGCGTCGACACCGAACAACTGGCGGCCGCCGCTCACGGCCGGGATGCCGGCTGACCGATCATTGCAGCGGTGAAAATTTCGCCGGCAGATAGATCGTCGAACACATGTCCTGCAATTGCGGGCCGGAGTTTTCCGGCGGCCAGACGCCGTCGGCAACGGCTTGGGTCCGTACTTGCAGGCGCTCTTCCAGCGTGGCCCACGGCCAGATGTGCAGATAACGTGGCAGCGAACCATCAGTGGCGTAAAACGCCGCATACACCGGTGAATACTGTTCGGCGGTGCGCGCTTCGATGGCTTTGCTCCAACCGTCGAGCGTGGGCTTGAGACCGCTGCTGATCAGGTCGTAGACGCGCATCTCGTAGAACGGGCCATGCTGGCCGGCACGCAAGGGTTCGAGGAAAGGAAACAGCGTGTAGTTTTCGATGCGCAGATCGGTGATGAGCTCGCCGATACCGAACACTTCGCCGCCCAACAGGAAGCGCTCACGCTCAGCCTGCCGCAGGCTTTCGTCTTCATAGCCGCGCAGCACGGTGATCTGGTTCAACTGGCCGATCTCCGAAGCCCAGCAGCCCATCAACGCTCCGCCAACTTGCGGCTTGGCCAATGCAGTTTCGATGCGCGCCAGTGCATCGGCCACCGTGCGCACCCGCACGGTCAAAGTAATCAGTTCAAAAAAACGCATGCCACGCTCCGGCGATTGTCAGCCCGTACGGGCTTCCCTTGGCGCACAGCGTATGACAGGCCTTGTGGGCAAAACATTGAGGCAATCACCATCGGTCATGGTGATTGCCGCAGGGCGCTAGGTAGTATCTTTACAACGTTCGAGAGCGCCCTCCTTTATACCCGCCGTTATCGGCTCAGCCGATTCAAACCTGCGAATTATCGATTTGTGTAGCAGTGCGCAGACCGCGAGCATGGCGTCACTTCCAACAACAAAAACAAAGGACCCGCCATGACCGCCCGATTTCACAATCCAGTGGATACCCGTTTCGGCTGGGGCAGCCTGCAACAGCTGGCCGCCATCACTGAACACCAACGCGTTGCCGTTGTGACCTTTCCCGAAGCCCGAAGCCTGGGGCTGGTGGATCGCCTTCAAGCGCTGTTGGGCGAGCGGCTGGTCTACGTGATCGAAGATGTCCAGCCCAACCCCGATGTTGCGCAGTTGCGCGAGACCTATGAACGCTTCTGGCGAGAAGCTGGTGAATGCCACACCGTGATTGCCGTTGGTGGCGGCAGCGCCATCGACACGGCGAAGGCGCTGATTGTCGGCACCGAGTCAGGTCGTTTCGATGAGCTGCTGGCATTGCTGGCAAGCGGCAAACCCTTCGTTCCGGTTCGCAGTAAACAGCTGATCGCCGCCCCGACCACCGCGGGCACGGGCAGTGAGGTCACGCCCTGGGCGACGATCTGGGACGCGGCCAATCACAAGAAGTACTCGCTGCACCTGGACTGCACCTGGCCAAGTGTCGCCATCATCGATCCGCAATTGATGCTCACGGTTCCGGGCGGCGTCACCGTCTCCACGGGCCTGGACGCCCTGTCCCATGCGCTGGAATCGATCTGGAACATTAACGCCAACCCGATTTCCGACACCTTCGCCATCTCGGCCATCGAAGACATCCTCGAATGCCTGCCCTTACTGCGGCAGGACCTGTCCAATCAGGAACTGCGCTCAAGAATGGCCCTGGCGGCACTCAAGGCCGGGCTGGCGTTCTCCAACACCAAGACTGCACTGGCCCATTCCATTTCCTATGAGATGACCTTGCGCTACGGCTTGCCCCACGGCATTGCGTGTTCCTTCACCCTGCCGCTGGTTTTGGGCCTTGCCTGGGGCCACGACGCAACGCGTGACAAAACCCTGCAACGGGTTTTCGGACCGGACCTGGACCAGGCCCAGTCCCGGTTGCGCGCCTTCCTGCACAGCCTCGATGTCAAAACCGAGTTCGCCGACTACGGCGTAACGGCCGACGAAGCCGAAGCCATGATCGATTTCGCCCTGCAGGGTGCCCGCGGCAAGAACTTCATCGGTTCACGCGCGGCCTAGGTTTCACCGCTCATAAATCACTACACTGCCAGCGGCGTTACGAGCCGCGACGATTTCCTGCCGCACCTGAAAAAGAGTGCACCCTCCGTTACCACACGGAGGGACCGAACAAGAATAAGGAAAAGATCATGAATCGTGCCCAAACCTTGCCAGGTCTTGCCGTACACACCGCGTCGTTCCGTGTCGCCCAGTGGCGCATGTTGCTGGCAGCGATGTTTTGTTATCTGTTTTTCTACACCGGGCGGCAAACATTCGGCTTCGCCATTCCGGGTATCCAGGCCGAGTTCGGCTTTACCAAGGAGCATCTGGGTTGGGCCTCGGCCGCCATGCTCTGGGCGTACGCGATTGGCCAGGCCATCAACGGCAACCTCGCCGACAAATATGGTGGCCGACGCATCATGACCGTGGGCGCAGTGCTGTCCTGTGGCGCCAACTGGGTGACGAGCTTCGCCGGCAACTTTGCAGCGTTGATTTTGCCTTGGGGCATCAATGGCTACTTCCAGGCATTGGGCTGGGCCCCGGGCAGTCGACTGATCTCCAACTGGTGGAGTGCGGGCGAACGCGGCAAAGTGTATGGCTTCTATGTGTTCGCGGCCGGGTGCGCCTCTGTCCTGTCTTACGTGACGTCGATCGTCGTACTGGAAGTGATGCACCTGGAATGGCGCTGGATCTTCCGCTTGCCCGTGCTGCTCATGTTGGCGGGGGGCATCATTTTCTACCTCGTGGCTCGGGAGCGTCCGCAGGACTTGGGGTTCGAACCGCTTGCCGACACTGGCGTAGCCAACGCCGAGGACAAGAACCACGAAGTGGCCCACGGCGAAGTCGAAACATCGGCGCAACGCTACAAAGCCGTGCTGAAGAACTTCCGTTTGATCATCGCAGCCGTGTCCCTCGGGTTTCAGAACGCTGCCCGCTATGGCTTGATCGTCTGGGTGCCGGTGCACTTTCTGGGCGCCAACTGGAAGACCGGCGACAGCATGATCGATCCGAAGTGGATCACCGTGGCACTTCCCGTCGGCATGGCCATCGGCGCACTGAGCAATGGCTGGATCTCCGACAAACTGTTCGGTTCCAAACGCTATCTGGCGATCATGCTTTACATGTTCCTCGGTGCAGCGACCAGCTTGTGGATGTGGACCCTGGCGCCGCACAGTGCGACCGGCCTGGTCGCGTTGTTCCTCTGCGGTTTCTTCGTGTACGGCCCCGCCTCCAGTTTCTGGGCGCTGTGCCCGGACCTGGTGGGTGCCAAACGCGCGGGGACGGCGACCGGTGTGATGAACTTCTCGTCCTACCTGTTCGCCGGCCTGGCGGAACCGCTGATCGGCAGTATGCTCGACAGTACCGGCAACACCTCGCTGATCTTCATCGTAGTCACCGCTGCCTGTCTCTGCAGCGCGTCGGTGGCGCTGTTCATCAGGCGTTGATGGCCCGGCTGGACAGATTGAATCAATGGCAGCGGCTCAGGAACAGGATCGTCTATGTACCAGTACCACAAGTGGCTACGTTCATTTCATGCGGTGGCCAAGACCGGCAGCTTCACCCTCGCCGCCGAGTATTTGAGCGTCGGCCAGCCCACGGTCAGTGAGCAGGTCAACGCCCTGGAGAAGAAGTTCTCCGTGGAACTGTTCCACCGCCGCGGCCGCTTTATCGAAATGAGTGCAGCTGGACACCAGCTCTACGCAATCACTCAGGGCCTGTTTGGCCAGGAGGATGAAGCCGTGCAATTGCTGCAAAGTTTCAAGCAACGCAAGACTGGCATGCTGCGCCTGGGCGCCGTCTCGCCGCCGATTGCGATGAACCTGACCTACGAACTGATGCAACGTCATCCGGACATTGAACTGGAAACCTCGTTCTCCCCGGAAAAAGAGACCCTGGATCGCCTGTTCAACTTCGATATCGATGTGGCGATCCTGGCGTTGTCCGAATTCGACCAACGCTTCGACACGCAGCTTTACCGACGCTACCCGATCATTGCCGTGGTGCGCGAGGACCATCCCTGGGCCCGGCAGAAGGAAGTGCACGTCGAGCAGATCAGCGAAGAGAAATGGGTCATGCGGGAAAAAAGTTCTCGCACCCGCCAATTGGTAGAAGAAAGCTGCAAGCAACTGGGCGTCGCCCTGAACTGCGTCATGCAGTTGAACAGCCGCGAAGCCATTGTGCATGCCATCGCCAAAGGCATCGGGATCGGTTTCGTTTCGGCTGTCGAGTACACCGAAACACCGGGGACTCGGCCCATCACCTTCGTCAATCACCCGTTTTCCATCGACTACCACTTGTGCTGTCTGGGCATCCGCCGAAACCGGCCAATGATCGCAGAGCTGTTCGACGCAAGCCCCACACCGGCCACCTGATTTCGCCTCACCCTTGAGCAATCCACAGGCCTACTTCTCGATCTCGAGAGGGACGGCCTGCCCACAACAAAAAATGGAGAATCACCATGAATTACCAACAACCGACCCAACTGCAAGCCGTGGTCCTGGACTGGGCCGGCACCGTCGTCGATTTCGGCTCCTTTGCCCCGACGCAGATTTTCGTCGAAGCGTTTGCCGAGTTCGGCGTCGCGGTTTCCCTGGAAGAAGCGCGGGGGCCGATGGGCATGGGCAAGTGGGATCACATCCGCACCCTGTGCAATCAACCGCAAATTGCCGAACGCTACCGCGCAGCCTTTGATCGCCTGCCGACCGATGACGATGTCACCGCGCTGTATGAGCGATTCATGCCGCTGCAGATCGAGAAAATCGCGCTGCACTCGGCGCTGATTCCGGGGGCCCTGAACACCATCGACGCGTTGCGCGACCAAGGCCTGAAGATCGGCTCCTGCTCCGGCTACCCGGCCGTTGTCATGGAGAAAGTGGTGGAGCTGGCGCGGCATAACGGCTACGTCGCCGACCACGTCGTCGCCACCGATGAAGTACCCAACGGTCGCCCCTACCCTGCCCAGGCCTTGGCCAACGTGATTGCCTTGGGGATCAGCGATGTCGCCGCGTGCGTGAAGGTCGACGACACTTGGCCTGGCATTCTCGAAGGCCGGGCCGCCGGGATGTGGACGGTCGCCCTGACCTGCTCCGGCAATGCGCTGGGCTTGACCTACGATCAATTCAAGGCCCTGCCCTCAGACAGGCTGGACAGCGAGCGGGCACGCATAATCAAGATGTTCGAAGGCGCACGTCCACACTATTTGATCGACACCATCGTCGATCTGCCGGCAGTGATCGAAGACATCAATGCCCGTCTGATGCGGGGTGAAACGCCGCAAGGATCCTGACCCAATCCCGGCGCCAAGCGGCCGTCCCACGGACGGTCGCCATCACTTGAAAAACTCGCTCGGCGTCTTGCCGAACTGTTTCTTGAACATGGTGGTGAACGCGCTCGGGCTGTCGTAGCCCAGCTCCCCGGCGATGTCGATGATCTTCTCCCCCACGGCGATACGCTCCAAAGCCAGCAGCAACCGAGACTGCTGACGCCACTGGCCGAAGGTCATGCCGGTTTCCTTGCGGAAGCGGCGCTGGATGGTTTTTTCGTCGAGGCCTAGCCGGGCGCTCCAGTCGGCCAGGGTCGAGCCATTTCCGGGATCACGCTGCAGTGCGCTGCAGATCTGGTTGATGCGTGGGTCGCCAGGCTGCGGCAAATTCAGTGGCAAGGTCGGCAGGATTGTCAGCTCATCCAGAATCAGGCGCAGCACGCGGGCCTCCCTTGAGTCCGGTTCACCGCTGAAGTCGAACTCGACCGAGACTTTGATCAGCTCGCTCAGCAGTGCAGAAACACTCACCGCGCGGGGTTCGACAGGCAATCCGATGCTCGCATCCGGGTGCACAAAGACACTGCGCATCTTGATCGACCCGACGCAGCGAATCGAGTGCACTTCGCCGCTCGGCATCCAGATGCCACGGCTCGGCGGCACGGTCCACTGGCTGCTTGCCGAATGCACCACCATCACGCCTTCGATGGCGTAGATCAGTTGATGCTTCTCGTGGGAGTGCGGCTGGATAAACCAGTTTTCCGGGTAATCGGTCGCGCTGCTGCGAACGTCCCATTCGCCCTGGTCGATATCCGCGAGAAATTTGTCCAGTGGCTTGATCATACTGCCCTTTTTACGATAGTAGGCGCCCGATCTGCGCGAGACGGGCGATTTCAAGGCCCCTAGGATAACGCCGAACCCTGAAATTGGCTGCGCCTTGCGTGCGCAGTTCGCGTTTTTTATCCGGAAGATCGCCCATGTCGACCACCACCCTCAGCTCCCCCTCACCCACCGCCTCGGTGGCCGCGCAAGCGAGTCCCTTGGTCATGCGCGTCGTCGGCGCCTGCGCGTTGGCGCACCTGATCAACGATTTGATCCAGGCCGTGCTGCCGTCGATCTACCCGATGCTCAAGGCCAATTACGGCCTGACGTTCACCCAGGTCGGGCTGATCACCCTGACGTTCCAGCTCACCGCTTCGCTGCTGCAACCATGGATCGGTTTCCATACCGACCGCCACCCAAAACCGTGGTTGTTGCCGGCGGGCATGGTCTGCACGCTGATTGGTATCTTGATGTTGTCCATGGTCGGCAGCTTCCCGGCGATTCTGGTCGCCTCAGCGCTGGTCGGCGTTGGCTCGTCAACCTTTCACCCGGAAACCTCGCGGGTTGCGCGACTGGCCTCAGGCGGTCGCTACGGTCTGGCGCAGTCCACCTTCCAGGTCGGTGGCAACGCCGGCAGCGCATTCGGCCCGCTGCTGGCCGCCGCGATTATCATTCCCTACGGCCAAGGCAACGTGGCCTGGTTCGGCCTGTTCGCGGTGTTCGCCATCCTCGTGCAATACGGCCTGAGCCGCTGGTATCGCAACCACCTCACCCTGTTCAAGCTCAAGCAAGGCAGCCAAGCCACCCACGGCTTGTCAAAACGCCGGGTAACCTTCGCCTTGGTCGTGCTGGCGCTGCTGGTGTTTTCCAAATACTTCTACATGGCCAGTTTCACCAGCTACTTCACCTTCTACCTGATCGAGAAGTTCGACCTGTCGGTGGCCAGTTCGCAGCTGTACCTGTTCCTGTTTCTCGGTGCCGTCGCGGCTGGGACCTTTTTTGGTGGCCCGATTGGCGACCGGATCGGCCGCAAGCAAGTGATCTGGTTCTCGATCCTTGGCGCAGCGCCCTTCACCCTCGCCCTGCCCTATGTCGACCTGTTCTGGACCGGTGTGCTGAGCATGATCATCGGCTTCATCCTCGCCTCGGCGTTCTCGGCCATCGTGGTCTTCGCCCAGGAACTGGTGCCCGGCAACGTTGGCATGATCGCCGGGGTATTCTTCGGTCTGATGTTCGGTTTCGGCGGGATCGGTGCGGCGCTGCTGGGGCATCTGGCGGATAGCCATGGCATCGAATACGTGTACACGTTGTGCTCCTTCCTGCCGCTGCTGGGAATCCTGACGATTCTGTTGCCGTCGATCAAGGAACGCCGCTGAGATGGCGACTTACCCTCGGCTTTCTTGCAGCAGCAGATCCACCACCTGCTGCATGCACAGGGCGGGCTCGAAGAGACGAGCGCTGGCCCGCGCATGACACGCCCGTTGTCGCTCAGCGCTGTTGCCGGCAAGCAACACCGCCTGGGCTTGATCGAACAACCGCGGCTCGCCCATGCGCACCGCGGTGTCTTCAAAGGTCGTCCTGGCCTGGTCCAGCCACTGCCGGGCATTCATCACAGCACCTTCGGCATCCATTACAAAACGTCCTTGCGCGCCATGGCGCTTGGCTTGCCAGCGGTTCTCCTCCAGTAACCAGCGTGTCGCCGGGTCGTGTCCTGCACACGGTCTGGCAGCCGAAATGGCGAAGGCCACCATCACTCGAAAAAGCGTCGCCAGCAGCACGGTTTCACTCAGCCGTGGGCAAGCGTCGGTCATGCGCAATTCCAGGGTTGGATAGCGGATCGCCGGACGCAGTCCCCACCAGCCATTGCCGTCGGCCTCCATCGCACCGGTGCGCCGCAGCAATGCGAGAAAGCGCCGATACTCGCCCTCGTCCTTGAAGTGTTCAGGCAGGCCCATACGTGGCCAACCTTCACAAACGACTTGGCGATAACTCATGAAACCGCTGTCAGCGCCTTCCCAGAAGGGTGAGGAACAACTGAGCAGCAGCAACAACGGCAGCCAGGGCATTACCGCGTTCATGACCGTTATGCGGTCGACGTCTTCGGGGACTTCGACGTGTACATGCAGGCCGCAAAGCACACTGCGCTGCGCCACCGATTGATACTCGCCAAACAATGAATCGAAGTGCGGTTGCGCGGTGGCGCGCTGTTCCCGCCAGCGTGCCAGCGGATGCGTGCCTGCGCAAAGCAAACCCAGGCCATGAGCGGCGAGCGTGCGATTAAGCTGTGAGCGGACATTATGGAAAAAATCGGCAGCCTGATCTGTAGAAGTGAAAACCGGTGAAGCCACCTCGATCTGTCCCTGGAACATTTCGTAGGCAAAGCTGCGGCCGACCGTCTCCCGGCATTCGTGCAACAGGTTTTTACTCGGTTCGGCGAGCATTTGCCGGGTGTCGAGGTCCGTCAGGAAATACTCTTCCTCGATGCCGAACCGGGGGCCGGGATTCATCGGGTCGCTCCGCTCACTGCCTGCGGGTCACGGTCAACGCCACGACGGCAATGCGCTCAACCCGTTCGTATCCGGGCTTGAGCAGCTCCTCGCCGAACACGTCGGGGTCCAGCTCCCGATAGGTCCAGCCAAAGGCATCGCCGGATACCAGCGGCAAGACGGACTCCAGAAACGGGTCGTGACCTGCCACCATCGCCACGCCGGTGTACAGCACCAGGCTTGCGCCCAACGCCAGGCGCGGCAACGATTCGCGCACGATGCGCAGCGACAGGCCTTCCCCCAGCGCGCCTCCGCCGTGGCGATACGCACGCTGCTGGCTGTCGTTCATGTATGGCGGGTTGGCGATGATCAGGTCGAACGGGCCTTCGACACTGCCCAGCACATCGCTGTGATAAACCGCGACATTGTTGAGGCCGGCCAACTCGGCATTGACCGCCGACAAGCGCAGCGCGCCGGGGTTGATGTCCACCGCCAGCACCTCGGCCTCGTGTCGGCTGCGCGCAGCGATCAGCGCCCCGACACCGGCGCCACAGCCGATATCGACCACACGGCGCACAGGCTCGAAACAGTGCTGCAGGTGTGCTTCGATCAGTTGCGCAAAGCGGTAGCTATCGGGGCCAAAAAAAATCGCGTCAGTCTGGGTGGTCGGATACGCCGAGTGGGCGAACAGCATGCCTTCAAGGGAAGACCAGCGCACGGTGCTGCGCCACAGCGCGCCATCGCGTTCAACAATGCCTGCGCGTTCCAGGTCTGCCAGTTCGTCAGCCGGGAACAGACTGTGCTCGAACGGCATCGACCAGCCAAAAACATCGCGCATGTCCTTGGCCAGCGGCGTAGCCAAGCGTTGATAGACGCGTTCGTGGGTCAGCGGCGTCGGTGTGATGAAGTGATATCGGTCGGCGATCAAGTGCCTGCCCAGTTCCAGCAATGTCCGATCAGCGAAGGATTGTGCCGACATGGGGTGCTCCTGTGGTCGGTGCTGGATGTTCAACGCAAAGCGCTGCGCAATTCAACGAAGCGGCGGGTGGCGTAGAGCCCGGCCGGACGGCAATGCCGCTGCGCCGACAGCCACGGAATCAACTGCTGCAGCTGCAGCTGCGGCTCGAGGTTGCGCAGTGACGCTTGCAGCGTCTTGAGTTCTGGATCGTCCGCCCACCTATCATCGGGAAGGTCTGCGGTGTGATCCCGGTGGCGCGATGGGCGAGGTTGCGGTTCTCGCCAATCGCCCGCAATCCAGTCCTTCAAAAGCTGTTTTTCATACCCGCTGAACACCCCGAACATCGCCGCACTGCTGCCTTCGATCAGTTGCCAGAATCGGCTGTCCTGCGGCGCCTGATGGCGCTTGATCCAACCCTTTTTCTCCAGAGCAACCAGAAAGCCTTCAATTTGACCGGGCGCCGCCAGCCACTGATTGACGGTTTTTCCTTCGACCCGGCAATAGTCCGAATGCATGTGCTGACCAAAGCGGCGCTTGCGTTCCAGCATGGCGATGACTTCGCGTTGCAGGTCGAACCCTTTGATCACCAACGTCGAACCGAGGCCCAGGTCATTCAGGCGATAGCCCAGCGTCATGCGACGATAAAACTCAGCCCTGCCCTCGCCCAAGGGCAACAGGTCCAGAACCGATTGCACAGCCTTGCAGCCGTGGCCACTGCTGACGTTGTCGATCGTCACGTGCAGGGTGAAATAGTACGGGTCGATCCCCAGCTCACGCAGTTCAAAAGCGGTGATCAACAGGTGCAGGGGCAGTTGCTCGTAACCGAGGTTGTAGCCAATGACCTCGGGCAAAAACTGTTCCGCGCAACGACCGAGCGCCAGTTGCACAGCGCCTTGCAGGAAAAGTTCGTCATTGAGCGCCTGCTTGTCGCCGCAGTCGTGGGCGGCGAGCAACTTGCGATAAATCACCACATGGTTCTGTCGCGGGTCGCCGTTGCCGAGTTCTTCAAGGTAAGTGCTGAGCAAGCCATCGAAGCGCCAGTCCTGCCAATGCTCCAGCACACCTTCCAGCCACGCGCCGTCGACTTCTTTGGTCGGTGCCACGCGTTGCAGGAAATACAGCGCATGAGCCTTGTTCTGAAAATAACGAGGCCCGTCTCCTTGCCTGCGCGCTTCAAGGTATTGGGCATACGCACCGGCGACTTCGGCGCAATGGTCTTGCGCCCATGACGACAATTGCTCCGGACTCTCGGGCACATCGCTCGGCAGTTCGGCGGCAAGTGCCAGTTGCTGGCGCAGGAATTGTTCAGCCCGTTGATCGGCATCGGGGGCGTTGCTGTAAAGCGCATCATAGAGTTCGCGCAACGGGCCAGCGGTTGCCTGTGCAACCGTTGAGGGGGAGCCGGATAACGGGGTGAACAATGTCATGGGGCTAATCTCCTGCCGCTGTCTTTGGCGCCGACGCAAATGCGTGTGCGTTCAACAGAAGATTTGGCTCGACAGGGAAAATTCCATCGGCTTGCGGGTACCACGGACCGGTGGCTGATCACTTTTGCTACCAACCCTGTAGCACTCGGTAACACCCGGCCCCGTTGCGGTGCGTATTTTCATGGGTTCGGCCCTGCCGGCCCCGCCAACACCGGGAAACACGCCATGGCGTAGTTTGTGCATCCCAACGCCATCTTCTTCAGTCTGTAGTCGCCATGCGCCCCAAGGAACTCAAACTCTGGACCACCGGTGTCGCCCATCTGCTGGACCTGCCTGCCGGGCATGCACGGCTGTCGGGCTTGAGCCACTGGCTACGGCAGATTTGCCCGGTCGATCATTTCGTGTTGTTCGTCTACGAAGGCAATCACCGGCCCCTGGCGTTGTTCGACACCTTCTCGGCGGACAAACGCGCGGTGTATGTCGACGACTACCAGTGCGGGCCATACTTGCTCGACCCGTTCTACCTGGCCTGCACCCGCGGGCAGGCGCCCGGGTTGTGGCGATTGCGCCAGTTCGCGCCCGACCACTTCTACCTCGGCGAATACTTTCTGACGTATTACCAGCAAACCGGACTGGCCGAGGAAGTGGCGTTCTTCGTCGACCTCGGCGATGGCGCCATGGCGGTGTTGTCGCTGATGCGTTCCAGCGCCAATTGCGCGTTCAGCCGTGACGAAATGCAGTTGGTCGAATGCGCGCAAGCAGTGGTCGAGCAAGTCATCAGCGAAGCCTGGCGCCTGCGTCAGGCCCAGCAACCGCGCCCGGCACAGGACCTGGACTTCAAGATCCGCGAAGCCTTCGACCACTTTGGCGCACACATCCTTACCGGACGTGAGCAGGAAATCGTGCAACTGCTGCTGCGCGGCCACTCCAGTGCCTCGGTGGCCGAACAACTGAACATCAGCCCCGGCACGGTGAAGATCCACCGCAAGAACATCTACGCCAAGTTGGGAATCGGCAGCCAGTCGGAGTTGTTGGGGTTGTTTATTCGGGAGTTGACGGAGGAACCCTTGCAAGCCTGAAAAAACGCACGACACCTCCCCCCGCAGGAACTGCCGCAGGCTGCGATCTTTTGATTTTTTTTGCACTTGAACGCCGAAGATCAAGATCAAAGGATCGCAGCCTGCGCCAGCTCCTACAGGGATAGCGCCTATCCCCCAAGGGATATATACAGCGCAAAACCCCGATTGCTAGTTTGGCCCCCGACGCACTGATTGATCACTGCAAGGGAGCCCGACCGTGAACGACACCCCGCCAAGCGATATCGAATTCTGCAATGTGGTCAAACGCTACGGCGAGGTGCAGGCCGTCAGCGGTCTGGATTTCGCGGTGCGGCGTGGCTCGTTTCATTCCTTTCTCGGCGGTTCGGGCTGTGGCAAGACCACCACCCTGCGCATGATCGCCGGTTTCGAACAGCCCACCAGCGGCGAGGTTCGTCTGGCGGGTAAAAACGTGGCCGGTGTGCCGGCGTACGAGCGACCGGTGAACATGGTGTTCCAGCATTACGCGCTGTTCCCGCACCTGAGCGTGGCGCAAAACATTGCCTACGGCTTGCGCTATCGCAATCCGCGCCCGGACAAAAAGCAGCAACTGCGCATGGCCGATGAAGCGTTGGAGATGGTTCGCCTGAGCGGCTTTGGCCAGCGCAAGCCAAGTGAATTGTCCGGCGGCCAGCAACAGCGCGTCGCCCTCGCCCGCGCCCTGGTCAACAAGCCGACGGTGTTGCTGCTCGACGAGCCCCTGGCCGCGCTTGACCGCAAGCTGCGCAAGGAAATGCAATCGGAGCTACTGCGCCTGCAACGGGAGGTCGGCATCACCTTCGTGCTGGTCACCCACGACCAGGAAGAAGCCCTGTCGATGAGCGACAGCATCAGCGTGATGCACAACGGCTCGATCATCCAGACCGCCACTCCGGAACAACTCTACGAAGCTCCGGCCAGTCGCTACGTGGCTGACTTTATCGGCGAGTCCAACCTGTTCGACGGCACCGTGCGCCAGCTCAACGGCAACTCGGTGGTGCTGCGCACCGAGCAAGGGCTGGAACTGATCAGCCCGCTGACGCCTACCGGCAAAGGCCTGAGCGCCAACGCCGCCGGTTGCATCGCCGTGCGCCCGGAACTGATCAGCATCGCCAGCGCCAACGCTGAAATGACCCGGGAAGTGAAGCTGCAAGGTTGCGTGGAAGATCGCATTTACCTGGGCAACTCCACCGAATACCGCGTGCGCACCCAGGCCTTCGGCGTGGTCTGCGTGCGGGTGCCGCGCCAGCAGGACCACGGCGCCAATGCATTCGAACACGGCGCGCCAGTGCGCGTCGGCTGGGATCACGCCAATGGCCTGGCCATGGCGTTGTAAATCATCGATTCGTTTCATCAACCGGATGTGGAGCGTGCTATGGACCAGAAGACTTTTATAAAAACCCTGCGCAGCTGGCAGAACGGCTCGATCAGCCGCCGCGAGTTCCTTGGCCGCACCGGCCTGGGTATCGCCGCCGCCGTCGTCGCCACCAACATGCCCGGCCTGCTGACCTCCACCGCCGAGGCCGCAGAGCAAGGCAAACTGGGGGATCGCCTGTCGCTGGCGACCTGGCCGAACTACCACAGCCAGGAAAACCTCGACGCTTTCGGTAAGACCACCGGCGCCCGGGTCTCCATGAGCGTGTTCGGTTCCAACGAAGAAATGCTCGCCAAATTGCAGGCCGGCGGCAGTGGCTGGGACGTATTGGTACCAACCAACTACACCATCAGCACCTACGTCGGCCTGGGGCTGATCGAACCGCTGGACCTGTCGCGTCTTCCCAACTTCGACGCGTCGGCGTTCCAGCAGAAGTTCATGGCCCAAGGCACGGTAGACGGCAAGGTCTACGCGGTGCCGAAAAACTGGGGCACCACCGGCATGCTCTACGATGCCGGCAAACTGAAAAACGGCCCGACCAGCTGGAAGGAATTCTGGGCCGCCGCACAAGGTCCGGCCAGCGGCCGCACGATGGTCCACGACTACCAGTTGACTGCCATCGGCAACGCCCTGAAAAGCTTCGGCTACAGCTTCAACTCCCTGGACCCGAAAGAACTGGCCGACGCGGAAAAACTACTGATCGAGGTCAAGCCGCACCTGTTCGCGATCAACTCCGACATCCAACCGTCGATGCGCAGCGGCGATGCCTGGCTGGCGATGTCCTGGACCGGCGATGCCTCGCAACTGCACCGCGACAACGCGCAAATGCAGTTCGAGCTGGGCAAGGAAGGCGGCGAGCTGTGGAGCGACTTCTTCGCCATCCCCAAAAGTTCGGAGCACAAGGACGCCGCGTACGCTTTCATCAACTACCTGCTCGATCCGCAGCACAACAAGCTTGAAGTGCTGAGCCACGGCTACCCGAGCGGCGACAAGCGTGTCGACGCGCTGCTGCCGGTGGCGATGCTCGACGATCCGATCATGTACCCGGCCGCCGAGGCCCTGAGCCCGTTGGAGTTCGGTGCCGCCGCGACGCTGACCAGCCCGGCGCGCGCTGAACTGATGGCGCGTTTCAAGTCCGCCTGATCGCCTGACCATGGCCAATGAGGAGTCACCCATGAATGCCGCCGCCCACCCGCAAACGGTGCAGCCGGGCCATGCCCTGTCGGTCGAGGTGCGCCAACGGCGCAGCCTCGGCCGGCGCATCACCCTGCTGATGCTTTTGCCTTCGACCTTGTGGTTCCTGCTGCTGTTGTTGATGCCGCTGGTGATCATCCTGGTCTTCAGTTTCGGCGAGCGCAGCGCCGTGGGCGGTTACGCCGGTGGCTTCACGGTGGCCAACTACCTGAACCTCGGTTCTCGCGGCGCGGCGTTCAGCAACACGCTGATGCTGGCGCCGCTGGGCACCCTGGTGTGCCTGGTGGCGGCTTATCCATTGGCGTACTTCCTGGCGGTCAAGGTCACAAGGAACCGCTCGCTGTTGCTGACCCTGGTGATCGTGCCGTTCTGGACCAGTTTCCTGATCCGCACCTACGCGTGGATTTTCATCCTCAGCGGCAAGGGCATTCCGGCGCTGCTGGCCAGCCTGGGTCTTGAGGATGTGCGGCTGATCAATACGCCGTGGGCGGTGCTGATCGGGATCGTCTACGGCTACCTGCCGCTGATGGTGTTCCCGATCTACGTCAGCCTGGAAAAACTCGACAAGCGCCTGCTCGAAGCCTCGGCGGACCTGGGCGCCAGCGCCTTCGAAAGCTTTCGCCGGATCACTCTGCCGCTGTCCGCGCCGGGGATTATTACCGGGGTGATGCTGGTGTTCATCCTGTTGATGGGCGAGTTCCTGATCCCGGCCATTCTCGGCGGCGGCAAGGTGTTCTTTGTCGGCAACGCGCTGGTCGACCTGTTCCTGCAATCGCGCAACTGGCCGTTCGGCAGTGCGCTGGCGATGACGCTGGTGGCGATGATGCTGCTGATCATCGGCGTGTATCTGAAACTGGTGGCGCGCTACGGCGGCCGCCCTGCCGATGGAGGCCTGTGACATGTGGCTGCGCAGCTATTCAACCTCGCTGTACCTGTTCCTCTACGCGCCGATTGCCTTGATCGTGTTGTTCAGCTTCAACGCCGGGCGCAGTGGCCTGGCGTTCCAGTGCTGTTCGGTGCAGTGGTTCGGCACCGCATTCGGCAACCCGTTCATCATGGAGGCGCTGGGTAACAGCGCGCTGATTGCCTTTAGCTCGGCGGTGATCGCCACGCTGTTCGGCACCCTGGCGGTGTTCGGTTTGCAGCGCTGCGGCCCCAAAGTGCGCCTGCTGTTCGATGCGCTGACCTATTGCGCAATCATCGTGCCGGGCATCGTCATCGGCATCTCGACGCTGATCGCCTTCATCAGCCTGTTCGACCTGATCAACCCACTGCTGGCGAGTTGGTTGCCGACGGTGCCGAAGTTGAACATGGGCTTCTTCACCGTGATCGCCGCGCACTCGTTGTTCACCATGGCGCTGGTGATGGTGATCGTGCGCAGTCGCGTCGACTCGCTCGACAAGGCCTTGCTGGAAGCCTCGGCGGACTTGTACGCCCCGCCGATGGACACCTTCTGGCGAGTCACCCTGCCGCAGATCAGTCCGGCGATCATGGCCGGGTTCCTGCTGGCTTTCACCTTTAGCTTCGACGATTTCATCATCGCGTTCTTCGTCGCCGGTTCCGAAACGACCTTGCCGATCTACATCTTTTCATCCATCCGCCGCGGCGTGACGCCGGAGATCAATGCAGTGTCCACGGTGATCATCTGCGTGTCGCTGGCCTTGCTGTTCACTTCCCGCCATCTGCAAAACCGCCGCACCGGCGTTCAGGAGTCGCACCATGCGTGATCAGCTCTACATCAACGGCGAATGGGTCAGCCCGGATCTGGGCGGTTATCTGGACGTGATCGACCCAGCCACCGAGCAAGTCTTCCATCGCGTCGCGGCAGGCACTGAAGAGGACGTTGACCACGCCGTGCGTGCGGCCCGTCGCGCCTTCGACAGTGGCTGGAGCCAGACCACCGGCGCCGAGCGCGCGCAGTGGCTGGAAGCATTGGCCAATGAACTGGAAAGCGGCCAGCAGGCACTGGCGGAGCTGGAAGTGCGTGACAACGGCAAACCGTTGCCAGAAGCGCAGTGGGACATTGGCGACGCGATTGGGTGCTTGCGTTATTACGCAGGGTTGGCCCGCGATCTCGATCAACAGCAGGACCAACCGCTGGCCTTACCGGACGCACGCTTCCGCTGCCGCATCCGCCACGAGCCGATTGGCGTGGCCGGGCAGATCATTCCCTGGAACTACCCGTTGCTGATGGCCGCGTGGAAGGTTGCGCCAGCCCTTGCCGCCGGGGCCACGGTGGTGTTGAAACCGTCCGAGCTGACGCCGTTGACCGCCCTGGAGCTGGCGGCCGCCGCCGACCGCATCGGCTTACCCGCTGGAGTGCTGAACGTAGTGACCGGACTCGGTGCCGAGGCTGGCAGCCCGCTCACCGAGCACCCGGGCGTGGACAAACTGGCCTTCACCGGCAGCGTGCCCACCGGGGCGAAAATCATGTCGGCGGCGGCGCGGGACATCAAGAACATCAGTCTGGAGCTGGGTGGCAAGTCAGCCTTCATCGTGTTTGACGACGCTGATATCGATGCCGCAGTGGAGTGGATTCTGTTCGGAATTTTCTGGAACCAGGGCCAGGTGTGCAGCGCCACGTCACGCTTGCTGGTTCAAGAATCCATCGCCCCGCGCCTGATCGAACGGCTGGTAGAAGAAACCCGCAAGATCAGCATGGGTCCCGGCATGCAGCCCGGTGTACAGCTCGGTCCGCTGGTCAGCCAGGGCCAGTACGACAAGGTGCTCGGGTTCATCGATCAAGGACTGGCCAGTGGCGCCCGTTTGCTCACGGGTGGGCGGCGGCCGGCCCACCTGAACCAAGGTTACTTCATCGAACCGGCGATTTTTGATGAGCCAGGCCACAGCAGCATTCTATGGCGCGAAGAGGTGTTCGGTCCGGTGCTGTGCATCAAGCGCTTCAAGACCGAAGAGCAAGCCGTGCAGATGGCCAACGCCAGCCGCTTCGGCCTCGCTGCCGCCGTGATGAGCGCCGACTTGCAGCGCACGGCCCGCGTCGCCAACCAACTGCGCGCCGGGATCGTCTGGGTCAATTGCTCGCAACCGACCTTCGTCGAAGCGCCCTGGGGCGGCATGAAACACAGCGGCATCGGCCGTGAACTGGGGCAATGGGGGCTGCACAATTACCTGGAGGTCAAACAAGTGACCGAGTACATCAGCGATCAGCCGTGGGGTTGGTACTTGAAGTAAGCAGGCCCTGTAGGAGCGAGCATGCTCGCGATAGCGGTGGGCCGGCCAATATCTCTGTTGGACGTGCCGACCTCTTCGCGGGCAAGCCCGCTCCTACCGGGATTTGTGGACGGCCGGCGGATTGGCATTCACTGAAGATCAAACTGTAGGAGCGAGCATGCTCGCGATGGCGGTGGGCCGGCCAATATCTCTGTTGGACGTGCCGACCTCTTCGCGGGCAAGCCCGCTCCTACAGGGATTTGTGGACGGCCGGCGGATTGGCATTCACTGAAGATCAAACTGTAGGAGCGAGCATGCTCGCGATAGCGGTGGGCCGGCCAATATCTCTGTTGGACGTGCCGACCTCTTCGCGGGCAAGCCCGCTCCTACAGGGATTTGTAATCAGCGGGATTGGCGTTCACTGAAGATCAGGCTGTGTATCACTGTGTATCGAACCGGTTTCCCGATACACAGGCTTTCATCCCTCCCACCCTTTCGACACAGAACGGATACGTCACCGCGTTCAAATGCAGGCACGGTTTGAAGGGGAGCACCCCAGAGCCCCTGGCCAATGGCTTGCAACGGAGACATCCCCATGAAGATGGCATTGCAGAAACACTTCACCGCTCACCGCCTGGTCGGCTCGTCGGTCCTTGCTCTCACCCTGTTAAGTGGTTTCGGCGTGGCCCACGCGCAAGCGACTGCGCCCTCGACCAGCGCCAGCGCCTCGTACTCGACCCCTTCTCCGTTCGGCCCGCTCAAACACGTCAACGCCGGCCTGCTGAACGTGGCCTATGCCGAAACCGGGCCGGCCGATGGCCCGGTGGTGATACTGCTGCACGGCTGGCCCTACGACATTCACAGCTATGACGAAGTCGCGCCCTTGCTCGCCGCCAAGGGCTATCGCGTGCTGATGCCGTATGCCCGTGGGTATGGCGACACGCATTTCCTGTCCGAGAAGACCATGCGCAATGGCCAGCCGGCCGCACTGGCCAGTGATGTCATCGACTTCATGGATGCACTCCAGATCAAACAAGCCGTGCTAGGGGGTTATGACTGGGGCGCTCGGTCGGCCGATATCGTGTCGGCACTGTGGCCGGAACGGGTCAAGGCACTGGTGTCGGTCAGCGGCTATCTGATCGGCAATCAGGCGGCGGGCCAGAATCCTTTGCCACCCAAGGCTGAGTTGCAATGGTGGTATCAGTTCTACTTCGCCACCGACCGAGGTCGTGCCGGGTACGAAAAGAACACCCACGACTTCGCCAAGTTGATCTGGCAATTGGCGTCGCCGAAATGGGCGTTCGATGACGCTACCTTCGACCGCAGCGCCAAGGCCTTGAGCAACCCCGACCATGTCGACATCACCGTGTTCAACTACCGCTGGCGACTCGGGCTGGTAAAAGGCGAAAGCCAATACGAAGCGCTGGAGCAAAAACTTGCCACGGCGCCGCCGATCAGCGTGCCGACCATCACCCTCGAAGGCGACGCCAACGGCGCTCCGCACCCGGCCCCCGAGGACTATGCCAGGCGATTCACCGGCAAATACGAGTTCCGCCTGATCAACGGCGGCATCGGCCACAACCTGCCGCAGGAAGATCCACAGGCGTTCGCCAAGGCGGTGATTGACGCGGATCATCTTTGAGGTGAGTCAGGCACCTTCACAGCAACGGCCCGTGTGACTGACCGGGCCGCTGTTTTCCGGGCGAGATGTACTGCAAAGAAAAACGCCACACCCTTCACTATTTCCGGCCACCCCCCACGCACAGGGGCATTTACCCCAGAGCTGGTTGGATTGCCCCAGCCCCGCCTTTCATCATTCTGGTTGCCGCGATGGCTGTGGCATTCGCTGTCCCCGGTTTCAGGCGCAACGCTGCAAAAGTGCCGGGGTCTTTCTCATTCGTCGCTCGCCCAAGCCTGTTGGCATAGAGAATGCTGGGTAATCACCCAGGCGTGACCTGCAAACCCAAGCGGGCGAACAGGGATATGAACCACACCAAAGGACACTCGCCATGCATGCACTATCCGCATTGTTCAGGCGCCTGCCTCAAAGAACGAGTGGCTCGATTGCGCCCATTGGACAATTCAACCTCCTGCGCTGGTTTTCAGTCATCAGTTTCATTCTCATCAGTGCGATCGCTGTCGGATTGGGTACGGTTTCAACGCGTTTTCTGGTGACCGAAAGCCTGGAGCGCGACGCCCTGCTGTCAGCGCAGTTCATTCAGACCATCGCGACCGGCGAGATACGCCATCACCAACTGCTCGGAATGCGAATGGGGGATGTGCTGGCGGCCACCCCGTATGGGATGTTGTCGGATGAAATGACGCAGAACAGGCACCGTGCACGCTCGGAGTTTCTCGACCACCTTTCGCACCTCCCCGATTCACTGCTGATCAGCATCTATTCCCCGCTGCGAACGGTGATCTGGTCCACCAACCCACAACGGGTCGGGCAGCGATTTCTGAACAACGACGCGCTGGAAGCAGCCTTTAGCTCCCGGGATCGCGTTTCCACCCAATACAGCGATGCGGATGAAGTCCGCGCCGAGCAGCAATTTTTGTATCCACCCAAAATGTTCTTCATCGAGAGCTACATTCCCCTGGTCGATGACCTGGGGAATACCCTGGCGGTGGTGGAAATCTACAAGGAACCGTTCGACCTGATTGAACGGTTCAACCGGGGGCATCGAATCATCTGGCTGGCCACGGCCGTGGGCGGCCTGCTCTTGTATTTCGGGCTCTACTGGATGGTCCGGCGGGCATCGATCCAGCTGGCGTCCCAGCAAGCCCAGCTGGTTGCCAACAAGACCTACGTTGGCCTGGTCGAGATGTCCACGGCGGTGGCCCACAGTTTGCGCAATCCACTGGCCTGCATCCGCTCCAGTGCTGAACTGGCCAACGACATGGACGGTCAACCGGCGACCAAAAACATCGCCGACATCGTCAACCAGGTTGATCGCATGTCCAAGTGGGTCCATGAGTTGCTACAGTGCTTGCGCCCGATCCACGGCGAGCCAGAGCTGGTGGAGCCCATGGCGATCGTTCAGGCCACAGTGTCCCGCTTCGGTACGCAACTGGCCCAGTCTAGAATTCATGTCGACCTCAACGGCAACGAGCAAACGCCACGGGTAGTCAGCAACCCGCATTTGCTTACGCAAATCGTCGACAGTGTGATGGCCCATGCCATCGAATCGATGCCGGCCGGGGGGACATTGACTATCAAGTCCCGCCTGGAGGACAGCCACCAATGGCTGCATCTGTCGATCGATGACACCGGGGAAGGCGCATCGCGTCAGCAGGAAATGCTCGCGTTCAAGTCTTTCTACACCACCCGGCAAGGCAGGCTGGGTATCGGGTTGATCATGGTGAAACAGATCATGGAAAGTTTTGGTGGAGAGGCCAGTCTGACCCGTCACGAACAACAAGGAACGTCGGTGCGATTGAGTTTCAGGGTGATAGAGAGAACAGACAGCTCCCTGCGATAAACCTTGCCCGTATCCCCGGTCATTGCTCAAATCCTTGAGCACCAACGGTACAAAGTGCAGCGCCCGCAACCCGCTACACTTTCTTCGCTCGGCCGTTGCACCCGTACGGCCGACTCCCCTGACACTTGATCCGGAGGTCTCCCATGAGCGACGCCAGTACCGAACTCAAAACCTTCACCGGCTGGGCCGCCACTGCAGCCGGCGCGCCACTGGAACGCCACAGCTACGATCCAGGTCCCTTGGGCAATGACGAAGTGGAAGTCGCCGTGGAATATTGCGGCGTCTGCCATTCCGACCAGTCGCTGATCGATAACGATTGGGGCATCAGCCAGTACCCGTTCATTCCTGGGCACGAGGTTGTCGGTCGGGTGGTGCGGGCAGGCGCGCAAGTGCGTGGTCTCAAGGTCGGCCAACGGGTGGGCATTGGCTGGTACAAGGGCAGTTGCATGCACTGCTCGTCCTGTATCGAAGGCTCGCATAACCTGTGCCGTACGGTGCAACCGACCATCATCGGCAGTAACGGCGGTTTTGCCGACCGCCTGCGCTCGCACTGGGCCTGGGCCCTGCCGATCCCCGACGGGCTCGACCCGGCCATGGCCGGACCACTGTTCTGCGCAGGCTCAACGGTGTTCAACCCACTGGTGGAATTCGGCATCAAGCCCACTGATCGAGTGGGTGTGGTCGGCATCGGCGGGCTCGGGCATCTGGCGCTGGGTTTTCTCAATGCCTGGGGCTGCGAAGTCACCGCATTCACTTCGTCATTGAGCAAACAGGATGAAGCCAAGCGCTTGGGCGCGCACAAGGTGGTGGCCTCGACCGACAGCGAAGCGCTGAAGGCCATCGCCGGCACCCTGGATTTTCTGTTGATCACCGCCAACGCCGATCTGGACTGGGCGGCCATGCTTGCCACCCTGCGTGGCAAAGGCCGACTGCATTTTGTCGGCATCGTGCCCGGTGCGATTCCGGTTCATGTGTTCGACCTGATCCCGCAGCAAAAAACCTTGTCCGCCTCGCCGGTCGGGTCGCCTGCCAACACGGCGCTGATGCTGGAGTTCTGCGCCCGGCATCAGATCCTGCCGCAGGTCGAGATGTTTCCCATGAGCCGGGTCAACGAGGCCGTCGAACATTTGCGCAGCGGCAAGGCGCGTTACCGCGTCGTGCTGGATGCCAGTAAATGACCGCCCCGCTCACACCTTAGGGATTGGCCGCCTGCGCCGGCAATGCCGGCGCCGATGGTTTATACGGGTCCAGGCGAATCGACTGGTTGAGACGTAGAACAGCGTCCGGTCAACGCAACTACTTCGCGTCTGCGCCTTGAGGCTTGTAAAACTTGAACAACCCGATGTTCGCCGTATTGGTGTACTCCCTGGCCCAATCAGGCTTCACCGTACGGTCGTGAAAATACAATGCGCCTTTTGTGCGATCCGGTAGTTGTTTGTTCAATGCCTTGCGCGCGATTTCCTTGGCCAGCGCGTAAGGCACTTCTTCCTGTACGGAATCGGAGCGCCCGTCGCACCACCAGGAGAACTGGCAGCTTTTGCTTTCAGAACCCTGCTTGACCACGGCGCAGACCGTGTCCGGAAAACCCTTGTGCCCCAGTCGATTCATGACCACATTGGCCACCGCTTCCATATCGGCGGCGTTCTTGCCTTTGGCTTCCCAGTAGATCGAGCGGGCCATGCAGGTGATTGCGTCATCCAGTGGTGCTTTGCCTGCCGGGTCCACGGCCTGGACTTCAGGCTGGGTAATGGCTTGCGCCTTGGGTGCCGGCGCCGGGCTCCTGTCCTGTGCAGCTTTTTGCTCAAGCGCTTGGGCCTTGTCTTCGGCGACTTTTTGTTTTTGCTGCTGTTCGGTGGCGAAAACCGGGCCGGCAAGCAACGTGACGGCAAGGCAAGTGGCGATCCAGTCTAGACGCATAGTGGGGTTCAACCCTGTTGGCGATGTGCCTTCAGTGTAGTAGTGAAATGATTGCACTCGCCCCACTACACTTGGAAAATCCGTTGCCCATGAGGGGGCAACTTCGCGCATCATGGGCGCAGTCAGTTCAAAGGGGATTTCCATGCGTTTGACGTCATCCGCCATGCGTTTTGCCGGTTTGTCACTGGGCCTGGTGTTCGCGGCATCAGCCGCGGCCAACGACGAGTCGCAGTTGATCGAGTCGATCAACCAGTACCGCAACCAACCGCAGCGCTGTGCCGGCCAGGCCTCCTCGGAGTTGCCGCCGCTGTCGGCCGATCCACGCCTGGTGCTGTCCGCCGCCAGTGTCGGCAACCTGCAACAGGCCATGGCCACGGCGGGTTATCCGATGAAGAACGTGCAGGCGATCAGTTTGTCCGGCCCGCGCGATGCGCCGTCGGCGATGAAAGCCATCCAGGAAAGTTTTTGCCAGATCGTGCTCGATCCGCAATTTGTCGACGTCGGCGTCAGCCGTCAGGACCGTGAATGGCGCATTACCCTGGCGCGTCCCCTGTTGAGCGGGCGACTGGGCGACTGGCAGGCCGAAGGCCAGAAACTCCTGGCCGAACTCAACACCGCCCGCAGCCGCGCCACCCAGTGCGGCACACAATCTTTTGCCGCCACCACGCCGCTGACCTGGAACGCCACGCTGGCAACGGCGGCCGAGACTCACTCGCGGTCCATGGCCAACAACAACTACTTCGATCACAAGGATCGCGACGGCCGCACCCCCGGTGATCGTGCGGAACTGGCGGGCTACGACTTTCAGCAAATCGGCGAAAACATTGCCGCCGGGCAAGACAGCGTGAGCAAGGTAGTCGACGGCTGGCTCGCCAGCCCCGGCCATTGCGCCAACCTGATGAACCCGCAGTTCCGCGATCTGGGCGCGGCGTACGCGACCGATCCGAAGAGCGACGGCGGGATTTACTGGACGGCGATGTTTGGGGCGCAGTGAACGGGGCAACGGGAAGCTTCATAGAGGTTATCGATGACCCGGTCATTAACAGTGATTGGACGCCGCGTCCCTTTGTTTCTAGCCTGCGCCGTTTGATGAACACGAGCCGTGGCTGGACTACGGCTCTTCTCTGGCGAACACCATGATCGTAAGACCCAAGCCCAACCTGATCGGCATCCTGACTTCGCTCAAGGGCTCGATTGCCAAACGCATCGCCTGGCGCGCGTTGATGGTGACGCTGCTCGCGTCAGCCATCGTGCTCGTTGAAATGTGGCACCCCAGCTACTTTTCCAAAGTCAGTGCAACGCCCTTCACCCTGCTCGGCTTGTCGTTGTCGATCTTCATGAGCTTTCGCAACAACGCCTGTTACGACCGCTGGTATGAAGCGCGTAAAGCGTGGGGCGATCTGCTGGTGGGGGTTCGCTCCCTGGCGCGCGAAGCCCAGGTCATCAAGGAGGAAAGCGAGCGTCACAGCCTGCTGCGAAACCTGTGCGGTTTTGCTCACGCGCTGAACGCCAGGTTGCGTAAGGAGGACGAACTGGCCGCCAGTGGCTCCTGGCTCGATCCGGTGCCCAAGGACACTGCCGGCGACCTCTGCGGGCGGATTCTGATGCAGGTCGGACAGCGCTGCTCGACCCTCGCCGAGTCCGGCGCGATCAATGAATGGCGCTACACGCTTATGTCCAACCAGTTGACCCGCCTGACCCAGGTCCAGGCCATCTGTGAGCGGATCAAAAACACCCCGCTGCCCTTCCCCTACACCCTGTTGCTGCACCGGACCATTTACCTGTTCTGCATCCTGCTGCCCTTCGCCATGGCCGAGCCGCTGGGCTGGATGACGCCGATTTTCACCGCGATCGTCAGCTATACCTTTTTCGGTCTGGACGCAATTGCCGATGCCCTCGAGGACCCGTTCGGCGGCGATGAGAACCAGTTGCCCACCGATGCGCTGGTGCGCATCATCGAGCGCGACGTTCTGGCGGCACAAGGTGTGAGCCCCTTGCCACCACTGCTGGAACCCGTGGACTTTGTGCTGAGCTGAACCCATAAGGAAATCCGTTTGAAGCCGATCTCGGAACAGGATCTGTCGACACCTCAAGCCATCAGCCTGCGTGCAGCATTTCTGTTCTGGCTCAAACTGGGCTTCATCAGTTTCGGCGGGCCGGCGGGGCAGATTTCGATCATGCACCAGGAACTGGTCGAACGCCGGCGCTGGATTTCCGAACGGCGCTTCCTGCACGCCCTCAACTATTGCATGTTGCTGCCCGGCCCCGAGGCCCAGCAACTGGCGACTTACATCGGCTGGCTGATGCACCGGACCTGGGGCGGTGTGATCGCTGGCGTGCTGTTTGTGTTGCCGTCGCTGTTCATCCTGATCCTGCTGTCCTGGGTGTACATCGCGTTCGGGGACGTACCGGTGGTGGCCGGGTTGTTTTACGGGATCAAGCCGGCGGTGACGGCGATTGTGCTGCAAGCGGCGCATCGCATCGGCTCGCGGGCGTTGAAGAATAATTGGTTGTGGGGCATTGCCGCGGCGTCTTTCGTGGCTATTTTTGTACTCAACATGCCGTTTCCCCTGATCGTGCTGGGCGCGGCGGTGATCGGTTATTTCGGCGGGCGACTGGCTCCGGAAAAATTCAGGACCGGGGGACACAGTGCTGCCGAAAAAACCTTCGGTCCAGCGTTGATCGACGACGACACACCGCCCCCTGAACACGCCCGTTTCAGTGGATTGAAACTGGCGCGTCTGCTGGTGATCGGCGCGGTGTTATGGACGCTTCCCATGGCGATCCTCATCACCCTGTTCGGCTGGGAAGGCACGCTGACGCAAATGGGCTGGTTCTTCACCAAAGCGGCGCTGCTCACGTTCGGCGGCGCCTACGCGGTGCTGCCGTATGTGTACCAGGGCGCGGTCGGCCACTATGGATGGCTGACACCGACGCAGATGATCGACGGCCTGGCGCTCGGCGAAACAACGCCCGGCCCGTTGATCATGGTGGTGGCATTTGTCGGCTTCATCGGCGCTTACGTGCATCAGGTGTTCGGCCCGGATCAGGCTTTTGTCGCCGGTGCACTGGCCGCATCGCTGGTAACCTGGTTTACCTTCCTGCCCTCGTTCCTGTTCATTCTCGCCGGTGGCCCGCTGGTGGAGTCGACGCACAACGAACTCAAATTCACCGCGCCGTTGACCGCGATCACGGCCGCAGTGGTCGGGGTGATTCTTAATCTGGCGTGTTTTTTTGCCTATCACGTCCTTTGGCCGAACGGTTTCAGTGCAAACCTCGACTGGCCTTCGGCGCTGATCGCGATGGCAGCGGCGGCTGCGTTGCTGCACTTCAAGCGCGGCGTGATCGAAGTATTGATCGGCAGTGGGGTGCTCGGCCTGGGTCTGATGCAATGAATCAGGCGTTTACACACGCCACATTCCCCCCTAGTATCCAGCCACGCCCGGATGGCTTGTCACACTGGCCTCCGACGAAATCCAATGCTGGAAAACTCGCTATGAACCGCATTGTCAATCTGCCCATGGCCTTGAGCCGTTCCAAACTTCGTCACTCCGCACGTCCGCCGGATAGCACCCTGCTCGTCTAAGCGCGTCCCCAACGCGTCGAGCCCTCTCCCTCGCTAATCCCTTGCCTGCATGCCCCGGATCTTTGTATCCGCCGTCGTGCCGAGGCCCGAATCCGTGCGTCCGCAGGACGCCAACGTGAGTGACGAACCATGAAATTCGCAGCCCTTGAAGACGCCAAACGCTTTCTGGCCGACAACCCCGATATCGATATGATCGAGCTGTTCATTCTCGACGCCAACGGCGTGCCGCGCGGCAAGCTGTTGCACCGCGAAGAACTGCTGGCGGTCTACGAAAGCGGCCGTCCGCTGCCCAGCACCATCCTCGGTTTGACCCTGCAAGGTGAGGACGTCGAAAACTCCGGTCTGGTCTGGGACGTGGGCGACATCGATTGCCGCGCCTATCCGCTCGAAGGCAGCCTGGTGCGCTTGCCGTGGCGGCAGATTCCGACCGCCGCCGTGCAGGTCAGCATGCACCCTGAAGAAGGCATGCCGGCGAGCATCGCCGACCCGCGTCACCTGCTGATCAATGTGATCGAGCGTCTGAAAGCCGAGGGTTACTACCCGGTGATGGCCTGCGAACTGGAGTTCTACCTGCTCGACGCCAAACGCGACCACAACGGTCGCCCGCAACCGGCGCTGGACGCGGACGGTGGTCGACCGCGACACACGCAGGTGTATGGCCTGCGCGAACTGGAACAGATCGAACCGTTCCTCGCCGACCTTTATGCGGCGTGCAAGCTCCACGGCATTCCAGCTCGCACGGCGATTTCCGAGTACGCACCGGGTCAGGTGGAAATCACCCTGGAACATGGCGATGCCCTGGAAGCGATGGACCAAGCGGTGCGCTACAAGCGTCTGGTGAAAGCCATCGCCCACAAGCACGGCATGCAGGCGACGTTCATGGCCAAGCCGTTCGATCACCTGGCGGGCACCGGTATGCACATGCACGTCAGCATCGCCGACGCCGAGGGACGCAATCTGTTCGCGTCCGAAGACCCGGCCGGTACGCCACTGCTGCGCACCGCCATCGGCGGCATGCTGGCTTCGTTGCTTGATTCACTGCTGCTGTTCTGCCCCAACGCCAACTCCTACCGGCGTTTCCAGGCCAACAGCTACGCACCGCTGGCGCCGACCTGGGGCGTCGACAACCGCACCGTCAGCCTGCGCGTGCCCGGTGGCCCGGCCAACAGCCGCCACATCGAACACCGCATCTGCGGCGCCGACGCCAACCCGTATCTGGCGGCCGCGGCGATTCTGGCGGGGATTCATCGGGGCATCAGCGAAAACATCGATCCGGGCGATCCGGTGGAAGGCAACGGCTACGCGCAAGCTACGCAATTGCTGCCGACCGATTGGCTGACGTCGCTGACAGCGCTGGAGAATTCAGTATGGGCGCGGGACGCCTTGGGTCAGGAGTTTCTGGGGGTGTATCTGGCGGTCAAACGCGCCGAGTACCGGCAGTTCATGGCTGAAGTGGGTGAGCAGGACTGGCGCTGGTATTTGACTGAAGCGTAAGCCCCTGTGGGAGCGAGCTTGCTCGCGATTGCGGTGTGTCATTGACCTGTGATGTTGCCTGACATGGCCTCATCGCGAGCAAGCTCGCTCCTACAAGATTCGCGTCGCCTTCACTTCCCCTTTTGCGTAGACACCCAAATGACCCAACAACGCTGCAACTCCTACTACACCGCAACCCTCAACCAGGACACTGATTACCCGACCCTGCAAGGCCGGCACCGCGTCGACGTGGTGATCATCGGCGGCGGTTTCACCGGCGTCGCCACCGCTGTCGAACTGGCGGAAAAAGGCCTGAAAGTCGCCATTGTCGAAAGTAATAAAATCGGCTGGGGCGCCACCGGGCGCAATGGCGGCCAGGTCACCGGCAGCCTCTCGGGCGATGAAGCGATGCGCAAACAGATGCGCCGCACCATTGGCGACGACGTCGACGATTTCATCTGGCACCTGCGCTGGCGCGGGCACCAGATCATCCAGCAGCGGGTCGAGAAATACGGTATCGCCTGCGACCTCAAGCACGGTCACCTGCATGCGGCCTACAAGCCTGCTCACATGGACGGCTTGCGCAAGGATTACGACGAAGCCGTGCGCCGTGGCATGAGCGACGAGGTCAGCCTGCTCGATCGCAGCCAGGTACGCGACCTGTTGCAAAGCGACCTCTATCACGGGGCAATCAAGAACACCCGCAACATGCATTTGCACCCGTTGAACCTGTGCATCGGTGAAGCGCGTGCGGCCGAGCGCCTGGGCGCACTGATCTTCGAAAACAGCGAAGTGCTGGAAATCATCCACGGCGACACACCGGGCGTGCGTACCGCCCACGGCCGCATCGATGCCAGTCAAGTGCTGCTGGCCGGTGACGTCTATCACAAGCTCGAACCGGGCAAGCTCAAGGGCAAGATCTTCCCGGCCATGGGCGGCATCGTCACCACTGCGCCGCTGGGCGATCTGGCGAAGCAGATCAACCCCGAAGACCTCGCGGTCTACGACTGCCGTTTCGTGCTCGACTACTACCGCCTGACCGCCGATGGTCGCCTGCTGTTCGGCGGTGGCGCCAACTACAGCGGCAAAGACTCACGCGACATCGCCGCCGAACTGCGTCCGTGCATCGAGCAAACGTTCCCGGCGCTCAAGGGGGTGGCCATCGATTACCAATGGAGCTGCGCGATGGGCATCGTGATCAATCGCATCCCGCAGCTGGGCAAGCTTTCGGACAACGTCTGGTACTGCCAGGGCTACTCCGGCCACGGCATCGCCACGAGCCATATCATGGGCGAAATCATGGGCCGGGCGATTACCGGACAAATGGAGCAGTACGATACGTTCGCCGCGTGCCAGCACATTCGTGTGCCGATGGGGGACCTGCTGGGCAACCCGATGCTGGCGGCGGGCATGTGGTATTACCAGATGCTGGAGCGGTTGCGCTGAGCCAATTGCTGCATTTTCAGCATTGATGTTGTCTGTACGGGCCTCTTCGCGAGCAAGCTTGCTCCTACAGGGATTGCGGTCGAACACAAAATTTGTGTCTGACAGATATCCCCTGTGGGGCTTGCCCGCGATGGGGCCACCCGCTACACCGCAAACACATCGTCAAGTATCAATTCTTTCGATCTCTCAAATCACTACGGCGAATTTTTTATTTGCTCCCGATCTGTTCAAGATGGCGCCATTGCCAATCGAACGGATGGAACCCTCATGAATCTCAATTTCGCTTTCGCCTGCATGATCGTGGTGTCTTTTGCCGTTGCCCTGGGACACGCCTGATCAGCACCGCTTTGTTGACCTGAATCAAGCGTCTGTCGGCAATTTCCGCAACAGGCAGGGAAAAGACTGACAGATCATGAATATGCTCTATAACCAGTGGTGACACGATTTTCGATCAGGGGAACTGGAAGGCTCCCTCGGAAATTGATCTCTATTAATGCCGCGGACAATTGAGTGCCCGCCAGGAGACGCCACGATGAAAGCCCTGAAGATTGCCGCCAGCGAAGGCGCGCAGGAATGTTTCAAAAATGCCCGGGAAGTGGTCCTGCTCGGCAACACCGACTTCACCAATGTTGCGGTTGCGGTGGTCTCTGTTGCCGATGTTTTGGCCGGTGCCCTGGACGCCATCCAGCGCACCGGATTCGATATTCCGATTTTTCTGGTCGCCTCCCCAGGGGTGGAAACCCAACCCCGACAAGTCTACAAGCACCTGCAAGACGTACTGTTGCAGGTAAATGGCATTTTCGACAGGACCCGTGCCAACGTCGAATACCATGGCAACCAACTGGAAACCGCGGCCCGGGCCTATGAAGCAACCCTGCTGCCGCCCTTCTTCGACTCGCTGAAAAAGTACACCGAATCGGCCAACGCCACATTCGCCTGCCCAGGTCACCAGGGTGGGCAGTTCTTCCGCAAGCACCCGGCAGGCCGGCAGTTTTTCGACTTCTTTGGCGAGACGCTGTTTCGCGCCGACATGTGCAACGCCGACGTCAAGCTCGGCGACTTGCTGATCCACGAGGGCCCGGCACTGCTGGCACAAAAACACGCGGCGAAAGTGTTCAACGCCGACAAGACCTACTTCGTGCTCAACGGCACTTCCGCCTCCAACAAAGTGGTGACCAACGCCCTGCTCACCCCGGGCGATCTGGTGCTGTTCGACCGCAACAACCACAAGTCCAATCACCAAGGGGCGCTGATCCAGTCCGGCGCGACGCCGGTGTACCTGGAAACGGCGCGCAACCCCTATGGTTTCATTGGCGGGATCGACTCGCATTGTTTTGAAGAAGACTACCTGCGTGAGCTGATTGCCGAGGTCGCGCCGGATAAAGCCCAGCTGCCACGCCCGTTCCGCCTGGCGATCATTCAGCTCGGCACTTACGACGGCACCATCTACAACGCCCGGCAGGTCGTCGACCGCATCGGCAAATTGTGCGACTACATCCTGTTCGACTCGGCATGGGTCGGTTACGAACAGTTCATCCCGATGATGAAAGACTGCTCGCCCCTGCTGCTGGAGCTGAATGAAAACGACCCCGGCATCTTCGTCACCCAATCGGTGCACAAACAACAAGCCGGTTTCTCCCAGGCGTCCCAGGTGCACAAGAAAGACCGGCACATCAAGGGCCAGGACCGCTACTGCAACCATCATCGGCTGAACAACTCCTTCATGGCCCAGGCCTCGACCAGCCCGTTCTACCCGTTGTTCGCCTCGCTGGACGTCAACGCGCGTATCCACGCCGGACGCAGTGGCCTGCGCCTGTGGGAAGACTGCGTGAAGTTCGGCATCGATGCCCGCAAACTGATTCTGGAAGCCTGCACCATGGTGCGCCCATTTGTGCCCGATACCATTGAAGGCCGCGCCTGGGAAGACTATCCGACGGATGAGATCGCCAACGACCTGCGTTTCTTCGAATTCCATCCGAAGGATCGCTGGCATGCCTTTGGCGGATACGCCGAGAAGCAATACTTCATCGACCCGTGCAAGCTGCTGTTCACCACACCGGGGATCGACCCGGTCGATGGCAGCTACACCGACTTCGGCATCCATGCGGGCATCCTCGCCAACTTCCTGCGCGAGAACGGCATCGTGCCGGAAAAATGCGACCTGAACTCGATTCTGTTCCTGCTCACCCCGGCCGAAGACTGGGCGAAAATGACCCACCTCGCCGCGCAGATCGCTCGTTTTGAGCGTTTCATCAGCGATGACGCGCCAATGAGCCGGGTGTTGCCAACGATCTACGCGGCGAACGAGGAGCGCTACCGCAACTACACCATCCGCCAGCTCTGCCAGGAAATGCACGACCTCTACCGCGAGCGCGACGTCCAGCATCTGCAAAAGGCGATGTTCCGCAAGGAACACTTCCCGAAAAAAGCCATGAACCCGCAGCAAGCGCAGAACGAGTACATCCGTGGCAACGTCGAACTGGTGGCGCTGGCCGATGCAGACGGCCGGATCGCCGCCGAAGGCGCACTGCCCTATCCGCCCGGCGTGCTGTGCGTGGTACCTGGCGAAATCTGGGGTGGCGCGGTGCTGAAGTATTTCCTGGCACTGGAAGAAGGCATCAACGCCTTGCCGGGTTTCACGCCGGAGCTGCAAGGCGTGTATTTGAAGAACGAAGGTGGCCGCACTCGGGCTTACGGCTATGTGATCAAGGCCTGATGCGCTGATGCAGGGGCCAGGCTTGCCTGGCCCTTGTCATTTTTACGGGTCAGTACTTTTCCGTAATGAACTTGAACGGATAGTTGGGATCCCGATAGTTACCCGGCCCCTGGCGTTTTGGCAGCTTCACTTTCGCCCGAGGAACGTCCTCATAGGGAATGCTGGCGAGCAGATCACTGATGATATTGAGCCGGGCCCGGCGCTTGTCGTTCGAATTGGCAACACGCCAGGGGGCGAACTCGGTGTCGGTGGCTGCGAACATGTCGTCCCGGGCGCGGGAATAGTCGTACCAGCGGTTGTAGGACTTGAGGTCCATTGGCGACAGCTTCCAGATTTTTCGTCCGTCGGTGATGCGCCCCTTGAGCCGTCGAGTCTGTTCCTCTTCACTCACTTCAAGCCAGTATTTGATCAGGATGATCCCCGACTCGACCAGGGCCTGTTCGACACGAGGCGCCACTTTGAGGAAGGTATCGACCTGCTCTTCAGTGCAAAAACCCATGACCCGTTCCACGCCCGCACGGTTGTACCAGCTGCGGTCGAAGATCACCACTTCACCGGCTGCCGGCAGGTGCGGCAGATAGCGTTGCAGATACATCTGGCTTTTTTCCCGCTCGGTGGGTGCCGGTAATGCCAGCACCCTGAATACCCGCGGGCTGACGCGTTCGGTGATGGCCTTGATCGTACCGCCCTTGCCTGCCCCGTCACGCCCTTCGAAAAGAATGCAAACCTTCAGGCCCTTGTGCTTGACCCACTCTTGCAGCTTGACCAGCTCGACATGCAGCCGGGCCAGTTCCTCGAGATAGTCCTTGGTCTTGAGCTTGTCACTTTCAACAGGCTTGCTCTTCGCTGCAGCCTTCTTCTTCGCCATCGCCGATACCTCGTTCATTTCGTGAAATAACGTTCGCAAAGCGTCCGACAGCATTCACTGTCGACTGCGCTGGTAATGATCGACTGCCTGCTCAAGGTTCAAGAACATATGCCCCTCGCCCAGCGTGCGACCCAACGGAGCCTTGACGACCATGTCCCAAACCGTCGGGCTCATGCCCACCATCCACAGCGAAACGCCTTTTTCGCGCATTCGCTGCTCCGCCACGGTGAGCATCTTCAAGGCGGTGTATTCGAGGTCGAACACGCTGCGCAGGTCGAGAATCACCACCTCGGGGTTGGCGTCATTGATCAGCGGGCGCATTTTGTCGCCGATGCGTTCGGCATTGGCGAAGAACACGCGACCTTCCGGGCGCAATAACAGCAACCCGTCAAACTGCTCGTCTGCGGCATTCTCTGCGGACTGCGGACGATAGACGTTGGTACCGGGTTTGCGACCCAGTCGATGCACAGGAGGATCGGACACCTGATAGGCCAGCGCTACCAGCGAGACAACGATCGCCACGACGATGCCTTGCAACGTGCCCAGCAACATCACCCCCAGCATTGCCACCAAGGCCCAGACAAACTCGGTGCGCCGCACCGACAGGATCTCGCGAAACTCTGCCGGTTCGATCAGACCCACCGAATAGACGATCACCACCGCGGCGAGCGTGGCGTTGGGCATCAGGCCAATGAACGGTGCCAGCAGCAGGCAAGTGCCCAGCGACAACCCCGCAGTGACCAGCGCGGCCAGCTGCGAACGCGCCCCGGCCAGGCGATTCACGGCAGTCTGAGTAGTCCCGCCCCCGGCGACCATGGCCCCGAGAAAGGCTCCGCCGATGTTGGCGACACCGGTGGCAACCAGTTCGCGGTTCGGCTGCGGGGTGGGCTCGTCATTGCGGGCGAAGGCGCGTCCTGCGGCAATGGTTTCGGTAAAACTCATCAGCGCGATACCCAAAGCCGAAGGCCACAACGCTTCGGCCATCGACCAGATGGGCATCGTCAGCGCCGGCAGGCCAATCGGCACTGTGCCAACGGACGAGACGCCGAATCGCTCAAGGTCCAACAGACTCATCGCGAGAATGCCGATCCCCACGGCAATCAGCGGTGCCGGCAAGCGCGGGGTAAAACGCTTCATGGCGATCAGCAGCAGCACCATGGACACGCCAACCACCACGGTCGGCAGCGAGGCGTGTCCGAGGCTTTGAAAAGTCGCCACAACGTTATGCAGGAACCCGCCTTTGTCGATGTGCGTACCCAGCAGTTTGGGCATCTGATCGAGCACGATGACCACACCAATGCCAGCCTTGAATCCCACCAGCACCGGTTCAGAAATGAAGTTGGCGACAAAGCCCAGCCGCAGTATCCCAGCGACAATCAGGATCGCCCCCACCATCAGCGCCAGCGTGGCGGACGCCGCGAGCAAGGTCGCCGCATCGCCGTCGGGGCTGACCTGTCCGAGTGCCGAACCGGCCAGGATGGCCAGGGTGGTGGTGGTGCTGACGCTGAGCGGGCGCGAACTGCCGAGCAGCGCATAAATCACCATCGGCACCAATGCCGTGTACAGCCCGACCTGCACCGGCAGACCGGCGATGGTGGCATAGGCCAGTGCCTTGGGAATCACCACCGCCGCGGCGGTGAGTCCGGCGATGATGTCCCCCCTGAACCAGTCGGGCCGATAGTTGCTCAGCCACTCCGGTATCAACAGGTCACGCACCCTACTCCCGCGTTGAAACCCGGGAGTGTGTTCGTGCGGATGGCTGCCTTGCTGATCCATGAGTAACTCCGTCGCAAATCGTGATGCGGATGATGAGTGAACTCAGCTGACCGCACTATCCCTTATCTGCACACGTAACCATTGCAGACCTTCATCGGCATCGAATCGCGTGTGCCAACAGGCAATCAACTCGGGCTCGGGAAACTCAAGCGGCGGGGCGTGACAACTGAGGCTGAACATGTCGGCGAACGTGCGCGCAATAGGGCTCGGCAAGTTACAAATGTAGCCGGTTTGCGAGGCGATGACCGGCATCGCCATGAAATTTTGCACGACCGCGCCAATGCGTCGGCTCAAGGACTTCGCGGCCAGTGTGCGGTCGATGATGTTGCCGCCGCGATCATGCATGCTGATGACGACGTGGGGCCGTTCCAGGTACAGCGCCAGTGGAAAACGCCCGGCGTCCAGGCGCTCGCGCTGCCAGATCAGCGTGAGCAACTGAATGGTCGCCAATTGCTCAAAGCGCAGGCCTGCCCCCAATGCCATCGGGGTATTGACCACCAGATCAATCGCCCCGCTTTCCAGCATCAATGGCAACGCCGCAGGCTCCGGCAAGGGCACGATTTCAATGACAACGCCCGGCGCCGCGATGGAAATGTGTTGCAGCAGCCTGGGCAGGATCAGGAACTCGACAAAGTCGCCCGCCGCGATACGGAACGTGCGGCGGGCCGTTGCGGGCGCGAACGACGCGTCACCCTGCAAGGCCTGGTCAATCTTCTCCAGAGCCTCGCGTATCGGACCGATCAGTTCGGTGGCGCGTGGCGTGGGCAACAGGCCTGCGCGCCCGAGTACGAACAATTCATCGCCCATTCGCTCGCGCAATCGACGCAGGGCATGGCTGACGGCGGACTGGCTCAACGCCAGGCGTTCGCTGGCGCGGGTCACGCTCTGGGTTTCCCAGAGGGTGATGAACACCACCAGCAGATTCAGATCCAGGGTACGGATATTAATATTGTGCATTCCTCGAATGGTACATATTCATTTTACTCATTGTAAGGCCTTTGATTTAGTGGACCCATCGTTCACCGTCGGGAGACTCACAATGAATAAAAAAATCCCCCTGAGCATGGGTTGGTTCTGTCCAACCCTTGGCGACACCAGCGCATTTGGTGATCCGAGCCAGGAAATTCCACGCTCGCTGGAGCACTTCGAACGCGTCGCCCTTGCGGCCGAAAACGCCGGTTTCGACTACATGCTGATTCCAGTCAGCGCCATTTGCTGGGACGCCTGGGTCGTGGCTTCGTACCTCGCCGCGCGCACCACCAAGCTGAAAATGCTGGCTGCCTTGAAACCCGGCTATATCCACCCGGTCGCCCAGGCCAAAATGATCGCGACCTTCGACCAACTGTCCCAGGGCCGCATTTACCTCAACCTGATCGCCGGTGTCAGCGACAAAGACGCGTTGGCCGAAGGTCAATTCGAGGCCAAAGAGGATCGCTACGACCAGCTGCTGGAAGAAGTCGAGCTGATGAAGCGCCTGTGGACCGAGCAAGGTGTCGAGCACAACGGCAAACATTTTCAGGTCAATGGGCCGAAGATCATGCCGGCCACTTTCCAGCAGCCGCATCCACCCTTCTTCCTCGGCGGCGGTTCTGAACAGGCCGCTGAAATCTCCGCCAAGCATTCGTCGGTCCACCTGTTCTGGGGCGATTACCCGGAACGCATCGCCGGGCAGATCATCGAGATGCGCGCCCGCGCGGCCAAATATGGACGCGAAGACGAGATCCGTTTCGCCATGCGCCTGCAAATTATTTGCCGCGAAAACGAAGACGATGCCTGGGCCGCCGCGCAGGCGCTCATCGCCGGTGCGGAAAACTCGGCGCTGGCCGCTGCGGTTCAACTCGCGGCGAAGAGCAACTCCGTCGCCAGCCAGCGTGCCGCTGAACTGTCCAAAACCGCCGGACGCAAGATGACGCCGCACCTGTGGACCGGCATTACCGAAGTGCGTCCGGGCGCCGGGGTTGCCGTGGTCGGCAATCCGCAGCAAGTCGCCGCGCAACTGATGGAGTTCGTCGACGCGGGCTGTACCGGTTTCTGCCTGTCGGGTTATCCGCATCACGAGGAAGCCGAACGCTTTGGCCGCTTGGTCATGCCTTTGCTCTGCCCTTGAAATACAGCGTGATCGCCAGAACAAAAACAAAAAAATTCGCCGCGATCCGTCAGCGGCGATGGAGCCCCTTGCATGAACCCTTCGAATTTCGACCCGCGACAGTTTCGCCAGGCACTCGGTGCCTTTACCACCGGCGTGACCATCGTCACTACCCGCGGCGCGGACGGCCAGGACTATGGCCTGACCGCCAACAGCTTCAACTCGGTGTCTATCGACCCGCCGATGGTGCTATGGAGCTTGAACAAAGACTCGACGTCGGCCCACGCCTTCACCGGTTCCGAACACTTTGCCGTGCACATCCTGGCCACCGACCAGGAACATCTGTCCAACCTGTTTGCCAAGCGCGGCGCCGACAAGTTCGCCGGGCTGACCACCACCCGCGGTTCCGACGGTATCCCGTTGCTGGAAGGTTGTTCGGCACGTTTCCAGTGCCGCACCACCTATCAATATGAAGGTGGCGATCACGTCATTCTGGTCGGTGAAGTGCTGGCCTTCGACCGTTTCGACACCCCGCCGCTGGTGTTTCATGGCGGCGGTTACCGGCGTCTGATGCAGCCTGTACCCACGGTGGACAACAGCGTCTACGGCGAGAACTGGCTCGGCTTCCTGCTCGGCCGTGCCTACTACCAGATGCAACTGCCGATTCGCCAGCAACTCAAGGCCATGGGCATGAGCGATCTCGATTTCGAACTGCTGGGCATGCTCAGTTTTGGCGAAGGCAAAACCCTGGGCGAATTGCGTCGGTTGTTTGAGTTCGTCGGTAAACAGCTGCTTCAGGAACACCTGGACATCTGGGTCGACAAGGGCCTGCTCACCCTGCAAGCGTGTGGCGAACAATCGCAACGGATTTACTTCACCGAGCCCGGGCGGCAATTGACCATCCAATGGCTGGCGTTCGCCAAGGCGGCGGAAATGACAGCGATGGAGTCACTCGACTACGAAGAAGCCCAGCAACTGAAACTGCTGATCGGCCGCGTGATCCAGCAAACCGGCGAAACCCTGCCGGATCACTGGCGCAAGGAAAACATCTGGCAGGACAACAATCTTTGGCAGCAGCCCGGCTAAACGTTTTGCCAAGGCACCACCGGGGGCAGCAACTTGCCCCCACGGGTCGGGTTCAACAATAAAAACAGCGCATGCCATGAGGTCATCACCAGATGTCGAGTTCAACCGGTATCCAGGTCTCCACTGCTCAGCCTTCTGTCGTGGAGCTGCCCCATCGCGGGCAGGCGTATTACACCGTCAGCGTTTTGCTGATCGCCTACATTTTTTCCATCATGGACCGGCAAATCCTGACACTGCTGGTTGGCCCGATTCAGCAGTCGCTGCAGGTCAACGACAGTTGGATGGGGGTGCTTCACGGTTTTACCTTTGCTGCGTTTTATTCCCTGGTCGGCCTGCCAATTGCGCGGCTCATCGACCGTGGTAATCGGCGGCTGGTGATTGCCATCGGTATCGGCCTGTGGTGCCTGGCGACGGCGGCTGGCGGACTTGCCAACGAATTCTGGCATCTGTTGCTGGCGCGCATCGGTGTCGCGGTGGGTGAAGCGGTGCTGTTACCCGGGGCAGTGTCGTTGATCAGCGATCTGTTTACCCCGGAAAAACGCGGGCGCGCCTTGGGAGTATTTGGCACCGGCGCCTCGTTCGGCGCCGGCGCCGGGTTACTCGCCACCGGATTGGTGCTCGGTTACTTCACTGCACATCCGCTGACCCTGCCCGGGTTGGGCTTGCTGCAACCGTGGCAGACCACGTTGATGTCGATCGGGCTGCCAGGGTTGCTGGTATTGGTGCTGATGATCGGCGTTGCGGAGCCACGCCTGCGTAAAAATGCCTTGGGCGTCAAACCCGTCGCACAGCCGCAGGTGCCATTGCGTGAAGTGCTGGCCTACCTGCGAGAAAACCGTCGCACTTTCGTCGCGATCTTTGTCGGTGCCGGCTGTTTCTACACTGCGGTGTATGGCAGTGGCAGCTGGGTGCCGACGTTTCTGGTGCGTGAATTTGGCTGGACCTACGCCCGGGTCGGCGCCTTGATGGGCGCAATCATGTGCGTTTGCGGTCCGCTCGGCGTGATCATCGCCAGCTGGCTGGGTGAGCACTGGCGCAATCGTGGAGTCGCCAACGCCAACCTGCGCATCGCCTTGATTGCCAGTGTGCTGTTGGCGCTGGTGAGCGCTCCGTTGTTGATGGCGTCGAGCATCGAGCGGGCGATCCCCTTCCTCGCACTGGCCGCCACGCTCTGGACCTGCCTGTTCGGCGTCGGCGCAGCCCTGATCGTCGAAGTGGCCCCGGCGTCCATGCGTGGCCAGTTCATGGCGATGTTCACCGGCGCATTGAGCCTGTTGGGCGCCGGCTGCGGACCAGTGCTGGTCGGGATGTTGACCGACTACGCGTTCAAGGATCCGCACGCCATCAAGTACTCGATTCTTTATGTAGTTCTCTTCGGCTGCGGCCTCGCGGCGCTGCTGTTTTTCAGCGCCTGGAGCAGCTTGCGGCACACCGCGCAAAAAGCCTTGCAATGGGAGGCCGAGCGCCTCGTTCACCCGTAATCCCTTTCTCCTCCAAAAAGAGCATTCAACCATGAGCACCCTCAATGGCAGTTGCCTGTGCGGCAACGTTCAGTATTCCACCCTCGCCGTCCCCCTGATGACCGCCGTGTGTCACTGCAAGGATTGCCAGAAACAGTCAGGCAGTGCGTTCTCCGTCAACGTGGTAGTGCCGGCCGACGGCTTTGAAGTCCAGGGCCAGAGTTTGAGCAGCTACTCCAGCAAGGGTGGCAGCGGTCTGCCGGTACAGCGTTTTTTCTGCAGTCACTGTGGCTCGGCGCTGTACACCTCGTTGATGGCCATGCCCGGCCTGTTCGCCGTCAAGGCCGGCACCCTCAGCGACGCGTCGACCCTCACCCCGGCCCTGAACATGTGGTGTGCATCGGCGCAACCCTGGGTCGCCATTGATCGCGATGTAGCGTGTTACGAGCACGCCGTCACCGAGTAAAACTGACTTCAAACCCTGCGAGCGAACCTGCACATGACAACAACAAAAATGATGCTGCAAACCGGCGCTCTCGCGCTTTCACTGTTGGCCACCGCCGTCATGGCCAAAGTCTCTCCCGATGAAGCTGCGCAACTGGGCACTACCCTCACACCCATCGGCGCGGTAAAAGCCGGGAACGCCGACGGCAGCATCCCGGCCTGGAACGGCGGATTGCCGACCAGTGCCGGCACTGTCGACAGTAAGGGCTTCTTGAGTGACCCGTTTGCCAACGAAAAACCATTGTTCGTGATCACTGCCGCCAACGCCGAAAAGTACAAGGACAAACTGTCCGCCGGGCAGTTGGCGATGTTCAAGCGTTACCCCGACACCTACAAGATCCCGGTCTACCCCACGCACCGCACGGCCGCAGCCCCGGCTGATATCTATTCGGTGATCAAAAACAGTGCGGTCAAGACTGAAGAGGTGGATGGCGGTAATGGCCTGGCGGGGTTCACGGACACGCGGTACTACGCGTTCCCGATCCCCAAGAGCGGCGTCGAAGTGCTGTGGAACCACCTGACCCGCTATCGCGGCGGTAACCTCAATCGCCTGGCCACCCGCGTGCAGCCCCAGGCGAACGGCGATTTCAACATGGTGCAACTGGAGGATGAAATCTCCTATCCGCGCGAACTGCCTGACCTCGACAAGGACAAGGCGGAAAACATACTGTTCTACTTCATCCAGCGCGTGACCGGCCCGGCACGGCTGGCTGGCAACGTGCTGCTGGTCCACGAAACCATCGACCAGGTCAAAGAGCCTCGCGAAGCCTGGCTGTACAACGCCGGCCAGCGTCGCGTGCGCCGTGCGCCGCAAGTGGCCTATGACGGTCCGGCCACCGCTGCCGACGGCCTGGCCACCACCGACAACTACGACATGTTCAACGGAGCACCGGATCGCTACACCTGGGAACTGGTCGGCAAGAAAGAACTGTACATCCCCTACAACAGCTACAAACTCGACTCGCCGAACCTCAAGTACGCCGACATCCTCAAGGCGGGCCACATCAACCAGGACCTGACGCGCTATGAATTGCACCGGGTCTGGGAAGTGGTGGCCAAACTCAAGCCGGGCGAACGCCACATCTATGCGACACGCCACATGTACTTCGATGAAGACACCTGGCAATTGGCAGAGGTGGATCACTACGACGGGCGCGGCCAACTCTGGCGCGTGGGTGAAGGTCATGCCCAGCAGTACTATCACAAGCAAGTGCCCGGCTATACCGCCGAAACGCTGTACGACCTGCAATCGGGCCGCTATTCAGTACTGGGGCTGAAAAACGAGGAGAAACGCAGCATCGCGTTTGGTGCGACTGCGTCGGCGGCGAGCTATACCCCGGCGGCGTTGCGCCAGGAAGGAATTCGGTAAGTCAGCCATTGGACTTGTAGGAGCGAGCTTGCTCGCGATGGTCACCAACGATAACGCGTAGTGCTGGTTAATCGTGGCGATCTTGAGTCCATCGCGAGCATGCTCGCTCCTACAGGGGATCATTTCGCAACGTTGAATCAATGACCGGTCTTGCTCAACCCTTTGGTGTTGTGATCACCCGGGGTTGTAGCCGAGATCGCCGTGGCCTTGCTCAGGCCGCGGGTGTCTTTGGAATGGGCGACGCCGGAGGTCGTGGTGCCATGACCTCGATCGCTGTTGCGATCACTGCCGTAGTGGTTCCCGCTTTCGCCATGGTCGCGGACAGACTTTCCGGCGTGGTCGCTGGCCAAACCTTTACCGTGACCGTTACTGGCAGAGCCACCGGAGTGACCCGCACCGCCATTGCCATTGCCGCCGCCCATTCCACCGCCATGGCCGCCACCATTGCCGCCGCCGTTTCCACCGCCATTGCCACCGCCACCGCCACCGCCACCGCCATCTTTCGCGTAGGCGGAGCCCATGATCGACAGGCCATCAGGCAACAACGGGGCAGCTGCCAACATCAGGGCGCACGACAGGACTGCAACGAGACTCTTGTTTTTTAAAAGCATGATCGCTTCCGTAAGGGGGGTTGATATCGCGTGATTTAAGACGCGATTTCGCCCTTACAGTTCAAGTGCCTCGACGGACGGATCGGGGTTGGCGACCAGAGAAATCCGCCGTTCGAAGGTTAATCAAATGCCCCATCGAGAATTTCATAAATCAGCCCGGTGGCCAGCGCAACCAGGATCAGATCCGTGCCGACCTGCTGCCATTCGTAGCCATCATAATGAGGCAACCGGCCGATCAACCGACCGTCCAGCTTCTTGGCGATGCCCGGCGGCAGCGGTTTGCCGCGAGCGAGGTTTTTCTGGATACCCGGTGGCAACGCAGGACCCGGGCTCCAGTAATCCCGATTGCCGCCAATAATCCCGAACACGCTGTCACGATTGACGCTCGGGCCATTGCTCCAGTCCTCTGCGCCACTGTTCTTGTTTTTGTTTCCATGACTGCCCTGGTTGCCATGTTCCTTCCCATTGCCCTGGCCCTTGCCGGGATCGGCCAATGCAGTGACGGAACCGCAGGCCAGTGCCAGGCAGGTAGCGGCTGCGATCAATAGGCGGGATCTGGACATGAGTCGCTCCTTCGTTGCGGGAGAATTCCCTGAAAATTTAGACGCGCCTGGTGAGGTTGGTTCCGTCGGTGAGCGCCCATTAAACCGACTACTCTCATCCGACCGGGGTCTTGAGTCAAACGCACTCAGCGCTTGCACGACCACATCTGGAGACAACGCCATGACCCGAATGCTGCTGACCGCCCTCACGATGCTCGCTCTGCATTTCCCGGCAAACGCTGCGGTGACGCCTTTCCCGGACGCATTCCGCATTCAGGACATTCCCGTCGACGGCGTCACGATGCACGTTCGCATCGGCGGCAAAGGCCCGGCGGTGGTGCTGTTGCACGGTTTTGGCGATACGGGTGACATGTGGGCGCCGTTGGCGGCGGATCTGGCGCGGGATCACACCGTGGTGGTGCCGGACCTTCGCGGCATGGGCTTGTCGTCCATTCCCGACAGTGGCTACGACAAGAAAACCCAGGCAGCCGACATTCGCGGTGTGCTGAGCGCACTGAAGATCGAGCGCTCGATCGTCATCGGCCACGACATCGGCACCATGGTCGCCTTCGCCTACGCGGCGCGTTATCCGCAACGCACGGATCGGCTGGTGGTGATGGATGCGCCGGTGCCGGGCATCACGCCGTGGAACGACATCGTTCGCTCGCCGATGCTGTGGCACTTCGACTTCGGCGGCCCCGACATGGAACGCCTGGTGGCCGGGCGCGAGCGCATTTACCTGGACCGTTTCTGGAACGAGTTCGCCGGTGACCCCACCAAGGTCGATGAAGACATCCGCCAACACTACGCCAAACTCTACGCCCGCCCCGGTGCCATGCACGCGGCGTTCGCCCAGTTCCGCAGCATTCGCCAGGATGAACTGGACAACAAGGCGACCATGACCACGCGTCTGACCATGCCGGTGCTGGCCATCGGCGGGGAAAAATCCTTCGGCAACAACGAAGCCATCGTGATGCGCAATGCTGCGGATAACGTCACCGAAGCGGTGATTCCGGGCGCCGGGCATTGGTTGATGGAAGAAGCGCCGACACAGACGATCAAGGTTGTCCGGGATTTCATCGCCCAGTGACAGCGACGCAAATTAAATGAACCCTGCGAGTGAGCATCCACCTAACTGAAGGACTATCAGGAGGTGGCGAATGCAAAACGTATCAATCTGGATCGTACTGGCGGCAGTGCTGCTGCTCATCGAATTGTGGGCAATCAATCGGGTGCGCAAAAGCCAAGGCAAAGCGAGTACCAAAGGGGTGTGGATGGTGGTGATCGTGTTTGTGCCGTTGGTTGGTTTGATTTTGTGGGCATTGGCGGGACCCAGGCATATCGCTCACAACCCACGGTCGGCACAGGCCCGGCAGTAAGCGCAATACACACTTTACCTGTAGCGATACTCAACCTGTGGCGAGGAAACTTGCTCCCTCGCCACAGGTTTTCGATCGTCTCAACATTTTTACCCGCCAGCACTGCCACCCGCGCCGCCGCCCGATCCACCGCTGCTGCTACCGGTCTGACCGGCCCCCGCAGGCTTGGACCCCGCAGGGATTGGACCGTTGTCAGTCGTCCCGCCGTCCGCCCCTTTAGGCAGCGCCGCCGCATCCGGATCGGCGTTGGTGGGTTTGGGAGCCGGTTCACGCGTCTGGCTTTTGCCATCGGTGGACATCATGTCCCCAGAGCTCGTTTCAGCAGCCACCGCATACAGCGACCCGCTGGATAAAAACGCCGCAAGCGCGAGCGCGACCACCTTGTGAGTCATCATGTCGATTCTTCCTGCGTAGTGTAGGTAAAACATTGGAAGAAACGGTCACGAGAAGGTGCGGGGCAGCGGACGAACGGTCGACTAAAGTCCCGTCATTGACTCAGACCGAGTGAAGGCAAGCGCGAGATAACTTCAGCGTTGATAGGATTGGTCATCGCAATGCCGACCAGTTTTTCCTCAGTCAATGCCATTTTTCACTCTTGAAAAATCGATTGAACAGACAACGAGCAATGCTGCCCACAAAGGGCTGCTGTCGGAATCAGAAGTTTGCCGGCGTATTCGCGCTGATGATCTCCGCCTCATCCTGGCCGATGTTGCGGAAGCGATGCGGCAAGGTCGTGGGGAAGTAATAGCCGTCCCCGGCGTTGAGCACGCTGATCTGGCCATCGACGGTCAATTCCACGGTGCCACGCGTGACGAGTCCGCACTCCTCGCCCTCGGAATGCACGATCGGCTCTTCTCCGGAGCTTGCACCTGGCGCGTATTGTTCGCGCAGCAGACGCATTTGGCGGCTCGGTACGGAGGCGCCGATCAGCAGCAGGCGCAGGCCGTGGCGGCCGAGGTCTGGTTGCTCGCTGCTGCGGAAGACGTATTGATGTTCGCGGGGCGGCTGGTCGAACGTGAAGAAGTCGGCCAGAGACATGGGGATGCCCTCCAGCAGTTTCTTCAGAGAGCTGACGGAAGGACTGACCCGATTCTGTTCGATCAGGGAGATGGTGGCATTGGTGACGCCGCTACGCCGCGCCAGCTCGCGCTGGGACAGTTTGTAGCTTTCGCGTACTAATTTGAGTCGTGAGCCCGTATCCATGACAGCCTTATGCGCCAACCTGAAGGAGGGGTGGAGAGCAGGCGCGGTTTACGCCGTTTTCCGGTCCCGGAAACGTGAAAGGCGGCTATTAAATCACGTTTGTTGGTAATGCTCAGCAGGTTCGATAAATGGCCGAAAAAATAGCCATTTGCCATGAAGTCGCACAACCTGTGGGAGCCAGCCTGCTGGCGAAAGCGGTGTGTCAGGCGACATCTATTTTGGCAGATATGGCCTCATCGCCAGCAGGCTGGCTCCCACAGGAAAAGCATAAAAAACCAGCGGCGCCTGTTACACAGAAGCCGCCGGCGAGGTAACGCTTAGATACCGAAACGGTCGCGCAGCGAGTAGTACACGGCGCCCAGAGCGGTCAACGGTGCCGAGAAGGTGCGCCCGCCGATCATCGGCATGTGCGGCAGCGAGGCAAACGCGTCGAAGCGCTCAGCGTCGCCACGAATCATTTCCGAGATCAGTTTGCCGGCCAGGTGCGAACAGGTGACGCCGTGACCGCTGTAGCCTTGCATGTAGTAGGCGTTTTTCTCGATACGGCCGAATTGCGGCATGCGTGACATGGTCAACAGGAAGTTGCCGGTCCAGCGGTAGTCGATCTTCACGTCCTTCAATTGCGGGAAGGTCTTGAGGATTTTCGGGCGGATCAGTTGCTCGATGTCGTCCGGTTCACGGGCGCCGTAGACCACGCCACCGCCGTACAGCAGACGGTTGTCCGCTGTCAGGCGGTAGTAATCGAGCAGGTAGTTGCAGTCTTCGACGCAGTAGTTGTTCTTGATCAGGCTACGCGCTTGCTGCTCCGACAACGGCTCGGTGACGACGATCTGCGAGCCGCACGGCATGCTTTTGCTGGTCACGCGGTTGTCCAGGCCCTGCGGCAGGTACGCGTTACCGGCGATCAGCAGGTACTTGGCCTTTACCACACCTTTTGCGGTGCGTACGGTGATCGGCTCACCGTAGGTGATGTCCACCGCCGCCGATTGTTCGTAGATCTTGCCGCCCAGGCCGATGATCGCCGAAGCCTCGCCGAGGGCCAGGTTCAGCGGGTGAATGTGGCCGCCCTGCATGTCCAGCAGGCCGCCGACGTAGGCTTGGGAACCGACTTCGCGCTTGATATCAGCCGCGTCGAGCATTTTCAGGCTCTTGTTGCCGTAGCGCTCCCAGCTCTTCTTCTGCTCGGCCAGGCCGTTGAGTTGTTTCTTGTTCATCGCCGCGAAGATGCCGCCGGGACGGTAATCGCACTGGATGTCGTAGTGCTGTATGCGCTGACGGATGATGTCGGCGCCTTCGAAAATCATGCTGCCGAGGATTTCGGCAGTTTTGTCGCCGTAGCGCTCTTCGATGACATCGACGTCGCGGCTGTAGGAGTTGACCAGTTGACCGCCATTGCGGCCGCTGGCGCCGAAACCGACCTTGGCCGCTTCGAGTACGGTCACGCTGTAGCCCGCTTCGGCTAAGAACAGGGCCGAGGACAGGCCGGTGTAGCCGGCGCCGATCACGCAGACATCACAATCCACCGCACCTTCCAGCACAGGGAAATCACCGGTGAAGTTGCGGGTGGCGGCGTAGTAGCTGTTTACATGCGTTTGTTTCATACATTTCTCCGAGGGCCACCGACAGCTGTCGACGACCGTCGCCTTATTGTTATCAGAGCTTGATCCAGGTCGCTTTGAGTTCGGTGTACTTGTCGAACGCGTGCAGCGATTTGTCCCGACCGTTACCCGACTGCTTGAACCCGCCGAACGGCGCGGTCATGTCGCCGCCGTCGTACTGGTTGACCCAGACACTCCCGGCACGCAGGCCACGGGCGAAGGTGTGGGCCTTGCTCAGATTGCTGGTCCAAACACCGGCGGCCAGGCCGAAGATGCTGTCGTTGGCAATCGCCAGGGCTTCTTCCGCCGTGTCGAAGGTGATCACCGACAAAACCGGGCCGAAGATTTCTTCCTGGGCGATGGTCATGGCGTTGGTCACGCCGTCGAAAATCGTCGGTTCCACGTACTGGCCACCGGTGTCTTCGAGGGTGCGGTTGCCACCCGCGATCAGTTCGGCGCCTTGCGCTTTGCCGATGCCGATGTAGCGCAGCACGTTGTCCAGTTGACGCTGGTCGACGACCGCGCCGACGGTGGTTGCAGGATCGAGCGCGTGCCCCGGTTTCCACGCTTGCAGCGCTTCGACCAACAACGGAATGAACTGCTCGCGGATCGAACGCTCAATCAGCAGACGTGAACCGGCGGTGCAGACTTCGCCCTGGTTGAAGGCGATGCCGCTGGCCGCTGCCTGCGCGGCTGCACGCAGATCCGGTGCGTCGGCGAACACTACGTTCGGGCTCTTGCCCCCCGCTTCCGCCCAGACGCGTTTCATGTTGCTCTGGCCGGCATAGATCATCAGTTGTTTAGCAATCGCCGTGGAGCCGGTGAAGGCCAGCACGTCGACGTCCATGTGCAACGCCAGCGCCTTGCCGACGGTGTGACCGTAGCCCGGCAAAACGTTGAAAACGCCTTTCGGGATACCGGCATCCAACGCCAACTGCGCGATGCGGATCGCGGTCAGCGGCGACTTTTCCGAAGGTTTGAGGATGAACGAGTTGCCCATCGCCAGGGCCGGGGCGAATTTCCAGCTGGCCATGATCAGCGGGAAGTTCCACGGCACGATGGCCGCGACCACGCCGACCGCTTCGCGGGTCACCAGGCCCAATTGGTCCTGAGGTGTCGCGGCGACTTCGTCATAGATCTTGTCGATAGCTTCGGCGGTCCAGCGGATCGCGTTGGCGGTCGCCGGAATGTCGATGCTCATGGAGTCGCTGATCGGCTTGCCCATGTCGAGGGTTTCGAGCAGGGCCAGTTCTTCCCGGTTCGCCAGGATCAGGTCGGCGAAACGGATCAGGATGCGTTTGCGCTCGGCCGGGGCCAGGTTGGACCAGACGCCGGACTCGAAGGTGCGGCGCGCGACAGTGACTGCCGCATTGGCGTCGGCTTCGTCGGTACTGGCGACGTTCGCCAGGAAGCGACCGTCCACCGGGCTGATGCATTCAAACGTAGCGCCATCGGCGGCGGTGCAATATTGGCCGTCGATGAAGGCGCGACCTTCAATAGAGAGGGACTGGAAGCGTTGCTCCCAATCGCTGCGAGTGTTTGTCATGGTTGTGACTCGACGCAGGGGAATAGGTGATCGTCGGGCTGAATGCCCACCCAATCAAAAAATGAAATGCGATCCCTGTAGGAGCTGGCTTGCCAGCGATTGCGGTGGATCAGACGTCATCAATGTTGACTGTGACGACGCCATCGCTGGCAAGCCAGCTCCTACAGGGTTGGCGGCGCACACGAGATTTGTGTACACCGCCAACGCCGTCAGACGGTGTGCAAGTACCAGTTGTACTCAAGGTCCGAGATGGAATTCTCGAACTCGGCCAACTCGCTTTCCTTGCACGCCACGAACACGTCGATGTACATCGGGTCGATGTATTTGGCCATGACGTCGCTGTCGTCCAGCTCGCGCAGTGCATCGCGCAGGTTGTTCGGCAGGCTCTGTTCATTCTGCTCGTAGCTGTTGCCTTCAACCGGAGCGCCCGGCTCGATTTTGTTGGTCAGGCCGTGGTGCACGCCCGCCAACACAGAAGCCATCAACAGGTACGGGTTGGCATCGGCGCCGGCCACGCGGTGTTCGATGCGTACGGCGTCCGGCGAACCGGTCGGTACACGCACGGCCACGGTGCGGTTGTCGATGCCCCAGCTCGGCGAGTTCGGCACGTAGAACTGTGCACCGAAACGACGGTACGAGTTGACGTTCGGGCAGAGGAACGCCATCTGCGCCGGCAGGGTCTCGAGCACACCGCCGATCGCGTGTCGCAGCGCGGCGTTCTGCTCGGGATCCTCGCTGGCAAAGATGTTGTTGCCTTCTTTGTCGAGAATCGAAATGTGCACGTGCAGACCGTTACCCGCCTGGCCCGGATACGGCTTGGCCATGAAGGTGGTGTCCATTTCGTGGTCGTAGGCGATGTTCTTCACCAGACGCTTGAGCAGGACGGCGTAGTCGCACGCCTTTATAGGATCGGCCACGTGGTGCAGGTTGACTTCGAATTGTGCCGGGGCGCTTTCCTTGACGATGGCGTCAGCAGGAATGCCCTGCTCTTTCGCGCCTTCGAGGATGTCTTGCAGGCAGTCGACGTATTCGTCGAGGTCGTCGATCAGGTACACCTGGGTCGACATCGGACGCTTGCCGGACACCGGCGAACGCGGCGATTGCGGGCGACCGTTCACGTTGTCCTGGTCGATCAGGTAGAACTCCAGCTCGAACGCGGCGCAGATGGTCAGGCCAAGGTCGTCGAACTTGCGCACGATATTGGCCAGTACTTCACGCGGGTCGGCGAAGAATGGCTGACCTTCGATTTCATGCATGGTCATCAGCAGTTGCGCGGTTGGGCGCTTTTGCCATGGCTCGATGCTCAAGGTGCCGGGGATCGGGTAGCAGATCCGGTCGGCATCGCCGATGTCCAGACCCAGGCCGGTGCTTTCCACCGTGGAACCATTGATGTCCAGAGCAAACAGAGACGCCGGCAGGTTGATGCCTTTCTCGTAAACCTTATGAAGACTGGTGCGTTCGATGCGCTTACCGCGCACCACACCGTTCATATCCGCAATCAGAAGGTCGACGTACAAAACCTCAGGATATTTCTTAAGGAATGCGTTTGCTTCGTTGAGTTGAACGGTACGCAGAGGGACCGACATGATGCACCTATTTTTTACTGTTAATTATTATGTTCACCGCCCTTTCACGAGCCCAGTCAATCCGAAAGGCAAAGTGAAGTCAATAGCGAACACTTGGCCTTTCGACGTTTATTTTAGGGGCTCTCAGGGGGACGAGAGTGCCAGATAGACCCTCAAACACGCGTAGATCCTGAAGATCGGACGTGTGGCGTTTAGAATTTTTTACATGAGAGTTGTTAATTAAAATCAACAAGGCTAAGCTCCGGAAAAGCTCGTTCAAGTGTGAAACTTCGAGGTGATAAAAATGGCATTCAAGCCATTGATCGGCGTTACAGCCTGCGTCAAACAGATTGGCCTGCACCCCTACCACATCAGCGGCGACAAGTACGTTCGCGCTGTCAGCGTTGCGGCGCTGGGGCTGCCTGTCGTTATTCCTTCCTTGGGCGACCTGATCGAAATCGAGGACCTGCTGCCGCAGCTCGACGGTCTGTTGCTGACCGGCTCGCCGTCGAACGTGGAACCTTTCCACTATCAAGGCCCGGCCAGCGCCCCCGGCACGGAACATGATCCGCAACGGGACCGCACCACCCTGCCCCTGATCCGCGCAGCCATCGCTGCCGGCGTTCCGGTCCTCGGCATCTGCCGTGGTTTCCAGGAAATGAACGTGGCGTTTGGTGGCAGCCTGCATCAGAAGGTCCATGAGCTTCCTGGCATGCTCGATCATCGCGAAGCCAACCATCCGGACCTGGCCGTGCAATACGCTCCCGCCCATGCGGTGGACGTGCAGCCCGGCGGTGTGTTCGAAGCGCTGGATCTGCCGACGGTGTTCCAGGTCAATTCGATTCACAGTCAGGGCATCGACCGCCTCGCTTCCGGCCTGCGCGCCGAAGCCGTCGCCCCCGATGGCTTGATCGAGGCGATCTCCGTCGAACACAGCAAAGCGTTTGCCCTCGGCGTGCAATGGCACCCGGAATGGCAGGTGCTGGACAACCCTCCTTATTTAAGGATTTTCCAGGCGTTCGGCGATGCGTGTCGGCAACGGGCGGCACTGCGCCACTCGAGCTGACGGCCTCAAACCACGTTCAACGATTAACTGCCCTGTGCGAGCGGGCAGGCGCTTTTGCGTGCCTCGCTCGCGCAAGCAACACACTGCGATAACAACAAGTACGACCAGGCAGCCAGGATGGCGGCGCCGAATTAACCCGAGGTGGGACACGCAATTCCCTGTAGGAGCGAGCCTGCTCGCGATGGATGTCCGGACACCGCGGGCATTCAGACTGCCAGCGTCATCGTTGGCGACCATCGCGAGCAGGCTCGCTCCTACAGAGGAATGCGCGGACCTGCCCCGGGTTTGCAATCCACTATTAAGCAGGGCCGCGTTGGCCCGGCGACTGAAACCTGTTGGGAGTTTCACATGGCAAACGCCTCCAGCATCTACAGGAAGGCTCTTGAGGGTCACCAGGCACCGAAAAAGGTGTTGGTGAAAGTCGATCGCGTCACCAAGAAATTCGACGAGACCACGGCGGTGGACGATGTGTCCCTGGAGATCCATCAGGGCGAAATCTTTGCCCTGCTCGGCGGCTCCGGTTCGGGCAAATCGACCCTGCTGCGCATGCTCGCCGGTTTCGAGCGCCCGACCGAAGGCCGGATTCTGCTCGACGGTGTCGACATCACAGACATGCCGCCGTACGAGCGTCCGATCAACATGATGTTCCAGTCCTACGCCCTGTTCCCGCACATGACCGTGGCACAGAACATCGCCTTCGGCCTCAAGCAGGACCGTTTGCCCGCCAGTGAAATCGACGCCCGCGTTGAAGAGATGCTGCGCCTGGTGCACATGACCCAATACGCCAAACGCAAACCCCATCAACTGTCTGGCGGTCAGCGTCAGCGCGTGGCTCTGGCCCGTTCCCTGGCCAAGCGTCCAAAGCTGCTGTTGCTCGACGAACCGATGGGTGCACTGGATAAAAAGCTGCGCTCACAAATGCAGCTGGAACTTGTCGAAATCATCGAGCGCGTCGGCGTGACCTGCGTGATGGTGACCCACGACCAGGAAGAGGCCATGACCATGGCCCAGCGCATTGCAATCATGCACCTGGGCTGGATCGCACAGATCGGCAGTCCGGTGGACATTTACGAGGCGCCGGTCAGCCGCATGGTCTGCGAGTTCATCGGCAACGTGAACGCCTTCGACGGCACCGTGATCGAAGACCTGGAAGGTCACGCGATCATCCACAGCCCGGACCTGGAGCAGAAGATCTACGTGGGTCATGGCGTCAGCACATCGGTGCAGGACAAGTCGATCACCTACGCGATCCGCCCGGAAAAACTGTTGGTCAGCACCACCAAGCCTGATACCCGTTACAACTGGTCCAGCGGCAAAGTGCATGACATTGCCTACCTCGGCGGTCACTCGGTGTTCTACGTCGAGCTGCCGGGCGGCAAAGTCGTGCAGTCGTTCATGGCCAACGCCGAACGCCGTGGCGCCCGTCCGACCTGGGACGATCAGGTCTACGTATGGTGGGAAGACGACAGCGGCGTGGTACTGCGCGCATGAGAACCTTCAATCAGCAATTGCTGCGCCTGGTGCCCAGTGGGCGAAAACTGGTCATCGGCATTCCGTTCGTATGGCTGTGCCTGTTCTTCATGTTGCCGTTCTTCCTGGTGATGAAAATCAGCTTCTCGGAAGCCGCACTGGCCATTCCGCCCTACTCGGAGATCTACACCTTCGCCGAGCAGAAATTCAATCTGCTGCTCAACATCGGCAACTACACCTTGCTGGGCGAAGATGAGCTGTATCTCTCGGCTTATCTCGGTTCGTTGAAGGTCGCGCTGTTCAGTACGCTGATGTGCCTGGTGATCGGTTTTCCGATGGCCTACGCCATTACCAAGGCGAGCAAGGAAGCGCAAAACGTCCTGATGCTGCTGATCATGATGCCGACCTGGACCGCGATCCTGATCCGCGTGTATGCGTGGATGGGCATCCTCAGCAATAACGGTTTGCTCAACGGCTTCCTGATGTGGACCGGCCTGACCTCGCACCCGATCGAGATCCTCAACACCAATACCGCCGTGTATATCGGCGTGGTGTATGCGTATCTGCCGTTCATGATCCTGCCGCTCTACGCCAACCTGGTCAAACATGACCAGAGCTTGCTGGAAGCCGCGTCGGACCTGGGTTCGAGCACCTTCAACAGCTTCTGGAAAATCACCGTGCCGCTGGCCAAGAACGGCATCATCGCCGGTTGCATGCTGGTGTTCATTCCGGTGGTCGGCGAGTTCGTGATTCCGGAACTGCTGGGTGGCCCGGAAACCCTGATGATCGGCCGAGTGCTGTGGCAAGAGTTCTTCAATAACCGCGACTGGCCGGTGGCGTCTGCCCTGGCGGTGGTGATGCTGTTGATCCTGATTGTGCCGATTCTGCTGTTCAACCGCAGCCAGGCCAAAGAGATGGAGGCACGGGGATGAAACGCTTCGAATTTTCAAAGTTCATGCTGATTTTCGGCCTGTCGTTTATCTACCTGCCGATGCTGATTCTGGTGATCTACTCGTTCAACGCCTCGAAACTGGTGACGGTGTGGGGCGGCTGGTCGTTCAAGTGGTACGCCGGTTTGCTCGACAACTCACAGCTGATGGGTTCGGTGGTGCGCTCGCTGGAAATCGCCTTCTACACCGCGATTGCCGCGGTGGCGTTGGGCACCTTGGCCGCGCTTGTGCTGACTCGCGTCAGCCGCTTCAAGGGTCGCACGCTGTTCGGTGGCCTGGTGACCGCGCCGCTGGTGATGCCTGAAGTGATCACCGGTCTGTCGCTGTTGCTGCTGTTCGTGGCCATGGCGCAACTCATCGGCTGGCCGATGGAGCGTGGCATCGTCACGATCTGGATCGCGCACACCACGTTTTGTGCCGCCTACGTGGCGGTGGTAGTCTCCGCCCGCCTTCGCGAGCTGGACCTGTCCATCGAAGAAGCGGCCATGGACCTCGGTGCCAAGCCGTTCAAGGTGTTTTTCCTGATCACCATTCCGATGATCGCGCCGTCACTGGCGGCCGGCGGCATGATGTCGTTCGCCCTGTCGCTGGATGACCTGGTGCTGGCGAGCTTCGTCTCGGGTCCGGGTTCCACGACCTTGCCGATGGAAGTGTTCTCGGCGGTGCGACTGGGTGTTAAACCCGAGATCAACGCCGTGGCCAGCCTGATCCTGTTGGCCGTGTCGATCGTGACCTTCATGGTCTGGTACTTCAGCCGCCGTGCCGAAGCCAGCCGTAAACGGGCGATCCAGGAAGCGATGGACCAGACCGCCAGCGAATCCTGGCAACAACCGCAAAAGCAAATGGCAGGGGCCACCGCGTAGGAGCTGCCGCAGGCTGCGATTTTTTGATCTTGCCTTTAAAAGATCGCAGCCTCGTTGCACTCGACAGCTCCTACAGGATGATGGGCACCCTCCCTCGCCACAGGTTTTGTGATTTATATAAAAAGAAATGGAGTTGTACCGATGAAAATGTTTGGCAGGACTCTGCTGACACTGTCCTTATTGGGCGTGATTGCCTCCGGCGCCCAGGCCAATGACAAGGTTCTGCGCGTCTACAACTGGTCGGATTACATTGCCCCGGACACCGTCAAGAAGTTCGAAGACGAGACCGGCATCCGCGTGACCTACGATGTGTTCGACAGTAACGAAACCCTTGAAGCCCGCCTGCTGGCAGGCAAATCCGGCTATGACATCGTCGTGCCGTCCAACAGTTTCCTGGCCAAGCAGGTCAAGGCCGGCGTCTATCAGGAACTGGACAAGTCAAAGCTGCCGAACTGGAAAAACCTCAATCCGGTCCTGCTGAAAAACGCGTCCGCCAGCGACCCGGACAACGCCCATGCGTTCCCGTACATGTGGGGCTCGATCGGCATCGGATTCAACCCGCAAAAGGTCAAGGAAGTGCTCGGCGCCAACGCACCGACCAACTCCTGGGACTTGCTGTTCAAACCACAAAACGCTGAAAAGCTCAAAGCCTGCGGCATCAGTTTCCTCGATTCGCCCACCGAAATGATCCCGGCCGCCCTGCACTACCTGGGCTACCCGGTGAACGATCAGGACAAGGCGCACATCGCCGAAGCCGAAGCGCTGTTCATGAAGATCCGTCCGTCGGTGGCCTACTTCCACTCGTCCAAGTACATCTCCGACCTGGCCAACGGCAATATCTGCGTCGCCGTCGGTTACTCCGGCGATGTGCTGCAAGCCAAGGCCCGCGCCGAGGAAGCCGGCGACAAAGTGAAGATCGACTACAGCATTCCGAAGGAAGGCGCCGGCAGCTTCTACGACATGGTCGCCATCCCGCGTGACGCGGCGAACGTCGAGGAAGCGTACCTGTTCATGAACTTCCTGATGCGCCCCGACATCATCGCCGAGATCACCAACAACATCGGCTACAGCAACGCCAACCTGGCGGCCACGCCGCTGGTGGATGAAGCGATCCGCAACGATCCCGGTTCGTACCCGTCCCAGGACGTGATGGCGACGCTGTATGCAATTCCGGACATGCCGATTGGCGTGCAGCGGGTCATGACCCGCGGTTGGACCAAGGTAAAGTTGGGTAAATAACCACCGTTTGCGTAGGAGCTGCCAGAGCACATTCATGCAGCGCCTTACCACCGCTGCATCACTCACCTGGCTCCCTCGGTCAAGGTGGATTTCGGCGCCCTCGGGCGCCTTTTTTTGCTTTGGATCACACCGAACCCAGCGGCCACTCGGCCAGTGCCCGGTAGCGTCCCTTGTGCGATTCGAACAAGGTGAACCGATCGGCACGCAGGAAGAATTCCGGCGCCGAGGTGGACTCGGGAACAGCCGCACGAAAGTCACGGGCCAGCGTCAGATGCGGACGGTATTCCCGTGGCGCATCCTCCAGGGCAAACGGCAACAACGCCTGCTCAAGGTCATACACCAGACGCAACAAACCCGGTGGGGTCTGTTCCGGCACCATTACCAGCGCCCCTGCCCTGCGCCAGACATCCAGTCGATCAAGCGTCACGGTCAAGCGACCGGTCGAGGTGCGTACCGCCGCCGCAGCCTCGCAGATATCCGCGATCTGCGCGGTGGCGATCGAACCGAGAAACTTCAATGTCAGGTGAAAATTGTCCGCAGGCACCGGTCTTCCGCTGCGCAGTTGCAGGGCGCTGCGCCATTGGGCGATTGCCTTGCGCTGCGCCGGCGGGCAATCGAGGGCAAAGAACAGCCGCTTGAACGGTTCGCGCGATTCGTCATTCATGCCGGGCTTCTCTTGCGGGAATCTTTGGAGTCTACATCCGGCCAGCGGGTTTCTGGCACCTTGCGGCATGCACGTTATAGTTCAAGCAGGCGAATCACGCGGAGGGGGCCATGCGACAGATCATCAGCAAAGAGCCATGGTGGGCCATGCCACCCACGCCCGGACAGGACGAGCTCACGCTGGAATGGGGCTGGCTGGTGCATTACAGCGAAGGTGAGCCACGTTTCGAATTCATTCGCGAGCGTCCGACGGACGAAGAAATCCGCCAGCGTAAAAGTTGCAGGATCACCCCGACAGCGGAGTGACCCTGTGGCTGGCGTCAGGCCTTGAGGAGTATTTCAAACCCGCCGAACACCATGCGCTGACCGTCAAACGGCATGGGATTGACGTCCGGCTGCATGCGCGGGTCCTGCATCATCTTGTCCATTGCGGCGTTACGGGTCTCCTTGTCCGGCCAGATGATCCAGCCTATCGCCACGGTTTCGTCTTCCTTGAGTTTGACCGCCAGCGGGAACGAGGTGACCTTGCCTTGCGGCACATCATCGCCCCAGCACTCGACCACTTCCAGTGCACCGTTTTCCTTGAAGATCTGCGCGGCGATTTCGGCGTGCTTCAGGTATTGCGCGCGATTGGCGGTGGGTACCGCCGCGATGAATCCATCAACGTAAGACATGAGTGTTCTCCTTCGGTCATGGGGTGTTCTGTTGGGTAGTCGATGGCACCGGACTCCAATCGACAGCGCCGGCACTCAAGCCGACCGGCGGTTGATCAGTGACCGCCAGGTTGCCTTCGATCTGCCCCGCCATATACAACGTGCCGGCCATCACACCGCTGGTCGGGTTCTGCACCAGTTTCGTCCAGGCCTTGTCGAAGGTGTTGCCCAGACTGCTGCGGATCAGCGCCTCGCTGTCGGGTCGGTCGTTGGCTCGAATGATTGCGCGAATGCCCGCCACGCCAACGGTGATCAAGCCACCGGCGAGTTTCCCTGCGGCTGCGGCCACGGCGCTGGCGGCCCCACGCGGGGCCATCTCGGCCTCTATCTGCTGGCTGGCGCGCTTGGCGACCGGAGCCATCGCAGTATCGGTCGAGTCGACGCCCTTGCTCCCCCCGGCCTTATGGATTTTATCGATCAACGCCGCGTACGCCGGCAACGTATTCAATGGCTCGGTGCGCATCACCTGGTACAGCGAGGCATTGCGCGCCGCCGGTGGCCCGAGCGCTATGGCGGGGACTTTCTGGATTCGGCCGTTCAGTTGGGCCATCGGCACGCCGTGGCGCTTGGAAATTTTCTGAAGTTCTTCCTTGAGAATGTCCACATAGAACGCCGAGGCATTGCCCAGGATCGCATCGGGATCAATCTCCTGCGCCACCGGGGCCAGTACCTTTTCCTGATACGCCTCCAGCAGATAGGCCGCCAGCCGTTTGGCGGACGCATCCTGCTCCCCCTCGGAACTGAGGGTGTACCAGCTGACTTTCATCGAGATCCATTCCTGGGTCCAGTAACTGCTGAACCAGGGGATGAAATTCTCTTCGGTCAGTTGATAAACCCGTGTGCGCCAGTAATCCATGGCACCGTGCGCATAGATTTTGGTCTGCTCGGTCGCGGATTTTGACGCATCGACAATTTCTCGATCCACTTGTTGCCAGGTATCGGGGGAAACGAAGACGGGGGCCGCTTGTTGTACAGGGGCGCGCTCAGGCGTGGCGCAACCCGCCAACACCAGTAGCATGACGACGATCAGCGAACGCAGGTCCAAGATCGCGATTCTCTAAAGTCTGCGCCGAACGATATGCTCGACGCGCAAAAAGGCCCTGATCTGAGTATAGGTGGCAGCGTTTGCCCACTCCTCGGCAAACTGGTTGCCTTTGCGGGCAAGTCCGGCTCTTACAAGGTATCGGGCTGATTCAATAGGTGTGACCACTGCGCGAGCCTATTCTCTCGCCCGTACGTCGGTGGCGGGTCGATCAGTCGCCTGACTCATCAAAGAGCTCGCGGTCGTTAGTGAGTTTTTTGCCAGTCGGTGGGAAACCGCACATTCGGCAATGGTGTCGGACCCGGTTAAAAACCTGCCCCGCATGTCACAGCGTTCGCTGGCTGTTGCCGATGCCCTTGGCGATGTCGATGCCCCAATCCATCGCAGCTTCCATGTCCAGCATGTGGGGTCTCGGATCGTGGTTCTCATCGATGACCGTGCCGTCCGGCCGGTAAACACCGATGAACATTCCCAGCGAGCCGTCCTTCAGGATCTCGGCTTTGACTTTGATACTGCATCCGTTCGACAGCGTTTCCTTGTGTTCCACATGGCGCTCGGTCATGGCTGCGTTCCTCCCCAGGCTGGTTTCAAAACCCTACTGGCCATGCTAGTTCAGCCTGTCGAAAAGCGCTGTTTGTCGAGACCAGAGGCCTTACCTGACAGCGGCGTAATGCCACCTATACTACAAGCCACCGCCCCCCCGGGGTCTGCACGTCCAACAATAAAAAGCAGAGGTGGAACATGGTTTGGCAGCAAATCTACGATCCGTTCAATAGCCCGGTCCTTTCAACCCTCATGGCCGCCGTGCCGGTGGTGGTGATGCTGGCGTCGTTGGCGTTCTTCCACGTCAAGGCACACCTGGCGGCGTTGCTCGCACTGGGCTCGGCATTGATCATCGCGATCTTTGCGTTCGGCATGCCGGCGAGCATGGCGGGCTCGGCGGCGCTGTACGGCGCTGCCAACGGTTTGCTGCCGATTGGCTGGATTGTGTTGAACATCATCTTCCTGCACCGGCTGACCACCGAGAACGGCTCGTTCAAAGTGCTGCAGGATTCCCTGGCGCGCATCACCGACGATCGGCGCCTGCAATTGCTGCTGATCGCCTTCTGCTTCGGTGCCTTTTTCGAAGGCGCGGCGGGCTTCGGTACGCCCGTGGCGGTGACAGGGGCAATTCTGATCGGCCTGGGTTTCTCGCCGTTGGCCGCCTCGGGCCTGGCGTTGATCGCCAACACTGCGCCAGTGGCGTTCGGCGCCCTGGGTACACCGATCATTACGTTGGCCAAGGTCACTGGGCTGGATGAGATGGAATTGTCGATGATGGTCGGTCGGCAACTGCCATTTTTCTCGGTGATCGTACCGTTCTGGTTGATCTGGGCCTTCGCTGGCTGGCGCAAGATGCTGGAAATCTGGCCGGCGATCCTGGTGGCGGGCGTCAGCTTTGCCATTCCGCAGTTCCTCGTGTCCAACTATCACGGGCCGATGCTGGTGGACGTGATTGCCGCGCTGATTTCCATGGCCTGCCTGACCGGTTTCCTGAAAGTCTGGAAACCGGCCACCGTACACACCTCCGCCGCCCTGACCGGCCGGGTCGACGACTCGAAAATCGATGCCGAATATGAAAACACATCCGAGCCGACCGCCGCGTTTTCCAGCGACTCGAAAAAAGCCGTCAGACGTGCATGGTTGCCGTGGATCATCCTCACGGTGTTCGTCTTCGCCTGGGGCACCCAAAGCTTCAAGAATCTGTTCGACACCCGCCCGGCGATTGATCCGGCCACGAGCGCAGCCAGGCTCGACCCTCAGGGCAAACCGCTGCGCGAAGCCAACCCTGTGTTCGCTCCGGTCCTGACGTTCACCACCATCCACCAGCAGATCGAGAAAGTACCGCCGGTGGTGCCTGCGCCGAAAGTCGAAGAAGCGGTGTACAAGTTCACCTGGTTCACCGCGACCGGCAGCGGCATCCTGCTGGCCGCGATCGTCGGTGGTCTGTTGATGGGTTACTCCATCCCACAACTGATCCACCAATACCTGCGAACCCTGTGGGTGGTGCGCTACTCATTGATCACCATCACCGCGATGCTCGCCCTCGGCTTCCTCACGCGTTACTCCGGGCTGGACGCCACGATGGGCCTGGCCTTCGCCGCGACGGGGATTTTCTACCCCATGTTCGGGACGTTACTGGGCTGGCTTGGCGTGGCGCTGACGGGCTCGGACACCGCCTCCAACGTGTTGTTTGGCGGTTTGCAGCGGGTCACCGCCGAGCAGTTGGGCCTCAGTCCGGTATTGATGGCCGCAGCCAACAGTTCCGGCGGGGTCATGGGCAAGATGGTCGACGCCCAGTCGATCGTGGTTGCCTCCACCGCCACCCGCTGGTACGGGCATGAAGGGGAAATCCTGCGTTATGTGTTCTTCCACTCCATCGTGCTGGCGATCCTGGTCGGCGGGTTGGTGACATTGCAGGCCTACGTCGCGCCGTTCAGCAATATGGTGGTGGGCGGGCATTGAGTCGCTCTTTGTGTACACCCTTTTCCACGCCCGGGCTCACTGCCCGGGCGTCGGTGCTTTTTGCACAGAGTTAATTAGCGATCAGACGTATCCAACGATCAAACGAGCCATGGACAGCGGACCGTTCCGGGCCAATCATTAACGTCAGTGGCATCTGCGAGTGTCGTGAAGCGATGAACATTCTCTACGATGAACGGGTTGACGGCGCCTTGCCGGACGTCGACAAAACCACGCTGCTGCTGGCCTTGCACACGCAGTGGCCGGAACTGGAAGTCCTGCACCAGAAGGAAGAGCTCAAGCCGTACGAATGCGACGGTCTGTCCGCTTACCGCACCACGCCGATGCTGGTGGTGCTGCCACGGGACATTGCCCAGGTGCAGGGCGTGCTGCGTATCTGTCACGAAATGCGCGTGCCGGTGGTCGCCCGGGGTGCCGGCACCGGCTTGTCCGGCGGTGCATTGCCGCTGGAAAAAGGCGTGTTGCTGGTGATGGCGCGCTTCAACAACATCCTTCACATCGATCCCGCGGCCCGCACCGCGCGAGTCCAGCCGGGCGTGCGTAACCTGGCGATTTCCCAGGCCGCCGCGCCGTTCGGCCTGTATTACGCGCCGGACCCTTCATCGCAGATCGCCTGTTCCATCGGCGGCAACGTCGCGGAAAACGCCGGTGGCGTGCATTGCCTGAAGTACGGCCTGACCGTGCACAACGTATTGAAGGTCGACATTCTCACCGTGGAGGGCGAGCACTTGAGCCTGGGCTCCAATGCCCTGGACTCACCTGGGTTCGACCTGCTCGCGTTGTTCACCGGTTCCGAAGGCATGCTCGGGGTGATCACCGAAGTCACGGTCAAGCTCTTGCCCAAACCGCAGACCGCCAAAGTGCTGCTGGCGGCATTCGACTCCGTGGAAAAGGCCGGACGCGCCGTCGGCGACATCATTGCCGCCGGAATCATCCCCGGAGGCCTTGAAATGATGGACAACCTGGCCATCCGCGCCGCCGAAGATTTCATCCATGCCGGTTATCCGGTCGACGCCGAAGCCATTCTGCTCTGCGAACTTGACGGCGTTGAAGCCGATGTCGCGGATGACTGCGACCGGGTGCGCGAGGTGCTGCTACGGGCGGGCGCGACCGAGTTGCGCCAGGCCAGGGATGAAGCCGAGCGCGTGCGGTTCTGGGCCGGACGCAAAAATGCCTTCCCGGCCGTTGGCCGCCTCTCGCCGGACTATTACTGCATGGACGGCACCATCCCCCGCCGCGAGCTGCCCGGCGTGCTGCACGCCATCGCCGAACTGTCGAACGAGTACGGCCTGCGTGTGGCCAACGTGTTCCATGCCGGCGACGGCAACATGCACCCCTTGATTCTGTTCGATGCCAATCAACCGGGCGAACTGGAACGCGCCGAAAACCTGGGCGGCAAGATTCTGGAGTTGTGCGTAAAGGTCGGTGGCAGCATCACCGGTGAGCACGGCGTGGGACGCGAGAAAATCAATCAAATGTGCGCGCAGTTCAACAGCGACGAGCTGACGGTGTTCCATGCGGTCAAAGCCGCCTTCGATCCGGGCGGTTTGCTCAACCCCGGCAAGAACATCCCGACCCTGCACCGCTGCGCCGAGTTTGGCGCATTGCACGTGCACGGCGGTCAGTTGCCCTTCCCTGAGCTGGAGCGTTTCTGATGCGCAGCACTGAGGATTTCGATGACAGCGCCCTGCTGCTGGAACAGGTCAATCTGGCCCTGGAAAACGCCACGCCCCTGCGCATCCAGGGCTCCAACAGCAAGGGCTTTCTCGGGCGCACCACGGCCGGCGAGATCCTCGATACCCGTTCGCACCGGGGCATCGTCAGCTACGACCCGACCGAACTGGTGATCACCGCCCGCTGCGGCACGCTGTTGTCGGAACTGGCTGAGGTGCTGGACGCCGCGCAACAGATGCTGCCCTGTGAACCGCCGTCCTTCGGCGAGAGCGCCACCCTCGGCGGCATGATCGCCTGCGGACTGTCGGGGCCTCGGCGCCCGTGGTCAGGTTCGGTACGCGACTTCGTCCTTGGCACCCGGGTCATCACCGGTCAGGGCAAGTTGTTACGATTCGGCGGCGAAGTCATGAAAAACGTCGCCGGCTACGACCTGTCACGCTTGATGGCCGGCAGTTTCGGCTGCCTCGGAGTGATCACCGAGGTCTCTTTGAAGGTACTGCCCAAACCTCGGCAGACCTTGAGCATCAGCCTCGACATGGACAGCGAACTCGCGCTGCGCCGTTTGGCGCAATGGGGTCAGCAACCGTTGCCGATCAGCGCGGCGTGCCATGATGGCAAACGCTTGCACCTGCGCTTTGAAGGCGGCGAAGGTTCGGTGGCGGCGGCCCATGACCGCCTGGGCGGTGAGCGTCTGGACGGCATGTTTTGGGACGATCTCAACGAACATCGCTTGAGCTTCTTCGATGAGGACCAGCCGCTTTGGCGTTTGTCCGTGCCGCACAACTCACCGCGCCTGTCGCTGCCCGGTCGCCAGTTGATCGACTGGGGCGGCGCGCAGCGCTGGTTGAAATCCGACGCCGAAGTGACGTTCATTCGCAAGGTCGTCGAAGAGGTTGGCGGCCATGTCACCGGCTTCAGCCATGGTCTGACCGATTCTCCCTTCCAGCCGTTGCCCGCGGCACTGATGCGCTACCACCGCAGCCTGAAACAACAACTCGACCCCCAGGGCATTTTCAATCCCGGACGCTTGTACGCGGAGCTTTGAACCATGCAGACGACATTGAGCGAACGCGCCCGCCACCTGCCCCGTGCCGCAGAAGCCGAAAGCATCCTGCGCACCTGCGTGCACTGCGGGTTCTGCAATGCCACGTGCCCGACCTATCAGTTGCTCGGCGATGAACTGGACGGGCCGCGTGGGCGGATCTACCTGATCAAGCAGGTGCTGGAAGGCAACGAAGTTACGCAAAAGACTCAACTACACCTTGATCGCTGCCTATCGTGCCGCAACTGCGAAACCACCTGCCCGTCGGGCGTGGATTACCACAACCTGCTGGATATCGGCCGGGCCGTGGTCGATGCGGCGGTGCCGCGACCGCTCGGTCAGCGCCTGTTGCGCGAGGGCTTGCGCCAGACCGTTCCTCATCCGGAGTTGTTCAAGGGGCTGGTCAACAGCGGGCAGGTATTCCGGGCGCTGCTTCCCGATGCCCTGCAAAGCAAATTGCCGCGTCATGCGACGCCCGCCAAGCCGCGCCCGCAGACCCATCGCGACCGCCAGGTGTTGATGCTCGAAGGTTGCGTGCAGCCCAGCCTGTCGCCCAACACCAACGCCGCAGCGGCGCGTGTCCTGGATCGATTGGGGATCAGCGTCATCGGTAGCCGCGAGGCCGGATGCTGCGGCGCCGTGGACTATCACCTCGATGCGCAGGCCTCAGGCCTGGACCGTGCCCGGCGCAACATCGACGCCTGGTGGCCGGGCATTGAAAACGGCGCCGAGGCGATTGTGCAAACTGCCAGCGGTTGCGGCGCCTTTATCAAGGATTACGGACATCTTCTCGCCAGCGATCCGATCTATGCGGACAAGGCCAGAAAGGTCAGCGCGCTGGCCCGGGACCTGGTGGAAGTGCTGCGTGATGAACCACTGGAAAACCTCGGCATCCACGCGTCTCAACGCCTGGCGTTCCACTGCCCTTGCACCTTGCAACACGCGCAGAAACTCGGTGGTGCCGTGGAGGCGTTGTTGATCCGGTTGGGCTTCAACCTGACCAGCGTTCCCGACGGCCACCTCTGCTGCGGTTCGGCGGGCACCTATTCGCTGACCCAGCCGGCGTTGTCCCGGCAACTGCGCGACAACAAGCTCAATGCGCTGGAAAGTGGCTACCCCGAGGTCATTGCCACGGCCAATATCGGCTGTCAGTCACACTTGGACGGCGCTGGCCGAACCCCGGTTCGGCATTGGATCGAACTGGTCGAAGCCGCCTTGCCCTAACCGAACCCTGGAGATATCCATGAACCGTAAAGCTGTCCTCAGCCAGACCGAAGTCAGCCAGATCCTCGCTGCCGCCCGGACACAAGCGCAAAACAATCAATGGGCGGTGACCATCGTGGTGGTCGATGACGGCGGACACCCGCTCGCCCTCGAACGCCTCGACGGCTGCGCGCCCGGCAGCGCCTACATCGCCACCGAAAAGGCCCGCACGGCGGCCTTGGGACGACGCGAATCCAAAAGCTACGAGGACATGGTCAACGGTGGGCGCTACGCGTTCCTGTCAGCGCCGCTGCTGACTTCGCTGGAGGGCGGCGTGCCGATTGTTTTCGAAGGCCAGGTGATTGGCGCGGTCGGCGTGTCCGGCGTCAAGGCCGAGCAGGATGCGCAGGTGGCGAAGGCCGGTGCGCAGTGCGTGAAATAATGGATTCGCAACCGACCCTGTAGGAGCGAGCTTGCTCGCGATAGCGGTGTGTCAGACACATGAATATTGAATGTGACACCGTCATCGCGCGCAAGCTCGCTCCTACAGGGATTGTGCTCAACCCGCCCGAAAGGTACGCCAAACATGACCCGTCTCACCGCCAAAGACTTCGCCCCCGAATTGCTGGAGCTGTACGACTACTACGCCCATGGCAAGATCAATCGCCGGGAGTTTCTTGATCGTGCGGCACTGTTCACCCTCGGTGGATTGACCGCCAGTGCCCTGCTGGCGTCGTTGAGCCCCAACTACGCACTGGCCGAGCAAGTCGAGTTCACCGACCCGGACATCATTGCCGAGTACGTCACCTACCCTTCGCCCAAGGGCCATGGCGAGGTTCGGGCTTATCTGGTACGCCCGGCCAAGGCCCCCGGCAAAGTGCCGGCGGTGGTGGTGGTGCATGAAAACCGCGGGCTCAACCCGTACATCGAAGACGTCGCCAGGCGCGTGGCCAAGGCAGGCTTCATCGCCCTCGCCCCGGACGGCCTGAGTTCCGTCGGCGGCTATCCTGGCAACGATGACAAGGGTCGTGAGCTTCAGGCGACGGTCGACCCGGAAAAACTCATGAACGACTTCTTCGCCGCCGTCGAGTGGATGATGAAACACCCGGCCGCCACCGGAAAAGTCGGCATCACGGGATTCTGCTACGGCGGAGGTGTGACCAACGCAGCCGCGGTTGCCTACCCGGAACTGGGTGCCGCCGTTTCGTTCTATGGCCGCCAGCCGACGGCCGAAGAGGTGCCGCGGATCAAGGCACCGGTGATGCTGCATTACGGCGAACTGGACACGCGCATCAACGAAGGCTGGCCGGCCTATGAGAAGGCGTTGAAGGCCGGGGGCAAGACGTATGAAGCGTTTATTTACCCTGGCTGCAATCATGGCTTCCACAACGATTCCACGCCGCGTTATGACGAGGCGGCGGCGAAACTGGCGTGGGAGCGCACGCTGGGGTGGTTTAAAAAGTACCTGGTTTGAATCGAAGTTCGAGGCCGACAGGACCGGCCGGCCTCATCGCCAGCAAGCCGGCTCCTACAGTGGATTTGTGGCGTTCACAAAACCTGTAGGAGCCGGCTTGCTGGCGATGGCGGTTACATTGCCGAAAACTATTTTGGCTGAGGTACAGTCCGCAAATAGGGCTTCAGGGTCTTGAACCCGTCCGGGTACTTCTTCTTCGCATCCTCGTCAGACACCGAAGTCGGAATGATCACATCCTCACCTGGACGCCAGTTCACCGGCGTCGCCACGGTATGTTTGGCATTCAGTTGCAGGGAGTCGAGCAACCGCAGCACCTCATCGAAATTGCGCCCGGCACTCATGGGGTAGATCAGCATCGCCTTGACCTTCTTGTCCGGACCGACAATGAACACCGAGCGCACCGTGGCGTTGTCCACCGCCGTGCGCGAACCGCCGCTGGCGTTGGGGTGGATCATGTCGTAGAGCTTGGCGACCACCAGGTTTTCGTCACCGATCAGCGGATAGTTGACCGCCGTGCCCTGGGTCTCGGCGATATCACCTACCCAGCGGTTATGGTCGCTGACCGGGTCGATGCTCAGCCCGATAACCTTGGTGTTGCGCTTGTCGAACTCCGGTTTGAGCTTGGCCAGGTATCCCAGCTCAGTCGTACAAACCGGGGTGAAATCCTTGGGATGGGAAAACAGAATCGCCCAGCCGTCGCCGATCCATTGGTGGAAGTTGATGCTGCCTTCGGTGGTGTCGGCGGTGAAGTCCGGGGCTTCGTCGCCAATACGAATTGCCATGTTCGATCTCCTTGCAGTGATGGACAGGGACGCCACCGACAGCGCATTTGCGGTGCCGCGACGTGGACGCGAAACAGTATAGGAGAGCTTTCGCGGCCTGTTGCCGACTAGCTCACCAACGCAATCAGCTGCTGGCGCTGGGCATCGGTGAGCATCGGGCCGAAACCGGCACCGGCGTTTTCCGCCATGTAGCGTGGGTTACCGGTACCGGGAATGACACAGGTCACCGCCGAATGGGACAGCAGGAATTTGAGCGCCAGTTGCGGCCAGCTCTTGACCCCGACTTGTGCGGCCCAGCCGGGCAGCGGTTTACCCTGGAGCCGGCCAATCAAGCCACCGCCACCGAACGGTCGGTTACAGATCACCGCCACGCCCCGGTCACGGCACAGCGGCAGGATGCGTTTTTCAACGCCGCGGTCGTCCAGCGCATAGTTGATCTGCAAGAAGTCCAGCGGCTCGGCCTTGAGCACTGCTTCCACTTCTTCATAGGCCGACGCGGTGTAATGGGTGATGCCGATATAACGGATGCGCCCCTGTTCCTTCCAGTGACGCAAGATCGGCAAATGGGTTTGCCAGTCCAGCAGGTTATGGATCTGCATCAGGTCGATGCGGTCGGTCTGCAACAGGCTGAAGGATTGCTCCATCTGCGCGATGCCTTCCTCGCGGCCACGGGTCCACACCTTGGTCGCCAAAAAAGCCGGCGAGCGTGGCTCATGGATCGACAGCAGCTCACCGGTGGTCTGTTCGGCGCGGCCGTACATGGGCGAGCTGTCGATCACCTTGCCGCCCTTCTCGAACAACGCATCAAGCACCGCGGGCAGGTTTTTGTAGGCGGGATCCGACGGGGCCACATCAAAGCCGCGATAGGTGCCCAGCCCGACGATCGGCAATGACTCGTTACTGGAAGGAATGACGCGGGTCTGCATGGTCTTGCCTCCTGTTCCCGTCGGCGGCGCCGATTGTGCGCCGACCGGACCGAACGTGAAGACCGCCGAAGCGCCGGCAGCCAGCGTAAGAAATTTTCTACGGGTGTAACCCTCAGAATGGCTCATAAAATGTCCTTCACCAGTCGATCAGGTTTGAACTTGTTGCGCCTGTCGCCGCGCCAGCCACAGACATAACCAGCCCCACGCCCCGGCGAACGGCACAATAAACAGTGCCACCGAGGCAAAACCTGCGCCCATCGCCGTCAAACCTGCCGACAACCAACCGCTGGCCGCATCGCCACCGCGATACACCAGGGTTTCGATCACGTTCTTGGCCTTGTATTTCTCCTCGCGGCTGACCACCGTCCACAACACCTCCCGCGCCGGGCGCACAATCGCGAACTCCACCGCCCGCCGCAGTCCTTGTGCCAGCGCGACCGTGGCCGGCACCGGCGCAAGTGCCATGGCGGCAAACGCCACGACCGTCGCCAGCGGCAAGGCCACCAGTGCCCCGCCCATCCCGACCGCACGGATCAGCGGCGCCGTGAGCAGCAGCTGAAAAATCAAGGTCAGGGCCGACACCGTCAGGTCGACCAGCGCAAAGAATTGCGTCCTGCTTGCCACATCAGCGTAGCTGCCAGCGACGATTCTTCCCTGTTCGAAATACAACAAGGTTGCGGCACTGGTATGCAAGAGCATGAACAACACCAGCCCCAACAGGTAAGGCGAGCGCACGATCAGCGTGATCCCGGCGAGCATGCTGCCGCCCATGCGCCGATCGTCGACCCATCGGCCTTGCGCATGCGCCTGTGTTTGCCTGAGCAGTCGGCGATAGCAATGCACGGCGATTTCCAGCAACAGCGCCGCAGTGAACGTCAGGGCAATCGGCCCCAGACGGGTCGCCATGGTCGCGGCCAACATTGGCCCGATAAACGTGCCGAGGGTGCCTCCCGCCGCAATAAACCCAAACAGGCGCCGACCTTGCTCACTGGAAAAACGATCGACCAACACGCTCCAGAAAATCGACACGATGAACAGGTTGTAGATACTGATCCAGACGAAAAACACCCGCCCGACCGCCACGGGCGCGATGTGATTGGCGATCAACAGCCCAAACACCAGCATCGACAGCGCAATCACGCGATAGATCAGCGGTACGAACCGCGTGGCCGGCAGCCGCGAGGCCAGCGCGCCGAACACCGGAACCATCAGCAGCATCACCACGAACGTGGCGGTGAACAGCCATTGCAGTTTGTCGGCGCCTCCTTCCAGACCCAAGGCATCGCGCAAGGGTCGCACCAGGTAATAGCTGGCGAGCACACAGAAATGGAAGGCGAACCCCAGGGCCAGCGCCGCTCTTTCTGACGGCAACACGTTGAGCCACTTCAGACCGATGGGCATCGATGCCCTCCTTTACCGCCAGCTACACTCCGACTGCACCCCGGAGCCGTCAATGCCGCCCACTAACGTTAGCCGAATGTCCCGAACCCTGGTGTTACTCGTCGTCGTCCTCGCAGCGCTGTACCTGGTGCTCTGCCTGGCCCTGTTTGTCTTTCAGCGCTCGCTGATCTACTACCCGCAACCCCGTGCCTCAGACTCATCCGTACCCCTGCTGACGCTGTCCGTCGACGACGCGCAGGTGCTTGTGTCGGTGCGTGAGCATCAGGGTCCTCAAGCGCTGGTTTATTTCGGCGGCAATGCCGAGGATGTCGCACGCAGCCTGCCGGAATTCGCCGAAGCCTTCCCCGACCTTGCCTTGTATTTCATGCATTACCGGGGCTTCGGCGGCAGCAGCGGCTCACCCTCCGAAGAAGCCATCGCCCGGGATGCCATGGCCTTGTTCGACAAGGTTTACGCCGACCATCGGCAGATTACCGTGGTCGGTCGCAGTTTGGGTTCGGGGGTCGCGGTACGCCTGGCCAGCGCCCGGCCGGCGACGAAGCTGGTGCTGATCACGCCGTACAACAGCCTGGAAGAACTCGCTGCCCGCCAGTTCCGCTGGTTTGCGGTGCAGTGGCTATTGAAGGACAAATTCGAGTCCTGGCGCTACGCCGCGCATATCACAGTGCCGACAAAGCTGATCGCCGCCGAGCACGACGAGGTGATTCCCGGCACCAGTACCCAGCGGCTCTACCGCCATTTCCCCCCGGGTGTGGCGTCATTGCAGGTGATTGCGGGGACCGGGCACAACTCGATCAGCGACAGCCCCGAGTACTTCAAGGCATTGGCGGATGGCTTGTGAATCTGCAGGCGCAACATGCCATCAGCCTGGCGAGCCGCCCAACTGCACCTGGATCTTTTCCACCACGGCCTGCATCGCCGGCAAATAGCGGCGAGCCGCTTCCTCGATAGACATCGCCTTGGCGATGTAGACCAGATTCAGGCAACCCATCAGACGGGCTTCGTGGCTGATCGGGATGGCAATCGAGGCGATCTTGCGCTCCTGCCCCCAATGGGCGTTGTTTTCGCCGTAGCCCCTGGCCAGGGTGTGCTCCACCAGTCGCTCGACAAAACGGCGGTCCGCCGCCAGCGCCGATTGTTCGTCCTCGCGACTGATCATCAACTCGATCAGTTCTTCACGCTCGGCGGGCGGGCAAAACGCAAAATACGCCCGTCCGGTGGCGGTCATCAGCAACGGCAAGCGCCGGCCAACCATGGAGCGGTGGAACGACAGGCGACTGAAGCGATGGGTGGTCTCGCGAATCACCATGGCGTCGCCGTCCAGGGTACACAGATCAGTGGGCCAGACGACTTCCTGCAACAGCTCCCCGAGCAGCGGTGCGGCGACGGAAGAAATCCATTGCTCGTCGCGAAACCCTTCGCTGAGTTCGCGCACTTTCAGGGTCAGGCGATAGCTGTCGTCCGACTCGCTGCGCCGCACGTAACCCTCTGTCTGCAAGGTCTCGAGCAAACGCCGGACCGTGGTGCGATGCAGCCCGGTCTGCTCGGCCAGCTGCGCGGTACTGGCCCCGCCGTCGAAGCGATTGAGGCCGTTGATCAGCGCCAGGCCACGCATCAGACCACGCACGGCCTTGTATTCTGTCTCGCTCATTGATCGCTCCGTTTGTGTTGTAAATCAACGATGTGCACTAAGTGCACACTAGCAAGGGTTGTCGTTGTCGACCAGCCCGGTGATTTCCATACTGCGCCCAACAAGAAATCCAAAAGCGCTGTACGGAGATACCCATGAGTCCTGCACCCACTCCTGCCACGGTGGAACTGACCACCGACGTCGCCATTGTCGGCGCCGGCCCTGTCGGCCTGATGATCGCCAACTACCTCGGTCAGTGCGGCGTGAAAGTTACCCTGGTGGAAAAACTCGACAGCCTGATCGACTACCCTCGCGCCATCGGCCTGGACGACGAAAGCCTGCGCACGTTCCAGGCCGTCGAACTCGCTGACGCGGTGTTGCCACACACCACCCCCTGGCATGCCATGCGTTTCCTGACGCCGAAAGGTCGGTGCTTTGCCGACATCCAGCCAAAGACCGACGAGTTCGGTTGGCCGCGGCGCAACGCCTTCATCCAGCCCCTGGCCGACCGCGTGCTGTTCGAAGGCCTGCAGCGCTTCGACAAGGTCAAGGTGCTCTTCAACCGCGAGCTGGACAGTTTTGAACAAAGCGACAGCGCGGTGGTGCTCAACCTCAAGGATCAGCACGGCCGTGGCGAACGCCTGCACGCCCGCTACCTGATTGGTTGCGACGGCGGCAACAGTCTGGTGCGACGCAGTCTGGACATCAGCTTCGAAGGCAAGACCGCGCCAAACCAGTGGATCGTGGTCGACATTGCCAACGACCCGTTGAGCACGCCACATGTCTACCTGTGCTGCGACCCGGTGCGGCCTTATGTCTCCGCCGCCCTGCCCCATGGCGTGCGCCGCTTCGAATTCATGGTGATGCCCGGCGAAACCGAAGCCGAGCTGAGCAAGCCGCAAAACATGCGCAAACTACTGGGCAAGGTGCTGCCGGACCCGGAGCGCATCGAGCTGATCCGCAGCCGCGTCTATACCCACAACGCTCGCCTGGCCGGCCGCTTCCGTCAGGGCCGGGTGCTGTTGGCCGGCGATGCCGCGCACATCATGCCGGTCTGGCAAGGCCAGGGTTATAACAGCGGCATGCGCGACGCTTCCAACCTCGCGTGGAAACTGTCGCTGGTGATCAAGGGCCTGGCCGCCGACAGCCTGCTCGACACCTATGAACAGGAACGTCGCGACCACGCCAAGGCGATGATCGACCTGTCCGTGCTCGCCGGCCATGTGCTGGCGCCACCCAAGCGCTGGCAGGGCACCCTGCGCGACGGCGTGTCGTGGTTGCTCAACTATGTGCCGCCGGTCAAACGCTACTTCCTGGAAATGCGCTTCAAGCCGATGCCGCAATACACACAGGGCGCCTTGATTGCACCGGATCAAAAGTCGTCGCCTGTGGGCAAAATGTTCATTCAACCGCAGGTCCTGACCGAGACTGGCGAACGTGTACTGCTCGATGAAGTGATCGGCAGCAATTTCGCCATCATCGCCTGGGGTTGCGATCCGATCTGGGGCATGAGCCGCGCGCAAGTCGAACAATGGAGCGCACTGGGTACGCGCTTTATTCAGGTATTGCCGGACGTTCAACTCAGGGCTGCCAGTGATGTCAGTCCCGGTGTGATTCGCGTCGGTGACAGCACCGGGCGCCTGCGTGAATGGTTCGCCCATGGATCGTCATCCATAGCGCTGGTACGCCCTGACCGTTTCCTCGCAGGGCTTGCGATCCCGCAAACCGTCGGCCAGGCCTGCGATCAATTGGCCCTGGCGCTCAAGGCTTTGCCACAACCGGCCACGGCGACCGTCGCCAGCAAGGTGGCATGAGATGAGCGCCTACGTTCACTGCCTGTCCCACACGCCACTGGTGGGCTACGTCGACCCGACGCCAGAGGTGCTGGCCGACGTCGATCGGATGACCGCCGCCGCCCGTGAGCGCATTGCCCGCTTCGACCCGGAGCTGATCGTGCTGTTCGGTCCGGACCATTACAACGGCTTTTTCTACGACGTGATGCCGGCGTTCTGCATCGGCATGGCCGCCGAGGCGATCGGTGATTTCGGCACCGCCGCCGGTCCCCTGGCGGTGCCAAAAGCGCTGGCCGAGGCCTGTGCCCAGGCCGTCCTCGATGCCGGTGTCGATACGGCGGTGTCCTACCGCATGCAGGTCGACCACGCCTTCGCCCAGCCACTGGAGATTTTGCTCGATGGCCTGCAAGGCTGCCCGGTGATCCCGGTGTTCATCAATTCGGTTGCTGTTCCGTTGCCCGGTTTCAAGCGCGCCCGCCTGCTCGGTGAAGCCATCGGTCACTGGGCGAAAACCCTGAACAAACGCGTGCTGTTCCTTGCCTCCGGTGGCCTGTCCCACCAACCCCCGGTACCGGAACTGGCCAAGGTCGACGCACGCATGGCCGACCGGATGATGGGCAGCGGTCGGCAACTGCCGGTCGATGAACGCCTGGCCCGCCAGAACCGGGTCATCCAGGCGGCCCGGGACTTTGTCGAAGACCAAAACAGCCTGCACCCGCTGAATCCGACGTGGGACCAGGGTTTTCTCGACACCCTCGAACAGGGACGCCTGAGCGACCTCGATGCCTTGGGCAATGACGCGCTGTCGGCACTGGCCGGCAAGTCCACCCATGAAGTGAAAACCTGGGTCGCCGCCTTCGCCGCGCTGTCGGCGTTCGGCCCTTACCAGAGCGAAGGCCGCTACTACCGGCCGATCCCCGAATGGATCGCAGGTTTTGCCGCCCTCGGTGCACGCCCGCTGAACAACCACCACTGAATTCAAGGAACCGCCATGACTGCCATTGCATTCACCGAAGCGTCCACCAGCCGCTTTGCCCGTATCAAGGAAGGCGACCTGGACCTGCAACTGCATTACAACGACATTGGCCAGGGCACTGAAACCGTGGTCATGCTCCACGGTTCCGGACCCGGCGCCAGCGGCTGGGCCAACTTCAACTGTAACCTCGAGCCATTGGTGAATGCCGGTTATCGCGTGGTCCTGATGGACTGCCCGGGGTGGAGCAAGAGCGACCCTGTGGTCTGCGACGGTTCGCGTTCGGACCTTAACGCCCGTGCGCTCAAAGGATTGCTCGACGTGCTGGACCTGGACCGTGTGCACATCATCGGTAACTCCATGGGCGCCCACAGCACCGTGGCCTTTGCCCTCGCCTACCCGCAACGCATCGGCAAACTGCTGTTGATGGGCGGCGGCACCGGCGGCCCCAGCGCTTTCGTCCCGCAGCCAACCGAAGGCATCAAGCTGATCGGTACGCTGTACCGCGAGCCGACCATCGACAACCTGAAGAAGATGATGAACGTCTTCGTCTTCGATGCCAGCAGCCTCACCGAGCAAATGTTCCAGACTCGCCTGGACAACATTCTGTCGCGCCGCGATCACCTGGAAAACTTCGTCACCAGCAGCACGCTGAACCCCAAACAATTCCCGGACTTCAGCCATCGCCTGCAAGAAATCAAGGCCCGCACCCTGATCGTCTGGGGTCGCGAAGACCGCTTCGTGCCCATGGACACCGGCCTGCGCCTGCTGGCCGGCCTGCCTGATGCGCAACTGCACGTGTTCAACCGTTGCGGCCATTGGGCTCAGTGGGAACACGCCGAGACCTTCAACCGATTGGTCCTGGACTTCCTGACCCATTGATGACCGAGGCCACTATGACCCTGACTCAAGAAACCTTGACGCGGCTCGCCGCCGACCTGCGCCAGGCGCAAGCCGACAACGCCGCCATCGCGCCGCTGCGCGAGCAGATCGGTGAAGACAACGCCGAAGCCGCCTACACCATCCAGCGCCTCAATATTGCCCATGCCCTGGCCAACGGCGGTCGCGTGATCGGTCGCAAGATCGGCCTGACCCATCCCAAGGTCCAGCAGCAGTTGGGCGTCGATCAGCCAGACTTCGGCACCCTGCTCGCTGACATGCGCTATGACCACAACGAAAGCGTGCCGTTGAACCGAGTCATGCAACCGAAGATCGAGGCCGAAATCGCCTTGATTCTGGAACATGACTTGCCGAACGCCGATACCACGTTCGAAGACGTGCTGGCCGCCACGGCCTGGGTTGTTCCGGCGCTGGAAATTGTCGGCAGCCGGATTCAGGGCTGGAACATTCGCTTCGTCGATACCGTGGCGGACAACGCTTCCAGCGGCGGCTTCGTGCTCGGTGACACGGCACGGCGAATCGACGGCCTCGATTTGAGCGAACTGGGCATGCGCATGACCCGCAATGGCGAAGAGGTCTCCAGCGGCAGCGGCGCCGAATGCCTTGGTCATCCGCTCAACGCGGCCGTATGGCTGGCCTGCACCATGGCGCGTTTGGGCGATCCACTGCGCGCTGGCGACATCATTCTTACCGGTGCGCTCGGGCCCATGGTGCCGGTGGCAGGCGGTGACCGATTCGAGGCCGAAATCGACGGCATCGGACACGTGGCAGTTCAGTTCAGCGCCGAGTGATCGGCGACTTGCGTGCACAAGAGGCAACAACAATGAAAAAACTCAAAGTCGCCATCATCGGTTCCGGCAACATCGGCACCGACCTGATGATCAAGATCCTGCGTAACGCCAAGCACCTGGAAATGGCGGTGATGGTCGGCATCGACCCGGCTTCCGACGGCCTGGCCCGCGCTCAGCGCATGGGCGTGGCGGTGACCCACGAAGGCGTCGAAGGCCTGAGCCGCATGGACGTCTTCCAGGACATCGATTTCGTCTTCGACGCCACCTCGGCCGGCGCCCACGTGAAGAACGACGCGTTCCTGCGCGCGATCAAACCGGGCATTCGCCTGATCGACCTGACCCCGGCGGCCATCGGCCCGTACTGCGTGCCGGTGGTGAACCTGGAGCAGAACCTGGGCCAGCTCAACGTCAACATGGTCACCTGCGGTGGCCAGGCCACCATTCCGATGGTCGCGGCGGTGTCGCGCGTAGCCAAGGTGCACTACGCCGAAATCGTCGCTTCGATCGCCAGTAAATCCGCCGGCCCCGGCACCCGTGCCAACATCGACGAATTCACCGAGACCACCTCCAGGGCCATCGAAGTCATCGGCGCCGCCGCCAAGGGCAAGGCGATCATCGTGATGAACCCGGCCGAGCCACCGTTGATGATGCGCGACACGGTGTTTGTGCTGTCCGAGGCGGCGGATCAGGCGCTGGTCGAAGCGTCTATCGTCGAGATGGCTGCGGCGGTGCAGGCCTACGTGCCGGGCTATCGCCTCAAGCAACACGTGCAGTTCGACGTGATCCCCGCAGATGCGCCGCTGACCATTGCGGGCCTGGGAGCATTCTCCGGGCTGAAGACCTCGGTGTTCCTCGAAGTCGAAGGCGCCGCCCACTACCTGCCAGCCTACGCCGGCAACCTCGACATCATGACCTCCGCTGCCTTGGCCACCGCCGAGCGCATGGCGCAGTCGATGCAACAGGCCTGAGGAGATCAACATGAACGGTAAAAAGATCTACATCTGCGACGTGACCCTGCGCGATGGCAGCCACGCGGTGCGTCATCAGTACTCGATACAGAATGTGCAGGACATCGCCCGTGCCCTGGACAAGGCCAAGGTCGACAGTATCGAAGTCGCCCACGGTGACGGCCTGCAAGGCTCGAGCTTCAACTACGGCTTCTCCGCGCACACCGATCTGGAATGCATCGAAGCGGCGGCCGATGTCATCACACACGCCAAAATTACTACCTTGTTGTTGCCCGGCATCGGCACCGTGCATGACCTCAAGGCGGCCTACAACGCCGGTGCCCGGGTGGTGCGCATCGCCACCCATTGCACCGAAGCCGACGTGTCGAAACAGCACATCGAATACGCCCGCGAGCTGGGCATGGACACCGTCGGATTCCTGATGATGAGCCACATGATCCCGGCCGAACAGCTGGCCGCCCAGGCCAAGCTGATGGAAAGCTACGGCGCCACCTGCGTGTACATGGCCGACTCGGGCGGGGCGATGAACATGCAGGACATCCGTGATCGTTTCCGCGCATTCAAGGCCGTGCTCAAGCCGCAAACCGAGACCGGTATGCATGCGCACCACAACCTGTCGCTGGGCGTGGCCAACTCGATCACCGCGGTCGAGGAAGGCTGCGACCGCATCGACGCCAGCCTCGCGGGCATGGGGGCCGGCGCCGGTAACGCGCCGCTGGAAGTGTTCATCGCCGCCGCCGAACGTCTGGGCTGGAACCACGGCACCGACCTGTACACGCTGATGGACGCGGCGGATGACATCGTGCGTCCGTTGCAAGACCGCCCGGTGCGAGTCGACCGCGAAACCCTGGCGCTCGGCTACGCCGGCGTCTACTCCAGCTTCCTGCGCCACGCCGAAATCGCTGCAGCGAAATATGGCCTGAAAACCCTCGACATCCTCGTCGAACTGGGCAAACGGCGCATGGTCGGTGGCCAGGAAGACATGATCGTCGATGTCGCGCTGGACCTGCTCAAACGCTGACCGAGCATCACCCCCCGACTGACCGCCCACGCAGCGTGTCGGTCGGGCTCGCTTTGCCTATTACAACAATAAAACGGGAATTTCCCATGACATCGCTGAACGTGGCAACACCTCTGCACATGGCGCGGACCATCGGTCTGTGCTTTCTCGTCGCCCTGATGGAAGGGCTGGATCTGCAAGCTTCGGGCATCGCCGCCCAAGGCATGGCAGCGGCTTTCCAACTGGATAAATTACACATGGGCTGGGTCTTCAGCGCCGGAATCTTCGGCCTGCTGCCCGGTGCATTCTTCGGCGGCCTCCTGGCTGACCGGATCGGTCGCAAACGCGTACTGATGGCCTCGGTGGCGCTGTTCGGCCTGTTCTCGTTGCTGACGGCAATCGCCTGGGACTTCAACAGCTTGCTGGTTGCCCGCTGCCTGACGGGCGTAGGCCTTGGCGCCGCCCTGCCCAATCTGATCGCCTTGACCAGCGAAGTGGCCGGCCCTCGCCTGCGCGGCACTGCGGTGAGCCTGATGTACTGCGGGGTGCCATTAGGCGCCGCGCTGGCAGCCACGATTGGCATCGCCGACCTGGCCGGCGGCTGGCAAGTGGTGTTCTACGTGGGAGGCGTCGTTCCCTTGTTGATCGTGCCGCTGCTGGGGCGGTACTTGCCCGAGTCGGCTCAGTTTCTTCGCAACGACCAAACCGCTGCCCCGGTCGGTCTGGTCCGAGGCCTGTTTCGCGAAGGTGCAGCGCTGCCGACCTCGATGATCTGGGTCAGCTACTTCTTCACTCTGATGGTGGTGTACATCCTGATCAACTGGTTGCCGAGCCTGTTGGTCGGCCAGGGTTTCAGCGGCCGCCAGGCCAGTTGGGTCATGCTGGCGCTGCAATTTGGCGCAGCGACCGGCACCTTGCTGCTCGGCTGGGTAATGGACCGGCTGCCGGCCTGGGCACTGTCCGCGCTGATTTACCTGGGTATCCTCGGCGCGCTGACAGCGCTTGGCCTGTCCAGCCAGTGGGAGAGCATGCTCGCAGCCGGTTTCGTTGCCGGTTTCTTCGCCACTGGTGGGCAATGCGTGCTGTATGCCCTGGCGCCGCATTTCTATCAACCCTCCGTGCGCGCCACGGGCGTTGGCAGCGCGGTGGCCATCGGCCGATTGGGCGCCATGAGCGGTCCGTTGGTGGCCGGCAAAATGCTTGCGTTGGGCACAGGCACCACCGGCGTGATGATGGCCTCGGCCCCCGGGATCGTCATCGCCGCGCTGGCAATGTTTTACCTCTCGGTACGACGCAACGACAGCCAGGCCGACTGACGCAGCATCCGCAACACCCCGCGCAACGACGGCGCGGATTTATCTCAATAACAATAAAAGTGAACACTGCCATGCTCAATTTTTCTCACCGGGCACTCAGCGCCTGCGCCTGCGTTTTATCCTTCGGTCAGGCTTGTGCCAGCGGTTTTGTCGACGACAGCCACGCCGACCTGGTGCTGCGAAACTATTACTTCGACCGCAATTATGTGAACGCCACGCCCCAGGCCGCCGCCCGCGAGTGGGCCCAGGGCTTCATCCTGAACCTGCGCTCGGGATATTCCGAAGGCCCTGTCGGCTTCGGTCTGGATGCCCAGGGCCTGGTGGGCGTCAAGCTCGACTCTTCGCCGGATCGCACCGGCACGGGCCTGCTGCCCTACGACCCGGCTACCCGGGAGCCGGCCAGTGAATATTCCGAGTTGGGGCTGACGGCCAAGGCCCGGGCATCGAAGAGCGAGTTACAGTTGGGCACCATCAGCACCTTCCTGCCGATCGCCTTTGCCAGCCCTACCCGTCTGCTGCCGCAAACCTTTCGCGGCACCTACCTCAAGTCGCAGGACATCGACAACCTGACCTTGCACCTCGGCTGGCTGGACCGCATCAACCTGCGCGACTCCACCGACTATCAGAAAATGACCGTAGGCTCACCCAACGGACGCTTCAACGGCGCTGCCGAGTCGGACCGCTTTACCTTCCTTGGGGGTGACTACGCCTGGTCGCCGCAACTGACGCTCAAGTATTACCACGCAGAACTGGCTGACCTGTATCGCAAGGACTTCTATGGCTTCGTCGACAATCGCCCGATGGGTGCCGGTCATCTCAAGAGTGACTTTCGCCTGTTCGTCACCGGCGAAGACGGCGCGGCCAGGGCCGGTCCGGTCGACAACCGCAATGCCGCGCTGATGTTGAGCTACAGCCTCGGTGCGCACAAATTCGGCGCCGGCTACATGCAGCTCACCGGCAAGACTGCCATGCCGTATCTGTTTGGCACCGAGCCGCTGGTCATCACCGAAGGCACATTGAGCTCGGAGTTTCTCAACCCCAAGGAACGCAGCTGGCAGGTGCGCTATGACTACAACTTCGTGGCCGTTGGCTTGCCGGGGCTCAACGGCATGTTGCGCTATGTCAGCGGCGACAACATCGAATTGCCCAAGCTGGGGGGCTCGAACCTCAAGGAGAGCGAAAAGGATATCGAGCTCTCTTACACCGTTCAGGGCACACCCTTTAAGGGAGTCGCCGTGCGCTTGCGCAACGCCTGGTATCGCAACGACTTCGCTGCCCAGGCCAGCCACCGGGATGACAATGAGCTGCGGGTGAATGTCGATTACACGTGGAAGTTGTGGTGATCAACGGATGAACCACCGTCCCCGGTGTGGCTTGCGAACACCGGGGCGAACCGACCGCTGATCCGGCAGTTCGGTACGACCCAATAAAAACATATTTTTATGCCTATATTGATATTGTCGAATGTTCCCACTCTCTGAGGGTGCCGTCATGAATATCAAAATCCTGGCTCTGATCCTGTTGGCTTTCTGTGCACAACCGGTATGGAGCGCAACACCTACCGCCTCTTCCGCCGCGGCCGACAGCCCGGCGCTCACCACGCGCCTGGCATTGCGCGACCTTTGGGTCGAGCATATTTTCTGGATTCGAAACTACGCGCTCGCCAACCAATCCGCCGACCAGAAGCAAGCCAAAGTGGCAGCGGGCCAGGTCGTCGACAACGCCACCAAAATCGCCAACAGCATCGCGCCGCTTTACGGCCAACCCGCTGCCGATCAGTTGCTCAAGCTGCTTGCCGGTCATTGGGGGGCAGTGAAACACTACAGCGACGCCACGGTGGCCAAAGACGCCAAGGGCAAGCAGGCTGCGGTCACTGAGTTGACCGGCAATGCCAAGGCGATTGCGGCGTTTCTGGCCGGCGCCAACCCTAATCTGCCTGAAGCGACACTGGTCAATCTGCTGTCGGCCCACGGTGGTCACCACATCGCCCAGATCGATGAATTCGCCGCCCACGATTACACCGGTGAAGCGCAGACCTGGTCGATGATGCGCACACATATCCTGACGCTGGCCGACGCGTTGACCGCCGCACTGGTCAAGCAATTCCCCGACAAGTTCTGACATCGTCGCGAGGGCACACCATGCTGGAAGGACTGGGCCGAACACAGCAGGACTTGCTCAATGCATTGCTGCACCACGCAGCAGGCATGAGCATTGACGAGCTGGCTGACCAACTGGCAGTCACGCGCACGGCAATTCGCCAACACTTGGCGGCGCTGGAGCGTGACGGCCTGGTGTTGCGCGGTAACACCCGGCCGACGGGGCGTCGCCCGGAGCAGCTGTACCGGCTCACCGACCATGCCAAGGAACAATTCCCTCGTCACTATCAGCTCTTGGCAAGTGTGCTGATCGACGAAGTGGCCGGCATCATCGGACCCCAAGCCCTGGCTTCGTTGATGCGCAGCCTGGGCCGCAAATTGGCGCTGGAGCGTGAACAGCAGGTGGTGGACGAAGCCCGGATCGTGCAACACATGAACCAGGCCGGGTACGAAGCCGAAGTGTTTTTTCGTTCGTCGGGCGACCCGGAGATCGTCGCGCACAACTGCGTCTTCCATCGCCTGGCCGCCGCCCATCCGGTGGTTTGCGAATTGGACCTGGCCTTGATCGGCGCGTTGGGCGGCGGTGAGGTCGAGCATACGGAATGCATGGTGCGTGGCGGGCATGTGTGCCGTTTCAAGGTGCGGCCAACGGAAACACCGCCATAACACACCCTTTTACCGCAGGAGCAAGCCTGCTCGCGATGGACGCTAACGATAACGCGTGTTTCCTGATTCAACGCGTTGCGGTTTAGTCCATCGCGAGCAGGCTCGCTCCTACAGTGCCAGTGCCGGGACACATCAAAAGGTTCACGCCCGCCGTGAACCTTGTTCCAAGACGCCAGTCATACCCAGCGCTTTCCCAAACCCTCTATCGTCGTCATCTCATCCGAGTTGTCCGTCCCATGCGCCAATCTGTCGTTGCCTTGCGCTTTTCTTCGCTGTGCCTGTCTGCCCTGCTCCCCGTTTTTGCCAGCCCCGCCCATGCCGATGGGCAAAGGCAACTTGTGGAAGCCATCAACGACTATCGCGCCCACCCACAGCGTTGCGACCGACGCCCGGCGCAACGCTTGTCGCCCCTGACACTCAAGAACGCACTCGCATTGCCCATCGGTTATGGCGGTGGATTGCGTGACCGTTTGAAAGCATCCGGTTATCAAGCGGTGACGGTGCGTTCCCTGCGCGTGGTCGGCGCGCAGGATGCCGAAGACGCATTCGATCTGCTTCAGGATGAGCACTGCGCTGCGTTGCTCGACAGTCAATACGCCGACATCGGCGTGACCCGTGCCGGGCGTGAATGGCAAGTGGTGCTTGCCAAACCCGTACTCGATGGCCAAACCGGCGACGCACGAAGCGCCGGCAAGGCACTGCTGGCACAGGTCAATGCGGCCCGGGCCAAACCACGGACTTGCGGTCGCCAGCGCTTCGCCGCGGCGCGCCCCTTGAGTTGGAGCGCTGCGCTGGGCGCTGCCGCCCAAGGCCACAGCAAGGCCATGGCCTACGGCAATTACTTTGCGCATCAGGACCCCGACGGCGACATGCCGGCAGACCGGGCCCGGGCCGCAGGTTTCCGTGGCCGACAGATCGGCGAAAACATTGCCGCCGGCCAGGGTTCACCCAGCAAAGCGATGGCCGGCTGGCTCGCCAGCCCGGGACACTGCGCCAACCTGATGAACCCGATGTTCACTCAGGTCGGCGCCGCGTATGCCGCCGACTCGCGCAGCGACAACGGCGTCTACTGGACCATGCTGTTTGGCGCACCGTAAGCGCTGAAATCCAGGCATTAAAAAGCCCGCTCGCGGCGGGCTTTGAAGTTGAAGAAAAGTAGGTGGCCGGTGCTGGTCTCCGGCTTACAAGGTTTATCAGGACTCCCACAAAAGAGTAATGTATCTGTAATGGTGCTCTTCTGCTTCACACGGCATAAGGGCTGGATCCCAGCGCGGAGATCTTTCTAACCGTGTACCCTTCGGAACGCGCCCCACGTTTCCTTGCTATCCTTTTGCGCATCAGTCTGCGTCTTCACCTACAGGTTTGAGATTAGCAAAACCACCCGGATTGCCAAGGGGGGTTTTAGACCGATTGTGTTCTAGGGAACGGGTGGCAGGACGGAAAAATACTATGCGCCTCCCCTGTGGGAGCGAGCCTGCTCGCGATAGCGTCAGTTCAGCCAACATCGATGTTGCCTGTCACATTGCAATCGCGAGCAAGCTTGCTCCTACAAAAGGTTTGGTGCCTGTGATTCACGAAGGCCGGCGCACCACCCTCACCTTCCCGCTGCCGCCGCCACCGCAGAAAAACCGTTCGCCACCATCGAATTCCAGCCCAGAAACCCCGACTCCTTCCGGCATCTTGAGGCTTTCAAGGACCTCGCCGGTTTTCGCGTCGACGCGGCGCAGTTCGCTCTCGTCGCCTTCCCATGTGCCGTGCCACAGAGCCCCCTCGACGAAGGTGACACCGGTGACAAAGCGGTTGGATTCAATGGTGCGCAGGATCTTGCCGTTTCCGGGGTCGATCTGGTGAATCTTGCGTTCCTGATACTGCCCCACCCACAGCGAGCCTTCGGCCCAGGTCAGCCCCGAATCGCTGCCACCACCGGGGGCGGGAATGGTCGAAAGGATATGTCCGGTCCGGGGATCGATTTTGTGGATGCGATCTTCGGCGATCTGGAACAGGTGCTCGCCATCAAAGGCAGTGCCCGCATGGGCGCCAACGTCAATCGAGCGCAGCACCTTGCCGCTGTCCGGGTCCAGCGCGTTGATTTTGCTATTGCAGGCAAACCACACCTTCTCGCCATCCCATGTGACACCACACACATGGTCGACATCGGCAAACGGGCCATATTCACGAATGATTTCAGCAGTTGCGTGTTTCATCCTGGCATTCCTCAACAAGGGGTTGTGGCATCGATCCTAGCCACCGGGCAGCGGAACCGGGAGTAACAAGGTCGTCGCGAAACCGGGCACGGGCGGTGTCATCCAGCGCCGTGCTCGGCCACGCCCCAGCGATTGCACCTTGCCTTGTTGCGCCAACGTATCCAGCGCCCGCTGCACCGTGCGCTGGCTGCCGCCCAAGGCCAACGCCAGCGCGGAACTCGACCACGGCTCACCGTCGGCAAGGCTGGCAAGCACCGCCGAAAACTTTTCCTCGACGGGTTGGGCCAGCACCACCACCTCCGGACATGCCCGTGATTGCAGGACAAATCCTCGTGGGGTGGCGGTCACTTCTGCCAGGGGCTTAAGCGCTTTGCGCAGCCTGCCGATCTCAACCCGCAGCCGTGCACGATGGGACTCATCGGAGAGTTTCAAACGGAACGCCCGTGCGATGAGTGTCTCTCTTGAGACATCGCCGGGCCACGCTTCGGCCAGCGTCCTGGCGAGGGTAAACAGCACCGGACGCGTGGCGAGGGAGACCGACATGCCACAGCCGCGCACGCCGTATCGGCACGCATCTACCACCAGAGCCGTTGAACCGAGCAAAGCTTCGACCTCCTCCAGCAACAGCGGCCGTTCTTTGCCTCTGACGATCAGTCGCGCCGCCGGGGTATCGAGCAAACGTGCCGCGGACTCGACCTCGGCCATCAGCGCAGGAATGCAAGCCAGTTCAGCCGCATGCCGGGCTCGGGTCAGCGCATCCTGTGCAGCTTTGGACTGCAGGCGACGAATCGCGATTCCCGCGACCACCAGTTCATGGGCCGCTCTCAAGGCCGGCGGCAAAGGACCGGGGTCAAGTTCAGCGAGTGTTTGCTGCGCCTCGTCGAGCCGACCGATCAGCAATAAACGACGGATTTGCAGATACCGCGCATGGGCCGCGTTGACCCGGTCACCATGGGACTCAAGCGTCAGCCGCGCCGCTTCCAGCACCTTGACCGGCCAGCCGAGTTCCCGCGAAGCCAAGGCGATTTCGGCCTCGGCCACCACGCACCGCGCGCGGGACAACACCTCCTTCGGGGCGAAGGCCCGGTGCGCACTTTTCACCAGTGCCCTGGCCCGCTCCAGATCCCCCAGTTGCGCCATGGCAATACCGCGCAAGGCCAGCGCCGGAGCGTCATTGCGCAAAGCAACGCGGTCCAGCGCGCCGAGCGGATCACCCGCCGCCAACGCCAGCGCTGCTGCCGTGATCATCGAGTCCATCGAAATCCCGCCACGCTTGTCACTCCCGCACCTGGATACACCGGTTTAGTCTAAATCACGGCTGTTTACCAAGCGCGTACAACGATTAAGAGACACCTGAGCGCATGTGGGGGTTCGAGTTGTGCCAATCCGTTTGGCAGTCAGTTGCTTTCTCACGCCGGAGGAATCGTCGCCAGCATCCCGATGAAAATGGTCAACAGCAGAAAACCGCCGAGAAAAATAGTCATCTTGCCCATAGGGCCTCCCCTCTGAAGAATGGGGTTCATTGTCGGCCGATGACTGCTTGCGTTACAGACGCAGTTTGCGCAGGAAAATACGGATCAGATCAGTTTTAGGGAGATTATCCGGGTGCTGAACCGGCAGGATTTTGCGCAGGGTGTCGACAAAGGGCGTGAAGATCAGATCGCGAACCGTCAGGTATCGTTCGTCATCCTGATCGCCCGTGCCGAAGCGAAGGGTCTCCGGCGTCGATTGCGTGACGTAGAGCGTGCCGAACATCCAGTCCCAGAGCGACAGGTTGATGCCGAAATTCTTGTTGTAGTGTCGCGGCGCATCGCTGTGATGGATCTGGTGCTGCGCAGGGCTGCTCACGACACGTTCGATCAGCGGGCCAAACGAAAACCAGACATGGCTGTGGCGCAGGTTGGCCGCCAATCCGTTGAAGATGAACACCATGTACGTCACACCAAACAACGTATAGCGGCTGACCTCCCCACCACAGGCGTACCAGAACAGGCCGGCGTAGGCGCCAACGCAGATCGTATCGCTGAGTTTTTCCACCACTTCTTCGAGAAAATGCGTTCGGCTGGCGGTGGCCGGCACCAGCACCGGCGCTGAATGATGGACTTTGTGAAATGCCCACAAGTAACGGGAATGAAAGGCGCGATGGCCCCAGTAATGAGTGAAATCCTTGACCAGGAACACGCCGAGGCCATAGAGCAGCGACAGCGTCAGGTTGTCCCCCACTTGCGAACGCGCGCCCCACAGGTTAGTGAAAAAAGCGCTGTAGTCAGCTGAACGCAAGACATACGGATCGACCAGGCCAACAATGGGCAGCACCAGCGCAACCTTCAGGATGGCGAGGACAAAGTAATAGCGATAATCCAGCAACGCCGAACGATGCAGATAGACCCGGCCGCCGCCAATGAACCGCCAGAATGAGTGCGCGTCGGTCAAACCACGCGACTTTCTGAAGCGAAACAGGCAATAGGCGACGCTGTACGACGACAACAGAAATACCAGGCACAGGCGACCGTTCAGGTCGAACAGCCCCAGGAACTGCCGGCTGACCGGCTCGACCAGGTAATGATGTAGTAACGCGAGAACATCCATACCAGGCTGCCCTGTGTAAATGACAGGGCAGTGTAAATGAGAATGAGTACCCGGTGAACGACTTGATTCCGCTATTCAACCCCCAAGCGCAATAATCGCGACGATCAGCACGCCGCCCGTTACCGCCATGACCGCCGCGCCCTGCCAGGGTTTTGCACCGGCATATTTGGCCAGCATCCAGCCGGCAATGAACAGCACCACGAGGCCGATCAGGTTGGACAGGCGAATGGCCAGGCCTGTCTCGTCAAGGAGAATGAATGGCACGACCAGAGGAAACGTCGAGGCCGCGACCAGCAGAAACACCCCGAGCGCCCCTTTGAAATCATCCCAACCGAGCCTGGCCTGCACGGGCAGCGAGGGCTGTTCAAGCAGCCGGCAGCGCAGAAATTCAAGACCTTCGGTACCCGCCACCCCGGCAAGGTGCAAGGGCAATACCTGCGCAATCAATGCCTGACCGCCCGCGGGATCCACACCGTCGCGCAAGCTCGCGTACAACTTGACCTTGCGTGTGCGCTCAACCAATGCACGCAGCAAATACATCACCGCATCCGCCAGCCCCCAGGCCAGGTTGCAACCCAGTGCGGCAATCATCATCGTGCGTTCCGCTGCCTGGTCAGACGTCGCCACACTGATGGTCCCAGTGAAGGTCATGGCCATCAGCAGGCCAAAAATCACCTCGGTAATGCGCTCGACGGGATCCAGCACCCGTGGCCTTTTTTGTTGTGAATCTGTCTGCATGCGTTACCCCTCGAAGGTGTGTTTACAGCTCTTTTCTCGCAGTTTTTATCCGTTGCAGGCCCCATTAGCGGCGTGTATTGTCCCGGCCCGCTCAAGTGTAGTTTGAGCGGCTACACTCAGCCGAGCACGTCAGCTGATTCAAAGGGGGCCAATTCATGCTGGATTATTTTGCGCTGGGTCTGTTGATTTTTGTCGGGCTCGTTCTGTTCTACGGAATCATCGTGTTGCACGACATTCCCTACGAAATCGCCGTACACCGTAATCACCCTCATCAAGACGCGATCCACGCCACCGGCTGGGTCAGCTTGTTTACCTTGCACGCGCTGTGGCCGTTTCTGTGGATCTGGGCGATGGCGTATCGCGAGGACCGGGGCTGGGGATTCGGTGACGGTGGCACACCGAAAAGTCATGTGATCCACCTGGAACAACAGGTCGCGGAACTGCAAGGTCGCGTCCAGCGCCTTGAAGCGGCGACAGGCACGACGCACTCGGCATTGCCGACGGACAATCAAGGCGAGGGCATCTAAGCCATGGATCTCTTACTTATCCTGACGTATGCAGCCCTCTGCGTTGCGATCTTCAAAATCTTCCACATTCCGTTGAACAAATGGACGGTGCCCACAGCGGTCCTCGGCGGGATCATCATCATCGGTGCGCTGATCTTCACGATGAACTACAACCACCCCTACTCAGAGGTGGCCCGTTCCTACTTCGTCTCGGTGCCGGTGATCCCCGTGGTCAGCGGCCAGGTGATCGACGTGCCGGTCAAGACCAACGAGCCGCTGGAAAAAGGCGATATTCTGTTTCGCCTCGACCCTGCCCCGTTTGAATACCGGGTCAAATCCCTCAAGGCGCAACTGATCGCCGCGCAGAACGACCGGGCGCGGATTACAGAGTTGATCAAACGTAATTTCGCCACCCAACGGGAACTCGATACCGTCGTCGCTCGCAGCGATGACCTGAAGGCACAGCTGGACAATGCACAGTACGAACTGGAGAACACCACGGTCCGTGCGCCGAGCAAAGGTTTCGTCACCCACGTTTCGTTGCGTCCCGGCATGATGGCGACCCGATTGCCATTGCGCCCATCGATGGTGTTCATTCCAGACGAGGGGCATTACTTTTCGGCCTGGATGCGCCAGAACAGCCTGCTGCGCCTGACCGAAGGCGACGAAGCCGAAGTCGCGTTCGACGGCATTCCCGGAAAGGTCTTCGAAGGCAGGGTCAAAAGTGTCATTTCCGTGATCGCCGAGGGCCAGGTCCAGCCTTCCGGCACGCTCATCGGCTTCACCGGTTCACCACCGGCGGGCCGCGTGCCGGTGATCATTGAAATCACCGACCCCGATTACGCCCAGTACGCCCAACAGATGCCAGGTGGCGCTTACGGACAGGCCGCTATCTACAGCCAGCATTTCCACCATATCGCCATGATGCGCAAGATCCTTTTGCGCATGGCAGCGTGGATGAACTACATCTTCCCGTTCCATTGATCCACGGGGCATGACGTAGCCTGACGACCCGGTCGTCAGGCTACGCCAATCTCCACCACGCCCTCATTGAGCCGCACCGGCCAGACCCGCAACTGCTGTTGCGGGTCTTCCAGGCAGCAACCGTCTTCCAGGCGAAAGTGCTGTTTGTAGATCGGTGCAGCGACCACCAGATCCCCTTTGATACTGCCGACCAGGCCACGACCAATCACATTCGCCCCGGATTTGGGGTCGTGGTTGTCGATGGCGTAGAGCGTCTGGCCTTCGACCGATGGCAGGTAGAACAGCGCCACCTGCACGCCGTCATGCCACACCACGACGCCGGAGTTGTTCACCAGATCGTGCTCGTTGCATACCGATTGCCAGGCCAAAGAACGATTGGACCCGGCGCGTTGCGTATTGAAAAGGCTCATCAGGCAATCTCCTCGGTGACAGGGATAAGGTTGAGTTCGGCGGCCATGATCGGACGACGCTGACCGCGCTCCTGGACGAAATGGATGTCCGGGTCCGGGCGCTTGTCATTGACGAAGGTACGGAAGCGCTTGAGTTTTTCCGGGTCTTTGAGGGCATTGGCCCACTCGCATTCATAGCGATCGACCACCAGTTGCATCTGCGATTCGAGTTCGGCACCGAGCCCCAGTCTGTCGTCGATGATCACGTCCTTGAGGTAGTCCAGGCCCCCTTCCAGGCTTTCGCGCCAGACCGAAGTGCGCTGCAATTTGTCGGCGGTGCGGATGTAGAACATCAGGAAGCGGTCGATGTAGCGGATCAGGGTTTGATCATCCAGGTCGGTGGCGAACAGCTCGGCGTGACGCGGACGCATGCCGCCGTTGCCGGCGATGTAGAGGTTCCAGCCTTTCTCGGTGGCGATCACACCCACGTCCTTGCTTTGCGCCTCGGCGCACTCGCGGGTGCAACCGGACACGGCGAACTTGAGCTTGTGCGGCGAGCGCAACCCCTTGTAGCGGTCCTCGATGGTCAGGGCCATTTGCACACTGTCCTGCACGCCGTAACGGCACCAGGTGCTGCCCACGCAAGACTTAACGGTGCGGGTCGATTTGCCGTAGGCGTGGCCGGTTTCAAAACCGGCCTCAATCAACTCGCCCCAGATCTCCGGCAACTGATGCAATTGGGCACCAAAGAGATCGATGCGCTGGCCCCCGGTGATCTTGGTGTAGAGGTCGTACTTTTTCGCCACCACACCGATGGCGATCAGTTTGTCAGCGGTGATCTCGCCTCCCGGAATCCGCGGTACTACCGAGTAGGTGCCATTTTTCTGCATGTTGGCCATGAACGTATCGTTGGTGTCCTGTAACGGCACCAGCGAGGCGTCCATGATCGGCTGGTTCCAGCACGAGGCGAGAATCGAGCCCACCGCCGGTTTGCACACATCGCAACCGGTATGGCCGCGACCGTGTTTGGCCAGCAGTTCTTCGAAGGTGATGACCCCTTCCACGCGCACCAGTGCATAGAGTTCCTGACGGGTGTAGGCAAAGTGCTCGCACAGGCTTTTATCGACGCTGACACCACGGGCAATCAACTCGTGCTCGAACACTTGCTTGAGCAATCCGGCGCAACCGCCGCAACCGGTACAGGCCTTGGTTTGCGATTTGAGCAAGCCAAGGTCGCTGCAACCGCCGTCGATGGCCGAGCAAATCGCGCCCTTGGTGACGTTGTGGCACGAGCACACCGTGGCCGATTCCGGCAGTGCGCCGGGGCCCAGGGTCGGTGCGCCGGTCGACGACGGCAAAATCAGGCTGGCCGGTTCTGCCGGCAAGGCAATGGCGTTCTGCATGTATTGCAGCAAGGTATCGTAGTAACTGTTGTCGCCGACCAGCACAGCACCGAGCACGCGTTTGCCCGATTCGTCGACCACCAGGCGCCGGTAGCTCGCCGTGGCTTCATCGATGAACTGATAGCTGCGGGCACCTGGTGTATTGCCATGGGCGTCGCCGATGGAACCGACATCGACACCGAGCAGTTTCAGCTTGGTCGACATGTCGGCGCCAGTGAACGGCTCGGCGTCCTGCTGGCACAGGCGCGTCGCAACGCTGCGGGCCATCTGGTATCCCGGTGCGACCAGCCCGAACAGGCTGCCATTCCACGAAGCGCATTCGCCGATGGCATAGATGTCGGGGTCGCTGCTCACGCAGTTATCGTCGATGACCACACCGCCACGCGGGCCGATTTCCAGTGCACATTGACGGCCCAGCGCATCCTGCGCACGGATCCCGGCAGAGAACACGATCAGGTCGGCTTCAAGAAATTCGTCATTGCCGAAATTCATCCGGTAGCGATACTGCTCACCCGCGCTGATCGACTGCGTGCCGCGTGCCAGATGCACGCCGACGCCGAGTCGCTCGATTTGCGCCTTGAGCGCACGACCGCCGTATTCGTCCAGTTGTACCGGCATCAGGCGCGGGGCAAATTCCACCACATGCGCTTCCAGCCCGAGGCTTTTCAGGGCGTTGGCCGCTTCCAGGCCGAGCAACCCGCCGCCGACCACCACACCGCGCCGGGCATTGGTCGCCGCCGCACGAATCGCGTCGAGGTCTTCGAGGGTGCGATACACCAGCCGCGAGTCACCCTTGGCGCCTTCAATCGGTGGCACAAACGGATAGGACCCGGTGGCCAGCACCAGTTTGTCGTAAGCGACACTGCCTTGGGCGGTGATGACTTCGCGGCGTTCACGGTCGATCTCCAGCACCGGCACACCCAGGTGCAGCGTGATGCCAGACGTCTGGTACAGCGCCGCCTCACCCAGCGCCAATGACTCGGCATCGCGACCGGTGAAGTACTCGGAAAGGTGCACACGGTCATAGGCGCGCATCGGCTCTTCGCTGAATACGTGTAACCGGTAATGGTCGAGGGCACCGCGCTCGATCAGTTGCTCGACGCAATGATGTCCGACCATGCCATTGCCGATCACGACCAGCGTTTGCAGTTTGTTCAAAGTGGCAACATTGGAATTCATAAGAAGCACCCGGCCAATCCATCACGGTTCAAAAAGCAAAAAAAAACGCCTGAAACCTTGCGGTTCCAGGCGTCTTTGCCTGTTCTTTTATGGTGTTGAAATCAGACGGCTGTGCCTGATCCACCGATGTTGCCCTCGACCTGTGCGGCCAGTCGATCGTCGTTGACCGAGAGGGCTTTCCACGGGAAAACCCATGGACTTGATGATGACGTTTGCAGCAACTGTGCCAGTCGACAGCAAAAGCCCTGCAACCCCATTGGCACCAACGGTTTGCGTTCATCCAGCCGCACAAACCCGCCCGGATGAACACTCACGGCTTCGCTTCCGACTGGTGCGATGCGGTCCGCCAGCGCTTTAAAAAAGTGCAGATTCGCACGCGCCCGCGCCGTCATCCGCAGCCCCGAATGCGCTGCTCAGCAGAGATAACACCGCGTTCGAGCATTCTGGCGCGTGACTTGCTAGAACCTCACCAATAGGCAGTCAACGCTGATTGCCCACATACGACAAAGGCGCCGTGTAACCCCCGTTTTAACGGAAGGGTCACATGGCGCCTTTTTTGTTTGCGGGTTCGGCAAGTGCAAGCAACTGATTCAAGGGGCGAAGATGGCCAGTAAAACCGTACGCAGCGTGTGTCCCTATTGCGGTGTTGGCTGCGGCATCGTCATGCAGGTTGAAGACAATCGCGTGATCAAGGTGACCGGCGACAAGGCCCACCCGAGCAATGCCGGTCGTCTGTGCACCAAGGGTACGACCTGCGGCCAGGCGATTGCCGAGTCGGGACGCATGGACAACGCCTACCTGCGTCATGAACGCAATCGTGACCCGGTGCGCGTGACGATGGACAACGCCATCGGCGAAACCGCCGCCAGACTGCGCCAGGTGCTTGATACCCACGGCCCCGAAGCCTTGTCCTTCTACGTGTCCGGGCAGATGTCGCTGGAGGCCCAATACCTGGTCAACAAACTGGCCAAGGGGTTTGTCCGCACCCCTCACATCGAATCCAATTCCCGCCTGTGCATGGCCAGCGCCAGCAGCGGCTACAAACTGTCCCTGGGGGCCGACGGGCCACCCGGCTCTTATGACGACTTCGATCACGCCGACCTGTTCTTCGTGATCGGCGCCAACATGGCCGACTGTCACCCGATTCTGTTCCTGCGCATGATGGACCGGGTCAAGGCCGGGGCGAAGCTGATCGTCGTCGATCCACGGCGCAGTGCCACGGCGCTCAAGGCCGACCTGTTCCTGCCCATCAAACCCGGTACCGACCTGGCCCTGCTCAACGGTTTGCTGCACTTGCTGGTGAAAAACGGCCACACCGACCCGGCCTTCATCGCCTCCTTCACCCAAGGTTGGGAGGCCATGCCCGAGTTCCTGGAGGACTACCCAGCAGACAAGGTTGCCGAGATCACCGGCCTTCCTGAGGCGGACATTCGCCAAGCCGCGCAATGGATTGGCGAGGCCGCTGAATGGATGAGTTGCTGGACCATGGGCCTGAACCAAAGCACCCACGGCACCTGGAACACCAACGCGCTGTGCAACCTGCACCTGGCCACCGGCGCGATCTGCCGACCGGGCAGCGGGCCGTTTTCCCTGACCGGCCAACCGAATGCCATGGGCGGCCGTGAGATGGGCTACATGGGGCCTGGATTGCCGGGACAACGTTCGGTACTGGCCGAGGCTGACCGTTCATTTATAGAAGACCTGTGGGACATCCCCCGTGGCAATCTGCCGACGACGGTCAGCGGCGGCACCGTGGCAATGTTCGAGCAAATGCGCCTTGGCCAGATCAAGGCCTGCTGGATCATCTGCACCAACCCGGTGGCGTCCGCGCCCAATCGGCAGAATGTCATCGAGGGTTTGCAGGCGGCGGAACTGGTCGTCACCCAGGATGCCTTTCTCGATACCGAGACCAACCGCTACGCCGACATCCTGCTGCCGGGCGCTCTCTGGGCCGAAGCCGAAGGTGTGATGATCAACTCCGAGCGCAACCTGACACTGATGCAAAAAGCCGTGGAAGCGCCCGGCGAAACCCTGCCCGACTGGCAAATCGTCGCTCGAGTGGCGTGTGCGATGGGCTTCGCCGAAGCCTTCACTTATGCCGACGCCAGCGACGTGTTTGAAGAAATCAAACGTGCCTGGAACCCGGCCACCGGCTATGACATTCGCGGCGCCAGTTACCCCCGCTTGCGAGCGAATCCACTGCAATGGCCTTGCTCTTTGGAGTCCGCCAATGATCGCAATCCGATTCGTTACGTCGACAAGGGCATCGCTGACAGCGCCTGCGCCATCACGTTTCCGACCAGCCACGGCAAAGGCATTTTCCTGCCGCGTCCCCACCTGCCGCCCGCCGAAATGCCCGACGAAGCCTTTCCCTTCGTGCTCAACACCGGTCGCTTGCAGCACCAATGGCACACCCTGACCAAGACCGGCAAAGTCGAGACGCTGAACAAACTCAATCCGGGGCCGTTCATTGAAATTCACCCTGAGGATGCACGTCAGCTGGGCCTCAAGGACAAGGACCCGGTCGAAGTGCGTTCAGTGCGCGGCCGCGCCGTGTTGCCCGCCGTGGTGACCGACCGGGTGCGTCAGGGCAATTGCTTTGCGCCGTTTCACTGGAGCGATGTGTTCGGCGAGCACCTGGCAATCAACGCCGTCACCAACGACGCCGTCGACGCCCTTTCGCAGCAGCCGGAACTCAAGTTCTGCGCCGTCGCCCTGCAACGGGTCGAGCTGATCGGTCACCGGTTCCTCGATACCCCGGCGCCGGCCACGGTCACCCCACTCCCCGCTTTAACAGAGGAAATTGCCATGTCGAGCCTCTCGGCCTTCGCTGACCTCGTGGGCATCAGCAGCCTGCCGTCTCCTCAACTCAATGATCGTGAACGCACCTACCTCGCCGGTTTTATCAGCGGCCTGCAATCCCCGGCCGGTCGTCAAGTGAGCGGCGTACCGGTCATGCCGTCCAACGCGCCTTTGGCTGCGGATACGCGACTCTGGCTGGACGGCGTTCTCGGCGGGCTGTTCAGTCGGGTTGAACCTGATAGCCCGCGCCCGGCGACAGTCACCGATCAACCGGCCGTGACCTTGTTGTGGGCCTCGCAGACCGGCAATGCCGAGGCGCTGGCCGAGCGATTTGCCGCGTGTCTGCGGGACGACGGTGTCAGCGTGGAGCTGAGCGCGATGGCGGACTTTCCCGCCAGCAAACTCGCCAATACCCAGACGTTGGCACTGATCAGCAGCACCTTCGGCGACGGCGACCCACCGGACAACGGCGAAGGCTTCTGGCATACCCTCAATACCGCCGAGACGCGCCTGGAGTCACTGCGCTTTGCCGTGCTCGCATTGGGCGATCCCAACTACGACCAGTTCTGCCAGCATGGCAAGAAACTCGACCAACGCCTGCGAGAATTGGGTGCAACACGTCTTCTGGAGCGGGTGGATTGCGATACCGAATTCGAGGAGCAAGCAGACCTCTGGCTCGCCGATCTACGCAAAGCCCTGAAGCCGTCAGTGATCGTCGAACCGATGCCAAGTGCTGGCATCCGTCCCGTCGAGACATCGGCCAAAGCCAAACCTTTCGCCTCACGTCTGCTGACCAACCTGCACCTCAACAGCCAGAGCCCGAACAAAGAAACCCGGATGTTCGCTCTCGACCTGGCGGATTCTGACTTGCGCTACGAGGCCGGAGATGCCCTGGGCGTTTACCCGCGCAACTGCCCTGAACTGGTCAGCGAACTTCTCGATCTGACCCGGTTGCACGGCGAAACAGCCGTGAGCGTCGATCAACGCGGCGAAGTGCCGCTGCATCAAGCCCTGACCGAGCATTTCGAAATCGCCCGCCCGAACAGCGAAACCCTGGCGTTCATCGCCGAGCGCAGCACCAACCCCGGACTGAAACAACTGCTGGGCGGCGAGCGTAAAGCCGAATTGAAGGATTGGCTGTGGGGCCGGCAACTGGCGGACGTGTTGCAGGAGTTTCCGGTGGATTGCTCGGCGAGCGAATTGCTGGGGACGTTGAAACGCCTGCAACCGCGCCTGTACTCCATCGCTTCAAGCCCCAAGGCGCACCCTCGGGAAATCCATCTCACCGTGGCTGCCGTGCGCTATGGCAAACGCAAAGGCGTGTCTTCGACCTTTCTCGCCGACCGCGCCCAGGGCGGCAACGTGCCGGTGTTCGTCCAGCCGTCGAAGCACTTTCGCGCACCGGCCGATGGCAACGTGCCGATGATCATGATTGGCCCAGGCACCGGTGTCGCGCCCTTTCGCGCCTTCCTGCAAGAGCGGCGCGCCCGGGGCGACCAAGGCAAGAACTGGCTGTTCTTCGGCGAGCAACACGCCGCCACCGACTTCTACTACCGCGACGAACTGCAAGGCCTGCAGCGCGACGGCACGCTGACGCAACTGAGCCTGGCATTCTCCCGCGACCAGTCGCAGAAGATCTACGTGCAGGACCGGATTCGCGAACAAGGCGCAGACCTGTGGCGCTGGTTGCAGGAGGGTGCGCAGCTGTACGTCTGTGGCGACGCCAGCCAGATGGCCAGGGATGTCGATCGGGCCTTGCGCGAGGTGGCACAAAACCACGGTGGACTCAGCGCCGAAAACGCCAGTGATTACTGGCGCCGGTTGAACGAGCAGAAACGCTATTTGCGGGATGTTTACTGAAAACTGAGCCTGACAGGCTCAGCCGATCAAAGAATCCACTTGAGCAGAACGTGTGACGCGATCCATGGCGACGCCTGTGCAACGCCCCACTGCAGCAGCACGCAAGCGCACAGGTAAGCCGCAAAGAACTTGTACATCGCTAACCTCCCCATCACACGCCTCCTGCCTGTTTGGCGGCAAAGCTTCCCATCGACAGGAAGCTTCATACTGGCGTGCGGGGCTGTAACAATTTATGACGTCCGCTCACCGGTAAAGGGTTCGACGTCAAGAATGGTTTTCAGTTCCATATGGGAGGAAATAAACGCTGACGGGTTTTCAGCCCCCCGGTTTCAGCTCGGATCGCGATAGAACACGTCGTCGGCGTACGGATACCACCAGTCCTGGACTTTCGGTTGGTGATCGATGATGACCATTTTCGAGCGGCGGAATGCCTCAAGGCCCTGACGCCCCAATTCACGGCCAAGCCCCGACATCTTCCAGCCACCGAACGGCAGCGCATCGTTGTCGATCAACGGGTTGTTGACCCAGACCATGCCCGCCTCCAGTCGCTCGGCGGCCTCCATGGCTTCGGCCAGGTCGGTGGAAAACAGCGATGCGCCGAGGCCGAACGGCGAATCATTGGCCAAGCGCACCGCTTCATCGAAATCGCTCACACGGCAGATCGCTGCCACCGGACCGAAGCACTCCTCCTGCAAAATGGCCATGTCGCCGGTCACACCGGTGAGAATGGTCGGCTCATAGAACCAGCCCACGCTGTGCTGTGGCGGAACCCGCCCGCCGCAGACCACCGTCGCGCCCTTGGCCACGGCATCATCGACCAGACGCATGACCTTGTTGCGCGCCACCTCGCTGACCATCGGCCCGATCTCCGAGCGCTCCAGGCCATGACCGATACGCAAGGCGCGGGTGCGTTCGGCAAACTTCGCGACAAACTCGTCATGAATCTCGTCGACCACATAAAAGCGTTCCGCCGAGGTGCAGATTTGCCCGCTGAGGTGGAACGCCGCGGTCACCGCACCGGCCGCTGCGACTTCCAGCGGTGCGTGTCTGGAAATGATCAGAGGATCGCTGCCACCGGCCTCGATCACGCACGGCTTCATGCGCTCGGCACAGGCCACGGCCACGGCTTTGCCCGCCGCCACGCTGCCGGTGAACGCGACCGCGTGGGTCTGCTCCGACTGCACCAGCCGCTGCGCGGTTGCAGCATCGCCCGGCACGCAGGACACCAGCCCCGGCAACAGCGCCGTGAAATGCTCCATGAACTTGAGGGTGCACAGAGTCGTGGCTTCCGCCGGTTTGATGATGCAGGCGTTGCCCGCTGCCAAGGACGCGGCGACCGTCCAGCACATCAACAGGATCGGAAAGTTGAACGGCATGATGTGCACACTGACGCCATACGGCTCGTAACGCACATGCTGGAACGAGCCAATCTGCGTGGTGCCGGCGACCTTGCCGGCATCGTCCCGGGCCATTTCCGCGTAATAGCGAAAGATCGGCGCGCAGTTCGCCAGTTCGCCCATGGCCTCGGGAAACGGCTTGCCCATTTCCAGGGTCATCAAGCGAGCGACTTCACGGTTGCAGGCAAGGTTCTGTTCGATGGCATTGGCCAGTTGATGCAGGCGTGCGGCACGGCTTTTGGCATCGACTACGCGCCATTGTTTTTGCGCAGCAGTGGCGGCATCGATGGCGGCTTGTACGTCTGCTTCGCCGCACAAGCCGACCTGCCCGACCGGCTGCCACGTCGCGGGGTCGAGCACTTCACGCACGTGCCCAACGGTCAGCGGCAGGAATTCGCAATTGATGAAACGCAATGCAATATCAGTGTTGAACGTGGCCATGGGTTGATCCTTTAACCAATCGATAAGGGGTTTGGCGCAACATCGCCAGGGTCTCGGCGGACAGGTCATCACGCCAGACCGGCACATGCCGGTCGAGCCATTGGCGCAGCGGTGCCAAGGCTTCGGCGTCCAGGGCGCGGACAAACAGCCCCAGCGTGCGCGGCAGGTGCGTCAGATAACCGTGCTTGCCGTCACGACCGGCCAGGCGCACAAAAATCCCCAGCACCTTGGCGTGACGCTGGGCTGCCAGGCAGCGGTAATCGGCAAGAAAACGCTGGGCATCCAGCTCCGGGCGTTGCATCAGGTAAAGGGTGATCAGTTTTTCTCGCAACGCTTCAGGCACATCGCGCCGGGCGTCTTCGAGCAGCGACATCAGGTCATAGGCCGCCGCACCGACCAGAGCGTCCTGAAAATCCAGCAAGCCGCAGGCCGCGACACCTTCGCGGCCTTGCAGCAGCATCAGGTTGTCGACGTGGAAGTCGCGCAGCACCAAGGCTTCTCGGCGTTTTGCAACGTCGTGGCAGGCGTCGGCGAACAGCGCCAGGTATTCATTGCGCAGCTTTTGCGCCATCTCTTTGCCGATCAACAGCGGCACGTACCAGTCGATAAACAACGCGTATTCGTCTGCCAGCCGCTGTTCGTCGTAGGGCGCCACTTCATTGGTCGATGGCGCGCGATGCAGCGTCACCAAGGTATCGACGGCCAGGTGATACAGCCCCGCCTCCGAATACCCGGCCGCCAGCAGCCGGGTGTAGGTGTCGTGTCCGAAGTCCTCGATCAGCGCCAGCCCCGTCGCCTCGTCGACTTGCAGCAAGGCTGGCGCGGACAGGCCCAGCCCCTGCAACTGCCGGGCGATCTGCACAAACGGGGCGATGGGTTCGCTGTGGGGGGGCGAATCCATCAGCAACAAACCGGCGCCGTCCAGACGAAAGTAGCGTCGTGTCGACGCATCCGCAGGCAGCGCGGTCAGCACTGCGTCGGCATAACCGGCGCGTGCCAGAAACGCTGCGCGCAGGTCTTCACGGGTTGGCAATGACGCCAGAGCATCTGTCATGGCGGTCACCGGATCATGTAGACCTTTTTGATGGTCTCGTGGACGGTGCACACGCCTTTCCAGTCCTTGCGGAAAAACGCGGCGGTGTCCGGTTTGATCTCGATCACTTCGCCGGACTCGTGCACATAGGTGCAGCGGCCTTCGAGGAAATGGCAGAACTCGTCGCTGGTGACATGGCAAAACCACTTGCCCGGGGTGCAGATCCAGATGCCGCATTCAGACTGGCCTTCGGGTCCTTTGTGCAGCACCACGCCGGACACACGGGATTGACCTTCGAGCATGGTCGGGATCACGCCCCAATCCTTGACGTCGGTAATGCTCAGCGGGTCGTACAGAAACGGGGTAGTCATACATTTTCTCCAATAAAAGTCGGTCGGTAACCTGTAGGAGCCGGCTTGCCGGCGATTGCGTCGGGACAGTCGACACAGATGTCGCCCGGCGTACCGCTATCGCCAGCAAGCCGGCTGCTACAGGGGTTGCAGTGTTTTTCCAGGCTCAGGCCAGCATGTACACGTTGCGCAGGGTTTCCCGCACGTCGCACTCGCCGGTCCAGCCGGCCGGGAACAGCACCAGCGTGTTGGGGCGCACTTCAATCACTTCGCCGTTGTCGTTGCGGTAAGTCGCATGCCCTGCGATGAAATGACACAGCTCATCCCGGGGAATCGACAACCGCCAGCGGCCCGGAGTACACACCCACAATCCGGTTTCCGGGCTGTTGTTCGGGCCCTTGAACAGCAAGCGGCCGCTGGAATGCGAGACGCCTTCGACGGCATCGCTCTGCACGCCCCAGTCCACCAGGTCGGTGCGGCTGCTGACGGCTTCGAGGTACGGCGTGATACCCGCCGTGGTGGATGAGTCAGGCATCGTTGAGCACCTTGTCGAGAATCGCGGCCGCGTCTTGCGGCCCCTTGCGTGATTGCATTTGCGCGCTGGTGCGCTGCAGGCGTTGGCGCATCGCCTCGTCGTTGAGGCAGGCGTGGAGTTTTTCCGCGAGCTGTTCTTCACTCCACTCATAGCGGTCGAGCTTGAAGCCGTGGCCGCTTTCTTCGGCGCGCATGGCGTTGTCGTGGCCGTCCCAGACGTAGGACATGACAATCGCCGGTTTGCCGAAGAACAGGCACTCGGTGAAGCTGTTGTTGCCGCCGTGGTGGATCACCGCATCGACCTGGGCAATCACCGACGGTTGCGGGAACCAGTTGGAAATCTGCACGTTGTCCGGCAGGTCCGGGTATTCGTCGAGGTGTTCGCCGACATTGAACAGCGCCCGGTAAGGCAGCTTGCCCACCGCCTCGATCAGGCGCTTGAGCAAATCGACATCGCCGGAACCGAGGCTGCCGAAACTCGCATACAGCAACGGCTTGTCGTTATGCACGTGGAACTGCGGAATCTCATACGGCGTGTCGTGACGCACGCAACCTTGCAGGTAATGGAAACGTTCGGCCGGCAGCGGATGACGCCGGTCGAACTTGACCGCGTCCGGGTACAACAGCAGGTTCATGAACGGCGAAGCTTCGAAGAACGTACCCAGCGGATACGGCGCCTCTCCATGGGCTTGCAGGAACTGGTTGAAGTCCTCGTGAATCGGCTCGATCACCTCTTCAAAGCGCTGGCGAAATTGCGCATGACCGACCTTGTCGTCGATGCTCATACCCGACAGGTGCGGCGGGATATCCGGGTCTTCGATCTCGTTTTCCGAGCAGGAAATGATCCGCACCCACGGTTTGCCGTACTGCTTGATCGCGGGGAACAGGATCACGTTGTCGACGCAGATCAGGTCGGGCTTGACCTTGTCCAGCACCGCAGGCAGATCCTTTTGCGCCCACTTCGCGGTTTCAACGATGGCCGCCCAGCATTCCTTGACGTAGTTGTCGATCTGCGCCAACGGTGACTTGCGGAAGTTCGGAATGTGCCCGTTGATGAAATCCACCCAGTAGCGGGCCATTTCTTCGGCCGGCATGGGTGCCGACATGTTCACCATGTGCTCCTCAAAACCATAACCGGCGTACACACCGCTCATGCCCGGGTCGGTGAGGAACACCGCTTTGTGGCCCAGGGCTTCACAGGCCTGGGCGATGCCGACTGAATTGAGCGCCGGGCCATAGGCGGCTTCGGGGAAGAATGCGATCACTTTCTGTTTCATCGAGTGCTACTCCTGCCGGGTCTTTTTATTGTTCAGCGCGTCAATACGCGGGCATGCCGGGCCTGCCAGCCCAGCCGGATGGTCGTGTCGATTGCAAAATGGGCGAATTCAAACTGAGAGGACGGCACACGCACGATCAGCGGTTTGTCGCTGAGCGGTGTCAGTACATGCAGGTTGGTGTCGAGGCCGTGGTAGGCGACTTCGACGATCTTGCCGCTGACCTGGTTGGCGCATTCGCCGCCCTGCTCCGTCAGCACTTGCAGGCGTTCCGGGCGCACCACCACGGCGACTGCCTGGCCGCTTACCAGTGGTGCGTCGGTGTCTACCTTCAGTTCCTGGCCATTGACCCGCACCGAGTGCTGACCCGAGCGCACACCTTCGAGCAGGTTGCTGACGCCGATGAAGTTGGCCACGAAGCGGCTGTTGGGGTTTTCGTAAAGCTCGGTCGGGCTACCGCACTGGCAGACCTTGCCGCCGTCGAGCACCGCCATGCGGTCGGACATCACCAGGGCTTCTTCCTGGTCGTGGGTGACGATGATGAAGGTGATGCCGCTCTCGTGTTGCAGGCGCTTGAGTTCCAGCTGCATTTTTTCCCGCAGTTTTTTGTCGAGTGCGCCCAACGGCTCGTCGAGCAGCAACACACGCGGACGTTTGACCAATGCCCGCGCCAGCGCCACCCGCTGGCGCTGGCCACCGGAAAGCTGATCGGGCTTGCGCTCGGCCAGCTCACCCAGTTGCGCGGTGCTCAGCACTTCATCGACACGACGGCGGATTTCGCTTTCCGGCAGGCGCTCCATTTCCAGACCGTAGGCGATGTTCTTGCGCACGGTCATGTTGGGAAACAGCGCATAGGACTGAAACATCAGGTTCAACGGACGCTTGTTCGGCGGCAGTGGCGAGATGTCGTTGCCATCCAGATAAATGCAGCCACCGCTGGGGGTCTCGAAACCGGCGAGCATGCGCAACAGCGTGGTTTTGCCGCAGCCGGACGGACCGAGCAGCGCGAAAAACTCGTTCTCGCGGATGCTCAGTGACACCTCGTCGACCGCCAGACCGTTGCCATAAGACTTGCTGACCTTGTCCAGGATCAGTACCGCAGAAGAATTATTCATGGGTGCGAGGAGCCTTGTTGAGACGCTGCGAAGCCAGCAGCGCGGTGATGCTGACCAGCATCACCAGCGTCGCCAGAGCGTTGATTTCCGGGGTGACGCCGAAGCGGATCATGGCGTAGATCTGCATGGGCAAAGTCGTCGACGCCTGGCCGGAGCCGGAGTTGAAAAAGGCGATGATGAATTCGTCCACCGACAGGGTGAACGAGAGCAATCCACCAGCCAGCACACCGGGAAAAATCACCGGCAACAGCACCCGGCGGAACGTGGTGAACCAGCTCGCGCCGAGGTCGATCGAGGCTTCGAGGATCGAGTAGTCGAAGTGCTTGAGCCGCGTGCGCACCACGGCGCACACGAAGGCGATGTTGAACACCGCGTGGCTGATGATGATCGAGTGCAGGCCCAGACCGACCTTGAGCAGGTTGAAAAAGCTCAGCAGCGCAATCGCCAGCACGATGTCGGGAATGATCATCGGCGCCATCAGCAGGGTGTCGACCACCTGCCCCTTGTGGCTGTCCTTGCGGCGCAACTCGATGCCCAGCGCCAGGAACGTCCCGAGCACACAGGCAATGAAGGTCGCCGACAGCGCCACGATCAGGGTATTGAGCGCCGCCGACAGGATTGCCGTGTTGTGCGCCAGTGCCGCGTACCACTTCAGCGATACGCCGCCCCAGGCGGTCGGCAATCCGGACTTGTTGAACGACAACAGGATCAACACCAGGATCGGTATATAAAGGAAGGCGTACACCAGGCCCAGGTGCGAACTCAGTACGGCGCCGCTGACCGAACGTGACTGGCTCATGAGCGTGCCCCTTCTGCACGGCGCGCCACCAGTGCCTGGATGAACAACAGCACCAGCATGATCGCGATCAGGAAGAAGCTCAGCGCCGCACCGAACGGCCAGTCCCGCGCGGTGAGGAACTGCGAGTAGATCAGGTTGCCGACCATCTGCACCTGTTTGCCACCCAACAGGTCAGCGGTGATGAAGTTGCCGATACTCAGCACAAAGACAAACACCGAGCCTGCGGCGATGCCGGGAACGCTCAACGGCAGAATGATCCGGCGGAACGTCATCCAGCCCGAAGCGCCGAGGTCTCTGGAGGCGTCCCAGAGTTCGTTGTTGATGCGCGACAGCGAGGAGAAAATCGCCAGGATCACAAAGGGGATGTAGTTGTAGACCAACCCGAGTACCACGGCCGATTCGGTGTACAGCAAACTGATGGGTTCGCCGCTGTAGCCGAGCAGTTGCAACAGGCGGTTGATCAGGCCTTCGCGATTGAGCAGGACGATCCAGGCGTAAGTGCGGATCAGGTAGTTGCTCCAGAACGGCAGCATCACCAGAAAAAGATAAACCGCCTGACGCCGCCGTGGCGCACGGGCAATCGCATAGGCGGCCGGGTAGCCGATCAGCACCGCAAACAGCGTGGCCAGCCCGGCGATTTTTGCCGACTTGAGCAAGATGCCCAGGTACAGCGGATCGAAGGCGCGCTGGTAGTTTTCCCAGGTAAACAACCAATCAATGCCGCCATACGCACCGCGTTCGACGAAGCTGTAGACCAGCACCAGCAAACAGGGCACCACCAGAAACATCAGCAGCCAGCCGAAGCCGGGCGCAAGAAGCCAGGCCGACAGCCGCCTGTCAGCATGCAAAGCACTCATTAACCCTATCCTCCCGCCTCGGGACAGAGGCGGCTTGCGAACGTGGCGGGACCTGCCGGGCAGGCCCCGGATCGATGCGGCGTTAGTTCTGCGCCGCCATGATTTCGGTCACGGCGCGGGTGTAGGCCTTTTGCGTGGTGCCGCCCAGATCGCGCAATTGCTCCATCTTCACCAGCTCGCTCGGCGTCATGGTCAGGTTGGGGTATTGCTTGAGCAGGTCAGCGGACAACCCGGCCATTGCGGCCTGGTTGGGGATTTTGTAGAGGATGTTTTCAGCAACCCATACGTGGTTTTCCTTGGCCAGCATGAAGTTGATGAACTTGAAGGCCTCTTCCTGGTGCTTCGAACTTTTGAGCACCACCATGGTGTCTACCCACAGATCGGAACCTTCCTTGGGCACCACGAACTTGATCGCCGCGTTGGCCTGGGTGCCGTAGTTGCACCAGCCGTCCCAGGCGTGGGCCATCAGCGATTCGCCGGATGCGAGCTTGGAGTAGAAGGTGGTGTCGTCGAAGGACAGGATGCGTTTCTTGGTGGCGATCAGTTGATCGCGAACGGCGGCGATCTGCGCCGGGTCACTGTCGTTGACCGACCAGCCCTTGGCGAGGAAACCGGCGCCGAGCATCCAGCGGTCGGTAGCCAGCATCGTCACCTTGCCCTTGAGCGCATCGCTCGGATTAAGCAGCTCGTTCCAGCTTTGTGGTGCCGGTGTCACCTTGTCGGAGCGATAGCAAATACCGGTCGTGCCCCAGGTGTAGGGCACCGAGAAATGGTTGCCGGCGTCGTATTCCAGCTGGGTGGCTTCGGGATAGAGGTTTTTCAGGTTGGGCACTTTGACCGGATCGATGTCCGCCAGCAGCCCCTGCTTGTGCAGGACTTCGGCGAAGGGCGAGGAGACGAACACCACGTCATACCCTTCACCGCCGGACGCCATGAGCTTGCCCATGATTTCTTCGTTGGTGGCGTGCAGCGCCTTGTCGACGTCCACACCGCTGGCCACCTTGAACTTCTCCAGCGCATCCGGGGCCATGTAGCCGTCCCAGATGGAGATCACCATGTCTTTCGCACTTGCAGCCTGTGAAGCGATCGCCAGGGAAACGGCCAATCCTGCGCACAGAAGATCATTCAGCTTGCTCATAAATACTCACCCGACGATTGTTTGTTTTGTTGTGTTCGAAGGCAGTACGGCAAAACGAGAAACGATTGCTTGTGTTTTTTTTTAGAAATTAGGACCAGTATCAAAAGATGTCAACGCATTTCTTCCAGCCTGACGATGGGCCGGCGCATGGCATAAGATGAGCACCTGAGCCCGACAGCGGATCACCACGAGAAAAGACGCTTGAGCACGACAGCCGAAAAAAAACCGCGCACCAATCACCTGGAACTGGCCCGCCGTATCCTCGAACACACTCAGGAAAGCGGACTGGTTGCCGGGGACCCGGTGGCCGAGCAGGCCCTGGCCCGCACTTTTCAGGTCTCGCGCACACTGATTCGCGGTGCACTGAAAGTGCTGCTGGAAGAAAACCTGCTGAGCCACGAAGCCGGCAAGGGCTACCGATTGCTGACCTCCCCGACAGGCCAGGCATTCAACGCGACCCTGCCACAAGCCGCAGAAGAAGAACTGGCCGCCTCGGTATTGCGTGATCGCATGGCCGGACGGCTGGGTGACAGCATCAGCATCAGCGAACTGATGCGCCGCTACGACATCGGCCGGCCAGCGGCGCAAAAAGCCCTCCAGCAATTGAGCGAAAGCCAGGCCATCGAGCGCGGCCCCGGCCAGTCCTGGCTGTTTCGCCCGTCGCTGAACAGCCTGGCCGCCCTTGAGGAAAGCCTGAAATTCCGCTTGATTCTGGAGCCCGAAGCGCTGCTCAGCCCAAGCTTCACTGCCGACCCGCAACGCCTGAGCCTGTTGCGCAGTGCCTCGCAAAGCCTGCTCGCCAGCCCCGTAGAAGATTTCGACATCCAGCAATTTCGCGAGCTGGACATCAGCTTCCACGAACTGTTGGCCCAGAGCTGCGGCAACCGCTTCATCAGCGACGCTCTGCTCCAGCATCAAAGCCTGCGGCGCCTGCCGAATTTGCTGCCCTCGGTCAGCGTGCACCGCCTGCAGGAAGCCCTGCGCGAGCACCTGCAAATCATCGCGCACATCGAGCGCGGGCAGATGGAGATCGCCGCCGACCTGCTGCGCCTGCACCTGCGCCTGAGCGCCGCGCAACGCCCGCAAACCGCCAACCGTGGCATCCCGCAAAGTCATCATTTGGGGCGCCGTTAAGCACCTCGTAAAAACATGATGATTTTTTTTTGAAAATAAGACAGCATCCAAAACACCTTCAGGAGCGGCGGGTCTGACCCGCCATGGACAGTCCCTCGCCATGCAAAAACAAAAACTGATCGCCCTGTTTCCGGAAGCCAGTTTCGGCGCGGCCCTGAACTGCATTGGTATCGCTCAGTCGCTGCGTGAGCTGGGCGCCAGGCCGGTGTTCATCTGCCATGAGCATTTTCAGGGGCTGTTCGCCGAATACGGTTTCGACGAATACCCGATTCCACAAGTGAGCCCATTGTCGGCGGCGGAACATCAGCATTACTGGGAGCGCTTCATCGAACGCAGCATTCCCTACTTCGACCAGACCCCATTGGCGCAGATCGACAGCTATGTCGCGCCGGCCTGGGAAGCGATCATCGACACCGCGATCGAAGCGGAAAAACCCTTGCAGCAGTTGCTCAGCCGCCTGAAACCGGACGTCATCGTGCTCGACAACGTGGTGATGTTCCCGGCCATCGCCAACGCGGGTTGCCCTTGGGTGCGCGTGGTGTCCTGCGCCGAAACCGAACTGCCGGATGCCAACGTTCCGCCGTACCTGTCCGGCTGCCTGACCCGTGACACCGCATCCTGCGAACGCTACACCGAGCAATATCTCAAGGCTGTCGCGCCGGCCCATGAACGCTTTTCGCATTTTCTCCTGAGCAACAATACGGCGCCCTGTCCTGCGGGACAGTTCCTCACTGACTCGCCATGGCTCAACCTGCTGCTGTCACCGACGCCAGTACGCTATGCACGCCAGCAACCGCTCGATCCGCAGCGTTACGTCTACCTCGATGGTTGCGTACGACGAGAAGCGCCCTACATCGTCCCGGACTTTCCACGGTACAACGACGCGCCGCTGATTTATCTCAGCTTCGGCAGCCTCGGCGCCGCCGATACCGGGATGATGAAGCGCCTGATCAACACAATCGAAACCTTGCCATACCGTTTCCTGGTCAACGTCGGCGCCTACCGCGACATGTACACCACCGTGCCGGACAACGTGTACCTCGACAGCTGGTTTGCCCAACCGGCAGTGCTCAAGGAGTGCGATGTGTTCATTCATCACGGTGGCAACAACAGCTTCTGCGAGGCGCTGTATTTCGGTTTGCCGTCGCTGATCATTCCCTATTGCTGGGACGGCCACGACAACGCCGCCCGCGCCGGGGAAGTCGGCGTCGGTCGCTATCTTCCACGGTTCGCCGATCCCTTGGCCGCACTGCCCGCCGCCCTCGAACAGCTGCTGAGCGACCAACCGATGAAACAACGCCTCAAATCGTTCAGCGAGCGCATGCAGGCAACACGCGGCACCGACATTGCCGCGCGCGCCATTCTTGACCTCTAGCCAAAACAACAAAAAACCGTCGGGCAACCGAACGCAATCGTCGCTGCCCGACACACCGCCGGAGTTTCAGCATGAATGTCCCATCGCGTTTCGATGCGCTTGACCGTGCCCTGCCTCACCCCTTCTGGCAGGACACCGTGACACCGCCGCCCGCCGCGCCCTCCGTCAGCGGGTCGGTATCGTTCGATCTGGTGGTGGTCGGCGGTGGATTCACCGGATTGTGGACCGCCCTGCTGGCGCGCCAACGCAACCCCGGGCTGAGTATCGCAATTGTCGAGGCACGGCATTGCGGCGGTGAGGCCAGCGGGCGCAACGGTGGTTTTTGCGCGCCGAGCATTTCCCACGGGGTGTCCAACGCGCTCAAGCGCTGGCCCGATGAAGCCGGGCAACTGATCCGCCTGGGCCGGCAGAACCTCGATGAACTGGCTGCCGACCTGCAACGCTACGGCATGAACGTCGAGTTCGAACGCCACGGCAAACTCAACGTCGCCAGCCAGCCCTGGCAGGTCGATGGCCTGCGCTCGATGCAACGCAACTACGCCCGTTTCGGCATTGATTGCCAGTGGCACGAAGGCAGCGATCTGACACACAAGCTCGACTCCCCGGCGTACACGGCCGGTCTGTTCGAACCCAACTACGCCCTGCTCAACCCGGCAAAAATGGCCGCTGAACTGCGCAGGGTTTGCCTTGAGCAAGGCATTCAATTGTTCGAAAACAGTCCGGTGCTGCAACTGGATGCCGGCAACGACGGCCTGCGCTTGCGCACTGCCGATGCAGAAGTGATCGCTGGACAAGTCGCCCTCGCCACCAATATCGCCCCGCCGTTGCTCGGGCATTTGGCCTCAACGGTGATTCCGGTCTACGACTACTCACTGGTTACCGAGCCGCTGAGCGATGCACAACTGGCCGCCATCGGCTGGACCGGGCGCTACGGTATCGCCGATTCCGGCAACCAGTTCCACTACCTGCGCAAAACCGCCGACAACCGGATTCTCTGGGCCGGTTACGACGCTATCTACCATTTCGGCGCGCGCCGCGACGAAGCGCTGACCCAACGCCCGCAAAGCTTCCAGCGGCTGGCCGAACAGTTTCAGCAGACCTTTCCCGCCCTGCATGATGTGCGCTTCAGCCATGCCTGGGGCGGCATCATCGACACCTCGGCACGCACCACGATGTTCACCGGTTGCGAGCACCAGGGCCGCGTCGCCTATGCGTTGGGCTTCACCGGGCAAGGCGTGTCCGCCAGTCGCTTCGCCGCGCTGAACATGCTCGACCTGTTGGCTGGCGAGCGCACTGAACGAACCGAACTGTGGATGACCTCCAAGGCACCGTTCCGCTTTCCACCTGAACCCTTGCGCTACGTCGGCGTGAAACTGGCCCAGCGTTCATTAGCGCGGGAGGACCGTGACGGTCACCGCAACTTGCTGCTCAAGACCTTCGATGCCTTTGGCATCGGCTTCGATTCCTGACCCGGAGAACCCCATGTCCACAGCCCTGCCCCGGCACGTCATCGACTTCGCCAGCGACCTTGTCCCCCGTGAAACCGAGATCAACGACCCGGCCGTGGTCGACGTGCCTTACCACAGCAGGAGTTGGCGGCACTTTGTCCAGCCCGAGAAAAACGCGGTGGCCGGCCTCTGGGAAGCCGGCCCGCATCTGGAGCGCTGTCAGTGCGATTACGATGAGCTTTGCCACATCCTCGAAGGTACGGTGCGCCTGACCGACGCCGAGGGTGTCAGCCGCACCTTCACAGCAGGCGATTCGTTTGTGGTGGCCAGTGGTTTCAATGGCACGTGGGAAAACCTCACGCCGGTGCGCAAGGTGTATTTCATTCTCGGGTGACAGGTCACTCAGACGACTGGCGTACCTGATTACGCCCGTTGCGCTTGGCCTGATACAGCGCGTCATCGGCGCGGGTCAGCAGGCTTTCCGGATAGTCGCCGGGCTGAGCGTGGGCCACGCCGAATGAAGCGGTGATGGTGTCCAGCACGGTGTTGGTGCCTCGGGCCTTGACCCGCAGCGACTGGATCTTCAAGCGCAACCGCTCGGCGAAAGCCGCCGCGCTGGCCAGATCCTGGCAATCGTTGAGCACCACGCAGAACTCTTCACCGCCGTATCGCGCTGCAATCGCTTCGGCTGGCAGCGCCTCGCGCAACACGTGGGCGACGTGCTGCAGAACCCGGTCGCCCAGCGGATGGCCGTATTGATCATTGAACTGCTTGAAGTGGTCGATATCCAGTATCACCAGTGCAACGCCTTTGGGCGCTTTGCTCAATGCCTGCTCCAGCTTGCGATTGAAGGTGGCGCGGTTGAACAGTTCGGTCAGGCCATCGAGCGTTGCCGCCAGCTGCGCACGCTCGAGCTTGTCGCGCAGGGTTTTGATTTCATGCTGCGCCGATTGCAATTGCGCGAGGAAATGTTCCTGCTGACCCTGCATGAGCCGGGTGCTCTGCTGCAACTGGATCAGAATGCTTGGCAAGCGCTCGCTCGCAGGCTCTTCGAGCATTTGCAGGAATTGGCCAAGGCTGGCCTGGAAGTTCTGGTTGCCCTTCACGCTGCGCGATACATCGCGCTCCATGTCGTCGACCAGGTTGATCGCTTCCTGCTGCCCGGAGCGGGCGTCCGCCAGCTCATCGCGAATGATGTATTCGCGAAACAGCCTGGTGGCGGACTCTGGCGGGAAGTAATCGAAATCGTTGAGCACCCGGTCCAGATGCCGATTGAGCTCGGGTTCCTGGCCTTTGCTGTAGGTGTACCAGAGCGCGTAGTGCACCGGATTGGGCGCAATGTTGTGACGAACCATCAGCGGCACTGCCTGCTTGAGCAATGCCGCCGCCTCTCGGGAGTCTTCTGGATACAGCGCTAGAACAGTCGCACGCGTCTCGGATTGGCTCATGGCTTCACTGTGGTTGTTTATCATTGGCGTTTGCAAACTCGCTGAGCATAACCATACGCCCGACAAACGGCCATCCCGACTTGCACCACAATTCAATCCGATTGGTTTTTTATGGCGCCGACTCAGTTCCCCGGCGTGTCAGTCAACCAGGATGTTGATGCTGACGACCTCATCGCGGGCAGGCCCGTTCCCACAGGGTCCCATGTTGCTACACGACCGTCGTATCAGCGCGCAGCCCAGGCGTTGAAGCGCTGTTCAAGCTCCTCGCCATGGTCGACCCAGAACTCGGCATCCACGGCACGGGCACCGGCCAGGTTGGCTTCGGCGGTCGGCAGTTGTTCCTGCACGTCCTTGGGCAGCAACGGCAGGGTCTGGCGATGCACCGGGCCGTACGGGATGGTTTGCGAAAAGACTTTTTGCGTTTGCGGCTGGCTGGCAAATGCGATGAAGTCTTCGGCCAGTGCCTTGTTCGGCGTGCCCTTGACCACCGCCCAGTATTCCGGGTCGTACAGGCTTTGCGGCCAGACGATGCTCAGTTCCATGCCTTCCTTTTGCGCCGAGGCGATCCGGCCGTTGTAGGCCGCGCTCATCACCACGTCGCCGGCAATCAGCCACTGCGCCGGTTGGGCACCCGCCTCCCACCACTGGATATTCGGCTTGATCTGGTCGAGCTTGGCGAAAGCCCGCGTCACGCCTTGCGGGGTATTCAGGACCTTGTAGATGTCGTCCGCTTTGACACCGTCAGCCAGCAAAGCAATTTCCAGCGTGTACTTGGCGCTCTTGCGCAAACCGCGCTTGCCCGGGAAGTCAGCCACGTTCCAGAAGTCCGCCCAGGATTGCGGCGCCTTGGCCTGTTTGCTCTGGTCATAGGCCATGACCATTGACCAGACATAGGTCGCCACCCCGCATTCGGTCAGCGCACCGGGCACGAAATTCGCGGCATCTCCAAAGCGCCCTGCGTCCAGCTTCTCGAACAAGCCTTCCTCGCAACCGCGCAACAGCTCCGGGCTTTCGACTTCGACCACGTCCCAACTGGTGTGACCGGCCGAGACCATCGCCTTGATCTTCGACAATTCGCCGTTGTACTCACCGGCCACGATGTTGCCTGCGCCGCTGGCGTTGAAGGGCTGGAAATAGGCCTTATCCTGGGCCTGTTTGGTGGCACCGCCGAAGGAAATCACCGTAAGGCTCTGGGGCGCCGCGAGCACACTGCCGCTCAACAGCGCCAGGGCAAACGGAACACTGTAACGCAAGGATCTGGACATGGATCGCTTCCTCGGGCCTGGTCGACCCATTGTTGTTATCTGTCGTTGTGCTCACTCAAAAACGTTGCGAGGCGATCCATCAGGAGGTCACACGCGGCCATCTGTTCGACGCTGACAAATTCATCGGGCTTGTGCCCCTGGTCCATGCTGCCGGGACCGCAGACCACCGAAGGAATGCCGGCCTGATCGAACAGCCCGCCTTCGGTGCCAAACGCGACCGTGCTGAAGTCATCGCTGCCGCACAGTTGCGCAATCAAACGGGCCGCCGCGCTGTCGGCAGGTGTTGCCAGCCCCGGATAGGCGCAGATCTTTTCAAAGCGAATCGAGGTGTCGGCTTTTACCGCCTGCATCGCCGGCAGCAAGGTTTGCTCGGCATAGGTTTGCAGTTCATCGGCGACCGCTTGCGGGGCAAAGTCCGGCAAGGCGCGCACTTCGAAATCAAAGCGGCAGTTCTCGGGCACGATGTTCAATGCCGTCCCACCGTTTATCACGCCGACCTGCACCGTCGAATACGCCGGATCGAAGCGCTCGTCGTGATGCTGCGGTTGCGCCAGGCGTGTGCCGATTTCACCCAACCGACCGATCAGCCGAGCAGCCTGCTCGATGGCGTTCACCCCATAAGGCGCGTAGGCCGAATGGCACGGCGCACCGTGAACATGGCAACGCATCGCCAGTTTGCCCTTGTGCCCGAGCACCGGTTTGAGCTCGGTCGGCTCGCCGATCAAACACATGGCCGGTGCCGGAATGCGCTGGGGCAGCACTTGCAGCAAGCTGCGCACACCGAGGCAGCCGACCTCCTCGTCGTAGGAAAACGCCAGATGCACAGGGCGCTTCAAAGGGCTGGCGAGAAACATCGGCACGGCCGCCAGGACAGACGCCAGATACCCTTTCATATCGGCGGTGCCGCGCCCGAACAACTTGCCATTCGCCTCGCTCAGGCTGAACGGTTCAACCGTCCATGCCTGACCGTCCACCGGGACCACGTCGGTGTGCCCGGACAGCACGATGCCACCGACCACCCTCGGGCCGACCGTGGCCAACAGGTTGGCCTTGGTCCGCTCGGTGTTGTAGATCAGTTCGCAATCCACACCCAGTTCGTGCAGGTAGTCACGCACGTATTCGATCAGCGCCAGGTTCGAATCACGGCTGACCGTGGCGAACCCGATCAACCGCGCAAGCATGGCGCGGCTGCGCAACTCACTCATCGCCGGGCACTCCATAGCTCGGTGCCAGGGTCGGATTGAGGGCGCGGGTCAGGTAATCCTGAAGCTGCGGCTCGTAGGCTTTCCACAGTTTGCCCAGCTCGCCAATCGGATTTTCCTCGGCCCAGTCCACACGCAGGTCGACGATTGGCCAGGTCAGGTCACCCACCACCGACATGGCTGCCGAGTGCACCGCACCGGCTTCACCACCAGCGTCTTGCCCGGCCTGCAAAGCGTTCATCAGCCGGGTGGCAAGACAGCCTTCGCTGTTTTCGAAGGCCGCGACCATCGCCTCGATCACCCCACTGTTGGCCAGCAAGTTGCCGGCCGCCACGCATTGGTCACCGGCCACGGCGTTATTGATGCCCAACGCCTGATTGCCGCTGAACACCGCCGTACGACCCTGGGCATCGACCACTGCCACCTGCCGATACTGGCTGTAGCCGTTACGGGTCAACGAGTGGTCCAGCGCCTGGGGCGGCGCAGAGCCGCTGGCCAGTTCATCGAGGATCTGCGGGCCGAGGGCCGGCAGCGTGATGTTCTGGCTCGACACTGCGCCGACACCGGCCCGCAACCAAGGGCAACGCGCGCCAACGGCAATGCTCGAAGAGCTGATGGCAATGCCCAGCTGGCCGGTTTCGGCGCAGCGACCCACGATGGAAAAAGTCATGGCCAATTCCTTATTCAGGGATAACAGCGATCACATCGATTTCCATCAGCCACTGCGGCTGGCCAAGGGCGCTGACCACCAGCCCGGTGGAAATCGGGAACACGCCCTTGAGCCACTTGCCGACTTCCTGGTACACCGGCTCGCGGTAGCGCGGGTCGATCAGGTAGGTGGTGGTCTTGACGATGTGGCTCAGGTCGCTGCCCGCCTCCTCCAGCAATTGCTTGACGTTGCGCATGGCCTGCTCGGCCTGGGCGCGTGGATCACCAAGACCCACCAGTTGACCGTTGAAGTCGGTGCCGACCTGACCGCGCACATACACCGTGTTGCCGGCGCGCACGGCCTGGCACAGGTCGTTGTCGAGCGTCTGGTTCGGGTAGGTGTCTTTGGTATTGAACATGCGGATGCGGGTATGAGTAGGCATCAACGAACTCCCATGAGGCTGGCTTTCTGAACAGGGGCGGCGGCTTGGCGCTGGGTCGCATCCCGATAGTCGAGATAGGTGTGCTGCTTAACGATGTGGTCGGCGATGTGCTTGGCGTCGTGCCAAACGCCCCAGATAAACGCGGAACCGCGACGGGATTGCCATGGCAGGCCAACGAAATACACGCCTGACTCGGAGGACACACCGCGCTGATGCTGTGGCTTGCCGTTGTCCTTGAAGGCGTCGACTTTCAGCCAGCTGTAATCGGTGGAGTAACCGGTAGCCCAGATGATGGTGGTGACGCCGGCCTTGAGCAGGTCCAGTTCAAGGATTGGATGGGTCACACAGTCCGGGTCCGCCAGCATGGCGCGGGCTTCAGGCTCCAGCGGCAGGTCGAGGCCGTTGCGTTCGATGTAGGCATCGGCCTTGTCGAGCAGCGCCAGGTAGTTTTCATCGCCACGTTCAATGTTGTCGGCGAGGTTGTCTTCGAAACTCACCACAGCGCCGTTGAACGACTGGGTCAGGCCGACCAGGGTCATGCCTTGATGGGCCAGGCGACGGAAGTCCACGGTGTGCCCGCCACGGGCACCGCTCACAGCGATAGTCACGTGTTCCTTGCCCGGCTGCATGGCTTCGGCATCCCACTCGCCGAGCACGCCCAGCCACCAGCAAAAATCGCGGTTGCGATAGGCACGAGGCGGACGATCGTGCGCGCCGACCGACAGGTAGACCTGCTTGCCGGAACGTTGCAGTTCATCGGCGATCTGCACGCCCGATGAACCGGCGCCGATCACCAGTACCGCACCTTCGGTCAGTTGCTGCGGGTTGTAATATTGCGCCGAGTGAATCTGGGTGATGCCGGCGATTTCAGGCGCAATCGGCGGAATGGCCGGACGCTGGAACGGACCAGTGGCGACCACCACGTGCCGGGCCTCGATCACGCCATCGGAGGTTTCAACCGTAAAACCTGGGCGGTCGGCATTGCGTTCCACTTTCTTGACTTCAACACCGGTGCGGATCGGCGCGTTGAACTTGCGGGCATAGGCTTCGAAGTACGCAGCCACCTGCTCTTTGCCGGCGAAGGCATCCGGGTCCAGACCGTCAAATTCCAGCCCCGGAAAGCGGTCGTGCCATGCAGGGCCGTTGGCCACCAGCGAATCCCAGCGACCGGTGCGCCAGGCTTCGGCGATACGATTGCGCTCCACAACGAGGTGAGGCACACCGAGCTTGCTCAGGTGTTCACTCATGGCCACGCCGGCCTGGCCGGCGCCCACTACAAGCGTATCAATTTCGGTCTTGTCTACTGTCATGGCTGTGCACTTCTGAAAGGTGGTTTGATTCAGGTCGGTCATGGCTGCCGCCTCGATTCTGATCACTGTTGTTCTTCTGCTGCGGCTATCGGTGTCTGGGTGTTGGCCGCATTCTGTTCGGAGCCGGGGATTAGCGAAATTATGTTTTTTGTGGTCGCTGGCGAGGAAAAAGCGTCGAGCCGACCGGTCGGCTGTGCGAGGTTGCGGGTGGCCGGATCCCGGCCTATGGTCCTAGCGATGCAATGCCGGCGATTGACGCCTGATGGCACAGCGCCGGCCAAGTCCACCCAGTGCGAATTTGCGCAAGGAAGTGACGCCATGCCTGACAACGCTCGCCCCGCCGTGCTCGAACTCATCGGCAACACGCCATTGGTGCGCGTCAGCCGATTCGATACCGGCCCCTGCACGCTGTTTCTCAAACTCGAATCGCAGAACCCTGGCGGTTCGATCAAAGACCGTATCGGTCTGGCGATGATCGATGCCGCCGAACGCGATGGTCGCCTCAGGCCCGGTGGCACCATCGTCGAAGCCACCGCCGGCAACACCGGGCTGGGCCTGGCCCTGGTCGGCCGCGCCAAGGGCTACCGCGTGGTACTGGTGGTGCCGGACAAGATGTCCACCGAGAAGGTCTTGCACCTCAAGGCCATGGGCGCCGAGGTGCACATCACCCGCTCCGACGTCGGCAAGGGCCATCCCGAGTATTACCAGGACGTCGCGGCGCGGCTGGCCGCGGACATTCCCGATGCGTTCTTCGCCGACCAGTTCAACAACCCCGCCAACCCGCTGGCCCACGAATGCAGCACGGCGCCCGAAATCTGGGCGCAAACCCAGCATGATGTGGACGCTATCGTCGTCGGTGTCGGATCGGCCGGCACCCTCACCGGGCTGACCCGTTTTTTCAAACGCGTGCAACCGGATCTGGAAATGGTCCTGGCCGACCCGGTCGGTTCGGTGATGGCCGAATACAGCCGTGGCGGCACCCTCCCCACCCCCGGTTCCTGGGCGGTGGAAGGCATTGGCGAAGACTTCATTCCGTCGATTGCCGACCTGTCCAGCGTGCGCCACGCCTATTCGATCAGCGACGAAGAAAGCTTTGATCACGCCCGACAACTGTTGCGCGCCGAAGGCATTCTCGGCGGCTCGTCGACCGGCACCTTGCTGGCGGCGGCGTTGCGTTACTGCCGAGAACAGACCGAGCCGAAACGGGTGGTGAGCTTCGTCTGCGATACCGGTACGCGTTACCTGTCCAAGGTCTACAACGACCAGTGGATGAACGATCAGGGCCTGCTGCAACGCAAGCACTACGGCGACCTGCGCGATTTGATCGCGCGACGCTTCGAGGATGGCCGGGTGATCAGCGTCGGCCCCGACGACACCCTGCTCACCGCGTTCCAGCGCATGCGCCTGGCCGATGTCTCGCAACTGCCGGTATTGATCAAGGGGCAGCAACTGGTCGGCGTGATCGACGAATCCGACATCCTGCTGGGCGTGCATGAAGACGTTGCGCACTTTCGCAAGACCGTGTCGAGCGCCATGACCGATAAGCTGCAGACTTTGTCCCCCGACGCCACGCTGGCTGAACTGGAAGCCGAGCTGGGCCGTGGTCTGGTGGCGATCATCCAGGACGCCTCAGGTTTCCACGGCCTGATCACCCGAACCGACATGCTCAACCATTTGCGGAGATCACTGCCATGAGCCAACAGGACAACGAAGCCCCGGCACAGCGTTTCGCCACCCGGGTGATTCACGCCGGGCAAGCGCCGGACCCGTCCACCGGGGCGCTGATGCCGCCGATCTACGCCAACTCCACCTACCTGCAACAGAGCCCCGGGGTGCACAAGGGCCTGGACTACGGGCGTTCGCACAACCCGACGCGCTGGGCGCTGGAACGTTGTGTGGCCGACCTCGAGGGCGGCACCCGGGGCTTCGCGTTTGCCTCGGGGCTGGCGAGCATTTCCACCGTGCTCGAATTGCTCGAAGCCGGCTCACACATCGTCTCGGGCAACGACCTGTACGGCGGCACCTTCCGCCTGTTCGACAAGGTGCGCCAGCGCAGCGCCGGACACCGTTTCAGCTTCGTCGACCTGACCGACCTGGCGGCGTTCGAAGCCTCCCTGCAAGACGACACCCGCATGGTCATGGTCGAGACCCCGAGCAATCCGCTGCTGCGCCTCACCGACCTCGCCGCCATCGCCCGCACCTGCCGCGCCCGCGGCATCATCTGCGTGGCCGACAACACCTTCGCCAGCCCGTGGATCCAGCGCCCGCTGGAGCTGGGTTTCGACATCGTGCTGCACTCGACCACCAAATACCTCAACGGTCACTCCGACGTGATCGGCGGCATCGCCGTGGTCGGGCAGAACGCCGAACTGGCCGAGCGCCTGGGCTTCCTGCAAAACGCCGTCGGCGCCATCGCCGGCCCGTTCGACGCCTTCCTCACCCTGCGCGGGGTGAAAACCCTGGCCCTGCGCATGGAACGGCATTGCAGCAACGCAATGGAGCTGGCGCAGTGGCTGGAGCGCCAACCGCAAGTCTCGCGGGTTTACTACCCCGGCCTGCCCTCGCACCCGCAACACGAACTGGCGCAACGGCAAATGCGCGGTTTCGGCGGAATGATCTCCCTTGACCTCAACAGTGACCTGGCCGGAGCCAAGCGCTTCCTTGAGAGCGTGCAGATCTTCGCTCTGGCCGAAAGCCTCGGCGGCGTGGAAAGCCTGATCGAACACCCGGCGATCATGACCCACGCCACCATCCCGGCCGATACCCGCGCAGAACTGGGAATTGGTGATGGCTTGGTGCGGTTGTCGGTGGGGGTTGAGGATGTCGAGGACTTGAGGGCTGATCTGGCGCAGGCGTTGGCGCGGATGTAAGCCACCTTTTTAAGGTTCAAAGCTGTTCTTTGTGGGCCTGAGCGCCCACAAAGATCCTGCGCCGATGACAAAACCCCACGCAAATCTGGCACCCACAACCAACCACATGGCATGCGCGCAAACATCCCTCGCAGCACCTCGGGCGTAGTATCGAAGCCGACCTCGGGGCACAAACCCGTTCCCGGGCGCCCTGCAATGCAACGCTGAACCCCTCCATTTCTCACTAAAACAATAAATCGACCTTCGGGTCGCGGGAGACTTCTGTGCTCAAGAAAAGTGCGCTGGGCTGGCCAAAGATCGCCGGCCTTGGAATTGCGTTAGTGGTGGCCGGGCAGTTTTCCGGCTGGAACTTCGGCCTGATGGCCGGTGGCTGGTTGAATATGCTGATCGCCACGCTGTTGATGGCGCTGCTGTGCGGTGGACTGGCGTTGTGCGTGGCGGAACTGTCCACGGCATTGCCCAGTGCGGGCGGCGTGTTTGTGTACGCGCAAAGTGCCTTCGGACCGTTCGTGGGCTACCTGGTTGGCGTGGCCTGTGCGATAGCGCTGACCATCGGCACTGGCGCTGCCGCGACGTTTATCTGCGCTTACACCGAGTCGATTTTCGGGCTCGGCGGTTGGCCGGTGAAGATCGCCCTGTTCGCCGTGATCATCGGCATCCACATGCGTGGCGTTGGTGAGGCCATGGGCCTGACGTTCATTGCCGGCGTCATCGCCGTGGTCGCCTTGCTCACATTTGGCGCAGCCATGGCGCCCCATGTCGAACTGGCCAACTTGCTCAAATTGCCTGCCAATGTGGCAACTCCGGTCAGCCTCGGCGGCGTCTTCGCTTGCGTGCCGTTCGCCATCTGGCTGTTCATCACCGTCGAGCAAACCGGTTCGGCGGCCGAGGAAGCACACAACCCCGGTCGCACCATGCCCCGTGGCATTCTCGCAGCCATCAGCACCTTGCTGGTGACCGCGCTGGTGGTACTGGTCTGTGCACCGGGTGCCGGTGGCGTCGAGTTGGTGGGTTCGGCGGGCGACCCGTTGTACGCGGCAATGTCCAGCAACAGTGCCTTCGGTGAAGGTTCGTGGCTGGCCAAGGTGATTGGCTGCGGCGCGGTGTTCGGTCTGATCGCGACCTTCTTCTCGCTGGTCTACGCCGCCTCCCGTCAACTGTTCGCGATGGCCCGCGACGGCCTGTTCCCGCAATGGATGGGCAAGACCGGCAAGCGTGGCACGCCTTATCCGGCCCTGCTGCTGATTGGTGGGATTGGTTTGCCATTGTCGGCGGTCGACCCGGCCACCGTCATGCTCGCCGTGGTCCTGCTGCTCAACGTTTGCTACCTGTTCATTTTTGGCGCGTACCTGCACATCAAGCGCAACCAACCACGCCTGCCCCGCCCGTTCACCCTGGTCGGCGGCAAGCTGGTCGCCTGGCTCGGCCTGGCGCTGACGCTGGTGGTGATCGCCGCCTGTTTCCAGCTCGACATGCTGATGCTGATCGCCCTGGCCGTGACCTTCACCCTGTGCATTTTCAACTTCCTGCTGCGCGCCCGTCGCACCACCGTCACCGAGATTCCAGACCATGCCTGAAGACACCCTGCTGCAACGCCGCCATCGCGTACTCGGCAGCGCTTCGCCACTGTTCTACGACAATCCCTTGCACCTGGTGCGCGGCGAAGGCGTGTGGCTGTTCGACGTCGATGGCCGCCGCTACCTCGACGTTTACAACAACGTGCCCTGCGTCGGTCACTGCCACCCCCATGTGACCGAGGCCATGCACCGCCAGGCCACCACGCTGAACATCCACACCCGCTACCTGGATGAACAAGTGGTGCGTTACGCCGAGCGCCTGACCGCAACCTTCGCAGCACCGCTGGACACCGCGATGTTCACCTGCACCGGCAGCGAAGCCAACGAACTGGCGCTGCGTCTGGCGCGGTTCACCAGTGGCGGCACCGGCATCATCGTCAGCGACTACAACTACCACGGTAACTCGGCGTCGCTGGCGCAGGTCACCACCGCCCTGCCCTCGCCGGAACCCTTCGCCGCCCATGCCCGAGCGGTGCCGATTCCATGCCTGTACCACGCACCGGCCGGCACCACTGAAGCACAGTTGGCGCAGGAATACGCGGCCAACATCGCGGCGGCTATCGCGTCGATGCAGGCCCAGGGCATTCGCCCGGCCGCGCTGCTGATCGATACCCTGTTCGCCAACGAAGGCCTGCCACGGGTGCCTGCGAGTTTCGTCAACAAGGCTGCCGCGCTGATTCGTGCAGCGGGCGGTTTGTTCATCGCCGACGAAGTGCAGTCCGGTTTCGGTCGCACCGGCGATCACCTGTGGGGTCATCAGGCCCACGGCGTGGTGCCGGACATCGTCACCCTCGGCAAGCCCATGGGTAACGGTTATCCGCTGGCCGGCCTGATCACCCACAAGGCCTTGGTCGAATCGTTCGGCCGCCACGCCATGTACTTCAACACCTTCGGCGGCTCGCCTGTCGCAGCAGCGGTCGGCATGGCGGTGCTGGATGTGATCGAAGAACAGCAATTGCTGCACAACGCACAAAGCGTCGGCGCTTATGTGCAGCAACGCCTGCAAGTCCTGGCCGCAAAACATTCGATCATTGGCGATGTGCGCGGCAAGGGACTGTTCTTTGCCATGGAGTTGGTACGCGACCACGCCAGCAAGGACCCGGCCGGACTGGAGGCGCGCAAGGTGGTCAACGACATGCGCGAGAACGGTGTGTTGATCAGCAAAATCGGCGCCGGCGACAACATCCTCAAGTTGCGCCCGCCACTGGTCTTCAGTCGCGAAAACGCCGATCTGTTTGTCGACACCCTGGACCACGCCCTGAGCGCCATTTGAGACTATGCCATGACCGAATTTCATACCCTGAGCCACGACCAGCAAGTCGCCCGCCTGCATGATCTGGCGCGCCATGCGCTGGAACACTGGGACGGCGATTTTGCCGAGATCGAACTGGTTAAATTCCGCGAGAACGCGGTGTTCTCCGCCCGCCGAAACGACGGGCAACGCGTGGCCCTGCGCATCCACCGCAACGGCTATCACTGCGAATCGGCGTTGCGCTCCGAGCTGCAATGGATGGAAGCGTTGGCCAGCGCCGGCATTACCGTGCCGCAGATTATCCGTGCGCAGAATGAAAGCCACCTGATCGAAGTCACTCACCAGGCCATCGGCGAGCCGCGCCACATCGACATGCTCGCCTGGCTGCCGGGTGCCACCGCCGGAACCTCCGAGGCGGGTGTGCAGGCCGATACCGCCATTGATTTCCTGTTCAATGAGGCCGGTGCGATTGCCGCGCGGATTCACCTGCATTCGGCGCATTGGCAGCAACCGGATGAGTTCGTCCGGCATGCCTGGGATGAGGAAGGCCTGATCGGCGTCAATCCGTTCTGGGGGCGGTTCTGGGAGCTGGAGCAGCTTAGCGACGAGCAGCGGGATCTGCTGCAACAGGCCCGACGTACGGCACGCAAGGACTTGCGCCAATACGGTCGGCACCTGGGCAATTTCGGCATGATTCACGCCGACCTGGTGCCGGAGAACCTGCTGGTCGAAGGGCCGCAATTGCGTCTGATCGACTTCGACGATGCCGGGTTTGGCTGGCACATGTTCGAGTTGGCGACAGCCCTGTACTTCTGTCTTGACGATCCGCGTTTTGAGCAGATCAAGGCAGCGCTGCTGGAGGGCTACAACGCGGTCAAGCCGCTGACCGAGGCGGATCGCAAGACCCTGGCGCTGTTCCTGATGCTGCGCGGCACTACGTACCTGGGCTGGATTCACACCCGCCAGGGCACCCCGACGGCGATTGAAATGGCGCCGATGCTGATTGAACGGGCTTGCTGGTTGGCTCGGGAATATCTGCAGGCTTGATTCATCCTGTCCTTGTAGGAGCAGCCTGCGGCAGCTCCTACAAAAGAAGGTCTCAATCAAGCTGCGCTGGCATGCTCAACGCGATGAAACAAACGGTTGAAATACACCAGACTGTCGCGCGGTTCGCGCACGCCCACTTTCGTCAATTCCACGAACATCACCGAGTGCGAGCCCACTTCCTTGCACTCAGTGATCCGGCCTTCCAGTTGCACCAGGGCATCGCGCAGCACCGGCACATCGGCAGCGCCGTCGTCCCACAGATCCCAGGCAAAACGTTCGTCCATCGGCACCTTGGTCATGCCGGCGAAGTGACGGGCCAGTTCTTCCTGCTCGCCACACAGCACGTTGACGCACAGATGACCGTTGGTGCGGAACACATCGTGGGTGGCGCTGTTGCGGTTGACGCACACCAGCACGGTAGGCGGCGAGTCGGTCACCGAGCACACCGCGCTGGCGGTGATGCCGCAACGACCGCCAGGGCCGTTGGTGGTAATGATGTTCACCGCAGCAGGCAGCTGCGCCATGGCGTTGCGAAAGTCGATTTGCTGCTGGCTCAGGTCGGCCATGTCGATGCCCCTTCCTTCAGGAGGACCGCTGTCTGGCGGCCCGTAGGTGATGGAACAAGACTAAGGTTGTGCACGCGCCGCAACCATTCTGACGATCCCCATGACGAGGTTGGGTTTCCGCTAGTCGACTAGGTGGTTTCTTTATCGCAAGGGCCGTCGACAGTGGGTATTCTGCACACTGGCTCCACAAAGACGAGCCGTTGTGTGCCGCGCGTTCGCGTGCGAAAACAATAATTAGAAAACTTTCGTGGCAGCCCCGATGGAAATCCGTAAACCGATTGTTTATATCGTTGACGACGACAAAGACCTGCGCACCTCACTGGCGTGGTTGCTGGAGTCGGTCAGTGTGCAGGCGCAATGCTTTGCCGGCGCCGAAGAGTTCCTCAGCCAGTACGACCCCAAGCAGCCCGCCTGCCTGGTGCTCGACGTGCGCATGCCGGAGACCAGCGGCTTTCAGTTGCAGGAAATCCTCAATCAGCGCGGCAGCACCCTGCCGACCATTTTCGTCTCGGCCCATGGCGACATCCCGATGTCGGTCACGGCGATGAAGAACGGCGCGCTGGATTTTGTCGAGAAGCCCTACAACCCGCAGCAAATGATCGACCGCATCCAGGCCGCGCTGAAGACCGCCGTGCACGCCCAGGCGGACCAGCAGCAACGTCAGAACCTGCAAGGCAAGCTGGCGCTGCTGACGAGCCGTGAGCGTGAAGTGTTGATGCTGGTGATCGATGGCAAGGCGAGCAAGGTGATTGCCCGCGAGTTGAACATCAGCGTGAAGACCGTTGACGTGCACCGTACCAAGATCAAGGAAAAGATGGGCGTGAGCAGTATCGCCATGCTGGTGCGCGAAGTGCTGCATTTACCGGTGGATGAGCCGGTGCGGCATTGAGGGATTTGTGGCGGCCGTGAGGCCGCCATCGCTAGCAAGCTAGCTCCTACAGTGGTTTTGTGTTCGCTAGAGGTCCCTGTAGGAGCTGCGGTGTCAGATCTGACTGTAGCGCTTGCGATAAGCGCCCGGTGACACGCCGAAGCGCGATTTGAAGGCCGACGAGAAGTAGCTCGAATCCGAGAAACCCCAGGCATAACACAGCGCCGAGAGCTTCTGTTCGACATCGGCACGACGCAGGTTTTCGGCGCAGAAGTCCAGGCGACGGTGCTTGATGTATTGCGCCACCACCAGGCCGCGCTTGGAGAACATCCGGTACAGGCCGCGCACGGAAATTCCCACTTCACGGGCGATCATTTCGGGGCACAGTTCTTCGTCACTGAGGTGCGCGTCGATGAAGGCGATGATCTTGCGAAACTGCCGCTCGTGCGCATCTGCACCGCAGTCACGGGCGCTGATGCCCGGCAGCAGCAGGCTGGCCAGGGCATCGAGCACGGCTTCGCTTTCCTGCATGTCCAGCCCGTCTTGCTGGCGAGTATCGAGCACCAGTTTATTGGCCATCGACGCCAGGGGGCTGTTGGCCGCAATGCGCGTGGCGCAATTGACCGCGTTGAAATGCGACCCACGCTCTACCACCTGGCGCGGCAGAATCAGCGACAGCTGTCGGCAATCATCGTTGTAGATCATGTCGCTCGGGCGGCCCGCGTCGATCAGGGCGATGTCGCCGCAGCCGAGTTTCGCACGGTTGTCGCCCTGCTCCAGTTGCGAGCTGCCACGCAGTTGGAACACCGCGTAATAGTGGCCGTCGCTGCTGGTGCTGACGTCCTTGCTGGTGCGATACAAATGCACGTGCGCCATGTCGACCACACTGAGGTTGATCGCACCGCTGCGAAATTCCGCCAGTTCGCCGTAGAAATCAGTGTCCAGCGCCCGGGCATCGAAACGCCCACAGGCCTGGTTCACCTGGCTCAACCAACTTTCGAACGCCTCGTTGCGCACCGTCGATGCTGTAATCATGTCCGCAAAGCCTCACGTTTTTGTTGTTATTTTTCGACCGCTTCATTGAGCGGTTCGTCAAAACGGTTATTTCTGTAGCCATCGCCTCCCTCGACGGCCGCCGGGCGCCCATTCAACAGGCTCCGGCCCAAGCTTTCCAGTGAACTTTCGGTTTAAAGGTCCAGTACCAGACGAGCGGAAAGCGCCCGTGATACACACGCGCAAATCTGCTTGTTGGAGGCCTTTTCCTTGTTTGACAGGCAGTTGTCGCGGTGCTCCGGCAAACCGTCCAGCACCTCGACGATGCAGGTGCCGCAGATACCTTCGCGGCACTCGGTGTCGATGTCGCAACCATGGGCCTGCAACACGTCGACCAGGCTGGTGTTGGCCGGTACTTGCAGCACCACGCCGGAACTGGCCAGTTCGACTTCGAAGGTGCCGGCAGGCGCGCTGTTGGCGGCCGGGTCGGCGGCGAAATGCTCCAGGTGAATGGCGTCGTCCGAGCGACTGCGGGATGCCACTTCCACCACTTTGTTCATGAACGGTGCCGGGCCGCAGGTGTAGACGTGGGCCGCAGGATTGGCGCGGTTCAGGCACTCGCTCAATGCGCCGTCCAGATCCGCGGGTTCAACGCCGTAATGAAACTCCACATTGTCGGCAAAATTTGCCGCCAACAGCTCGGTAAACGCAGCGTATTGCGCCGAACGGGCGAAATAGTGCAGGCGATACGGCTGACCGCTTTCCGCCAGTTTGTAGGCCATGCTCAGCAGCGGCGTGACACCGATACCGGCGGCGAACAACACATGTTCACGGGCACTTTCATCGAGACGGAACAGGTTGCGCGGCGCCCCCATTTCCAGCTCCATGCCCTCTTCCACTTGCTCGTGCAGCGCGAGCGAGCCACCGCGCGACTGCGCTTCTTTTTTCACCGCCACCAGGTAGGCACGGCGATCCTGCGGCGGGCTGCACAGCGAATACTGGCGGGTTACCCCGGTCGGCCCGGTCAGGTCGACGTGGGCACCCGGTTCATAGGTGTCGAGCGGCTGGCCGTCACTGCGCACGAGGCGAAAGGAACGGATATCCAGCGCTTCGTCGACGATCCTTTCGATTTTCACCTTCATCATGGCATCACCTGAATACATATTTTTCGTTTAACACAGCACTTGTAGGAGCCGGCTTGCCGGCGAAGGCAGCCTTGAGTCTTGCATCGCCTGTCAGGGCGCCATCGCCAGCAAGCCGGCTCCTACAGGGTTATTTGTCCTGCCATAAAATCTGCTGTCAGCGCATGAACAGGCCGCCGTTGACGTCCAGGCACGCACCGCTCACTGAGTTCGCGTTGTCGGCGATCAGCAGCAATACACTGTCGGCGATGAACGTCGGGTCGCCGAGGGTGCCGGACGGGATCATTTTCAGGATCTGTTCCAGACGCTCCGGGGCGACACTTTCGCGCACCACCGGCAGGTCCAGCGGGCCTGGGGAAATGCTGTTGACCGTCACGCCTTGCGCTGTCAGTTCGCGGGCGAAGACCTTGGTCAACGTCGCCACGCCGCCCTTGGCCGCCGCGTAATGCGCGCCGGTAGCGGTGCCGCCGTTCTGCCCGGCCAGGGATGCGATGTTGACGATGCGACCGAAGCCACGCTCGGCAAAGTGCGCGCCGAACACCTGGCAGGCGACAAAAGTGCCGCGCAGGTTGATCGCCATCGACTCGTCGAACTCTTCCGGCGTGATGTCCATCAGCGCCGCGACTTTTGACACGCCGGCGTTGTTGACCAGGATGTCGGTGCCGCCCCACTGCTCAGTGAGCAGGTCACGAGCACGCTGGAAGTCGGCTTTGTTGCGCACATCCAGCTCAATGGCGATAGCGCTGGCGCCGCTGCCATCCAGTTCGGCGGCCAGTTGCTGCACGCCATCAAGGCGCAGATCCGCCAGACCGACGCGATAACCCGCTGCGTGCAGACGACGGGCGATGCACTCACCCAGTCCACGTGAGGCACCCGTTACAAGGGCTACTCGACTCATGATGTTGCCCTCACAAAAGGAAGCCGAGCGCGCTCAGGCTGTCGGTGGAGTTGATCAGCCGCACCACTTTACGCTCCAGGGTCGGCACGCCATCGGTGAAGCGAATGCGGTGGTTCAAGTCGGCCACGAACGGTGTGTGCACGCCGCGCTTGTAGGCGTACAGCAACTGCGCCGAGTTGACTTCGACGATGTCGCCCGCCGCTTCCACCAGGCGGAAACGCGAGATGGTGCGAATGGTTTTCGCCGCGTCGACGGCCGACGGCGAGTAGCCGGCGGTCAGGCGTTCGATGCGCAGATCACGCATGCGCGCATCGTCATAGGCGTAGTTCAGGGTCGCTTCGAAATCTTCGGTGTCCGGGTCGATCGGCACGATGTACTTGCCGCTTTCGCTCCACAAGGTCGCCCATTCGGCGTAGTTCTTGTGGTCGAGCAGTTCGGCTTCGCGCCAGATGAATTCCATGGCCTGGGCCAATTGCCCGGAAAAACCATTCAGGGTGTCGTGATTGCTCATTGGCTCATCATCCTTTTCCACATGTCGTAGGCACCGCGCATGCCGCCTTCGTCGGTGGCGTGGCTGACCTTGTCGCCGTTTTCTGCGGTGATTTCGCGGTTCAGGCCGCGGTTGACCAGGATCGGCGCATCAACGCCGGCATACGAGCCGCGCTGTACGCGATCCCAGGCTTCGGCATCGTCGGGGCTGCCGAAACCGAACGGACCCTGGAAGTGTTCGTGGATACGCATGCGTTCGCGGTTAGCGATTTCCGGGCCGCCTTCCATGCCGAGGGCCACGTGACGGATCTCGGTTTCGGTGACCGACACCGGGCGCAGTACACGGAAGAACGACATCGACATCGCCACGTTCGGGAACAGGTTCAGGTTGAAACCGGCGCCGTGCAGCGAGCGCACGATGCGACGGACCTGATCGGCCGGCATGGTTTTGGACAACTCTTCAGTGACATGAGCGAAGCGCTCCTGCAACTGTTCGGTGCCATCGTCGTGATCGAGATCGACGTGCTCCGGCACCATGACCATCACACTGTGGCCGTTGCCCAGTGAGTGGGTCACGGCTTGTTCGTCGGTCATGAACGAGAGCATTTCCGAGGTTTCTTCATCCACCGACGACATGAACGACTTGTGCACGATCGGGAAGTGATAACCGTCGGTGGTGTTTTCCAACTGGATCTTCCAGTTGCCCTTGAAGCTGAACTTGTGTTCGCCCTGGGTCTTGATCGGGTAACCGGCGCCCTGCTTCATGAACAGGTCCATCCAGTGTTTCGCACCGCCGAGGAAGTCTTCCAGCGGTTCGATCTCGTCGTTGTAGCTGGCGAAGACCATGCCGGCGTAGCTTTCGACGCGCAGGCTGGTCAGCGGCAACTCGGATTTCTCCAGGATGCCTTCGTAGCCATCCGGATACGGCAGCGCACGCAGCTTGCCGTCCAGGCCATAGGACCAGCTGTGGTACGGGCAGGTGAAACCGGTGGCGTTGCCCTTGTGCTTCTCGCACACGGTGGCGCCACGGTGGCGGCAACGGTTTTCCAGCACGTTGATGTTGTTCTTCTTGTCGCGCACGACGATCACCGGGCGACGGCCGATCATGGCGGTCTTGAAGTCGCCGCTGTTGCGCACTTCGCTTTCGTGGGCAACCCACACCCAGGTGCGGTAGAAAATCTTGTCCAGCTCGACTTCGAACAGCGCCGGGTCGTTGTACAGCGAGACGTCGACACGGTCGTGCTGGACCAGGTCTTCGGGGCTTTTCGACGATGCGATCAGCTGATATTCATGAGTGCTCATGCGGTTCTCCTCATGGCTTCTTTTTATGATTTGGTTTTAGCAGCCGGTCGTTGACCGGCCATGCTGAGTTGCAGCTGCGCACCGAAGGCGCAGACCCGTTCGTCCTGACCTTTGCGGCCAACGATTTGCAGGCCGACTTTCAATCCGCCGCAATCGAGTTCCACCGGCACCGTCAGGGCCGGATGGCCGCTGAGGTTGAAAGGCCGAACCAGCGGAGTCATGCCAGCCACGGCTTTGCTACCGGCGCGGGCTTCGCTGAGGGTCGGCGGCAGGGTCGGCATCGTCGGCAGCAGCAACACCGAAAAGTCTTCCAGCGCCGCATCCACTTGTCGGGTGAACGCGGTGCGCACGGCTTCGGCCTGAGCCAGTTCTTCGCGTGTGGTACGGCCGGCCGCCAGCAAACGTGTTTCCACATCAGCGCCGATCAAGCCTTTGCCGGTCAGGTGACCGAAGGCCGCCCAGTTTTCAAAATTGATCACGGTGAGGCCGGCGGCGAACGCTGCTTCGAATTCGCTCAGGTGCAGGCTGCCACGGCGCCATCCGGCACGGTCGGCGGCGGCCCCCAGGCAGGCTTGCAGGTGCGGGTCGCAGCCCACTTCCAGAAAGGCGACTTTGGCACCGGCGCTCGGCAGGCCCTGTACTTCAAATCCGGGGCAAATCACCTGCATCGCGGCAATCAGATCGTCCATGGATCTGGCGAACGGCCCGACGCAATCGAGGCTCGATTCCAATGGATGCGCACCGACACGGCTGACACGACCGTAAGTCGGCTTCAACCCGGCGATGCCGCAGCACGCTGCCGGCACCCGCACCGAACCACCGGTGTCGGTGCCAATGGCGATGTCTGCAAGGCCTGCCGCGACTGCCGACGCCGAACCGCTGGACGAGCCGCCAGGCACGCGATCCGGTGCTTGCGGGTTGATCGGCGTACCGGTCAAGTCGTTGATACCGGTGACGCCGAAAGCCAGTTCATGCAGGTTGGTCTTGCCGACAATCTGCCAGCCAGCGTCGAGGATTGCGTCGACCACTTCAGCGTTTTTCGTCGCGGCCGGTGCGTCGGCGAAGGCGCGGCTGCCCGAACGGGTCGGATAACCGGCGATGTCGATGGAGTCCTTGATCGCAACGCGTTTGCCGTCGCCACCGAGGAGGAATTCGCTGATGAAAGTACTCATGCACTCAGCTCCGTGTTGAACAGCCGTTGCGTACGGAAATGCGCGATCAGCCAGACGCCGTCGACGCAACGAAAATCGATGTTCAGGCGCGTGCCGAACAGCTCGTTGCGGCCATCGGCGTAGGTCGAGATCTGCTGCATGATCCATTGCCCTTGCGCAGCCTTGCCGTCGACCACAATCGACTCGCTGGTGAGGTAGTGCAGGTTCAGCTTGAAGTGGTCCGATGGCGGCAGGTAGCCGCCGACAAACGCCGCCACCGCCTCACGTCCCTGATGCTGACCGAAGGTCTGCGCGGTCTGGGCGCCGAGGCCTTCCCAGATCGCATCTTCGGTGAACAACTGCGCCAACTGGCTTAGATGAATCGCCGCCCGCGGCACGTCGCACAGGTCCATGTAGCACGCCATCAAGCGGCGCACAGCACTCTCCCCTTCAAGCGTCGCCAGACGCTGCAGCAAGGCCTCGTTCATGGCTTACACCTTGGCCGCATCAGGAATGGTCAGCGGGCGACCAATGCGCGCTTCGATCTTGGCGTAGCGCCACAGGCTGTACTGGCCGACCGGCGTGGTGCGGAACAGGTTGCAGGCGTCAATCACCGACTGGTGGCAGTCGACGTCGGCCATGATGTACACGGTCCATGGCGAAGTCGTGGAGGGGCCGACCATCAGACGGTCGTCATCCATCGCGCCGAGCACGTTAATGCCGGGCATCGCGCCGAGATCGCCCATCATCTGGCTGAAGCCTTTCCACACGCTCAGGCCTTCGCCGGTGGGCAGGTCGAAAAAGTTCTGGGTGATGCCGATGCAGAAGACGACGCGCAACGGTTCCTGGGTAGCTTGGGACATGCGGTTGATCCTTGAAAAAGTGAAAAATCAATAGGGTTCAGATGTAGCCCGGGAACGGCGGGACGCCGAGGAACACCGAGCCGGCGCCGTCGTACAGGCCTTCGCTGAGGAAAGCGTGCTGGGTCACCACCATAGAATCGCGCAGGTAGCGTTGCAGCGGATGGCGCAGGTAAATGGCGGTGGTGCCTGCCAGGCTGTAGGCGCTTTGCACCACCTCGGCACCGGCCTGGGACACGTGAATCGCAGACAGACGCAACAGGCTGGTCTGCTCTGGCGTGACCGGGTTGCCGGCGACGATCGAGTTCCACACCTGCTCGGTGGCGTTGTAGAAGAAACCGCGTGCGGCGCTGAGCTTGGCTTCAGCCTTGGCGATCTCGATGCGTACGTAGGCGCGATCAGACAATTTCGGCGCGCCGGTGATGCCACTGCCACCCGCCATGCGGCTGATTTCGTCGAGGGCCGCACGGGCCAGACCGAGGTTGACCACCGCCAGCACTTGCGCGGCGTAGGCAATCGACGGGTAGCGGAACAGCGGTTCGTCGATGGTCGAAGCACCGCCGCGGATGAACGTCCAGCGCTCATCAACGTGTTGATCGGTCACGCGCAAGTCATGGCTGCCGGTGCCTTTGAGGCCGACCACTTCCCAGTTCTCGACGATGTCGACCTGCGCCGGGCGAAACACTGCGGTGCGCGGCTTGCCGCCGGCAGCACCGATGCCAACGCCCAACAGGTCTGCGCCTTTGCAGCCGCTGGCGAATTTCCAGGTGCCGTTGACCTGGTAACCGCCGTCTACAGCCTCGGCGGGTTGCAACGGGAACAGACCGCCTGCGAACACCAGGTCAGGGCTTTCGGCGTAGAGCTCAGCCAGGGTTTCCCGTGGCAAGGCTGCGAGGTAAACACCGGCGCTGCCGAAGCTGGCCACCCAGCCTGCCGAGCCGTCGGCTTCGGAGATGCGTTCGATCATTTCCAGGAACAGCGCCGGTGCCAGGGCGTCGCCGCCGAAGCATTTCGGCGTGGCGGCGCGATAGATGCCGACCTGTTTGAAACGCTCGATCATGTCCCGGGGTACGTGGGAACCTTCGTCGAATTCATTGCGACGCTGGCGAACTTCTTCCAGTACCTGCGCAAAGGCCTGGCTGTCGACGACATTCTCGTCAACGCCAATCAGTGCGTCTTGTTGCGCAACCGCTGAACGCAGCATGGGGCATTCTCCGTTTTGATTATTGTTAGTGGGCTGAACCGGTATCTTCTGTAGGAGCGAGCTTGCTCGCGAAAAAAGTCTGAACAACGCGATCATTCAGACAGGACGCGTTTTCGTTGACGTCCATCGCGAGCAAACTCGCTCCTACAGGTAGCCGTCGCAGCCTTTGCATTGCGGTCCAGTGTAAAAACCGCGTCCGGCCGCAACTATTGGTGCGTGCAGCCCCCCGGCTAAAGAAAACCCCTAGTTCGACGCCGGTTACCTCTGAGCGCATCCCCATGCGCGAGCGGGTATAAAAAGCCATACTTCTGACTTCACCGGTCAGACCCCTCTGCCGCCAAGGGCTGTGCGATGTATTTGCCAAAACCGAACGACTTTTATGCGCTGATCGAAGCCATGCCGCTGTGCATCATTCTTCACGATGCGCACACCAAGGAAATTCTCTGGGCCAACGCTGCCGCCCTGGCGGCGCTGGGCTTTACCCTGGAAGAACTGACGCCGCTCAAGGCTCCCGACATGACCCGCGACGCACCGAAGTACCGGCGTTCGGTGGGTCTGCGCTGGCTGGAGGGCGCTGCACGCACGGGCCAACGGGCCATCGAGTGGTGCTATCGGTCCAAGCAAGGCGTGGAGATTCTTTCCGAGGCGGTGGCGACGCTGGTGCACCTGGACGGTCGCGATGTGTTGATGGTGCAGTTCCGCGACATCTCCAAGGAAGACAAGGTCAAGCGCGACCTCAAACGGTTCGAAAGCCGACTCACGGCCTTCATGCAAGACCTGGCTGAAGGCGTGGCCGTACTCGGGCCCGAGGGCGATATCCGCTTTATCAGCGACTCCGGCGCGCTCCTGCTCAACAGTGAAGTGCGTCAGTTGATGGGTAAAAACTTCCTGGCCTGGTGCGACGATGCTTCGCGCCGGCGCCTGCTGCAACAGCTTGCCAACGAGACACCGGAACACGCGCCGTTCAGCGTCCACTATAAATTGCAGCGACGTGACGGCGAGTGGCGCTGGCATCACGCAACGTGCCGCTATATCGAGATCGAGGACGATCTGGTCGGTCACCTCCTGCTGTTTCGCGATGTCACCGAGCAGGTGCAGGCCGAAGAAGCGCGGCGGGTCAGCGAGCAGAAGATCGAATATCTGGCGCGCTACAACGCCATGGGCGAAATGGCGGTGGCCATCGCCCATGAACTGAGCCAGCCGTTGGCGGCAACCCGTAACTTTATTGAAGGGGCGGTGATTCGCCTGGGCAAATCAGCCGATGCCGATCAAGGCGTGGCCTGGGGTTTGCAGAATGCGGTGCGGCAAATCGAGCACGCCTCCGTGATTATCAAGAGCGTGCGCGATTACGTGGTCAAGCTTGAGCAATCGGAGGAGCTGGTCGATCTCAACGAACTGCTGCGCGAAACCCGTTATTTCATCAGCCTGCGCGCCGATCCGAGCCTGGTGCGCGTGGAAATCGTGCCCTCGCCCGTTCCGCTGCGGGTGAGTTGCGAGAAGGTGCTGATCGGCCAGGTGATTCTCAACCTGGCCTTCAACGCCATTGAAGAAATGGCCGACCTGCCGACCGAACGACGCTTGCTGCGCATTCATGCCTGCGCCGATAACGGCGTGGCGCTGGTGCGGATTGAAGACAGTGGGCGTGGCATTCAGGCTGCGGCGCAGGAAAAGCTGTTCGACGGTTTCTTTTCATCCAAGGTCAGCGGCAACGGCATCGGCCTGGCACTGTGCAAGAACATCATCGGCCGCCACCGCGGTGACATCTGGGCGCAAAACCAGGAGCCGTGCGGCGCGGTGTTCAGCTTCTCCCTTCCCCTCGTCTGACGCACACAAATCCTTCGACCTTACACAACCCCCGTGGCGAGGGGGCAAGCCCCCTCGCCACAAGTGCGCCTTGCTCCACTCTCTCAATCCCCGCTTTTCAGCCCGTGAAGCCACTTTCATGACACTGGCACAGACACACAAACACTTGGCAGGCAGGGCAATTCTCCTGATCCCGGTGCAAGGCAGAATCAAAGGGTAAAAATCTGCCAAAGCACCCGCGATCCGCGTTACCAACAATTCAGGAAGTTCCCCTTATGCGAACAAACAGGATCTCCGTACAGTCAGCGCTTGGCCTGAGCCTGCTTGTACTCGGTTTGAACAGTGCCCGTGCGGACCTGCCCGCCGGTACGATTGGCCAGACCGTTCTGGCGTTTCCACCCGAAGCTCACCGTGCGTTCGTCGTCGACGTCGAGTTCGACAGCTTCGTGGCTGGCCGCGTAACGGTTGTCGATCCGGACCAGAAACGCATTCTCGGTATGGTGCCGACCGGTTTCGCCGCGCCATCGGCCCTGAGCCATGACCAGAAAACCCTCTTCGCCGCCGATATCTGGTATTCGCGCGGTACTCGGGGTACCCGCACCGACGTGCTGACTGCCTGGGATACTTCGACCCTGTCGCCGGCCTGGGAAGTGCTGATCCCGAACAAGCGTGCCGAGTCGCTGACCCAGCGTTACGCACTGAAGACAAGCGGCGACGACAAGTTTGTCTACGTCTATAACTTCACCCCGTCGACGTCGGTGACCGTGGTCGACACCCAGGCCAAGGCCGTTACCACGGAAATCGCCATCCCGGGCTGCGTGCTCAACTACCCGATCGGCAACCGCCGCTTCGCCTCGCTGTGCGGCGACGGCAGCCTGCAGGTGGTGACCCTCAACGATCAGGGCCAGGAAACTGCGCGCAGCCGCACGCCGTTCTTTGATCCAAATGCAGAAAAACTCGTCGAGCGCGCCGTCAATGTCGGCGACACCTACTACTTCACCACCACGACCGGCACTGTGCGCCCGGTGGATTTCGCCGGCGATGCACCGAAGATCCTGCCGTCCTGGTCGCTGGTCAGCGAAGAAGAAAAGAAAGCCGGTTGGGCCCCGGGCGGCTGGCAGCTGATGGCCGTGTCGCCGAAGCTGGACCGCTTGTACGTGCTGATGCACGACGCTCACGAAGCGATGAAGTGGGAAGACCCGAGCCCGCTGATCTGGGCGTTTGATCTCAAGACCCATAAGAAAGTCGCGACCCTCGAAGCACCGGTGCCGGTGTGGAGCATGCAGGCGACCGGCGATGACAAACCGCTGCTGCTCGGTACCGACGTCGAGGGTGGCTTGCAGATCTTCGACCTCAAGACCAACAAGCTGACCGGCAGTATGCCCAAAGTCGCCAAAACCGCGACTCAGGTCATGAGCTACTAAGAGGTTCGGCCATGCACACAGATCCGATCTTCATCATTGCCAGTGCCATCGCCATTGCGGTGCTGCTGGCCAGTGCCGCGACCCACAAGGTACGAGCGCCGGCCCGTTTCAGGAAACAACTGGCGGACTACCAACTGTTGCCCGAGGCACTGGTACGCCCGAGCGCGCGGTTGATTCCATGGGTGGAACTGGCCATCGCGTTTGCCCTGCTGGTACCGGTCAGCCGTGGTTGGGCTGCCGTGAGCGCGGCAGGCCTTTTGGCGCTGTACGCAGCCGCCATCGGCATCAACCTGTGGCGCGGTCGCGCGGACATCGACTGCGGTTGCGCCGGGCCTGATCAGGCTCAGCCACTGCGCCCGGTCCTGCTGCTGCGCAACAGCGCACTGGTGGCGCTGGCGCTGGTGGCCAGCCTCGCGCCGGTCGCCCGCGACCTCAACCTGTTCGATGGTTTCGTGACCCTGGCAGCGGCCGCGGTTGCACTGCTCATCTACGCCGCGGCCGATGGCCTGCTGGCGAACTCCCCTCTTCTGCTCAAATTGATTGGTAGGTAACTCAAATGGAAGGCTTGATCGTTTCCAATGTTCTGCTCTGGGTGCTGCTGGTGGCCGTGGCGTTTGTCGTCATGGGCCTGGTGCGGCAGATTGGCGTACTGCACGGTCGCCTGGCGCCGGCCGGTGCGCTGATGGTCGACAAAGGTGTGGCCGTCAACGAAGCCGCGCCGCAAATCACCGCATCCGACCGTCATGGTCGCCCGGTGAACTTCGGCTATGCCGGTGAGAAATCGCAACTGCTGTTCTTCCTCTCGCCGACCTGCCCGATCTGCAAGTCGCTGCTGCCGGCGATCAAATCCATCGCCAGGGAACAGGCCGGTACGCTCGACGTAGTGTTCGTCAGCGACGGCGACATGGATGCCCAGCAAGCGCTGATCCGCGAGCACAAACTCGAAGACGCCACCTACGTGGTCGGCCCGGAAGTGGGCATGACCTACCAGATCGGCAAACTGCCGTACGCCGCGCTGATCGACAAGTCCGGCACCCTGCGCGCCAAAGGTCTGGTCAACTCTCGCGAGCACCTGGACAGCCTGTTCGAAGTCGAGCATTTGAAGCACGCCACGCTGCAGCAGTACCTCAATGCCCAACCGCACACCCATGACCACGACCACAGCCACGGCCATAGCCACTGATAAGGCAGGGAGACCTTTATGAAACTGCTGGATCTGTTGTTTGAGCGTTCGTCCCGCCGTGTCGCCGACACCACCTCGCGCCGCAAACTGCTGGCGCGCATGGGTTCGCTGATGGTCGCCGGTGCCGCCCTGCCCCTGTTGCTGCCGCTGGATCGCACCAGCAAGGCCCTGGCCGCCGAGCCGGCACAGGCTGGCGACCCGGGTGATCCGAACAGCTGCGACTACTGGCGCTATTGCTCCATCGACGGCTTTCTGTGCAGCTGCTGCGGCGGGTCGGTAACGTCCTGCCCACCGGGTACCGAAGCCTCACAAGTGACCTGGATCGGCACCTGCCGCAACCCGGCCGATGGCAAGGACTACATCATTTCGTACAACGACTGCTGCGGTAAGCAAAGCTGCGCCCAGTGCGCCTGCACCCGCAACGACAGTGAAGAACCGGCCTACCGCCCGTTCAACAACAACGATGTGAACTGGTGCCTGGCCGCCAAATCGCACATCTATCACTGCACTGTTTCGGTCATCCGCGGCGTCGCCGTTTAAACGCGCACTTTCCGCCGGTTGCACAGGCAAACGGCGGTTTTTTTTTCAGGAGCTGGCTTGGCAGCGATGGAGCCGTCAAGGCACGCATCGACCATGCGCACGCCTTCGCTGGCAAGCCAGCTCCTGCGAAAGGCAGATTTTTGTTTGACCTGTAGGAGCCGGCTTGCCGGCGAAGGGGCCTTCAAGGCACGCATAGAGCTTGGGGGTGCCTTCGCTGGCAGTCCGCCTCTACCGATAACTTTGTATGCAGGCAAGGGGATTTTTATGCGCAAGTTGCTACTTCTCGGTCTCATCTGCTCCCTGACCGCCCCGCTCGCTTTCGCCCGCGCCATTCCCAACCCGGCGCAGGGCCATGCACCGGGAAACGAAGAAGTACAGAAACCAATCGCCCAGGCCGGCTACAGCAATAGCGTGAATTACCAGCTGCAATGCGCCGGCTGTCACCTGGGTGACGGCAGCGGTTCCGCCGCCAACGACACGCCGCGTATGAAGGGCTTTGTCGGCAACTTCCTGAAAGTCCCAGGCGGCCGGGAATTCCTCGTGCGAGTCCCCGGCATGTCGCAATCGGCGCTGAACAACGCGCAACTTGCCGACCTGCTCAACTGGCTGATGCGCGAAGACGGCATGGCAGGCAGCAGCCGACCCGCCGACTACCAGCCCTACACCACCGAAGAAGTCACCACATTGCGTGCCAAGACCATGCTTAATCTGCCTGGCACTCGCGGTGAGTTGATCAAAGAAATGCGCGCCCAAGGCATCGTCATCGATGACGGCATGAATTACTGAGCAGCGCTCACGCCCCGTTCGTCGATCAGTCGGCTATCTGCAATGTGGCAACGGGCGTTTCTTGCATCCTGCACGCCCTCGAAGTTTTCCCTTCTGCGCAACCCTCTGATTTTCCGAGAGTCGGTTCACCCATCGGTCTGGCATGTTAAATGCGACGACTGGATGGAATACCCGCACCGACCCATAAGGGTTGTCACTCAGCGAATTCAGAGGTCACCACCATGAACGCCATTGATCTGTTGCAAGCGGACCACGAGAAAGTCAAAGCCATCCTGACCCAGTTGAGTGAATCAACGGATCGCGCCATCAAAAAACGTACCGAGCTGCTCGGCAAACTGGAAATGGAGATCTCCATTCACACCAGGCTCGAGGAAGAAATTCTCTACCCAGCCTTTAAAGAGGCGGGCGCCAAAGAGCAGGACATCCTGTATTTCGAAGCCAAGGAAGAACACCGCACGGTGGACTCGCTGGTGCTCCCCGACCTCAAACTGACCGATCCCGGCACACCGGAGTTTTCTGGACGGGTGAAAGTCGTCAAGGAATTGCTTGAGCACCATATCGAGGAGGAAGAAACCACGATGTTTCCTCAGGCGAAAAAACTCCTCGGTAAAGCCCGGCTCGAAGAGTTGGGTATGCAAATGGAAGCGATGAAAACCAGTTATAAAAAGGAGTGGGCGGCAGGTATGGCGGCTTGATGCCGAACAGTCCACGTGTAGGGGCGAGCGTGCTTCGGGCGGTGAAGGGCTTGAGAGCGCTGCGTTTTTCAACAAACACGCGATCGCGAGCGTGCTCGCTCCTACAGAAAAAAACGGTGATTCTCGATGGCTGCTTCTATGCAAACTCTTCTTCTCTACCGCAACGGTTGGGTGCCGAATAATCCGCGGTTGCCGGTGCTGATTTATCCAAAGGCAATCTCCGTTGAGGGCGACGATCCTGCTGCGTTGTTCGAGCAACGCTTCAGTGCCAATGGCTGGCCGCCGCAATGGCGCTATGGAATCTACGACTATCACCACTATCACACCGAAGGCCATGAAGTACTGGGCGTTGCCAGCGGCAATGCCCGCCTGATGCTTGGTGGGCCGGACGGGCGTGTGGTGGAAGTCAGCGCGGGGGATGTGCTGTTGCTGCCCGCCGGAACCGGGCATTGCAATCTGGGCTCAAGCGACGACTTTCTGGTGGTGGGCGCCTACCCGCCGGGGCAACACGCCGACATCCGGCGCGAGGCACCGAGCACGGCGCAACTGGAACAGATTGCCCATCTGCCGTTTCCCGACGAAGATCCGGTGCAAGGGCTCAAGGGTGCTTTGAGCGAGCACTGGATACCTGAGCAACAGTCGTGAATCGTGGGCACGCGATCCCCTACGCAATGATTTTGGCGTAAACCGTTCTATCAATATTTCCCCCGGACAGAATCACCCCCACCTTTTTGCCCTCCATCGTTTCACGCTCCTGAATAAGCGCAGCCAACGCAGACGCGCCGGCCCCTTCTGCGAGGTTATGGGTGTCGGTGTAATAAACGCGCATGGCCTCGGCAATCTGCGCGTCGCTCACTGTAACGATCCGCGCTGCACCGCCGGCATAGACGACGAAGGCTTCGGGAATGGGTTTGCGCACGGCCAGACCGTCCGCAAAGGTATTGGCCGAGTCGGTTTCGCAGATGACGCCGGCATCAAACGACAACTTTGCCGCCGCCGCTTCAGTGGAAACCACACCCACCACCTGCGTGCTCAAGCCCAGCGCATCGCGGGCGGCGATCACTGCGCAGATCCCCGAGCCGCAGCCGATTGGCACGTAGACCGTATCCAGGTCCGGTGCAGCCGTGAACAGCTCCAGCGCATAGGTGGCCACACCTTTGACCAACTCGGTGTGGAACGGCGGGACCAGAAACAGCCCATGCTGTTGCGCCAGACGTGCGGCCTCTTCACGGGCTTCGTCGAAATCGCGGCCGTACTCCACCACCTCGCCGCCAAAGCCGCGCATGGCATTGTTCTTTTCGACCGAATTACCTTGCGGCACCACGATCAACGCTTTCAATCCCAACGCACTCGCCGCCAATGCGAGGCTCTGACCGTGGTTGCCGCGGGTAGCGGTGACGATGCCTTTCGCCTCAGGGTGCGCACGCTTGAGCCAGTGCATGAAGGTAATGCCGCCGCGCACTTTGAAAGCGCCCGTCGGGGTGTGGTTTTCGTGTTTGACCCACACCGTGCAACCCAACCGCTCAGCCAGCAACGGCCAAGGGTACTGGGCGGTGGCCGGCATCACCTGGTAAACGAGATGGGCAGCTTGTTCGATATCGTCGCGGGTCAGTCTGTGCATGAGTGGCCTTCCTGAGGTTTTGCCCAGTCTAGACTCGGACGCAGCCTGGCGGCTTTCAAAAAACTGACCTGACTTTTGTCCCCGCTCTTCACTACTATGCCGTTATGAGCCCTCGAAACCGTCCACCCCCATCGCTCCCGCCTGAACCGGTGCGTCGCATCGAGGCCGGGCCATGGGCGATCGAATTGCTGCCCGCCAACACCTACGCGACCCGCTATGTGGCGTCCCGATCGGCGATTGGCTTCGCCTTCGACAGCCAGCGGGGCCTTCACGCTATCGGCAGTGACCGGGTGCTGCCCTTCGAGGCTGTCCCGAACGGCCTGGCATTTGTCCCAGTCGGGTGTGACGTTCTGTCCCAATCACCCAAGGGCGGTGAATACCTTCGGATGATTCGCACCGACGACGTTGCGCTCGGGGGCGATCGTGCATTCAACAATCGCATCGATCAGCCAGCGACGATCCTTGCGCTGCACATGCGCAGTGCGCTGTTGCGGGCTTCAGTGGACGACGATTGGGAGGCTTGGGCGGTTGCGTTGTCTGAACGGGTAAAGGGTAACGATGCGCCAGTACCGTCCCATGGCTCGATAACCGGCAGCCGGATGCGCCTGCTCGATGAGTTCATCGACGCCGGCCTCGACGGCCCGCTGGGAGTCCAGGCCATGGCGCAGTTACTGGGATTGTCCGAAGGCTATTTCATTCGGGCCTTCAAGCACGCGACCGGTAAAAGCCCCCACAGCTACCTGATCGACCGCCGCCTCGCCAAAGCCCGCGCCCTGATGCGCGACTCGACAATCAGCTTGTCGGCGATTGCCCATACCTGCGGTTTCAACTCCCAGGCGCACATGGCGACCACTTTCAAGCAACGCCTGGGCGTGAGTCCGGCGCAGTTGCGTGGTGGATGCAGGCACTAACCCTGACGACGTCACCGTGGCCTGGCGGACTTGCGCAGGCCACAGCTGCGAACCGCGTACTTGATGAGCCCCCTAACTCGCGCTGATGTTGCCGCAGAAAAGGGGGCGGCTACCGTCTGCCGGGCTGGTGCGAACGAGCAAGGCATAGTCGCCCTTGGTCAACTCGCTCAGTGCCACCGGTGCCTGGGCCCAATGCTGGGTACGCGGGGCAAGAGATGGATAGTCGACACTGTTGGCCTGACGGGTCTCGTATACCGGCTGGGCACTCAACTGCTGACACGAGCCAGAGTAGATCGCCGTATCGAGACGGCTGGATACCGCCTGGTCGTGAGGAACACCACCGACGCTCAGCCAGATACTGGTTTGGTTACCCACTGGGCTGAGGGTGGCTCGAGCGATATGCTCTGCGTTTTGCGGGGTAGCATTGAGGGGGACATCGACAATCGCGGTTCTGCTTGCGCAACCGGAAATTGCCCCTACTGCCACCACCAACGCCAGCCAAGACTTTCTGTTCATCACAGATCTCCTGATTTGAGGTGCGTTGATTTCATCCCCCCTGTGAAGTCTAGTGGCCTGCTCCGGGCGCGGGATCTGAATGATAGACGGTCATCGACAGGGCAGGGTCAAAAGCGACGAATTTCCAACACAGCGCGCAACCCTGCCGGGATGCGATTTTCCAGTTTGATCTGCCCACCCGAACGATCTGCAATGGCTTGTACTATGGTCAGGCCCAACCCGGCACCCTGGTCATTTCCTCGGCTGTAAAAACGCTCGAAAAGCCGGTCGCGATCCGCCTCATCGATACCCGGCCCCTCATCCTCGACAGACAGTTCGTAGCCATTTTCTTTTTCAGCCAGCCTTACCGTGATCAATCCATTGAGTGGAGAGAAATTCGCCGCGTTGGTAACCAGGTTGTTCAAGGCAATGTCGATGGCCGCCGGGTCAACGCTCACCAGGCTGATGTCGTCGCTGACATCGAACACCAGCTCAAGCCCCTTACTCAATAACCAGGGCGTCAATTGAACCAGGCTGTCGCGCACGGTGGCGGCAAGGTCGATGGGCTCAGGCGGTCGATTTCCCGCTCCCGGCTCGAGACGGGCCATGGTCAGCAACTGGTTAACCAGGCGGCTGGTACGATCCACGCCGGCAATCAGGTGTTCCAGCGATAGGCGACGATCCTCGTCACTCCCCGCCTCCAGCAGATTTTGGGCATGCACTCTGAGCACGGCCAGTGGGGTTCGCATTTCGTGGGCAGCGTCGGCGATAAAGCGCCGTTCACGCCCCATGACTTCCTGAATTTGCGCGAGCATCCGGTTCAGGGCTGCCTGCATGGGCTCAAGCTCAGTCGGTAACGGCGTCAATTGCAGGGGCTCGAGTGAGCCTGGATGCCTTGCCCGCAGTGTTGCAGCCATGTTGACGAGCGGTTTCAACCCCCAGCCGATGGCCAGCCAGATCATTGCGGCCAGCATCAGACTTCCCAGAATATTAGGCCACAACGTGTGGCGCACTATACGGTCCACCAGGTCTGATCGGACGTCGTCCCGTTCGCCTACCCAGATGCGCAGGTTGTTCTGCTTGTCTTCGAGCATGAAGGCGCGCCAGTGCCGTTTTTTCATGTCGACCACGTCGCTGAAACCGGGCGCGCTGGGCGCCGCGTTGAAAGACGGTGAGCTCGCCGTGTGTACCAGCAGTTCGCCCTTGAAGTTCCAGACCTGGAAGGCAATCTTGGTTTCGTAGGGATGCCCGTCGACTCTGGGCTCCGCCTCGCTCAGAGCCTGGTTGAACGCCTGATACAGATCAGCATGTTCCTTGCTGGCCACGGGCATGCGCATGACGCCCTGGAGCAACCGGGCGTTCTGGGCCAACTGGGCATCATAGACCTCGGCAATTTCGTGGTTGCTGTCATGCAGGTTGAGCAGGCTGATGACCGTCAAACCCGCAAGCATCAGTCCGATGATCAGGGTCAGGGTACGACGCCTGATCGAGGTCATCGACGCTCCTCCACCAGGTAACCGATCCCCCGGATGGTACGGATCAGGTCGGCGGAGAACTTCTTGCGCAGGTGATGGATGTGCACCTCCAGGGTGTTGCTTTCGGCTTCCTCGTTCCAGCCATAGAGCAATTGCATCAGGTGATCGCGAGTCATGACGCGACCGGGCGGCGAGAGCAGTTCGTGGAGTAACTGGTACTCCTTGGGTGTCAGGGCGACGGACTCACCCTTGTAGGTGACTTGCTGGGTACCAGGGTTCAGGCTGACTCCGGCGTGTTCGATCAGCGATTGCGCGCGGCCGGCGCTGCGTCGCAACAGCGCACGGATACGGGCTTTCAACTCCGCCAGGTCAAACGGCTTGATCAGGTAGTCATCGGCACCGGCATCCAGCCCGGCGATACGGTCTTCGGTGGCATCGCGCGCGGTCAGGATCAGCACCGGCAGATTGGAACCCACGTCACGCAAGCGTCTGAGTACTTCGAGACCGTGCATGCGTGGCAGCCCAAGGTCGAGTACCGCCAGATCGAAGGCTTCAGTGACCAGCGAGTGCAAAGCGCTGCTGCCGTCCTGCAACCAGTCGACGGTATAACCTTCACGACTCAGGGCCTGATGGATGCCTTTGCCGAGCGCCACGTCATCCTCTATCAGTAATAAACGCACACGGACTCCTGTCAGCCGAGTTTTTTGTTCACGTCCACCAACAGCGTTTCAATCTCTTTGCGGCGCCCGGCATCGGCGGTTTCGCGGCCGGGACGAGGCGCGGCCTTCAGCGCTTTTTGCAGTGCAGCCTTCGCTTCAACGTAACGCTTTTGACGGTAGAGGTGATCGCCCCAGAAGTACAGGCTATCGATGCCATCGGGGTTCATTTGCACCGCTAGCTTGAGTAACTGCTCGGCCTTGTCCGAGTCGCCAAAACCAATCGGCCATCCCGGGACACGGTCGTACAACGCCCCGAGGCTGGTGTAGGCAGAGCCTTGCAGGGCTTTGGGGTCCAGGGCCAGGGCTTGTTCCAGATCAGCCTTGGCATCCTTGACCTTGCTCAGTGCGCCCAAGCCTCCCTGAGCCCCAGCCCAACTGCTGGTCACAATGCCAGACCAGATCCAGGCCTCAGCCACCGTTTGGCGTTCCTGTGTGAAGTTCGTAGCCTGAGCGGCGAGCTTTTCGAAGGCCGCGGTTCGCTGCCCCTCCGGCAATTGGTATTGAATGTGGGCCCAGGATTGCTGAATTCCGTTCAGGCGCTGCTGATCTTGTGCATCCAGTGCCCAGGCACTCTGACTCAAAGCGCCAAGTAGCAGGCAAGCGGCGAGGTTTTTCATGGTTTGAGGCTCTCCTGGTCGGGTTTCTTGCTCAAGCGGCGAATCAACGGCAATTGCTTGCGCAGGCCTCTGTCCACCAGTTGGGGCAGCAGGCTATTGAGACGTACGAAAAAGCGCTCCGGCCAGCCCAGGTACAGATCGCGACGGTCACCGGCAATGGCGTGAATCACCGCGGCCGCCACGGTTTGCGGATCGTCGACGTTGGTCTTGAGCGCATCGTTCAGCGCTTGGGCTGCCGGGCTGTTCATGCTGGTGCGAGTGGCCCGCGGGGCGACGTAGAGTACGCCGACGCGCGTATCTGCCAGCTCCCGGCGCAAGGCTTCGGAAAACCCACGCAGGGCAAACTTGGTGGCGCAATAACTGGCATAGCCGGGATAGCCAATGGAGCCATAGGTCGAACCAACGTTCACCACCATGGCACTGGTGGCCTGCTTGAGCAGTGGCAGCAAGAGTTTGGTCAGGCAGACAGGTGCACTGATGTTCACCGCCAGCATCGCGTTGATCTCGCAGTCATCCAGTTGTTCGAGCATGGAGAAATGATTGACCCCGGCAGCATTGATCAGCAGGTTAATGCCGCCCATGCTTTCGGCCTCGGCCAGCACCTCGCGACGCTCGGCGAGGAGGGTCAGGTCGGCGTCCACCCAGCACAGGTTTTGCGGGTAGCGCTTGAGCAAAGGCTCCAACGGTCCCCGATGCCGCGCCACTGCCAACACATGGGCACCACTGACGCACAGTGCTGTGGCGATTGCCAGACCGATACCACCGCTGGCGCCAGTCAACACGACGCGAGCTTCAGAAAGGCGCATGCAGGCTCTCCCCGTCACGCGGCAAGCCACGGAACATACCGGCGTAGAGCCGATAGACCACTTTTGAAGCCTCAATGACGGTGGCCTGATCATCCGGGTCTTGCAGCTTGTCCATCAGTCGGCGGAAGGTCTGCATGTGTTCTATATCCAGCGAGCCGTGGGAACTGAGATAACTGAAGGCACTTTCCGGCAGGCTCAGGTGTTCGCGAATGCTCCCGGCTGCGCGGGTAGCCAGCGCGATGCTGGTACCTTCGAGCACGTTGACCATGCCGAACAACCCCACCGGGTTGGCCCGGGCAATCAAGTCGTAGAGGTAGCTGACCATCAGTTCGATCGGCAAGGACGGACGTCCCTCGCGCACAGCCTCCTTGTCGCCGCCGCAGGCTTCGATGTCATTGAGTACCCACTGTTCGTGGCCATACTCGTCCTCGATGTATTCACACACCGCTTCGCGCAGCCATTCCAGACGTGATGGCAGGCGTGCCCCGCAGGCCATCATCAACGGAACGGTATGGCGCACGTGGTAATAGGCCTGTTCCAGAAAGGCCCGGTAACTTTGCAGGCTGACGTTGCCCTCCAGCGCATCACGAATGATCGGCACGTTGAACAACTCAAGACGTTCTTGGTGAGTGGCTTCTTGCAGCGCATCAAAAAAACTCATGGCACGTACTCCTCGGCAACGACCGATTCGCTCAGTTGCACCCGATAGTGTTCGACAATGGCATCACGGCGAGGCCGGCCATTGGCGGTGAGCAAACCGTTGGCGGGCGTGAAGGGTTGGTCGAGCCGGGTCCAGTGACGAATCCGCGCGTACTCGGGCAAAGCCTCGTTGGCCTGCGCGACGGTGGCGGCCAGCTGATCGTCGGTACAGTCCTGACGAAGAGGCCAGAGCAGCGCATGGTTGTGCGCCATGGCTTCGCCGTACACGAAGGCCTGGGCAACATGACGGCGCTGGGTCAGTTCGGCCTCCACCCACTCGGGGTTTACGTTGCGACCGAAACTGGTCACGAACTGATGTTTCTTGCGCCCCTTGAGGTAAAGAAAACCTTCGGCGTCGAACTCGCCCAGATCCCCGCTGGGCCACCATTGAGTGGTGTGTGGTGCCTCTCCCAGGTAGCCCAGCAAGGTTGCACCCTTGATGAGCACTTCGCCGTCGTCCGCCAGGCGAATCTCCACATGGGGCAATGGCTGCCCGACACTGCCGGGGCGGCGCGCTTGCGGGCGGTTGAGACACACCACCGAGGCACATTCCGACAGTCCATAACCTTCATAAACCGGGACTCCCACACGCTGTGCACGATGCAGCAAGTCCTCGCAAACCCGGGCGCCGCCCACAGCGGCAAAACGCAGATGCCGCGGGTCGAAGGCTTTCTGTTCGGCAGCGCTGACCAGCACCAGCAGTAACTGAGGCACTAAAATCAGGCTCTGAGGAGATCGGCTGGACAGGCATCTCAACAGCTGCGGTACATCGACACCGCTTGCGCCTTGAACCCCCAGGGTTTTCTGGCTGGGCAGGCTCAATGTCGCGCCGGCAGACAGCGCGGCATAACAACCGATGTTCTCAAGCAAAATGGCCAACGGCAGCAGGGCCAGGTGGTGCTGTGGGTCGGTGGGTTTGCTGGCCAGATCCAGCTCACGGGTGACTCGCAGAATGCTTTGGGCACTCAAACACACACCCTTCGGTGTGCCTGTGGTACCCGAGGTGAACGTCAATTTGGCGGTGCCTTCGGGCATCCGGTCTGTGCCAGCGAATGAGCGACGCCAGAACTCACCGTACTTCTGATACTCGGCCGCTTGCAGTTCGCCGTCCATTCGTGGCTCGGCAATCACCCGTTCGGCCTGACTGTGTTCCAGGCAATGCCTGCGTTGCGCCGGACTGAAAAAGGGCGGCAAGGCCACACAGGTCAGGCCTTCGAAAAGTGCTGCCAGATCCCAGAGCATGGCGTCTACGCCGTTGTCCAGTGCCAGAGCGACAACCTTGACCTGCTCATTGCGCAGGCGCTGCTGGCGATACGTCACTTCGGCATACAGCGTGGCGTAGTCCAGCTTCTGCTGGTCGTCCCACAATGCGGTGGCGTTGGTTTTTCGCTCGGCATGATCGCGCAGGGTCTGTTGGAAACGTTCCAGTTCAGGCGACATGGAAGGCTCCTGCAAGGGTGGTTGGCAACCCCATGCGACTGAACAGACCCATGCTGCATAAATGAATGAATCCGCAACGGATGTTGCCCACGTGAACCCATGGTTTGCTGTCGTAGTAGCTGCCCCAGGCATGGCGGTCCTCACCCAGGCGCGCAGGGTCGGCAGCACATAGCGTCACCGGTTTCAAACCAAGACGATGAAAGCTGTTCACCAGCCCCAGGTTCCCGGTAAAGGCGACCCACTCCAGTCCTCCCATGGCCAGCAGGTAGGTCATCGCGATGATGCTCACTCGGGCGCTTGCGGTGTCGCTGGCCGCCAGATTGCCCACTTCGACGATGGCCGAGCGGTCCACGGTCTGATCGGCGACCGCACTGATCAGCGGATCAATCGCCTCGTCCAGATAAGCCTCCAGAAACAGGGGACCGGCACTGGCCAGACGCACGCCGACCACGGCGCACAACGCCCCCGCCGCATCGTTCATACCAAACAGTTGCGGCATGAAATGGCGAATGTCGGCTCCGTGTGCCTTGCGAAAACGTTGCTGGATGAAGGCTTCGAAGGCGTCCCGTTGCGGGTCGTCCGGCAATGCTCTGACGAGATGCATCTGTGGTGTTTGCGCTTGGCCAAAGCGCAGCGGCAACTGAGTGTTCCAGTTGAAATCGGACATTGAAGACACCTCCAGGGAGCAATCCGGGAGCAGTATCCAAGGCATTTCTTAACGAAGTCTGAAGGCGAGAAAAAGAGTAGCGGACGAAGCTGCGGCCCAAGGTGTGTTTGTCTTTTTACTCAAGATTTGACCGGATGACGCAAGGTGGCTTTGAGTCATTGATGGCAGAAAATGACCAGCGCAGTACAGTTCAACTGCCCGAACGCTTCGCATTCGACAATAATGGATGCCATACCCCATAGGCAGAGCAGCCGATTGAACATCGATACCCGAATCAAATTCCGTCATCTGGTGTGTTTTCTCGAAGTGGCGCGCCAGGGCAGCCTGGCACGTGCTTGCGATAAGTTGGCCATCAGCCAGCCCGCGCTTTCCAAGACGCTCAAAGAACTGGAATCCCTGCTGCAAGCCACTCTGTTTGAACGGAGTAAAAAGGGCTCGACACTGACCGAGGCTGGAGTGGCCTTTTTGCGCTATGCGGGCCCGAGCGTGCAATCGCTGCGTGAAGGGGTCAACAGTTTGCGCTCCGGGGTACATGAACCCATTACCGTGCAGCTCGGTGCGCTGTCCACGGTCGAAAGTCTGTTGGTGCCTGAAATCGTATCCCGTCTACACCAGCGTCATCCGGCATTGGTGGTCAATGTCGTGACCGGGCCGAGCGCCTATTTGCTGTCCCGGCTGCGAGTCGGAGAACTGGATCTGGTGGTGGGCAGAATGACCGATAGCCCTTTGATTCTCGGGCTGACGTTCGAACACCTCTACAGCGAATCCATGACCCTGGTGGTCCGTAACGGCCATCCATTGCTCGCTGATCCGCTGGGGCATAAAAACCTCGAAGACTATCCGCTGGTATTACCCTCGGCAGGGACGACGATCCGCAAGTTCGCCGACAGCCTGTTTGTGCAGCACGGCATAACACCATCACGTCAACGCCTGGAAACCCTTTCGGTGGCGCTGAGCCGGCGCTACGTGCAATGCAGTCAGGCCATCTGGGTCGCGCCATTCGATGCGGTCAGACAGGATTTGCGGCAAGGCGATCTGGTAGAGCTGGATCTTGGAATGCGCGAACCAGGGGGCTCTGTAGGGCTGTGCACCAATCCTGTATTGCCCGTGACAACGGCGGCTCAGTGGTGCGTGGAGGCGTTGCGTGAGGTCGGAGAAGAATATCGTGAGGGAAAATATCCATAACCATTTGGACATGCATCAAGTCGTTTTTTTCAATTTCTGGTTGGGTCGCACAAGCGGAAACTGGGGCCACGTCGCTGCCAACGCAGTGCCCGCCTCCGTCCAACCATAACAACAGGAAAAACGACATGTCTGATGCGCACGACAGCCGCTTCGTCATTCGTGACCGTAATTGGCATCCAAAAGCCCTGACACCCGACTACAAGACGTCCATCCTGCGATCTCCCCGCCAGGCATTGGTGAGCATCCCTCAGTCTTTATCCGAAACCAGCGGTCCGGACTTTTCCCACCTGCAGATGGGTCGGCACGATAACGATCTGCTGTTGAATTTCAATCACGGTGGCCTGCCCATCGGCGAACGCATCATCGTCGCCGGTCGTGTCTGTGATCAGTACGGCAAGCCGATCCCCCACACCCTGGTGGAGATGTGGCAAGCCAATGCCGGTGGCCGTTACCGGCATAAGAAAGACAGTTATCTGGCCCCCCTTGATCCGAACTTCGGTGGCGTCGGCCGAGCATTGACCGACCGCGATGGCAACTATAGCTTCCGCACCGTCAAACCCGGCCCATACCCATGGCGCAACGGTCCCAACGATTGGCGTCCCGCGCATATCCATGTCTCCATCAGTGGCCCGTCCATTGCCACGCGCCTGATTACCCAGTTGTATTTCGAAGGCGATCCGCTGATCCCCATGTGCCCGATCGTCAAGTCGATCGCCAATCAGGATGCGGTGCAGAGTCTGATCGCCAAGCTTGATATGAGCATGGCCAATCCTATGGATTGCCTGGCTTATCGCTTTGATATCGTCCTGCGCGGCCAGCGCAAGACCCACTTCGAAAACTGCTGAGGAGGCCTGCACATGCCCGTTGAACTTCTGCCTGAAACGCCGTCGCAAACCGCCGGCCCTTATGTCCATATCGGACTGGCACTGGAAGCAGCCGGAAACGCGCCGCGCGAACAGGAAATCTGGAACCTGATGGCAAAACCTGGCGCGCCAGGTGAGCACATTCTGTTGATGGGTCACGTTTACGACGGTAACGGCCACTTGATTCGTGACGCGTTTCTGGAGTTTTGGCAGGCCAATCACGATGGCCTCTACGACAGCGCTTTCGATCTGGAAAAGCCCTTCAACTGCTTTGGCCGTACCGCCACGACCGATGTGGGCGAATGGACGATCAACACCGTCAAGCCGGGCGTAGTGAAAAACGCCTCGGGCGTTCCCATGGCTTCGCACATCAACGTGGCGCTGTTTGCCCGAGGCATCAACATCCACCTGCAGACCCGCCTGTATTTCGACGACGAACCCCAGGCGAATGCCGTCGATCCGGTCTTGAACCTGATTGAACAACCTCATCGGCGCGAATCCCTGATCGCCCGGCGCTGCACGGTTGACGGCAAGCTGGCCTACCGATTCGATATTCATGTTCAAGGCGAAGCGGAAACCGTGTTCTTCGACTTCTAATCACGCCGGCCGGGTGTTGAGACGCCATCGCTCAACACCGGCTCAGCGCTTTTCTCATGCCCGCTGCAAGACCGACTCACCTGCCTTGGGTGGCAAGCGCAGGTTGTCCAGCAATGCAATCCCCCCAATCGCCGCAACACAAAGGAACGTCAGCTGAAAGTCGAGTGTTTCTGCGTGCCCGGTATTGCCGTGGATGCTCATGGCAAGACGCAACAGCAATGCGCCTGCGGCAACACCCATCGCCATGCTGAGCTGGAAGAACATACTGAACAAGGTTGAAGCATCGCTCATCTGCTCCTTGGGAACGTCTGCAAACCCCAACGTGTTGAACGCGGTGAACTGCATGGAGCGTGACAACCCCCCGACGAACAGAATCAACAAGACAAGCACCCTGCTCATGTGTTCATCGAGCAAGGCACAGGCCGCTATCGCCAGCACGCCGAGCACGCCATTGACCATCAACACCGGGCGAAAGCCCCAGCGTTGCATCACCGCCGAGGTGAACGGTTTCATGGCCAGATTGCCCGCAAAGACGGCCAGCACCAACAGCCCCGCATCCAGCGCAGAAAGGCCGAAGGCCAGTTGAAACATCAGCGGCAGGAGAAACGGCAAGGCGCTGATGGCGATCCGGAAAATCGATCCACCACACAAGCAGACGCTGAATGTGCGGATGCCCAGAACCCCCAGTGCCAGCAATGGCTGTGCATGCCGGCGCATATGTCGCCAGGCCAGGATCGCGAGCACCACACCTGCCCCACTGAGCAACAGTGCGTGAAGCAAATTGGCCTGGCCTTGCCCCAGCATCTCGACGCCAAACAGCAGTGCAGCGCTGGCAGTGCCCGCCAGCAGAAAACCACTGAAATCAAAGGTTCGGTTAACGACGTGTTCTTGCCTGGGAATCAGCAGGAGCGCGGCCACCAAGGCCAACACGCCTAATGGAAGATTGAGGTAGAAAATCCATGGCCAGGAGGCGTGGGTGACGATCAAGCCGCCCAAGGGCGGTCCAAGCACCGGAGCAACCAGACCGGGCCAGGTAATAAAGGATATCGCCCGCACGAGGTCTTTCTTTTCGGTGGTGCGCAGCACCGCCAGGCGCCCGACCGGGACCATCATCGCGCCGCTGATGCCTTGCAGCACGCGCGAGGCAACAAAAGTTTCCAGGCTGCCACTCAATGCACACATCAGCGAAGACAGGCTGAACAGCACGATTGCCGAACTGAATACCAGCCTTGAGCCAAAGCGATCGGCCAACCAGCCGCTGATGGGGATGAACACCGCCACCGCGAGCATGTAGACGCTCATCCCGATGTTCACATCCACCACCGGCACACCAAACGTCCTGGCCATGTCCGGCAGCGCAGTGGCGATCACCGTGGCGTCGAGGTTCTCCATGAAGAAGGTGACCGCGACCAACAGGGCAATCCACATCGAACGGCGTTGAGACATAGGTCATCCCTGTTGAATCAAGACATTGGTTGCCACTTTACTATCGACAGTGGGGTATATCACCAAACGCATAGCGGTCATCCCCATCCCTGAGCCTCCTCAATAAAGTGCAGCACCGCACTGGAACGCTCATCGATGCGGGAAATCAGCGACAGTTCGCTGACCATTTCCGGTTGCGCCAGCGGCACGATCCGAATGCCTGGCATGGTCAACCGGGTCATGGTTTCAGGCACGATGCTCAAGCCGATACCCGCCGCCACCAATCCGGGGATGCTCATCAGTGACGGCACAGACATGATGTTCTCGGGGTGCAGCTGGTTTTGCCGGCACGCCTGGAGGGTGTGCGAGGTCAGGCCGATGCCGGCACTGTCCTGCAAAAACACAAATTTCTCGTGCCGCAACGTCGCCAGTTCTCCGCTAAAGCTGTCCGCCAGTTCATGGTTGTCCGGGATCAGCAAAACCAGCCGGGATTGACTGAAATGATGGGTGCGCAGACGATCAGGCAGGTGATCCTTAAACACCCTGGCAAAGGCCAGGTCGAGTGTGTGGTCCAGCAAACTGTCGAACTGCGCGCGGATCCCCGCGTCCACCAGCGACACTTTGACTTCGGGGAACGTGCTGAAGTAATGCCGCAGCAATTGCGGAAGGTTGGCCTCGAACAACGCCGAGTGGTAGCCGATGTTGATCTCCCCCACTTCACCGCGTCGGGCACGCCGTGCAGCGGCAGTCGCCAGTTCGCTGGACTCGATGGACTGCCGCGCATGGGGCAAAAACGCCTCGCCGGCAGCGGTCAACGCGACGCCCCGGTTTTCCCGGCGGAACAGTGCCAGCCCCAGCTCGGACTCAAGCGTGCGCATCAATTGACTCAGCGCCGGTTGCGCAATACCCAGTTGTTCTGCCGCCCGGCTGAAGTGCTGCAAGTCGGCGGCGACCACAAAGGCTTTCAGATGACGCAGTTCCATGATCCTCACCCATAAGGCCAGCTTATCTATTTGTCGTGATTTTGATAATTATTCTGTAGGGACGATGCGTTAATGTCTACCCACTGCAAACGCTTCCTGCAAAGGCCTCTGCCCGAACGGAATCGTATGGGTATCCCGTAACCATAAAAACAATGACGAGCACCTCAATGAGCACAACCAGTCACGAGACTCATGATTCGCGCATGCCTCGCAAAGCGGTGACCGCCGCGACCGTTGGTACCGCTTTGGAGTGGTTTGACTTCACCCTGTATGGCGCGGTGTCGGCGACCATTCTGCCCAAGCTGTTTTTCCCGGCCATGGAGCCGACCGCCGGCCTGCTCGCCTCGCTGGCAACGTTTGGCGTTGGCCTGGCCGCTCGTCCATTGGGCGCGATTACCTGTGGCTACCTCGGCGACAAACTGGGCCGCCGCAATCTGATGCTGGCCACCGTGACCCTGATGGGTCTGGCCTCTGTGCTGATGGGCCTGTTGCCTACTTATGCTCAGATCGGCATTTGGGCACCGATCCTTCTCGTTCTGCTGCGAATCATTCAAGGCTTCGCGCTGGGCGGTGAGTCCACCGGGGCACAACTGATGGCGCTGGAGCACGCCTCCCCAGACCGACGCGGACGTTATTCCGGCTTGCTCGGCTTGTGCTCGCCCCTCAGTCAGATATTAGCCAACGGCGTACTGATGGGCCTGGCTGCGACACTTTCCAGCGAACAATTCGAAAGCTTTGGCTGGCGGATCCCCTTCCTCCTGAGTTTCGTACTGGTGGTGGTCGCGATCTTCATCCGCCTGAAAGTCGATGAAACCCCAGCCTTCGTCGCCTTGAAAAAGACCCCGATCAAGCAGGAAAAAAGCCCGCTCAAGTCCGCTGTTGGTAGCCACTACAAAACCATCCTGCGCTTGATGTTTTTCTTTTGCTCGCCCGCTGCGCTGTTCTATCTGATCGTGATTTTCTCCCTCAGCTACCTGACCAAGCACCTGGGCTTTAGCCAGTCGACAGGCTTCATGTCGCTGATGGTGGCAAACATGTGTGCGATCTTCGGTGCGCTGGCCGGTGGTTATCTGTCCGATCGTTGGGGCCGTAAAAAGGCGCTGGCATTCGGTTCGTGCATGACCTTGCTGATCCTGTTCGTCTATTTCCCGATCCTCAACACGCTGAACGTTGCCGCCATCATGGCAATCATGGGGCTGTTTTTGGGCTTCACCCAGTTTCAAAGCGGCATCCAGCCGGTGGCATTCGCCGAAGCATTCCCGACCCAGGTTCGTTACTCGGGCTCGGCACTGGCCTACACCGGCGCCAACCTGGTCATCGGTGGCCCGATGCCAATGATCGCGGTCTATCTGATGAGCCAGTCGAACAACTCGCCCTGGCCGCTGGTGACGCTGTGCGCCGTGATCAACCTGATCTCGCTGGCCATGATCCTCATCGGCCCTGAAACCCGCGGCATCGACCTGAACGCCGTCGCGGCACCTGACGCGGACACGACTGCCGCTCCAGCCCTTCTTTCCAAATAACGCAGCAGGACGACCATGAACCGCACCGTCTTCATCCTTAACGGCCCGAACTTGAACCTGCTGGGTCGTCGTGAGCCGCACATCTATGGCCACACCACGCTCGATCAGATTCGCCAACGCAGTGAACGGCTGGCCGAGGAACTTGACCTGGTCTGCGACTTTCGCCAGACCAACCACGAAGGCGTGATGGTCGACTGGATTCAAGAAGCCTTCGAGCAAGGCGCAGCGGTGATCATCAACCCGGCCGGCTTATCGTTTCATTCGATTCCGGTGCTCGATGCCCTGAAGCTGCTCAACACACCGCTGATTGAACTGCATCTGTCGAACATCCATGCACGGGATGAACTGCATCGCCACTCCATCATGTCCGGCGCGGTGAATGCGGTGATCTGCGGCATGGGGGCCGACGGTTACCCCCTGGCAATCCGGGCCATTGACGACCTGCTGCGTCGTCAGGTGGCCAACAGCTGACACCCCTCTTCGCTTAACGCTTACCCGGCGGTCTCCCGGCAGATGGTTGCCAGGGCCGCCTGCGCCTGAAATTCAGTCGCCGACTGCAAAAAACTGCCAAAAAAATAATAATTCACTGCGAGAGAACCCCTCATGCATCACTCTGTTTTTCGCCGTAACGTGCCTGCACATTACACATTGATCGGCCTGACCCTGGCACTCGGTGCGGGCGTGGCGACTGCTGCTCATGCCGATGAAAATAGCGGTTTCATCGAGGGCGCTACCAGCACGCTCAACCTGCGCAACGCTTACATCAATCGCAACTTCGTCAACCCCGCCTACCCGCGTCCAGCCGCACCACAGAACAAGGCTGAAGAGTGGACGCAAAACTTTATACTCGACGCCCGCTCCGGCTACACCCAAGGTCCGGTAGGGTTCGGCGTGGATGTTCTGGGACTGTATTCGCAGAAGCTCGACGGGGGCAAAGGCACGGCCGGCACGCAACTGTTGCCTGTCCATGACGATGGGCGTCCAGCGGACAACTTTGGACGGTTGGGCATTGCCGCCAAGGCCAAGGTTTCCAAAACGGTGGTGAAAGTAGGCGAATGGGTCAGTTCGCTGCCGATTCTGCGTTCAGATGACGGCCGTTCGTTGCCGCAGACCTTTCAAGGCGCCCAGATCACCTCCCAGGAAATCAACGGGTTGACGTTGTACGGCGGTCAGATCAGGCAGAACAGCCCGCGTAACGACGCCAGCATGGAAGATATGTCCATGAACGGCAAAGCGGCGTTCACGTCCGACCGGTTCAACTTCGGCGGCGGCGAATACACGTTCAACGAGAAACGCACGACGGTTGGACTCTGGTACGACGAACTTCAAGACATCTACCAACAACAGTACATCAGCCTCAACCACAGCCAACCGGTAGGTGACTGGACACTGGGCGCCAACATGGGCTACTTCATTGGCAAGGAAGACGGTGCCAGCCTGGCCGGCGATATGGACAACAAGACCGCTTTCGGTCTGTTCTCCGCCAAACTGGGCGGCAACACCTTTTATGTCGGCTTGCAAAAGCTCACCGGTGATACAGCGTGGATGCGGGTCAACGGCGCCAGTGGCGGCACACTGGCGAACGACAGCTACAACTCCAGTTTCGATAACGCGCAGGAACGCTCCTGGCAGGTTCGTCACGACTTCAACTTCACAACCGTCGGTGTCCCTGGACTGACGCTGATGAACCGTTACTTGAGTGGCGACAACGTGCACACAGGCGCTATCACGGATGGCAAGGAATGGGGCCGCGAATCTGAATTGGCTTATGTGATCCAGTCCGGCGCCCTGAAAAACCTGAGCGTCAAATGGCGCAACTCCAGTATTCGCAGAGACTTCAGCACCAACGAATTCGACGAAAACCGGCTCTTTGTCAGCTACCCGATTTCGTTGCTGTAGTGCGACGGCCCTGAACACGGTAGAGAACAGGCGAAACGCTTTGTCAGCTCAACGGGACGTTGCTGTCTCATGAACAAGGATGAATGAGATATCTTGTCGAGCTGTCGATCTGTTCAACACTCCAGGGAAGCCAATGCTGAGTTCACTTGTATCCAGAGGTCAGTCATTGGCACCTGACCGGTCAGAACCGTTGGTCCCCTGGTGGAGTTTTACCAAGACAGTTCTGGCCGTGACGGCACTTTCACTGGTTCGCGATGGCCGGGTCGGATTGGACGACCCGGTTCTTGATCAACCGTTCACGTTGCGCCAACTACTGCGGCATGAGGCGGGTCTGGCCGACTATGGCGAACTGGCGGAGTATCACAGCGCGGTTGCGAACCATGAGAGCGCCTGGCCGGCAGGTGAAATGATGCAACGTCTTGAGGGCACTCGACTGCGATACAGCCCCGGAACCGCGTGGCGCTACTCGAATGTCGGTTACTGGCTCATCGGCAGGCTGATTGAACGAGTGACTGATCTGGCGCTTGAAGAGGCCGTGAGTTGTCGTGCATTCACGCCCTTGGGTCTGTCGGGCGTTCACTTCGCCAAAACGCGAGCAGATTTACAAGCAACCTGTCTGGGTAAATCGTCCCGCTATGACCCTGCCTGGGTTTATCACGGCCTGCTGATCGGCCCCCTTTCGCACGCAGCGCTATGGCTCGACCGCCTGCTCGGCGCAGACCTTCTCTCTACGGATTTGCTCCAGCAAATGCAGACCGCTCGAACATTGGGCGGTCCGATTCCCGGACGACCATGGATTGCACCGGGATATGGTCTTGGGGTGATGCAGGGTCCGATTGAAGGTGGCCTGACCCTGTGCGGGCATACCGGGTGTGGCCCTGGCAGTGTCATTGCGGTGTATCGCTGCTCCGACGCAGAGGCATCCGCGTGTTGTGCCGCGTATGACGCAAGCGCCAATGAAGGTGCCGTCGAAGCCCACGTGGTTCATCAGTTGAAAAAAGTCTTGGGTACAGGGCATAAAAACGTATGAGGCCGATCAGGAGCCGGTCAAATAGTTAAGCTGATATCATGCGAGCCCTTACCAGCCGAGCCAAAAAACATGAACCGTCAAAAAAAATTAAAACAGCTATTCAAGGCTAAAGCCAAAAAAGCGAGTGCGAAACTGGCACCGGTCAACAAGAACAAATACATCAGTAAAGCTGACCGATTGAAGCTGGCGGCGGCTGAATCCAGTCACGACCCGGTCGTTTCTTGCGAGTCCGAATAACGGGTTCACGCTCGGTATGGTCAATGGCGCAAGCGCATCGCTCAGTGACTGGATACCTCACGCCACGACGCGTGAATGGGGAATTGACCCGCGCTAAGCCCCGGCTCGTTGTGCATATTTTTGGCGTCACGTGCAGCATCGACGTCACCGCCTGGCAAAGCCCCGAAGAGTCCTTACAGTCCCTTCTCCCGACATGGACGGCTTCGAGTTGCTCAGGCACCTGCGCAGCCATCCGCGAGCCAAGCGGATTCCGGTGATTTTCATTACTGCCAAACCCATCAACCCCGAACTTCTACAGTTGAAGGTCAGCAACCAGTTACGTCAGATCGAGCAGCGCAAACAGCTAAAGACCGACTACGATAACCTGTTGAACCTGGCGGATTTGCGCGAGGACATCGAGCAGCAAGTTGAACTTCTCGCCTCTCGACAACCGACTGAACAACGTCGGTCAAGAAGCGTCAATCGGTACACGCGTATGTTTTACGGTATCGCCTGAATGAGACTACACACGACTGTTGAGCACCGGCGTTCGACTCGCCTTCCTGCCACGCATAGAAGGTCGCCATGGGCCTAGTACTGATCGATGAACAGTTGGTGTTTGACGAAGACAACTTCTTGTTGTTTCGAGCCGATTGTGCAGACGAGGAGCCTTTACGCGTGGGCGCAATCGCCAGTCGATGCCTGGCCATGCTCTTGAGATCCGGTGGCACGGTAGTGCGTAAGCGCGAACTGATGGAGGGGGCGTGGGGCCAGTTCGGCCTGGAAGTAACCGACAACAGTTTGGCTCAGGTGGTCCGACAATTACGCCTGGCGCTGGAAAAGCTGCAACCCGATAGAGAGTTCATTCAGACGTTGCCGCGCATAGGCTACAAGCTCGCGGACAGTGTACGGGTCGAGGAAGTATCCAGCGTATCGAAAGCCGTGCCCGTTGCGGGTGAAGCCGTCGTTGACCGCGAACGCCCCATCCTTGCTCCAGCCATGCCTGATACGGGGAGCCAGGATGCCGAACCGCCTTCGATCATGGCAATGCCGGCAGCAATGGAAAGTGCTTGCGATTCTCTGCCTGTATCACCGGTAACCTCGCCCGTACGTTGGGGGCTTTGGGTGGCATTACTCCTGTGGGGTGCCCTTGCATTTTTGCTGGGAAGAATCGGGCTGCCCGCCTCGCCAGAGGTCATACCTCCAACGTTCGCTACGCCGGTAACAATAAGTGAGGTACAGGTCCATCTGTCCGCTCGAGACATACAACCCATGGCGCCGTCCTTCCTGCAACCCCTGGTGCTGCGCAGTCGTAAATTGGCGGAACTTGAGGGACTGTCACTGGACAATCTGCACCTTTATCTGTTGCCCGCCCGTCGTGGCGCCGATCAGATTCTCTGTGAGGGTGAACTTGAAAAAGTAGGTAGTCGCTGCATAGGTGTACAACAACATGACTAGATCTGGCGCAAACGCAGTCTGGTGCCTGGCCTTCCTTTTCGCCGGCCTGCTGGGCGTGGGGCTTGGGCGCCTGTCGGCAGAGCACGCTACCGGCCGGGATTTCTGGTGCGAAGGGGAAAGTGCGCATCAAACGCATTCTGAAGCGCGGCCGGGTTGGTTGACGATACGTTACAGATTGGATTTGCAGCGCACCGGCCTGAGCCATATGCGCATGGTGGCCAAATTGATTGATGCCAACACCGGCACAGAACTGGGAACCGCACGTCGCAATAGCGCCTTTGAGGTGCAACAACAAGGACATCGTTTGCAAGTCAATGTTGTGAGTAATGCCCAAGGCGAAGCCGACAGCAAGAATCCTGAGTTGACGAGTACATTGGGCCTGTTTATTTTTCGGCCAAACAGTAACTTGAGTTACTGGATACGGCCACTGACTGAAACTCGCTATCTCATTGATGATGGTAATGACATGTTCATTTTGTGCAGCCGGCGATAACACTGTTTAAACTTTCTTCGCGCCTTCCCCCGTTACCTTTGACACGGCTCATAACTTCTATGGATCGTGTATCACGGCGTTAACTGCCCCGCGTTCAGCGTTACTTAAAGTTTAGTAAACGGGCGTCATGCTTCAACCAATAATGAAACGCGGGGTCTGAGCGGCTCTGCGCCACTGCAATACGCCGATATCCCCCGCGCCAGTCCGCACGACTTTGGAGGTGCGACCGACTCCGGCGTTGTTGACCCGCAGATTGGCCTCTAGCCGCTGGAGGATACTTTGCAACGTAGCGGACGCCGGCCTGTCCGAGCGTGGCACTTGAAGGGTGCCTTTCATAAGTTTTCAGCGTTTTTCAGTGTTTTTCATCGTTCAGCGGCAGGCGGTTCAACCTATTTCAGAGCGGTTTTGTCGAGGGGATGTATTACTACGGCAGGACTTGGGAATGCCGACGCAGAACGGTGAAAAGAGCACGAGAATATTACTTGGCAGGTTGTGTCCTGCCGCATCGCCTGCCTTACGTTTGATGAACGTCATCTTGTTGGCCAACTGGGTCAATGCGTTTATCTATTTTAATTTTTAGTACCTGTTTCTGGCTCGTAGGGATTAACGAACTGCCTGCTCAGGTCACTAGGCCAGTCAACTTGAGAAACGCCGCAACAGGATTTTCAAATGTTCAGTGATACTTCTGTCAGGGACCAAGGCGTTATGACCTGCCCCGAGCACGCAATGCATTTCATTTCTGGCTTGCCCCGTTCGGGTTCGACTTTGCTGTCGGCCCTGCTACGCCAGAACCCGCGTTTTCACGCGCATATAAGCAGCCCTGTGGCCGGCCTGGTCAATGAGCTGCTCAATGGTATGAGTGGCCAAAACGAGTTTTCGCTGTTTATTTCCGATCAGCAACGCCAACGCATTCTGCGCGGCTTGTTTGAGCAGTTCTATGGCAAGGAATACTCGGCTTCGGTGATCTTCGACAGTAACCGCGCCTGGTGCTCACGCATGGCCTTGCTGCACAGCCTTTTTCCAAACAACAAGGTGATTGCCTGCGTACGTGAGGTGCCGTGGATCGTCGATAGCATCGAACGTTTGATTCAACGCAATACGTTCTCGCCTTCAGCCATTTTCAACTATCAGGCCGGTGGCACGGTGTATAGCCGCGCCGATGCCGTGGCCAACGCCGACGGCATGCTCGGTTACCCCTACAACGCCCTCAAAGAGGCGTTTTACGGCGCACACGCCAGCCGTTTGCTGTTGGTGCGCTACGAGAGTCTGGTCGACAACCCGCAGGCGGTCCTCGACGGCATCTATGCCTTTATCGGTGAGCCTGCCTTCAAGCACGACATGGACAACGTTCAGTTCGACGCGAGCGAGTTCGATCAACGGGCGGGCACACCCGGGCTACACGACGTCAGGCCCAGCGTACGGGCCCTCAGCCGGCCGACCATTCTGCCCCCCGATGTATTTGCTCGTTTTAGCAATGACGCTTTCTGGCAACACCCGCAACACAACCCGCACGGGGTCAAGATTCTTTGAATCCCCTTAGCCAAAAAAAATCAACAAAGCATAGGTTACATGCATGAACAAGGCGATTTACCGGTTGGTATGGAACAGCACATTGGGGGCGCCGCAAGTCGTTTCTGAAGTAGCCAAGTCAAAAACGTGTGGCAGCTCTTTAGCCGTTACCGGTTCGGGCACTCGCTCGTCGAAACGATGCGCTAAAACAGCCGTCTTGCCACTGGCCTTGCTGTCGTTGGGTGTTGCCTCTTCAGTGTGGGCGACGTCCTATGATGTCGATACGGGTGTGAATTTCGGTTCAGGGTCCCTGCGCGAACAATTGTCCACCAGTGGGGCAGTGAATATCGATCCGGGGATAAGCACGATTACCCTGACCTCGGACATCTTGCTACGTAACCTCGCAACGACGCTGAACGCTTATGCTCCCCTGACCATTAATGGTGGCAACCTGATTGGTAGCGGCAATTCGTTGAGATTGAACGGCCCAGGTACAGGAGCGATCACCACCGCGATTTCGGGCCAGTTCTCCGGCGATGCGGGTAGCGGTGGGTCTGCAACGAATGGCAGTACAGGGGCGAATGGCGCGAACTCCATTAGTGGTAACGTCGCTGGAGGTGCCGGTACCTCGGGCTCGAATGGCCAATACTCTTCCCCGACCAATGGTTCGGCGGCAATCAGTGGCAGTGCTTTCACGCTCATGAACACGGCCACCGTAACCGGTGGCGCTGGTGTTTCCACTCTATCAGCGGGCTCTGGGGGCAATGGCGGTAAAGGGGGTAATAATCCTGCTGTCTTTCCTGCCGCTGGTGCCGCTGGTGGCGCTGGTGGCAACGGCGGTGCCGGTGCCAGTGCAGGGGAGGGCTCCGTCGGTGGAGATGGCGTCGAGGGCAACAATTTTACGCTGATCAACAATGCCAGCATTACTGGGGGCAATGGTGCCACGGGCGTTACCGGTGGTGCCGGCGGTAAGGGCGGTGCTGGTGGAGCTGGTGGTGGATATTTTGGCCGCGGTGGCAACGGGGGCACTGGTGGCAATGGTGGCGACGGTGGCACTGGCGGCGCTGGCGGCGCTGGCGTCTCGGGTTCCAACATGGTGGTGGTCAACACCGGGACTATTCGAGGCGGTATGGGCGGGGTCAGGGGCTTGGGTGGTGCAGGAGGTACAGGAGGTGCAGCAGGTGCAGGCGGCTACCAAGGCGGTTTCGGCAATAGTGGCCAAAACGGCCTAAACGGCAGCCAAGGCGCAGATGGCAGAGAAGGCATTGACGGCTCCGGTATTTTTGCAGCGGGTGATTCAACCATCACCAACAGCGGTACTGTCAGCGGTTTTAACGGCATTCTTAACTTAGGTATCCTCAGCCTGAACAATGATGCGGATGGCCATATTGCGGGCAACGTGCTTGAACGTTCCGCCGCGGGGATTGCTAACAATGACACCATCGGTACGCTGAGCAACGAAGGTATCATCGAGGGTTTTACTGGTATTTCCAACGACGGCACAATCACCGCCCTGAGCAACAATGGCACTATCTTTGGCGCCGGATCAGGCATTCGTAACGATGGCACCATCTCTACGCTCAGCAACAGTGGCAGCATCTCCAGCAGCGGCTCCTCAGGCATTTATATGAGTAGAGGCAGCATTGGAACACTAAGCAATCATGGCACCATCAGCGGCACGACCGGTATTGCGATTAGTTCCGGGAGCATTGATTTACTTAGCAACGAAACGGATGGCGTTATCTCCGGTGGTTACTTCGGTATTATCAATGGTGGCAGTATCGGTGCACTGAACAACAGTGGCCTCATCAGCGCTCAATACGCCATTTTAAATGGCCCAATCAACGTGCTCGGCTCCATTGCCAACACCGGTACCATCGCCGGTACGATCTACAATATTGCTTCGCAGGACCTGATGATCAATGGCGGCAATGGTTCGGTGTTTGGCACACTGACAGGCAGCTCAGGCACAGGCGTCGGGGCAGACAACATCGGCCTGATCACCAGCACCTACTCGAACGTGGTGTTCGGCCCTGGCAACCAGTTGCTCAATGACCACATCGACGTGGGCACTCATAACGTCACCAATGATGCGACCGGCGTCCTGCAGGTCAACAATACGATCAATATCACCGGTAATTACTACCAGGGTGCCGATGCCAGTCTGATTTCCGGTGTGGCCAGCAACGCCGTGACCACTGGCGATGTCAGCACCGACAGCGGCTATGGTCGCCTGGTAGTATCCGGGACTGCCAACATCGCTTCGGGCTCCACGATTGGGTTGCAGCAGCTGGGCAGCTACGGCTTTGCTCAAGGACAACGCTACCTGGTGGTTCAGGCGGCCACCCCTGGCACCGAATATAACGCCAGCAGCCTTCACTATAATGTCGCCGGGTACAACGCTTCCGGTACCAGCGTAGACAACGGCGGCAATAGCGGTTTGTTGGTCACAGTGGGCAGCGCTACGCCACCTGACGTGACACCGCTGCCACCTGCCGTGACGCCGCCACCTGACGTGACACCGCTGCCACCTGCCGTGACACCGCTGCCACCTGCCGTGACGCCGCCACCTGACGTGACACCGCTGCCACCTGCCGTGACGCCGCCGCCACCTGACGTGACGCTACCGCCACCTGACGTGACGCTACCGCCACCTGACGTGACACCGCCGCCACCTGCCGTGACGCCGCCGCATGACGGGCCATCCAGCGGTCCGATCAACCGCGCGACCACCACTACCGGGATCGCAACGCTCTCCGGGCTGTTCAACTACACCGCCTACGATGCTCCGTTGATGAACCTGTTCAACGCCACCGCGGCCCTTGGCTCTTCGGCCGCGGGTAACAAGGCCGGTGCGCAGTTGAGCCCGGCGGCGACCGCGTCTGCCGCGACTCAGGCGTCCATGGCGTCCACGGTGCAAGTGCTCAATGTCACGGCGGCGCACCTGGACGGGATGCGCATCGCGCAGAACGACAAGACCCGCGGCGGTATCGCCACGGGTGAGGGAACCAGCAATTCCGGGCTTTGGGGCCAGGCTTTCGGCGGTACTTCGCGTCTGAGCGAGAGCGATAATATCGCCGGTTATCACAGCCATTACGGCGGAATGCTGATAGGTGCCGACGGTGCGGTCAACGACAGCTGGCAGGCCGGTGGTCTGTTCAGCTACACCCAGACCACGGTCAATAGCGACGGCGACAACACCGGCAGTTCTGCCGACGTGAAGTCCTATGGTCTGTTCGGCTATGCCAGCTACACGGCCAACCCGTGGTACCTGGACCTGTCGATGGGGGCGATCCAGCATCAATTCGACACCCGGCGTGACGTTAACTTCCCTGGCTTCAACGGCGAAGCCAAGGGCGACCATGACGCCATGCAGTACATCGCCGCGGCCCAGGTCGGTTACCCGATCGACCTCGGTTCCCATACGGTGCTGACGCCGATTGGCGGTTTGACCTACAGTACTCTTGACGAAGACAGCTACACCGAAAAAGGCGGCAATGGTGCGGCACTGCATGTGAACTCTACCAGCACCCACTCGCTGAAAAGCGACCTGGGCACCAAGCTGGAACGTTCCTACGCTACTGAGTACGGCAATGTCGTGCCATCGGCGCAGTTGACCTGGCGTCATGAGTACCAGGACACGCGTCTGCAGTCGGTCGCCAACTTTGCCGCTGACACGGCCGGGGCCACCAGCTTCAGCAGCCTGGGCGCCAAGCCGGTGGATGACACTGGCGTACTGACGATGGGCGTGACTCTGCTCAAAAGCAGTGCCCTGAGTGTGTCGGCGAAGTACACCCTGGAAGCGGCCAGTGGTTACACGGCCAATACCGGTGATGTGCAGGTGCGTTGGAACTTCTGATCGGCTAGCCACGGTTAACCTGATAACGCCCATTGTTGGTGATAGACAATGGGCGTTCAGGCCTGCCGAAGCCGGAGAACCAACGCCTTTTGCACAACTGTCCTTACTCCCGACTCAAAGGTTCCCCCATGAGCGGCACACCGACAACGACCGACCCTCCACAACTGACACTCGCCGAGGCCTTGAATCTGGCCCACGCACACTGGAACGCAGGCCAGGCCCAGCAGGCCGAGCAGTTGTGCCAACGAATATTGGAAAAATGGCCACGACAGGCCGATGCTTCGCATTTGCTTGGGCTGATGGCCCACGCCTATGGCCGTATGGATCTGGCCATCTCTTTCGTGCGCCAGGCGTGCCAGACGCCGAGCGCGCCGGCGATCTACTTCAGCAACCTGGCCGAGATGTGTCGGCAACAAGGCTTGCTGGAGGAGGCCGAACAGGCAGGGCAGCAGGCCGTCGCCCTGGCCCCCACGCTGGTGGATGCCTGGAACAATCTGGGTATCATCCAGCAGGAAATGGGCAAGCTGGAGGAAAGCCTTGAGTGTCTGCTGCGTGTGGTGAACTTGCGTCCTGAAACGGCACAAGTACACAACAACCTGGGCAACACCTACCGCCGGCTGGATCGCCCTGAGCGCGCCGAGTGGCATTACAAACAGGCGCTGACCCTCGACCCGAATTACGCCGAGGCCTACAGTAACCTGTCTTTTTTATTGAGTTCACAAGGCCATTTCGATGAGGCGGTAGCTATCGGGCGACGGGCCATCGAACTCAACCCGCGGCTGATCGATGCTTACCTGAATATCGCTGAAGCCGAAACGCAACGCCTTCAAGATGGCGAGGCGTTACGCTGGCTGAATGCCTTGTACGCGTTCGCCCCCAAGCATGTCGGCGGCCTTACGGCGCGAGCCCAGGTCCTGAAAAAGGGCGGGCTGCTCGATGAGGCACTGCACTGCGCGCGGCAAGCGCTGGCCCTGGCCCCTCACGACGCCAATACCCACAACGCCATGGGCATTACGCTGCAGGCCATCGGTATGCATGAAGAGGCGCTGGAGCATTTCCTTCAAGCGGCGACATTGCCCGGCTCGGTGACCGAAGAGGCGATGATCGCGCAAGGATCATTGCTGCTGGAGATGGGACGCAAGGAAGCCGCCGCCGAGGCCTTCGAACAGGCATTGGCGGCGTTCCCGGGTTCGATTCGTGTGCTGGCAGGGCGCTCGGACAGCAAAACTTTCACAGCCGATGATGCCGACATCGCGGCCATGGAAGCTGGCTTGCTGCATTCAGAAGGCCTGCTGCTGGTCGACAAACTGTCGACCCATTTTGCCTTGGGCAAGGCTTACCTGGACGCGGGTGATTCGGTGCGCGCGTTCCAGCATCTGGATGCGGGCAATCGGCTCAAGCGCGCCACCTTCAGTTATGACCCGCAAGCGACGCAGCAATGGATGCACGGCATTGCCGAGGTCTTGAGTGAAGAGTTCATGGCCGCACATCAGGGGATGGGCGCGCAGTCGTCGATGCCTGTGTTTATCGTCGGCATGCCGCGCTCGGGCACGACCTTGGTCGAGCAGATTCTCGCTTCCCATCCGCGGGTGCAGGGTGCCGGTGAGCTGGATTCGTTGCGTCTCGCGGTGGAAAGCCTGGGCGCTTTTCCGCAGAGTCTGGTCAATTGTTCGGTCGAGGATCTGGCCAGGCTCGGTCAGGACTATCTTCAGCGCATCACGCCACTGCTCGACGGTTGTGATCGTCTGGTTGACAAGATGCCGGCCAACTTTATGTATGCCGGCCTGATCCCCTTGATCCTGCCAGGGGCGCGCATCCTTCACTGTCGTCGCAACCCGGTCGACACCTGCCTTTCCTGCTACAGCAAGCTGTTCGGTGGCGAGCAACTGTTCACCTACGATCAGGCCGAACTGGGCCAGTTTCATCGTAACTACCAGGCGTTGATGGCTCACTGGCGAGCGTTATTGCCCGTCGAGTCGTTTATTGAAGTGGACTACGAAGCGGTGGTGGATGACCTGGAAGGGCAAGCCCGGCGTCTGATCGACTTCATTGGCCTGCCGTGGAACGACGCCTGCCTTGAGTTCCACAAGACTCGGCGCGTGGTGCGTACCGCGAGTGTCAATCAGGTGCGCCAGCCGATCTACAAAACCTCTAAAGACCGCTGGCGAGCGCATGCCCCACAGCTCGGGCCGTTGTTGCGGGCGCTGGATACAGGTGAAGCGTGAAAAGCTCGAGTGCGTCGTTGTTGCGCTGTCTAGGGGGGGCACTCATGTGCGTGAGTTTGGCGTCAGGGGGATTGACCGGTTGTGCCGATCCAAACAGGCATGCCGAGAGCCTGGCGCTCAGCGGCCACTTGTACCGTGACCGGGTCGACACCGACGGTTTCGTGTTGACCGGTTTTCATCGGATCAGCCGCCCGGATCTGCCATTGACCGTCTATATCGAGGGTGATGGTAAAGCCTGGCGTACGCGCACGTTGCCCTCGGACAATCCGTCGCCGCATCAGGCCCTGGGTTTGACACTGGCAGCGGTGGACCCCGCGGCCAACGTCGTGTACCTGGCACGCCCTTGCCAATTCACGCCGTTGGTGCAAAGCCCGCGTTGCGACCAAGCCTATTGGACCGACAAGCGCTTTGCCGAGGAAGTCGTCGTGGCCATGAACCAGGCGGTGAGCCATTACGCCGCGCGGGTGCCAGGGCAACGCATCCACTTGGTCGGCTATTCGGGTGGCGGCGCGCTGGCGGTTTTGATTGCCGCCAGGCGCCAGGACATAGCCTCGCTGCGCACCGTGGCCGGTAACCTTGATCATGCCGAAGTCAATCGCCTGCATCAGGTGCCGGCGATGCCGGAGTCGCTCAATGCCATCGACGTTGCCGATCAGATCGCCGCCATACCGCAGATCCACTTCAGTGGCGCGGATGACAGCGTCGTGCCCCCCGTGATAGCGCAGCATTTTGTCAGTGCGACAGACAATCGATGCGCGCGCAGCTTTATCGTGGCGGGCATGAACCATGAAAGCGATTGGGCTAGACGCTGGCCTGAACTTCTCGCTATCTTTTTACCGTGCTCGACGAGTGCAAAGCATGAATAACAACCTGACAAGCGTACCGCACGCCCTGAGTGCGTCGGACCGAAAAGCGCATTATGGCCACAGCGGCGCGGTTCTGTGGCTTACCGGGCTGTCCGCTTCGGGCAAGTCGTCCTTGTCCATGGCATTGGAACTGGCGCTGACGAAAATGGGCTACAGCTGCTATGTGCTCGATGGCGACAACGTGCGCAATGGCCTGAATGCGAATCTGGGTTTCAGTGCCGAAGACCGGACCGAGAACATTCGCCGCGTGGGGGAGGTGGCCGCCTTGTTTTCACATGCCGGGTTGATATGCATCACCGCCCTCATTTCCCCCTACTGCAAAGACCGTAAGCGTGCACGTAAGGCGGTCGGGCCGATGTTTCACGAAATACATATCGCCGCAGACCTGGCGACCTGCGAAGCCCGTGACCCCAAAGGGCTATACAAAAAGGCACATGCCGGTGAGCTGCTTGAGTTCACGGGGGTAAGTGCGCCGTACGAAGCGCCGCAGTGTCCTGAATTGGCGATCGATACTGGAACAATATCGGTTGAGGAAAGTTTGAAGATACTGCTCGATTATGTGGTGCGACATATTCCGCTTAGACCGGAACGACTGACGGCATCGGAGGGTGAGTGATCGTGCCTGGCATACCGGCGAAATAGATCGTTAACCGGTAGCGACGCATCGGCGGTAGGGACAGGGGCAGTCTCATGCGCCTGTAGAGGGAGGGCGCGAACCGGTAGGCTCGATCCAGCGCAGCAGGGTACGGAATAGCGTTTCGGGGTCGATCGGCTTGGCGACGAAGTCCACCATGCCCGCCTCTATGCAGCGCTCTTGATCGGCCTGCATGGCGTTGGCAGTCATGGCGACAATGGGCAGGTTAGCTTTGCCCGGCAAGGCACGAATGGCACGCGTCGCACCCAGGCCATCGAGTATTGGCATCTGCATGTCCATCAGCACCAGATCGTAGGCAACCGCTTGTACCTTGTCGATGGCAATCTGGCCATTATCAGCGAAATCGACAAGCAATCCGGCATCGCTCAGCAGTTCGCTCGCCAACAGTTGGTTCAGTGCGTTGTCTTCCACTAAAAGTACCCGCGCACCGGAAATTGTCGCCATGATCCTGGCAATTGGGCCACTCGCCACCAACACCCGACCACCTTGCGGTTCTTTGCATTCGACTTGCACGGTGCCAAGTTGAACGGTGAACCAGAAGGTAGAGCCTTGGCCGACGACGCTGTTGACCCCGACCGCACCTCCCATCAACTCCGCGAGGTTCTTTGCAATCGCCAGGCCCAGACCGGTGCCACCGTATTGGCGTGTTGTCGATGCATCTGCCTGGTGGAAACTTTGGAACAGATGCCCCATTTGCTCTTCGCAAATACCGATGCCTGTGTCCCTGACTGCAAAATACAGCAGCACATCGGACTCGCTGCGTCCACGCAAGCGAATCTCGATAGTGATCTGTCCCTGTTCGGTGAACTTGACTGCGTTGCTGGCAAAGTTGACCAACACTTGCCCCACGCGCAGCGCATCGCCAACCAGCGTGGCCGGGACGTCGCTGGCTACATCAAGGGTCAATTCCAGGTTGCGTTGCGCGGCTCCCGTACCGACCAGATTCACGACGTTGTTGAGCACTTCCTCAAGGGTAAATGCGCGCCGCTCAACGCTCAGCATGCCAGCCTCGATCTTTGAAAAATCAAGCACGTCGTTGATGATGCCCAGCAAATGCTTTGCCGATTGCTGGATCTTCTCTATGTAATCCGCTTGGCGTGGACTCAATTCGGTTTTCAACGCCAGGTAACTCATGCCGATGATGGTGTTCATCGGCGTGCGAATTTCGTGACTCATATTGGCCACGAATTCGCTTTTATGCTGATCGGCGATTTCAAGCTGATGATTTTTTTTCTCGATAGCGACGAGGGCAGCATGCAATTGCTGATTGCTCTTGGTTGTCGCTTCCATCAACGATCTCAGTTTTTCGGCCATTATCCGCACGCGATCGAGAGCGCTGTTTTGAGACGCTTCGGGAATTGATATCTCCAGATTGCCGTTAGCCAGCTCATGTAACACCCATTTAAGCTCGACGGGAGTCCCGCCCAGCATCTCCTGGGTCTGCTTGCGACCCAGGTAAATCAACAAGCTGATCTCGCCTATCAACATCAGCAAAATAGTCACGAATACGTTCTGGGAAAAATCCAGCGTGTTGTTCGCCAGGGCGACTTCTTGTGAAGTGCGCATCTCCATCTCGCCATAAAACTCGTCCAGCGGTTTCATGATCTGTGCCTTGAGAGCATGGTATTGCCGGCTATACAGCAGTGCTCGGGCCAAGGCGAGATCAGGCTCGGCATTTACCGAGTAGTTACCTTGGGCATCTTCAAATTTGCCCTTGACCGCGTTCATCGCTTTGACTTCAAGTTTGACCAGGTTGTCGGAACTGACCTGGGCCTCATTGAGTTTGGCGAACTCTTCATCCGTAAATCCTTCCTGTTCCATCAATACTTTCAGCGCCACAGCTTCCCCGTCGGGTCGAGGCTGAGCTTGGCCCGCCGCAACATAGTCCCAGTAAATGCGGTGATAGTCTTTCGGGCGTGGTGCCTTGCCGTTGCGAATTTCGATGATCTTCAGGTATTCGCGTTCAAATTCCGGGTTTGCGGTCACTACATAAGTACGCGCCAGACGCGTCAGTTCATCAGAACTGCGACGTAATTCATCAGCAAGTAAAAACGAGCGGTAGCGCTTCTCACTGGCCTCACGTGCGTCGTATGCCGCTTGCTTGATGGTCAAAAAGGTATAGAGCAGACTTGCGAACGTTGCAGCAATCGCAATCAGGACGTACCGGACGAATCTCGAACTATTGACTGTTTTCATGTTTGTCCTGTTCCTGAAATCGCCATTGTCTTATGAGCGAGATTGGCCGACGTGGAGCAGCATTTAACATGGTCGCGGTGCACTGGCAACTGTGCAGTTCTCATTGTCGAAGGTTTGAAGAGTCATGGTTTTCCGTGCGTTACGATCAGCAGCTTTGCCCAATAGGCTCCAAGCCTACTGTTGCCGCACTGGCTGGTAACGCCCTTGAACGAGAGGGCATTCTTTCAGTACCGTCAGTGGGCTCGTGCGGCAGGCTTTCATAATGCATTTCATATTTTTTCAGCGTTTTTCATCGAGTTGGTTCCAATGAATCATGGTTTTTCACAACGGCGCTGACGGTGTGCAGGTTTACTGGGTGGGCTAGCTGCCGGCATGGGTCGCAGTAGTGTCCGCAGGAGAGCAGGTGTGAGCCTTGAGCGTCTGAGTAAACTCATTTCGGTAGGATTTGGTTTGGTGCTGGTTGCCTGCCTGATTAGCGTGACGCTGGATGAGTATTACGGTGACCAAGCCGCGCAGGCCACTGAACGACGTCACCAGACCATTATCGTCGTTGCTCAGATGGCAACGCTCAATAGCGAACTTACTCAGCTCGCTCGCTTGTACGTAGGCACGGGCGAACAGCTATTGCTGACCCAATATGACCTGAAGTGGAAAGAAGGCCGTGCATTCCAGGACGCCGCGACGAACCTTCGAGCGATTGGCCTGACTGAAAGAGAAGGCAAATTGCTGGACGCGGTCGAAGTCATGGACCGCAAACAGACGGGCATGGAACGCTCAGCCATGAAAGAGCTTTGGCGATCAGGCGCATCATCGCTGCTGGCTAGCACCACTTACATCACCTCCGAGTGGAACTTCGCCAGTGCGCTTAATCAACTTAGAAGTTCCATCAGTAAGCGTCTGAACGCCGACTTCGAGGCGGCCTGGGAGAAGGCCGAGCTGGCTGCTCACATCAGTATTTTGATGCAATTGATTACCCTAGGGGCAGGCTTGCTGGTCTTTTGGGTCGTATTGCGTCGCCAATTGATGGTTCCACTGTTGGCGCTTTCCGATCGCATGCGCCGCCTGCATACCGGGGAAACCATCGGGGAATTGGGACCGATGCGGGGGCTCGCGGAAGTCGTGAGCCTGGCTGAGGCTCTGGATGCGTATGTCGATCTTAATGAAGAGCTACTTCGACAGCATTGGGTCAAAGGGCACCTCGGCGAGTTGATGCAAGCGTTGCAGTCGTGCAGCGATCGAGAATTATTTGTTGAGACGCTGCAACAGCATCTAAGCGCTTGCCTGGACTGTGAAGTCGACTTGTTGTTCGATACTTCATGTGTGGTGCGTACTGATCAAGTTCACTACAGCTTGCCGTTGTTTCAAGATGGCCAACAATTGGCCAGCCTTGAACTTTATTTCAGTCATCGACTGGACCCTGCCCAACGGGATTTGCTCGATGCCATGGTCGATCCGCTCAGTGGGCTGTTGAGCCTTTTGCAACAACGCACGCGCAATCAGCAGTTGTTGGGCCAGGCCTGCCAGCAGGCAACGCAACTGGAGAGCCAGGCACTCGTATTACAACAGCGACAGGAATCCCTGGAGCTCACCGAGAGTTGGTATCGCGGTATCGTTGAGTTCGCACCTAAAGCGCTGCTGGTGTTTGATGAGCACAGCGTGATCCTGGCCAACCAGGAAAGTGAGGTGACCTTTGGCTATACGCATGGCAACTTGTTAGGCAAAACCTATCGGATGCTGCTGCCGGAAAGTCAACTCCCATTGGTTGATCGCATGATCGAGCGGGCTTGCGCCAGCAAGGGGCTGGAAACAGCCCAAGTGATTGCCCGACGAGCCGATGGCAGCGATTTCCCGGTCGAGTTGCGTCTGTGTTTGCTGCCCGCGCGTCAAGGGCAAGGCAAATGTCTGTGCGTTGCAATCCGTGATCTCACTCAGCGCGAGGCTGACGAGCGCCTGTTGCGTGAAGCGCACGAACAGCAGCAAGCCATTGTGTCCGCGGCACCCTATGGACTTGCCATGGTGCGCGGCATGTTGATTCTACAGGTCAATTCGCGGCTGGATGAGTTGCTCGGTTATGCACCGGGCGAACAGTTGCAGCGCACTCCGCTGATCTGGATGGATCACATCATGCCCGCCGAGGCAATGCTCACATTCGAAGCCGAAGTTCGCCAAACACTGGACCGCGGCGAGGTCTATCACCAACAGATGCAACTGTGCCGCAAGGACGGAAGCAGTTTCTGGGCAAGCGTGAGTGCCCGAGCGGTCGCGCCCGGACAGCTGTCGTCGCGAGGCTCGATCTGGATCATTGAAGATGTTACTGCCCAGCACGCGGCCGCGGACGAGATGCGGCAGGCGCGGCAACTGGCGGAGGACAGTTCACGTATCAAGGCTGAGTTTCTTGCCAACATGAGTCACGAGATACGAACGCCGATGAACGCCATCATCGGTATGACCTACCTCACCTTGAGAACAGATCTGAGCGAGCGACAGCGTGATTACCTGAGCAAGGTACAGAGTTCCAGCCGACACCTTCTGGGCGTGCTTGACGATATTCTGGATTTTTCCAAGATCGAGGCCGGCAAGCTTCAATTGGAGGTTCGCGACTTCAGCCTGACTCAGATGCTGGAGGAGGTGCTCGACCAGGTGCGTCCTCGCATTGACGATAAGCGCCTGGGAATGCAGTTCAATGTCGGCGCAAATGTGCCGGAACGCCTGTGCGGGGATCCACTGCGCCTACGGCAAATATTGCTGAATTACTTGAGTAACGCAGTTAAGTTCACCGAACGTGGGCACATCCGGCTTGAAGTGAGCTTGCGTGAGGCTGGCGTGGATGATGCCTTGCTGCGCTTTAGTGTCATCGATAGCGGTATCGGTCTTTCTGCCGAACAGTTGAAACACATCTTCCAGAGTTTTTTGCAGGCAGATGCCTCCACGACAAGATGCTTTGGTGGCACGGGGCTGGGGCTGGCAATCGCCAAACAACTGGCCGAAATGATGGGCGGCCAAGTCGGCGTTCAGAGTGTCCTGGGTGAGGGCAGCAACTTCTGGTTCGAGGTCCGATTGAACCTGGCTCAGAGTGATGTCCTGGAGGGGCTGTTCGAAGAAGAGGGCCTCAGCGACTGGAGGGTGGCCGAAGGCACACGCATTTTGCTGGTGGAAGATAATGAACTGAATCAGCAAGTGGCCGCCGAATTACTGCAGGCAGTTGGTTGTGTTGTCGAGATTGCGGCAAATGGTAGCGACGCCCTGAGGAGGTTGGTCGAAGAGCGCTATGACCTGGTGTTCATGGACATGCAGATGCCGGTACTCGATGGCCTGACGGCCACCCGGCGACTGCGGCAGTTGCCCGGATTGAGCACATTACCCGTCGTCGCGATGACCGCTAACGCCAGGCAGTGTGATCATGACGCTTGCCTGGCAGCAGGAATGACCGATTTTATCAGTAAGCCCTTCGAACCGCAGATGCTCTATTCGGTATTGCAACGATTGCTCACTGAGACGCAAGACAATCAGGAGCGCACTGTGCCGTTGGCGTCAAACAGCTGCGATGTAGGCTTTAACCTCGATGGCGTGGATATGGCTGCCGGGCTGCGCCGTGTGTTGGGAAAGCACAGCCTGTATCTGGAATTATTGCAACGGTATCTGATCGACCAGGGTCCCTCTATAGAAAAGTTGAGCGCGGCGATGGCATCGGGCGAGTTGGCACAAGCCGAACTGTTGGCGCATAGCTGCAAAGGCGTCTCGGCGACCATCGGCGCGGACGCCGTCGCTCAGGCAGCAGATTCGCTGGAACAGGCTCTGCAAGCAAAGCGACCCGAGGATCAATTGCAGGTTTGCCTGGACGTTTTGACGCAACCCTTGACGGCATTGTTGGAGCAGTTACGTCAGAGGTTACCCCGTGAGACCGAGGCATCTTTGACAGAGGTCAGCTGGGTCGAGTTGCTGCAGGTAAGCCGAGATCTCGATGTGCTGCTAGCGGACTTTGACGCGCAGACGGTGCTTTATTTTTCCATTCATGCCGGCATGCTTCGCAGCGCGTTCGCGAACCGCTTCCCGCCACTGGAGGCCGCCGTGAAACGTTTTGACTTCGAGCGCGCTCGAGTCTGCCTGAGTGAGGCCCTGCAGGCCTGTGAAGCCGTCGCAGTGAGCGGATAGAAATATATGGGGCACAAGTCTTCATGACTCTCAAAAGACCTTAATTCAGAAGTTTTCATCGTTTTTCATCGTTCGGCGAGGCAAAACTCAAGGCATTTCAGAGCAGATTTTTACAGTGCATGCGTTACTGCACGCTCATGGTCGAGGCGACGATCGGGGACAACCGTCTCGTGCTGCCAGGACAGTAGCGTTTGTTTACCCGCGTATCGGTGAACTCGTCTTGAGGAACTCTAGTTGAACCGTCCAACCCACAGGCCCACCGTATTAGTAGTCGATGATATGCCGGCCAATCTGCAGCTGATCAGTGAACTGCTTGGTGAGCGTTATCACGTGCGCGTGGCTAGCAGCGGGGCGCAGGCGTTGAAAAGCGTCGAACGGTCGATGCCCGATCTGATCCTGCTGGATGTGGTGATGCCCGAGATGGATGGCCATGATGTCTGCCGTACGCTTAAGAGCGATCCGAAGCTCTGTGACGTGCCGGTGTTGTTTCTTTCCGCCAGGAATCAGGACGAAGACGAATGCCTGGGCTTCGAGCTGGGAGCGGCCGATTACCTGAACAAACCGATCAACCCGCCAATACTGCTGGCACGAGTGCAGACACAGATACGCTTGAAGGCGACAACGGACCTGTTGCGCTTGCATAACGACTATCTCGATAAGGAAGTAGTGGCGCGCACCCGTGAGTTACAAGCCACCCATGATGTGACCATTCTGGCCCTTGCGTCATTGGCCGAGACGCGTGACAACGAGACCGGCAATCACTTGCGCCGAACGCAGCATTATGTTCGAGCGCTGGCTGAGAAACTGCGTAATCACCCGCGATTCAGGCCTTATCTAGATCAACAAACTATCGAGCTGATGTTCAAATCAGCACCGCTGCATGACATCGGCAAGGTCGGAATAGCTGATCAGATCCTGCTCAAACCAGGGCGCTTTGAGCCCGCCGAATTCGAGATCATGAAAACGCATGCCCGATTGGGGTATCAGGCTCTGGTGCATGCTGAGGAGCTTTTGGGAGCGCAAGTGCCCTTCCTGCGCATCGCCAAGGAAATTGCCCTGTGCCACCACGAAAAATGGGATGGCAGCGGTTACCCCAGCGGTCTGGCCGGTGAGGCCATTCCCGTGAGCGCCCGCCTGATGGCGGTCGCCGATGTCTACGACGCGGTCATCAGCCGGCGGGTGTACAAATCGGAAATGACCCACCAGACGGCAGTTGCGATCATCCGTGATGGTGCCGGCCGGCATTTTGATCCGGCAGTCGCGGCGGCGTTCATGGCGCTGGAAAAAGAGTTTGAGCAAATCGCCGAGCGCTACGCCGACACTGCTGCAGAAGAGCCCCTTGAGGCCATGTTCGGTTAACGGTTGCCTTGCAATGACAGACACAAAACAAAAGGTGCCTGAATTCACCCCGGAGTAAGCCTCATGAGTTGGGTCGTTGAGAACGCGCGCACGATCAAGCGCGTTTGCTGGGTGTTTGTGGTCATATTGTCGTTGCTGACGGTCATAGGGATCGCCGACCGTTTTCAGCGCCAACGCGTAATGTTTCTGGAAGGGCAGCAGGCGCTGCTCACTCAGCGAAGCGCCTGGAATTATTCCAACCTGGTGCGTCAGCAGCAGACCCATAAACTGCAACAAACGCTGCTTGAGGCCGATCCACCTCCGCCTGGGTGCTTATCAGATGAATACATTGCCATGCAACAGCGCACCACGGAGATCCAGTCGGCGGGTGTGGACGAACTGAAACAGTTCACATTACGGGTGCCGATACACCAGGTGGCGCCTCTGCCTTCCCCTCAGAGGCCACGCCTGAGTTTACAAGAGGGCCAGATTCAGATGACCAGCCGGCAGCTCTTGGGCTATAGCTGCGGCGGCGGGGACGTGGTGATTCAGGAAACGCAAACCCGGTTACAGGCACAGCCGCTGCCGCCTCGCACGGCGGCAGGTCCGGCATTTGTCGATAGGCTCGTCGTGCATGTGGCGGTGACAGACGATCAGATGCCAACCTGGTACTTTGACATCCACTTCACCCCCAATAACGCGGAATATATCCCCGCCACAGGCGCTGGTTGGCCGGCCTCGCTCCCGACTGAGGGGCCAGATCAGGAACGGTTTGTCCGGCAGTTTTCGAACCTGCACCAAGGGCTGCAGATGCGCTATTACAGCGAGCCACTGGTCGAGAATTTTTTGCCCCAGTTTCTTAAATGGAACAGCTTCGGGATGTTACTGCTGGTGGGGATAATCATGTGTTTACTGATGATTAACTGGCTGGTGATGCATCTTGTCGATTCCAGTGTGGTGCAATATAGAGCAGCTACCCGCGACTACCTTACCGGGTTGTACAACCGTCGGGCAGCTATATCCATAGCAGAGGCGGAGTTGGCCCGCGCCACACGCAAGCCCAGTTCTTTGTGCGTATTGATGGTGGATATCGACCACTTCAAGCTGGTTAACGATACGTATGGTCATGACGGCGGAGATGAGGTACTGAAGTTTTTCGCGCAGTTGCTCAATCAAACGCTGCGCCAACCGGACCTGGTGGCCCGCTTCGGCGGCGAAGAATTCCTCATCGTGCTCCCCGATACCGATCTGACCGGTGCGCAGACGATGGCTGAGCGTCTGTTGCAAACCTTGCACAATTCAATGCTCGAATATGGCGGAAGGAGTTTTGGTGTCACTTGCAGCATGGGAGTCGCCGCTTGGCGAGGCCCGGAGGAAAACTTTTCGACCCTGCTGGTGCGTGCAGATCTGCTGCTTTATCAAGCCAAGCAACAAGGCCGCGATCGCTACGTGAGTGAGTACTGTCGTACTCCCTCGTTGCATACGCACGTCTGAACCCGACCTTTAACCTGGACCATCCTCACAGGAATTTCGATGATCACCGCCACTGCAGTCTTTATTTTCGACAGCCATTCAGCCGAGGGGGAGGGCGGTCGTTGAGTGAGTCGCGTTATCTCATCGAGGATGGTAATGACATGTTCATCTTGTGCAGCAGGCGATAACACGATCAACACTTTGCCAAGCGGCCCCAAGCCTTGCCCAAGTGCGTTGAACATCCGGGTCGGTCCCCGAGTACATGGCTGATCAACACTTACCAGACGTTTTCAATTCTCATCTGAAGGCGGCAAACAAGCAGCCAGCGGCTCCTACCTAAGTGGTTCGAAGACTATGCCTTATAACAATATTCTGACTGCCGACGAACTCGTGGCCATCAATACCGTGTTCCAAGAGGCTGCGCTGGAACCTCAAAAAATCCTGATAGTCGAGGACGACCCATGCACACGCGAGATGTTGACTGAGATTCTTCAAGTCAATGGCCTTTTGTGCCTGCAGGCTAGAAGTGCAGTTGAAGCCATGCGTGCATTGAGTAACGACAACTCGGTTGAATTGATCATTACGGATTTACGCATGTATCCGCACGATGGTCTGCAATTGATTCGAATGATCCGTGAGTCTGAGTGGGCTGACCTGCCCATTTTGATCATCTCTGGAGATGCCGGTGTTCGAGACGCTATCGAGGCCATGCGCTTGAATGTCGTCGACTTTCTGCTCAAGCCGATCAATCCAGACGAACTGATCTCCTTGGTTCACCTTGAACTTGGTTTCAGGCCTGAAAATCTTCCTTAGCCATCATCAAGCCATCGAGGACCTGGCAATGCATCCTTGAGTCAACCGTCTATTGCTCTGCATGAAGAGCGGTATATCGAAGGCTCCACGCGCTTGGCCAGCGATTCGATCGGTGGTCTGTCAACGTGGGCCGACAGTGTGAAGGTTGTATAAGCGCTTATCTGAAGCGTTTGTACCAAGCGCTTTGCCTCCACATCTGGCCAGTGCCAGCGTTCAGTCTCCAGCACCTGGGCGTAAGTCCTCTTCAGAGTTCCCCCCAGGAGGCTGTTCAGAAGTTTTCAGCGTTTTTCAGCGTTTTTCATCGCCCGGCGGAAACGGTTTCAGTCCATTTCAGAGCAGGCGGGTGGGTGGCGTGCGTTACTGCACGCACTTGGCAGAAGTGATTGCTCCCCCTGCTGCTTTACCTACACATCTGTGACCTGTTCACGAGGAAGTCCTGTTGTACAGCTCAACCCCGAAACCCACCGTGCGGGTCGGCGACGATAATTCTCGCTTTCATCGACTGGACATAGCAGCAGTCTCATTTGTGATTCATCTGCTGGCCCTGGCCTTACCTTTGGCATTGCTGCAGATATACGACCGCATTTTGCCAAGCCAGTCCTACGGCACGGCGGTGTTCCTGGTGGTCGGTGTCGGTGTCGCCATCATGCTCGAGGCCATCCTGCGTTACGGCCGCACTGCGTTGTTTGCGCACATCGCCGCGCAATACGAAAGCGAAACAACCACGCGTATTTTCGACCGGCTGCTGAAGGCGGATATCAATGTCGTAGAGGGCATGGGTACCGCCAGTGTGATCGACGGCATTCGTTCGGTGGCGCAGGTGCGCGATCATTGGTCCGGCAATGCCACGGTGGCGCTTTACGAGGTGCCGTTCATCGCCGTTTACATCGGTCTGGTGGCTTACATCGGTGGCTGGCTGGCTTTTATTCCGCTGGTGTTGTTCGCGGTCACCCTAGGCATGACGCTGCTGGTCAAGACAGCCACCGAGCGGACCTTGGGCCGCGTCGAGGCAGCCGATAGCCGCCGCCGTAACTTGTTGTGGGCGTCCTTTGCCGGTCTGACCGAGGTCAAATCGCGCGGAGCCGAGCCCGGTCTCAGCCGCAACTACGCCGCAATGAATGCACACTACATGGAAGCGTCGGCGCGCCTGGAAATGCTTGTCGCCTGGGTTCGCGAGAACGCTACGCTGTTGGGCCAGTTGTCCACAGTACTCATTGTGATCTTTGGTGCGATTGACGTGATGAAGGGCGAACTGAGCACTGGCGGACTTACCGCTTGTACATTGCTCGCCGGTCGCTCCATTGGGCCGGCAATGCTCGGATTAGGTTACCTGGCGCGTTTGGCGCAGGCACGGGATGCACAGGCGAAAGTCCATCACCTGCTTGAGTTGCCGGTCGGCGATGCGGTGCTGTATCCGCAGACGCATGAGCAGACCCGGACATCGCTCATCGTCACCCAAGGCTGTATTGAGCTGCTCAGGGAGAACAACCCCGAGCTAACCATCAACATTGCCTCCGGCGAACTGGTTCATCTGGATGCCTGCGATGCGGCACTGGCGTCAAAACTGCTGGCGCTGGTGGCCGGTACCGGGCGGCAGCAGGGGCTGGAAGTGCGCCTGGACGGTCATTCGGTGCGTGAATATTCGGCCGCCAGCCTGCGTCATAGCGTGAGCCTGGTACCGCGTCATCCGGCTTTGGTGGCAGGTTCGATACTCAACAACCTGACCCTGTTCGACCCTCGGTACAACGAGCGGGCGCGCGATTATGCGGACGCATTAGGCCTGCTGCCATTTCTCGGCCGTTTGCGCAGTGGCGCGTTGACGCAAATAGGTGCCCTGGGCGCTGAACAGTTCGATGAAGGGGTTTACCAGCGCATCGCGCTGATTCGGGCGTTGGTGCGCGAGCCCAAGATCTTACTGCTGGATCATGCTGGCAGCGGCCTTGATCTGGACGGGCAAAAACGCCTTGCCGAGTTGCTGCAAAACATGGCCGGACGCCCCACGGTGCTGGTGGCCAGTAACAAGCCGATCATGATTGGCGCGTGCGATCGCAGCATCCACATTGGCAGGAGTCATCAACATGCAGGCTGAAAATATCAGTTCCGACCGGTCGCAAAGCGACAGCAGACTGCAGGTGTTCTGGAGTGAACGCGCGCGCATGCAGCGTATCGCCACACTGCTGGGCGAGGCGCGTCTCGGCGCCTCGGCGATCGCCCGCTGCCTGCCCGCACTGCTGGTGACGCTGGACTGGTTCGGTGCGCCGCGCAATCTGGTGCCCAGCCTTCCGCCTCAAGGCGCCGGTTTTACCGTAGAAGACTTGCGCACACTGTTGGTGGACATCGGATTCCGCTCTGATTACTTACCCCATGGCAACCGCGACAACCTGATGGAAAGCCTGCCGGTCGGCACCCTGGCACTCACCGATGAGCATTGCATGCTCTATCTCGGGCGCCTTGAGAGCAATGACTGGTGGCATGACGGAGTCAGCCCGGTCGAAGGCTGGCAGCCGTCGAGTGGCACCGAGTTTCTGATGATCCAGCGCAAAGCCGGGTTCATCCCCCTCGACGCTCCCCAGCCCGACTGGTTTGCGCGGCTGATGGCGAAGGCCCGGCGCGAGCTGGTCGGGATTGGGCTTATCAGCCTGGTCACCAACCTCCTGGCATTGTCGGTGTCGTTGTTCACCATGACCGTCTACAACTCAGTGATCCCCAGTGGCGCCACTGGCACGCTGACCACTCTGGGATTGGGGGCGATCATCGCCATCATCAGTGGTTGGGGGCTGCGCCTCGGGCGCGCTTCACTGCTTGCGCGCATGGGTGCATGGGCCGGCGCAAGCATTGGTACCGCGGCGTTTCGCAAAACTCTCGGCCTGCCGTTGGAATACTCATCGCGGCTGGGCCTGAACAACAACCTCAACCGCATGCGCTCGCTGGAAGGCGTGCGTCAGTACCTTAGCGGTGCCGGCGGTGTGGCGCTGGTCGACTATCCGTTCGTGTTGGTGTTCATCGTGGTAATCGCGTTGCTTGGCGGATGGATCGTTTTCGTGCCAATCATCGGGCTGCTGCTGTTCTTGCTCGCTGCCTGGTTAGTACAGCCCTATGTACAGCGCAAAGCCGTTCACGCAAGCCGCGTTGGCAACCGACTGCTGGAGGAATACTCCAGCGGTATCCAGCGACTTCGCTCCCTTCAGGGCATCAGTGGCAACCACCACTGGTTGCGGCGCATGCGCGATATGTCCAGCCAGGCGGCAAAGGCCAATCGTGATCTGGCCCTGGCCCAGGCGCTGGTGCAGAGCATCGGCCAGGCGCTGGGCATGTTCACTGTGCTTGGCACCATGGCCGCCGGCATCGCGCTGGTCCTGGCTCAAGGTATGACGGCGGGCGGGCTGATCGCCACGATGATGCTGGTCTGGCACGTTACCACCCCGGCCCAGCAATTCTTTTCCCTCAGCCTGCGCATGAGCCAGATCAGAGAATCGCGCCTGCAACTGGAGCGGCTGATGCAGTCCGCTGGCGAGGCGCAACACCCGCAAATGTATTCGCCGATCGAACCGCTGGCGCCTCGTATCGCCGTGGACCATTTGTACTATCGCTATACCGCCGAGCAGGAACCTGCACTCAACGGCATCAGTTTTGAGTTGCAGCCGGGCCAGCGTGTGGTGGTGGTCGGGCCCAACGGCGCCGGCAAAAGCACTCTGTTGCAGTGCCTGTCCGGCGTGCGCCTGCCACAGAGTGGCCGCGTGGTGCTCGATGGGCGGGACATCCGCCAGTTCGATCCAGCGGATTACCGCGTCTGGGTCGGCTTTCATGCGCAGACCCTGCAGAACCTCCCGTTATCGGTGCGTGATTTCCTCCAGCTGTCCCATCCGTCTGCCTGTGACGAGCGCATCGTTGCCTGTTTCTCCCGTGTAGCGGGCGAAACCTGGTGGAGTTTGCTCGGCTGCACGACTGAGGAAGAGGCGCTGAGCCTGCAGCTCGATCCTTGGCGCGAAGACCCCGACGCCCTGCGCATACGTCACGTGGTGGGAATGGTCGAAGCCGTACTGGACGATCCACCCTTGCTTTTGCTGGATGACCCGTTGCGCGACGGCGATCCGGTACTGGACGGCATGTTCAAGCGCCTGCTCGACAACCTGCGTGGCATCAGCACCGTGGTGATTGCTACTCACCGTGCGGACCTGATCGAAACCGCAGACCAGATCGTGATTCTCGATCAGGGCAAATTGATTCATATCGGGCCAGTCGCCCTTCAGAGCCCGAAAGCGGCGGCGCAGGACAGTTTAAAAGGACCGATTCATGCTTAAGATCGACCCACTTCCAAAAATCATTACCATCACTGGGGCCGACGACCGTGCCAGCGCCAATATTGCCAACTTGCTTAACGATGGCCGCAGTTCGCGGCAATTGCGACGCATGCTGTTGGCCATTGTTGCCCTTGTGGTGCTGTTCCTGCTCTGGACGCTGATCGCTCAGGTTGATGAGCTGGCCAAGGCGCGTGGAGAGGTTCAGCCGGTGTCGCGTATTCAGCTCGTGCAGTCGAAGGAGGGCGGCATCCTCACTGAACTGCTGGTCGAGGCGAACGAACATGTCAAGGCGGGGCAGGTCATCGCCCGGTTTGCCACGACCGATGTGCAGAAAGATCTCGATCAGGTCGGTGTGCGGCGCTCCGCCCTGCAGATCGATCTCGAACTGTGGGGAGCTGTCATCGAGACACGTCAGCCGATTTTTTCCGCTTTCGCCGATCAGCCGGTTCTGGTGGCGGATGCGATCAAGCGTTACCTCAATGAGCTGGCCCTTAACTCTTCACTCGCCGATTCCAAGCGTACCGTCTTCGAACAACAGAAGGCGGCGCTTACCGGTGCACAGGGCGAATTGCCTGCGATGCGCAATCAATTGAACCTGGCCCTTGGCGTCCAGGCCCGCTACCAGGACGGCTTCGCCAGGGGGGCTATTTCTGCTGTGCGCATGGCCGAGGCGCAGGAGCATGCGGCGGAGGTCGAACGCAACCTGGCCCAGTTGCAATCGCGTATCGCCGAACTGCAAAAGACCATCGCCGTGGCCCAGGCGGCGCTGCAGCAGGTGCTGGACGAGGTCAATCAGAAGGCTGGGGCCAGGCGCAGCGAGCTGATCGAGAAAATTAAAGAGCTGGATGCCGAGATAGTTGCCCTCAAAGATCGCCATAAGCGCACCGACGTTGTGGCGCCAGTGGCCGGTTTTATCAAGCAACTGCCCGATACCCGCGCTGGCGCGGTGATTGCACCTGGCGGTACGGTGGCGGAGCTGGTGCCTAGCGAAGGCGGCGTGGTGATGGAAGTACTGGTCTCGCCACGCGATATCGGGTTCGTACGGATCGGGCAAAACACACTGGTCAAGGTCGATGCCTTCGACTTCAGCCGCTTCGGTTCAGTGCCGGGCAAGGTCAAACGCATCTCGCCATCGGCGTTTCGTCAGGAGCAAACCGGCGCGACTTATTACAAGGTTGATATCCAGCTCGACAAGGCCTTCGTCGGGACCGACGCGGACCGCCAACTGATCCCGGGCATGACCGGTGAAGCGGATATCGTCACTGGCCGCAAGTCGGTGTTCCAGTATCTGGCCAAACCCGTTTTCCTCGGTGCCGATATGGCATTCCACGAACGCTAGGTGCAGGTGCAAAAGTAATTGACCATGACCAATAATTTTGACGGTTCGACATTTGGCGCACACCCGGGGATGAGCCCGGACGAAGCCGCCAAGCGCCTGCGTGCGCATGAGCAGCCACTGGGCAAGCAAGATCCGGTTGAGGAAAAGAGCCCGCTGGGCTGGACCGAAGACAAGCAAGGGGAAACACTGCCTGGCGAGCAACCCCACGCCGGCGGTGCCCCCGAGCAACCGCATGGCAGTGCCCCGGCGTATGCCAGCGCCGAGCAGCCATTGCCCGAGCCTGGCCAGGTGCCAGTCGTTGCGACACCTGCATACAGCCCGACTGGCTTCGATGCCGATGCTGGCGGCAATATGCCTTCGCCGAGCATCAACACTGCGGCCCGGGCTTTTGTGACAGCTGACCTGGGTTCAGCAGCGTTACCGGCTACCGACCTGGTGCCTGTCGGAGGCGATGCCAGCGCACTGCTTACTCCGCACGCATCGGGCCGCGACGAAGGCTCGTCGCCATTGTTGGCTGCCGGTGATCTCGCCGGCAGTGTGATTGAAGATAGTCAACATCAGATCAGCGGCCATCTGAGTGTAAGCGGTGGCGAGGCCGGCGCGGCTGTCCAATGGCAGGCGCTGGCGCCGGATGGCGTGTACGGACAGTTGCAAGTCGCGCCCGATGGCCGCTGGCTTTACACCCCGAACGAAACCAGCCCGGCGTTTCAGGGGCTGAACGAAGGCCAGCATGTCATCGAGGAGTTTCTGGTGCGCGCCAGTTCGGGCCATAGTGCGCCCGTCGATCTGCTGATTCGCATTGACCTGCAAGGCACCAACGACCGCCCGCAAATCACTCAAGGTTCGGTACTCACCGGCAGCAGTCGCGAAGACGGGCAAACATTCGCCAGCGGTCAGCTTGAGGCTCAGGACGCAGACCAGGGCGCCCAGCTGCACTGGCAGGTCGACACCGTGCACGGCCAATACGGCGAATTGACGCTCGATGCGGCCACCGGCCAGTGGCAGTATCACCTCGACAACGACCGAGGCGCGACTCAGGGGCTCGCCGAGGGCGAGTTGGCTACTGAGTCATTCCTCGCCAGTGTGGTCGACGAGTACGGTGCGACATCCTCCGCGCGCCTGAACATCACCATCATCGGACTCAATGATGACCCGATCATTGGTCGCATCGACTCGCTCCAGGCGACGCAAGATGGCGACAGTATTCAGGGGCTAGTCACTGCCACCGATGTCGACACGCTCGACCAGCTCAGTTTCAACACCACTGCCGATGTACCTGGCTTCATCCTGGCAGCGGATGGCAGCTATCGTTTCGACCCAAGCAACTCCGCCTACCGGTACCTGGCCGAAGGCGACACGCGGCAATTGGTCATCCCGGTAACGGTCAGCGATGGCCATGGCGGCACCGCCACGCAGAACCTGGTGATCAATCTCACCGGCAGCAACGACCTGCCAGTGCTCAACACCCTCGTTGCGCGTACAGCCGCTGAAGGCGACCCGCTGTTGACGGGACAACTCAATGCCAGCGACGTGGATGATGGCCACAGTTTGACCTTTGGCACCGCAGCCGAGGTCGACGGCTTCACCCTCAATCCGGATGGCAGCTACAGCTTCGACCCGGCCCACAGCACCTATCGATCGTTACCCGCCGGGGCTCAGCAAACGCTGGTTATCCCGCTGACAGTCACCGACGAACATGGTGGTTCGGCCACGCAAAATCTGGTCATTACCGTAACCGGGACTAACCAGGGAGCCGTCATCAGTGGCGCGCTCAGCGGAACGGTCTCCGACGACAACACCAGCAGCACGGACCTGCTGGAAACGGGCGGGCAGCTGACCATCAGCGATCCAGACAGCGGCGAAACCCGGTTCTCGCCCCACGGCGCCAGCGACGCCCTGGCCGGCCGATACGGGGTGCTGACCCTTGACGCGTCCGGTGCCTGGCATTACGCGGCTGATAGCAAACAGGCAGCTGTGCGGCGACTGGGGCAAGGCGACACGCTGACCGATCACTTCACGATTACCAGCGTCGATGGCACCCAGCAGAACATCGATGTCACCCTGACCGGTACCAACGATGTGCCGGTTATTAGTCACGACTCCATCACTAGCGGATCGATCCTGGAGGACGTTACGCAGAACACGGTGACGGGTGTGCTGGTCGCGAACGACGTCGATATCGGCAGCCAGCTCAGCTGGAGCCTGGAGCCGATAGAGGGAACCTTTGGTACATTGTCCATCGACTCGCTCAGTGGCGAGTGGATTTACACCCTGGACAACAGTCGTCCCGTCACCCAGGCCCTGGCAGAGGGTCAGCAGGTCACAGAGCACTTCACTGCGCTGGTCACCGATGAGCATGGCGCAGTAGCGCAACAGCACATCGATATCAGTGTGCGCGGAACCAATGACAACCCTGTGCTGCTGCAGATCCCGGCGCAGAATCTCACCGAAGACGACACCGTCGTGTACGGCCAGCTTGTCGGTACCGACGTGGATACTGGCGACACGCTAAGCTACGCCACAACCTCGTTCACCCCCGGCTTCAACCTCAATGCCGACGGCAGCTACAGCTTTGACCCCGGCGATGCGGCTTACCAACACCTGGCCGAAGGGGCCCAACAGATCCTGACGATCCCGGTGACGGTGACCGACAGCCACGGCGCCACGGCGACGCAGAACCTGCTCATCACGCTCACCGGCAGCAACGACCTGCCGGTGATGAACGTGCATGCGGGCGAGAACGCCGCCGAAGGCGACGGGCCCATCACCGGTTATGCCACGGCAACCGACATCGACACCGGCGACGTGCTCACCTACAGCACGTCGGCCAATGTCGACGGTTTCAGTATCGACCCCGATGGCACCTACCATTTCGACCCGAGCAATGCGGCCTATCAAAGCCTGAACGCCGGTGCGACGCTGACCCTGAGTATCGCGCTGACGGTGACCGACAATCATGGCGGCACGGCAACGCAGATGCTGACCATCACGCTGACCGGTACCAACCAGGGTGCCGTGATCGCCGGGGTGAATAGCGCCAGCGTCATTGAGGATCAGTGTGCCACCGGCCAACTGGAAACCGGGGGCCAGCTGAGCATCAGCGACCCTGACCGCGACGAAGCTCAATTCGTCGCGCACGACGGCACCAGTCCGCTCTTGGGCACCTATGGCAGTCTGACCCTCGATGCGAGCGGCGCCTGGCACTACACGGCGGACAACAACCAGATTGCCATTCAACGGCTGGGCGAGGGCGCCCAGGTCAGCGACCACTTTACCGTTACCAGCACTGACGGCACTCAGCACCAGATCAGCGTGACGCTGATCGGCACCAATGATGTGCCGGTACTCAATGCTATCGCCGCACAAAGTGCCGACGAGGATGGTGCGAGGGTCTTCGGGCAGCTCGTCGGCACCGACGTGGATACCGGCGACACGCTGATTTACAGCAGCACCGCGAGCGTGGCCGGATTAACCTTGAACGCCGATGGCAGCTACAGCTTTAACCCCGGCGATGCGGCTTACCAACACCTGGCCGAAGGGGCCCGGCAGGTCCTGACGATCCCGCTGACGGTGACCGACAGCCACGGCGCCACCGCCACGCAGAACCTGGTGATTACCATCACCGGCAGCAACGACCTGCCGGTGATGAGCGTACTGACCGCACGCACGTCCACCGAAGACGACGCGGCCATCACCGGTTATGCCACGGCGACCGACATCGACACCGGCGACGTGCTCACCTACAGCACGTCGGCCGATGTCGACGGTTTCAGCATCGACCCCGATGGCACCTACCATTTCGACCCGAGCAACGCGGCCTATCAAAGCCTGAACGCCGGTGCGACGCTGACCCTGAGCATCCCGCTGACGGTCACCGACAACCATGGCGGCAGCGTCACGCAGACCCTGATCATCAGCCTGAGCGGCACCAACGATGTGCCGGTGATCAGCCAGAGTTCGATTACCACCGGTGCGATCACCGAGGACGCCACGGCGAACACGGTAGTCGGCGCGCTGAGCGCCAGTGACGTCGATAACGGCAGCCAGCTCAACTGGAGCCTGGTGTCTGCGTCTGGTGTCTACGGCTCATTGGCCATCGACGAGGACAGCGGCCAGTGGACCTACACCCTGGACAATAGTCGTCCAGCCACCCAAGGTCTGGCGCAGGGGCAACAGGTCAGCGAGCACTTCAGTGTGCTGGTCACCGACGAACATGGCGCGTCGGCTCGTCAGGACGTCGTCATCAGTGTACGGGGTACCAATGACAACCCGGTGCTGCTGAATGTACCGTCCCAGAACGTGCTGGAAGGCGGTGCCGTGGTACACGGACAGCTCAATGCCACCGATGTCGATACTCGCGACATCCTGAGCTTTAGCACTTCGGCGCAGGTACCGGGCTTCACCCTGAGCGCCAATGGCGCTTATTCGTTCGACCCGTCGAACGCCGCGTACCAGCACTTGGTTGACGGTGCCACGCAGACCCTGAACATCCCGGTGAGCGTCAACGACGGCAACGGCGGTACGGCGACGCAGATTTTGAGCATTACCCTGATCGGCACCAACCAGGGTGCCGTCATCGCCGGGCGGGATACCGGTGGCGTCACCGAGGACTTTGACTCCCCGGGCACGCATCTGTTGGAGGCGGCTGGCCAGTTGACCATCAGCGATCCGGACAGCGACCAAGCGGTATTTACCGAGTATTCGGGTGCCGCGGCACTGACCGGTAGCTACGGCAGCTTGAGTATCGACGCCAGCGGCGCCTGGCACTACAGCGCCGACAACAACCAGGCGGCGGTGCAGCAACTGGGGCAGGGCGCCACGTTGAGCGAACACTTCACCATTACCAGCGTCGACGGCACCCCGCATACCGTGACGATCACGTTGAACGGTACCAACGATGTGCCGGTACTCAACGCCATCACCGCGCAGAACGCGGTGGAAGATGGTGCCAAGGTCACCGGGCAACTGACGGCGACCGACATCGACACCGGCGATACGCTGAGTTACAGCGCAACCGCGACCGTTGCCGGATTCACTCTCAATGCCAACGGCAGTTACAGCTTTAACCCCGGCGACGCGGCTTACCAACACCTGGCCGCAGGGGCACAGCAGGTCCTGACCATTGCGGTGACGGTGACCGACAACCACGGCGCCACAGCCACGCAGAACCTGGTGATTACCATTACCGGCAGCAACGATTTGCCGGTGATGAGCGTGCTAGCTGCACGCACGGCCACCGAAGGAGGCGTCGCGATCACCGGCCAGGCCGTTGCCACCGATATCGACACCGGCGATGTGCTCATCTACAGCACGTCGGCGACGGTCGATGGTTTCAGCATCGACCCGGACGGCACTTACCATTTCGACCCAAGCAACGCGGCCTATCAAAGCCTGAACGCCGGTGCGAAGCAGATTTTGAGCATCCCGCTGACGGTGACCGACAACCACGGCGCCACTGCGACGAAAATCCTGACCATCACCCTGACAGGCACCAACCAGGGTGCGGCCATCGCCGGCGTCGATAGCGGCGGCGTCACCGAAGACCTGGTCACCAGCGGTCATCTACTGGAAACCGGCGGCCAACTGACCATCAGCGACGTGGACAAAGGCGAGGCGGCATTCACGCCGCACACTGGCACCGGCGCCCTCGCGGGCACTTATGGCAGTCTGACCATCGATGCCAGTGGCGCCTGGCACTACAGCGCCGACAACAACCTTGCGGCCGTGCAGAAACTGAGCGAAGGCGCGACGGTGACGGACACATTCACCGTGCGCAGCGTTGATGGAACGGCGCATCAGATCACGGTCACCCTGCTGGGCACCAACGATGCGCCGCAGATTGGCCCGAGCTCCGTCCTCATCGGTGCGGTCACTGAAGATGCCGCCGTACGCACGGCCACCGGCCTGCTGGTGGCCAGTGATGTCGATTCCGACGCCCGTCTGTCCTGGAGCCTGACGTCGACCGAGGGCAGCTACGGCACCCTGGCCCTCGACGCCGCAAGTGGTAGCTGGATTTACACCCTGGACAATAGTCGCGCAGCGACCCAGGCCCTGGCGGCCGGCCAGCAGGTGCACGACAGCTTCATTGCCACCGTCACCGACAACCACGGCGCTATCACGCAGCGGACCGTGGACATCGTCATCAGCGGGACCAACGATCTGCCCGTGATCAGTGGCAGCAGCACCGCAGCGGTTACCGAGGATGACCTGCAGAGCGCGGTTTGCGGCACCCTGACTCATGCCGACCCGGACACCGGTGACACCTTCACCTGGTCGCTGGTCAACGGCGGCGGTACCTACGGCACCTTGACGTTCGACACCTCGACCGGTACCTGGAACTACAGCCTCGACAACTCACGCGCCGCCACCCAGGCCCTGGCGGTGGGCGAGCGCCATACCGATAACTTTACCGTGCGTGGCACCGATGCGTCCGGCACGCCGGTCAATCAGGTGATCTCGATCGAGGTCAACGGCAGCAACGACAATCCAGCCATCAGCGGCGCTCATCAGGGTAGCGTGGTCGAAGACCGGACCATGACCGCCAGCGGTGCGCTGTCGTTCAACGACATCGACACAGGCGACAAGCTGGGGACGTGGCAGGTGCTCACGCCGCAAGGTATTTATGGCACGCTCAGCATCGATCAGAACGGCAATTGGACGTATCGCCTCGATGTTGCGCGCTCACAGTCGATCAAGGCTGGCGACACGCCACAAGACAGCTTCATCGTACGCGTCACCGACAACCACGGCGGTCATGCCGATCAGCAGGTCACCCTTCAGGTCACCGGCACCAATGACGGCCCGGCCATCGACCCGAATTCGCCCGCGCTCACGGGAGATGTGACCGAGGACCAGATCGGCTCGACCACTGCCCAAGGCACTATTGCCAGTGGCGACCCGGACATCGGCGACACGTTGACCTGGTCGATCGATGGTTACAGCGGACAGAGTGTTGGCAGTTACGGCACGTTGACGCTCGATCAGAACGGGCATTGGACCTACACGCTCGACCACGACAAAGCGGATCGACTCGCCGAAGGTGCGACGGTCGTCGATCGCTTTGTCGTCAATATCACTGACGCGGCTGGTGAACGCAGCTCCGCCACGATTCAGGTGCAGGTCCATGGGACCAATGACGGCCCATACATCGGCGGTACCAGCAGCGGCGAAGTAACCGAGGACATTGCTACCCGTGTCAGCGGCAAGTTGCTGCCTGGCGATGTGGACATCGGTGATACCGCCAGTTGGGCCATCATCGGCGAGCCGCATGGTCAGCTCGGTACGCTGACCCTCAATGCGCAGGGTGTCTGGACCTACCAGCTGGACACGGGCTCGGCCAGTGTCGATGCCTTGGGGCAGGGCGCTAGCGCAACCGAGACGTTCCGCGTCCAGGTGACCGACCCGCACGGTGCGACCGACTTCAAGGACATCACTATCACGGTTCATGGCCACAACGATGCGCCGTTTATCAGTGGCGTCGACAGTGGTGATGTCACCGAAGACCAGCAGAACAGCGTCACCGGGCGCCTCTGCGTCAATGATGTGGACAGCGGCGACCAGTCGAGCTTCGAGCAGAGTCAGTACGCCGGCACCTACGGCCATTTTTCCTTGAACACCGATGGGCAGTGGACCTATCAGCTGTTCGACTCGCAGGCGTACGTCCAGGCCCTCGCCGAAGGACAGTCCGTCACCGAAACCTTCACCATCGCGGCGCACGATCAGAATGGCGGCGTCACCTACCAGCCGGTCACGATCACGGTGCACGGCACCAACGATGCGCCGGTCATCAGCGGCGTTACCACCGGCGTGGTGTTCGAATACGTCTCACACACCGCATCCGGGCGGCTGGTCGGCTACGACCCGGATCAGGGCGACATCAACACCTGGAGCCTCAGTGACGGCCAGGGCACGTTCGGTACCTTGACGCTCGACGACCATGGACGCTGGACCTACACGCTCGACGTAAACGACGCCGACACCAAGGCGTTACAGCCTGGTGATCAGGCGACGGATAGCTTTCGTGTGTTACTGACTGACAATCAGGGCGTTAGCGTGGAATGCTTCGTCAACGTCAGCGTGGTCGGCACCCAGGCCCCTGACGCGCCGCCCGATCCAGGCACAGGCGGCGGTGATACCGGCACGCCCCCGCTGACCCTGCCGTCAGTCAGTGTCAGCGTGACCGAGGATGTTTCACTCATACGCTCAGGCCTGCTGACCGGCGTTTCGCCCATCGGCTGCCCAGTCACCTGGCAGGTGACGCCCGTCAACGGTACCTTCGGTGTCCTTACCCTGGGGCCCGACGGAGCGTGGGTTTATAACTTGCATAACGATGCGGCGCAGGTCCAGGCGCTCAATGAAGGACAGTCAGTCCAGGAGTATTTCAACGTTAACGGCGTTGACGCCAGTGGCAATAAGGTGCAAACGCAGTTCACCGTGACCATCAATGGTACCAACGACACACCACAAATCATCGGCGTGCTCCAGGGCACGACGATCGAGGACCAACAGTTCACCGCCAGTGGCAGTCTCGCGGTGCAGGATCTGAACACCGGCGACAGCACGACCTGGAGCGTGCAGGATGGCAAAGGCCAACTCGGCGATTTCAGCATCGACAACAACGGTGACTGGTCCTACCACCTCGACAATGCCAAGGCGCAGTACTTGAATGCCGGCGAGTCAGTCGTCGAACGCTTTTGGGTCAATGTCATCGACAATCACAACGGGACCAGCTCACGTGAAGTCGTCGTGACCGTGTATGGCACGGCCGACGGCCCGATGATCCCCAGTGTCACTGACGGCATCGCCGTACCTGGCGGCAAGGAAACACTGGCTGGAAAAATCCCGGTCCTCGATCCGGATATCAGCGAGACTTTCAGCTTCAGCCTGGTATCGAGCTCGCAAGGCCAATTTGGCACGCTGTCGATTGATCCGGACGGCAGTTGGCACTATCAGCTCGATCAGGCCGATGCCAACTCAGCACTGAAAAGCCTGGCTGCGGGCCAACAACTCACTGACACTTTTACCGTGCAGGTCAGAGACGGCAACGGTCATATGGCCCTGGAACAGATCCGTCTGCGGGTGAGCGGGATTAACGATGCGCCGGTGATCAACGGTGCGACTACAGGTTCCGTTACCGATCGAAGCATCATCCAGACCAGCGGCAAGCTGCTGGCGAGCGATCCGGATGCCGGCGACGTCGCGACGGTCAACCCCCAGTCTGTGGACAGCGCCCATGGCCATTTCGAAGTCGCAAGCGATGGCGCCTGGATTTATACGCTCAATGTGCTGAACCCCGCTGTCAAGGCACTCAACGCGGGCGACAGTCTCACCGAGACATTCCATGTCACGGCCGTCGACGGCAACGGTGTATCGGCGGGCAAGGACGTGATCATTACCATCCGCGGCAGTAACGACCTGCCCGTGGTGGGCGGCGACGTGCGCGGCAGCACCACGGAAGACACCACGTCCAACAGTCATGGCCAGTTGACCACCAATGACGTGGATACCGGCGACATCACCCAGTGGACTGGCATGAACACGGCTGGTGCGTATGGCCATTTTGAGATGTATGCCAATGGCACCTGGAACTACCTGCTCAATGGCAACTCACCTCAGGTGCAGGCGCTCAAGGATGGGCAAGTCGTTAGCGAGACCTTCATTGCTCACGGCAGAGACCAACATGGCGGTGAAGTCACGCAGGTCATTACCATCGACGTCCACGGCACCAACGATGCCGCCAGCATCACGGGGCAGCGCACCGGCGACCTCACCGAGGACCAGGATGTCACCAATGGTCAACTGGTGGTTTCCGGGCAGATCCACCTGACTGACGTCGATACCGGCGAAGGCATTATCAATGCGCAGACCGTGCAGGGCGCCTATGGCATCCTGGAGTTACACGGTGACGGCACCTGGCGCTACTCGGTGGACAACGCCCAGGATGCCATTCAACACCTGGGCCAAGGCGCGACCCTGACCGATAATGTCAGTCTGACCAGCGCCGACGGTACGCCGTACCAGATCAGCATCATGGTGCACGGTACCAACGATGTGCCGGTGCTGAGTGTGCTCACCGCGCAAAACGCGATTGAAGAGGGCGCCAGGGTCACTGGCCAGTTGCTCGGCACCGATACCGACACGGGCGACACGTTGATCTACAGCAGTACGTTGAGCGTAGCCGGCTTCACCTTGAACGCCGATGGCAGCTACAGCTTCGACCCGACCGATACAGCCTGGCAGCACCTTGCCGAAGGGGCGACGCAGGTACTGACCATTCCGATCATCGTCACCGACAGTCAAGGTGCGACAGCCACGCAAAACCTGGTGATAACCATCACCGGCAGCAACGACCTGCCAGTCATGAGCGTGCTGACTGCACGTACGATCACCGAAGGCGACGCTGCCATCACCGGCCATGCAACGGCGACAGACGTCGACACCGGCGATTCGCTGACTTACAGCAGTAATGCTACGGTCGATGGTTTTACTATCGACCCCGATGGCACCTACCATTTCGACCCGAGCAACGCGGCCTATCAAAGCCTGAACGCCGGTGCGACGCTGACCCTGAGCATCCCGCTGACAGTCACTGATAATCACGGCGCCAGTACCACGCAGATATTGACCATCACGCTGACCGGTACGAACCAGGGTGCCGTGATCGCCGGGGTAGATAGCGGCAGCGTCATTGAGGATCAGAGTGTCACCGGCCAACTGGAAACCGGGGGCCAGCTCACCGTCAGTGACCCTGACAGCGACGAAGCTCAATTCGTCGCGCACGGTGGCAGCAGCCCGCTCTTGGGCACTTTTGGCAGTCTGACCCTCGACGCCAGCGGCGCCTGGCACTACACGGCGGATAACAGCCAGATTGCCATTCAACAACTGGGCGAGGGTGCCCAGGTCAGCGACTATTTCACCGTCAGCAGTACCGACGGCACCCAGCACCAGATCAGCGTGACGTTGATTGGCACCAATGACGTACCGCTACTCAACGCCATCAGCGCGCAGGACGCGATGGAAGAGGGTGCCATGGTCACTGGCCAGTTGCTCGGCACCGATATCGACACCGGCGACACGTTGATCTACAGCACCAGCGCGAGCGTGGCAGGCTTCACCTTGAATGCCGATGGCAGCTACAGTTTCGACCCGGCCGATGCGGCCTGGCAGCACCTTGCCGAAGGGGCGACGCAGGTACTGACCATTGCGATTGCCGTCACTGACAGTCAAGGTGCGGCAGCGACACAGGACCTGATCATCACGCTGACCGGCACTAACCAGGCGGCGGTGATTGCAGGCGTCGATATTGGCAACGTCCAGAAAGAAGGCTACACCGATACCCCCCATTTACTGGAAACCAACGGTCAACTCACCATCAGCGACCCCGACGACAACGGAGCGTCGTTCGTAGCGCATAACGGTGCGGACGCGCTGGTGGGCTCTTATGGTTTGCTCGATATCGACGCCAGCGGTGCCTGGCACTACAGCGCCGACAACAACCAGGCTGCCGTGCAGCAATTGGCCGAAGGTGAACAACTGACTGAGCACTTTTCGGTCAGTAGTGTCGATGGCACCACGCACAACGTGACCATCACCCTGACTGGCCTCAATGATGTACCCAACCTGAGTGTCATGAGTGCGGCAGCTGTCAACGATGCACCAAGCGTGTCGGGTTATATAGCCAATATGGCTGTAGAGCCCTCCACAGTTGACAACCCGCCGGCAGAGCACCAGGACTCTCCGGATGGGACGGCACAGCAAGCAAGTGCTGGCGATGCGGCGCACGCTACGACCGCCCAGCCTTCAGCCGTGGATCTTTACCTGCAATTTGCCCAGACCGATGCTGATCATTTGGCAGGGCTCGATAGGCATAGCGACAGCACATCGGCCCAGCATGGAGATAATTCAGCGCGATCGTCAGTCGAGGAATACCTACAGCTCGGTGGCGTGGATGCAGCCCACCTCAGCCAGCCAGATCCAGCGCTATCGCTGGATCACCAACCGCCCCCGGATAGCCCGTTGCACCCGGAAGCCGCAACGCCCGAGCTGACTGACACCGGGCACCACGATGCACATTTGGCGGATGCGCCGATGCCGGATCCCGATCCGCAGTATCACGGCTGAGGGGCAGACAGGAGCGAAGAGAAGAACGTGGCGGACCATTAGCGACGTCTACAGTCGCCGACCGGCTCGGCAGGCACCTATGAAGTGCTTGGCGTGCCGCGCGGCGGGTGCCCGGACCTTCGCAACAACGCAAGAGCGAAGTTCCTGGGCAAACGGCGTATACGCGCACATTGCTGGAGAACTCGCCGACATCAACCTGCCTGAAGAGGCTCGACACTGGCGAGCCTCCGCGACCGTCGAGTCTTGGCTGACCAAGTGAGTCTGGTTTGAGTACAAAAGGGCCCTTCGAGGGCTCTTTTTGTTGGTGGCTGACAGTCGTTTTTTAGGAATTCGCCTGCTCTTGAGTCAGCCGTGCAGTGCGTTCCTGTGGTTGCGCCAACCTCAATCAAACTGCATTGATGCGCTGGCGATGCGCTGGTACTTACGCAACTGCCGGTTAGCGCTGCGGATATCCAGAAAAAATATCTCCCCGCTGCGCCAGAGCAGCATCCACGCGGTGACGGTAACGACTCCCACGGGGATGGTGCCTTCAATACCCAGAGCCGTGCCTGCCAGTGCCAAGGCTAGTGCCAAGCCCAAGAGTGTCAGCGCTACCAGCCGCTGGGAGCGAATATCTCCTCTGAGTTGTTCGCTCTTTTGCGCAAAGGTATTGCTGATGGCTTGCTGCAGGCGTTCTCGCTCATCTTGCGGGCAGCAAATCTGCAGGCACAGCTCGGGGTGGTGCCAGGCGTTATCCGACAGGTAGTCCACCAGGCCGGGGCTTAGCTTGGGGTTATCCGGCGAGGCAAACGGATTGAGGTAATCGTGGGTGATCGTCAGGTCGATTTTTTTAGTCATAACGAACATTTACCTGGTTGAGTTGTGGGCGGAGGGTTTAGTGTTCGAGGTAAAGCTAGTCGCAAGACGGCTGCTCTGCTTGATCGGCAGTCGCACACGCTGTTGTAGGCGTGGAATTAGCCCTAAGCATCGGGGATTTTCTTCGAAAAAACAGATCCCGCTATTGAGCCAGACATCCATGGGCTCGGTACCGTGCTGAGGTACATCCCAATGGTTCAAGCCCCCGACTTATGACTGGGGGTCTGGTAATTGAACACGCGGTGAGTTGTTAGATTAAAGCGGCTGAAAAAAAGACGGATCAGCTACAAACTAACAAAAAAATAATGGTGATCCCATGAGCTGTCTGGTTTGTGCAGGTGTCGCTGAACGCATTCAGTGTCATGGCCCGTGGGAGGAGAGAGATTGTCCGGTCTGTGGTCGCTATCGAGTTGCAGATGCGCTCGGCTCCTACACTGTTTGGTGGCGTTCACAAACCCTAGGTTCGCCGCAGATCCCCGTAGGAGCCGGCTTGCTGGCGATGAGGCCAGCACATCCAACATCCCTGTTGCCTGATACTCCGCCATCGCCGATCGTGGGGTGCCCAGCTTGTAGGCGGATCACCCACCACGGACTTTCCAGTGGTTGACATCGTCGGCAAACACCATCTGCTTCATCTCGTGGGCGAGGTCATTGAATCGCCCCGGATTCTCTAGACACCTTGCAAGCTCATTGCGTAACGCCTTTCAAACTCTACCGGCGACAGCTGATTGTTGAAACCATGACGACGTTTTGCGTTGTAGAACATCTCGATGTAATCGAACACATCACTACGAGCATCTTCCCGCGTGGTGTAAATTTTCCGCTTGATCCGTTCCCGTTTCAGAAGCTGGAAAAAGCTCTCGGCCACGGCATTATCATGACAGTTGCCTCGGCGACTCATGCTGGCAACCAAATTGTTCGCCTTCAAAAAGCTGCGCCAATCGGAGCTGCTGTACTGGCTACCTTGGTCGCTATGAACCATTACCTCTTGTTTCGGTTTACGCCTCCAAACCGCCATCAATAACGCATCAATAGCCAAATCACTGGTCATCTGAGACTTCATTGACCAGCCTACAACCTGACGAGAAAACAGATCCAGCACCACAGCCAAGTACAACCAGCCTTCATATGTACGAATGTAGGTGATGTCGGTGACCCAAACCTTGTTGGGTTCCACGACATCGAACTGGCGCTTCAGCAAATTGGGTGAGGCGACCGCTGGCTTACCGCCGTACTTTCCAGGGCGACGTCGATACCCTGTCTGAGAGCGCAGACCTTCAAGACGCATCAGCCTCGCTACACGATGGCGACCACAGTCTTCACCGACCTCGCGCAGATCGTCATGGATTTTGCGATAGCCATAAACGCCGCCACTTTCCAGCCATGAATGCTTGATCAAACCCAGCAGTCGTTGGTCGTCTTTGGCGCGTGCAGATTGCGGCTCAGACAACCAGGCGTAATACCCACTGGGGTGGACTTTCAGCGTCAGGCAAAGCCGTCGTATGGAATAGTCATCTGCTCGCTGCTTGATAAAGGCGTACTTCAACCGCACTCCTTGGCAAAGTACGCGGCGGCCTTTTTTAAGATGTCTCGCTCTTCAGTAACCCGCTTGAGTTCTGCTCGCAGACGACGCAGTTCAGCGTGCTGATCATCGTCCTGCTGCCGTTCTTCTTGAGGTTTGCTGTAGCGCTTTATCCAGGCGTAGAGGCTATGCGTCGACACGCCAAGACGGGCCGCTACATCAGCGACAGGCAGCTTCTTTTCGGTCACTTGATTGACCGCTTGGATTTTGAATTCTTCGGGGTAACGCGGGTTGCTCATGGCACCTCCTAATTGGCCTCAGTTTAAGGCAAAGAGGTGTCTACGAAACCCGGGGCGATTCAGACCTTGTATCCCTGTGTCCTGAGACAATCATTATCTGAGCGTTGTTAAATCCTTTCTTGGCTACATTGGTAATGCGTGTATGTCTAAGCTGGTGAAGCCTGACGCTATTGTCTAAGCCTGCTTTGTTCCTTGCCAATCTGACAGCCTGTGAGACGCTATGAGGTGTCACAGTGAACAGCCTCCCCTTGCTTGCTCGGTCTGCTAATGCCAGACGCTGTGCTTCCTTCAATAGCTCCATGGCTCTGATGGTTAGGGGTACAGACCTAGTGCCGTTCTTCCCATCAATCACATCCGCTATACGTTCCTCCAGGTGAAGGCAGTGAGTCGTGAGCTTGAGGATTTCGGAACGTCTCATAGCGGTTTCATAGGCAATCTCTACGATTAGCGCCATGGTGGGAGAGAGCTTGTTAAGCAATTGTCTGAGCTCGCCAGCACTGATTACCTTGTCGCTAGATTTGTCTGGCTTGGGTAGGGTTATGTCACTTACGGGATTGTGTATGTCGATTAGCAGGCCACGCTTAGCGAACCTGAAGAAACGGGACATGAACGCTAACTGAATACGACAGGTAGCAGGCTTGACCGTCTGTAGACGCTTCAGCTTGAAGTCATTGACTAGCTGAGGGGTGATGTCATGGATTGACTGAGGGAACGCAGCAAAGAGCTGGTCAACGATCTTGATTGCATGGTCATAGCTACCCTTACCTTTGAGCAGGGTTTCACAGTAGGTCATGCCCAAGGTGTAGAGCGTATGGGTTTGGTGTTCCTTGGTGACAGCTTCAAGCTGGTCAGCCCATGCTTGGGCCAGTGCTTGAGTAGGGAAGGTTTTGGATTGGGCAGGTTTTCCTTTCAGGCGTACCTGAGCGTTCCAGTTTCCTGACGGTAGGGAGCGGATGTTAGCCATTGTTGACGCCTCATAATGTGAATGGGCGTTCTCTTAGGGCCTTGAGCTACGTGGCTCAGCGCTTAGCATGGTGGCTCTTGACATGGTGGGGGTCGTTGGTTCGAGTCCAATCGCGCCTACCAAACAAAATCCGCTCTGCTGGGCGGTCTAGAAGGGCTCACCGAAAGGTGGGCCCTTTTTTGTTGTCTTTGAGACTCTGGATATTCGTTACTCCACGACCAACCAACCAACCAACCAACCAACCAACGGCAGGCTAAGGCTGAGGTCAGTGGTGAGTTGGTAATCATGAAATGGTGGGTGGGCTGTTTTGATGGACGATCTAGATGACTTGATGGTTAGAAAATTTCCGGGTTTTCGCACTCGGCTCAGCCAAAATCAGACAAAATGTGCGTGTCTTTTTCTTTCCAAAGCCTGTGCTCTTCAATTGATAGTTGATAAGTGTTCATCACTTACATAGCGGTCACGGCCTTGTTGTTTAGCTTGGTAAAGCAAAAGATCGCCACGGATAAGCATGGCCTGAATGTTGTCTTCCGGCCCGCGCCAAGCTGTGATACCTATGCTACAGGTGACGCCAATGGTTGTTCCGGCATAGTCGAGTGTCGAGTCGTGCAAGACCTGCAACAAGCGCTCGGCCATCGATTGTGCGCCGGTCAGATCGGTATCCGGCAGTAGGATGAGGTACTCTTCCCCGCCGAGTCGGGAGACCAGGTCATGTTGGCGTACAGTCAGGATAAGTAGTTGGGCAAAAAACTTCAGCACCTCATCTCCCCCGTCATGGCCGTAGGTGTCATTGACCCGTTTGAAGTAATCAATATCCAGCATCAATACACACAACGAACTGGGCGTACGCGTGGCCCTGGCCAATTCCGCCTCCGCCAACGCCATCGCACCCCGTCGGTTGTACAACCCGGTAAGAAAGTCGCGGGTTGCGGCTCTATGCTGTACCCCGTAGGCATCAATCAATTGCCCCGCCAGCCAAATGATCAGCAAAACACTGGCAAGCATGCCGGCCAGCATTAATAAAGCGAGACCATTCCAGCTTAGGAACAGCGGCATGAAATTCGATGTCAGGAGTTCACTATAGAAATGCAATTGCAGAGCATTTTGAGGATCCACTATGTTCCGGACAAAGCGCTCCTCGACTTGTTCCTTGGTAAGCGGTGTGGTGGGCCAGTAGCCGGCTGTGGCAGGCATCAGATCTACCTTGTCGTCGGTGAAGTGAATATCGACATACAAGGGGGCCTCTAAGCCGTGGCTCACGGCGACATGCACGATAAGCGTATCGACAAGCGCCGGTCCGACGGCCGACCGCGGCGGTAGCGGTAACGGCTGTAACAGGGTCTGTGTTTCCCGGATCACTGCGTAAGGCCCATTGCAGCTGTAACCCAGAAGCTGGCGACTGGTCATCTGAATGCCACCCTTCGTCAAACGCATCTTTGGCGCTAGCGGGCTGGGCATCGCAGCCACTTGACGTATGGGTATTCGCAATGTGTATTGAGACAGCTCTTCGCTAACGTCAGTTAAGGTCTCTGCGGCGCGCTGTTGCTCGGTAATGTATTGGTCTGGCAGACACCCGGTCGGTAGGGGGTTTGCCAGAAGCAGTGAATGTCGCAGTTTATGGATTGTCAACTGGCGTACTAAGGTGGCATAGAGCCAACCGCTCCGATGCATCAGCAATATTTGTTGCCCCTCCACCATCAGAGCGCGCTGGCGGTGATAACGGTCGGTCACCCCGATTACCGCAATCACGATCAAGACTGCCCCTATTATCCAGCTCCCAATCTTTACGGCGCGCGCATACTCAATTACCCACCTCATGATTGTCACTCCTACAGGTCATTGGCAGTCTTCTTGAACTTCCGCTGCCTGGCGGGCGCGCATAGTAGAACATTTAAAAATCATAACCATATGACCCGCGTCATGTTGGTGAAAATTATCTAAGGATGAAAGTATGAATGGGCCGAGTTTCAGTCGGCACTGCTCGGAAATACACATCTGGAATTGAAAAATGGTTATGAATTAATCTTACCTCGCACATATTGACCTAGATGATCTTATAACTGGATGCTAGTGTTTTTTGATTTTGCTGGCTGTGAGCTATTTATATGCTCCAGGGACCAAATCATGCCCACTTCAACTCCACGCATTGCTGTACTTGGCAATTTCACTTCGGGTTTTGGCGCCTTAGAACTGGAACGCTTTGCTGATCTGGACAGCCTTTTAGCCGTTTCCGCGTTTGATGTGTTGCTGCTTGACATACCCGGCGCCTCTGCTGGGCAACTCCTTCGTAAGTTGCGTGTAGATACTGCTTATCGGTCCAGTCTAATTTACTGCTGCCGTGATATGGACGCCTGGTGCGAAGCGCTGGGCGATGGTGCTCCCCCTGCTGATCTCCAGGAAGTAACGTCACTCTGGAGATTGTGGAGAGCACGGTTCAGACTCTTTAATAGCGGGGGGGCATCTGATCGATTTGAAAGTCGGGTGCTTTCGTGGTTGTGGTTACACTCCAGCGCAGAAGTGTGTGCACTACGCGATCCAGAGGTGCCTCAGCATTATCGCTACCCATTGCTGGAGATTTTGGCCGAGGATGAGAAGGCCAATACGTTCGTTTGGTTGACACTGATGGCCCAGCAAAACTGGTTGGAGGAAGGGGTGTTGGTTGATCGCATCCGACTCTGTTCAGGCTGCGGTTCGGGTCGTTTGAACTATGTTGATGTGTGCGCCGAATGCCAGGCCTTAGACATTTCACGTCAGCCGTCACTGCACTGCTTTACCTGTGGTCATGTCGGTCCGCAAGAGAGTTTTCTGAAAGACGGGACATTACTTTGTCCTAACTGTCTGAACCGGTTGCGACATATTGGCAGCGACTATGACCGACCACTAGAGAACTATCGCTGCCGGTCGTGCCAAGCATTTTTCGTTGATGCCGATGTCCAGGCGCGTTGCCTGGATTGTGGCTTGGCGCATGCACCTGACAAGCTTCGGGTGCGCGAAATCAGGCACTACCGCTTGTCTGAAGCAGGGCGTTTACGCTGCCGCCAAGGCTTTAACAATGAGGTGGTCGCGGTCAATCACTTCGGTCAACTCAATTTATTGGGAGGTAAGGATTTCTATGACCTGCTCACTTGGCAAATCCAAATCGTACGCCGCTATCAGCAGCCGGCGTTTTCACTGATTGGTTTACGCTTTGTCAACCTGGCCGATACGCTGCTTCGCCTTGGCGAGCACCGCGGGCATGCGTTCGTGGACAGTTTGGTCGATCGTTTACAAAAAACAGTCAGGGAAACCGATCGGTGCTCTCGAAGTTCGGAAGAGTTCCTCTGGCTTATGCTCCCGCACACGGGGGCCGAAGGACTGCTGAGTGTCAAACAGCGTCTGGCGAAAGTCGCCGAGTTATTCTCGGCACCTGAGGTCAGTCAGATATTTCTTCGTGTTGTCAGCTTCACTGCACCCCAAGATTTGCTTGAACAGGAGGACGGCGAATTGTTGTTGGCCCGTCTGGCCAGCGAGCTGGCTTGAGGCTGCCATGAATCCACTCTTTGATCAGGCGCAGGAATTACTCAATCAACTGGCGGGACCAGGTGGTGTGAGTCAATTGTTCTTTGTGCTCTTTCCATATTTCCTGCTACTTGAGTTGCCGTTCAATACTCTAGTGTTGCTGGGCGTGTTGCGTTGGTTCGTGCGACGCCACTCCTACCGCCCCCAACGCAGCCTTTATCAACCGAAAGTATCTTGCATCGTCACCTGTTACAGCGAAGGGATGGATGTGCAGCAGACGCTGTTGAGCCTGTGCGAACAAACCTACCCCGGACACATTGAGATGATACCGGTGGTGGACGGCGCTACTCTGAATCAGCCTACGTTGCATGCGGTACGGAGCTTTCGGGTAGATCCTGATTTGTATCCGCGGCGGCATCTTCGTCCGATTGCCAAGTGGCAACGTGGTGGCCGTGTATCTTCATTGAATGCCGGTCTGGCCCATGCCAGCGGTGAGATTGTGATGGCTCTTGATGGCGACACGTCGTTTGACAACAACATGGTCAGTGCCATTGTGCGGCATTTTGCAGACCCAACGGTGCCAGCCGTGGCTGGCAGCTTACGAGTCCGTAATGCCTGGAGCTCCCTAACCGCAGCGATGCAAGCTCTAGAGTACTTACTCTCGATTCATATGTCGAAAATCGGTCTGGCCGAGTGGAATCTGGTCAATAATATCTCGGGTGCCTTCGGCGCATTTCGTCGCAGTTTTCTTATACAGATTGGTGGCTGGGATACTCACACAGCGGAAGACCTCGATATAACACTGCGTATCAAAAGTTATTTTGGGCGTCATAATTTAAGAATCCCATTTGAACCAGAAGCCGTCGGCCATACCGATGCTCCAACGACGCTCAAGCAGTTTCTAATGCAAAGACTTCGTTGGGATGGTGACCTTTTTTTTCTGTACGTACGCAAGCACAGCCACAGTATTAATCCAGCTCTATTAGGTTGGCGGAGTTTTTTAATGATGCTCGTCAGTGCCTTCTTTTTTCAGTTGGTGTTACCTTTCATCATTCTTGGCTACACCTTAGTAGCATTGTTCACTCTGCCTGGCTCGACGCTATTGGTCTTGTCGTCGCTGGTTTATTTGCTGTATTTGTTGATCACCGCAATATTGTTCGGTGCCTTGCTATTTATTGTTTCCGATCGACCTCGACAGGACTTGCGACTAGGGTTGCTGGTTCCGATTTATCCACTGTTCATGTTGATCATGCGCTGCTGGAGTGCGGTTGCCATACTCAATGAGGTGTTCCGTCGTGGCCATGAGGAAAGCAGCATGGCTCCATGGTGGGTATTGAAAAAAGCCACAAGGTTCTAAAATGCGATCGGTACTGCTGACTCTAACTTTATCGATGTCATCTTTTTCGTTGCTGGCCCAGCCGCTGACTCTTCAAGAGTTGATAGATCAGCAACAATCAGATCCTCTGTTTCGTGCAGGCCAGGCTGATCTTCGAGTCCTCGACGCCGAAGCCAAACTTCACCAGGACCGGGCCGGATGGCAAGTGTTCGCTGGTGCTGGCGTCGGGCATTATGACGAGTTGGTCGCCTCAGACGTGCGCGATGATTATAACGGTAGAAATTTAAGTCTCGGTGTACGCCATCCTCTGTTGGGCAGCCTTAAGCGTCAGCTCGACTTACTGCAAACCAATCAGTACGAACGCCAACGACAGCAATCGCAGAATGCTTTGGAGATTGCTAGCCAGCGTCTGGCATTGCGTAGTGCTTACGCTGATTGGTGGCGCGTGCAACAGGAATCAGCTTTTTGTGCTGCGTTCGTTCTTGCGGCCAGGAAGGCTGGTCAGGCAATTCGTCTGCGTATGGCAAAAGGTGCGTCACGCACCTCCGAAGGCCATTTGCAGTTGGATGAGTGGGAAGGGATTTCATCCCGATGCATGGCGCTGCCCAAGGTCGAAGGCGACGTACGCGAAGATTTAGCTAGCATCAGCATGAGCGGCTTACCTGCAACCGCCCAGGCAGTCGCTGAGCCTCTCGCGCCACAACCACAACCATTGGTTCAATGGCAGGCACTGTTGAATCAGCATCCAAGGGTCACGGAAAAGCAAAGCCTTCGTGATCTGGCTGACAAAGAGCGAGACAACTCCTGGTACTCCTCTATTGATTCCGATATTGCTCTGGCCAGCACTCGGGAGTATCGCAGTGATTCGGATAAAGCGGGCAGCGGTATGGTGGCCAGCCTCAATTTATCGACGCCTTTCGATTTGGTCGGAAACACGCGGGCTCGCCAACGAGTCGCCGACGCACGCTATGAAGCGGCGTCCAGCCGTGTTGAGGCCGAACGACGTTCGTTGGGTCTGGAGCTGAGCAAGGCATTGCGAGCCCATAACAACGCTCAAGCGTTGATCATGCAACGCAGTCAGCAATGGCATACCGCCGCGTTGGCCCTCAATGAGGAAAAGGCTCGAAGCAAGCTGGACGCGAATGGAAATTTCAATGCCTTATTAACCACTGAGCGCGTTTATTTTCAGTCAGGATTCGAATTGATTGCGGCGTGGCATGCAGCCTGGTTGCGTCAGGCTGAGTTGAATCTCTTCACCGAAGACAGCCCACAATTTGCAGCATTATTGGGTGACGAACGTTTGGAATGGTCGCCGATGATCAAGCCGCAACCCTCTGCGATGGCTGCTGCCTCAACCTCCGCGGTACGGCGTCAACAAATTCCGGTCGAGCCGAAAAAATGGCTCCAGGCCACTTATGTCTGGAACAGCGAAGCGTTACTTGACCCGATGCGTCGTCAGTCGGAACTGCAAGCATTACGCAAAGCCGGGATGCAAAAAATCTATCTCGGGCTCAACGCCCTCCAGGTTAGCAATTTGTCGGTCACTCGCCAGCAGCTTGAGCAATTGCTCCAGGAGGCTGCACGCAGTGGTCTGCAAGTGAGTCTGCTACTCGGCGACCCAACTTGGATTGAACCGCAGCATCGCAAGCAACTGACGGATTTATTGGAAAAGTTCAATGGACTTTCGTTTGCAAGCCTTCATCTGGATCTCGAAGTCGAACAGCTCGGCATGCCGGTCCCCGATCAACGCCTGAAAGACTGGCTCGACACGTTACGAGCGGCATCAGTGGCAAGCCGTTGGCCAGTGGAAATATCGAGCCACCATCGCTGGTTCGTTGCGGCTCAGGCCGGGCACCCCTGTGTGCCGTGTGCGCTGCCGGCAATCGGGGTACGTCAGGTCAGCCTGATGATTTACACCCATAACCCCCAACGCAGTGCGCAACTGGCAGGGGAGATAGCGCAACGTTGGCCAGACCTGCAATTTCGCCTGGCTCAGAGCACCGAACCGCAGTTGCCATCCACTGAAAGCTGGGCCGACGCCTCTGCTGAACAATTGCAACGCCAGGTAGCTGTGTGGCGTAAGCAGCTACAGCCTCAGGGTATTGCCGGTATCGATTGGCAAGCCTGGCGCGATTTCCCCAAACGGTGAGAGGCTCATGAAGATTCGTTTCGATAGTCAAAAAGAGCACAAGCCCACTGAGGAGCATGGCCTGAACGTGCTCTACGCTCCGGGTAAGCGTATGGCATTTCGCTTACGCTGGTACCTGATCCTGTTCCTGGTAGCCAGCCCGTTACTCTGGCTTTTCGGCAAGCTGTTGTACGGCCTCTTGGTGATTGACGCGCCGGCGCAGTTGCTCTTGCCTATTCAAGAGGTGCGCGCACGAGATACCGGTCGGGTCGAGCAGCTCTTCGTGACGGCGGGGGAGCACGTGCAGGCGGGCCAACCGCTCGTCAACCTGGACAATCCGGAGTGGCGTGCCCGACTGTTGCAACTTGCCGCCATGCCCGTTGAACCTGCGCGGTTTGGCGATTCAGATTTGGGCATGAAAGAGCGTCAGTTGCTCAGAGCCAAGGTGGGCAGGGCAGAGCAACGTGTTCAGCAGTTGGACAGTCTTGTCCAGCAAGGCGCTGCCACTCGAAGTGAAGTGCTGGCCGCACAGGCTGAGCGCGATGGGTTTCGAGCGGATTTTTTGGCTTTCGAACGTCGTGAGCAGAAAGCGTATCAATCGCCTCAAGGATTTGATCGGGAGGTGATCCAGCAAAATGCTGAACAGCAATGGCTGAAGACACGTCTGTCAGCCTTGTCGGTGACGGCGCCGCAGAGTGGTCGGATAGCAGAAGTACTTGTTACTCAAGGTGATAACGTCGGCCCAGGAACGTTGCTGATGCGTCTGGAGCAGGAGGTCGATCCATTGCTGTGGATTTACCTGGAGCCGATTAACATCAACTATGCGCAGATCGGTCAGCCACTGAAAGTGCATATGCCGGACGGAGAATGGCTGGATGCTCACGTGGTACGGGCCGTAGACAGTGCCGCCCGCACGCCGACGGTTCTGCGCGGGCCATTCGCCGCGAGCGAAATGGGATTGCAGGTTGCTGCCAGGTTTGATCAACCACTGCCGACGCGTTGGAGAATCGATCAACTGCCGTTGAGTGTTCATTTCCCCTATGATTGGTAGCAAACGTCGTGCATGGCGCTGGCTAAGCCAATTCCTGAACAGCTTTTATGGCGATAGGCTACTATCCAGTCAATTCATTGGTATGTACCAGGAGATGGGGGTGGGTAAGGTCAAGGCGCTTGCAGGGGCGGCGGTGACACTAGTAAAGACGCTCGACGACCATCGAGACCGGGTTGCTGATCATGCAGATACTGCAGCCAAAGCTGGCAGGTTGGTGGCTGCTGCGACGGTGGCTGGTGCATCAATCGCCGCTCCTACGGGATTGACAGCACTGGGAGTAACGATTGGTGTTGTCAGTGCTCCTGCCATTATTACTGCTGCTCCTGTCATTGTTTCTATCGCGGGAGCGGCGATGCTTTTCTCGGCAGCAGCCTCTCTCTATGCAAAAGCCAGGAAGAGGGGGCTGAATCGCGAATGACTCGCGGTTTAGAGCCCCTATCTCTCCGGTATAAAGAAAAGCCCTGTAAATCATGAATTACGGGGTTTTTAGTTTCTGATTGAACTACTTGTCGCATCCGGCCTTTTGTCACACCGCTTTAATCCCTCGCAAACCCAACCGTTAACTATCGCTAGTCCATTCCAACCTATTCTCTGCACATTTAATGACTGGCACCGCGATGCTGCCAGAATAAAACCGGTTCATAGGTAAGGGTTGTATATAAACCTTTAAGTCCAGACGAAATCAGGTAACAGCTTTATCTGGATACCCACAGACCCTGGCGAGTGCCCGCTACGACATCTACCAGAGTGATGTAGACGAAATCCATGTCAAGAAGCGAGGGGGGCGTAGGCACAGGTGGCGCCCTCCTTGTAGTTAGTCTGATGGGTGGCTTATGACCGCCAATCCACGAGCAAGGTCGCAGTGTGAGCTAAGCCAAGCGGAGTAAAACACAAAGCTCTGTTCTCGCCATTCGTCCACTGCTTTGCACTTACAGCGCTTCACCGCCTCTCATATTCAAACACGACCATTTTCCGTGAGCATATGGAGAGCAGCATGGACATTGATGAGAATGCACCGGGAAACGTATCGCAGGGCGATACGAGTAGCACGGATAAAGAAACCGGGCATAGTCCCAATCGGCCTGAAGTACCGTTAAAGACCGTCAGCGCTCCGAATAATCCTAAGCAGGATCCGGCTGCGAAAGACAACTCGTACAGTCCCGACTTCAAATCTGAACCGGAACATAAGCCGGTTCAAGATGCCGATATCGATACTCAGGGCGGTTAATGACCACAAGTCGTCAGAGTGCGTAACCGTTCGTGTGGCTATGGAGAGTGTCCTGCGCGCCAGCGATGAAGTGCAGATGCATGCTCGTTTGATTATCAAGTGGCGGCACTTCGAAGCTTCCTACTATTTGTTGCAGGCGCCGCTCGCTCAAATCTGTGTTTTCAGCTGCTTGCTTAGCCAATCTCGCGTGGTTGATTGCGATTTCATTGAGCGTTGACACGTTACATCTCCTGGTGACTGACCAAGCGTTTTGCTGGAGTCTTTAGCATTATTTAGAGTGTCGCAGCGTCAGAATAACGTCGTTCCTGGCTGCTGGGGGCGTCCATTGCAATCCTTACGCCATGGCTGTCCTCGAACCGTCAAGTTTTCGGCAGAAGCGACGAGTGGTTGAGTGTTCCAAGTCGATTAAAATTGACCGAGGCGTAAATTCCCAGAGCTACCTCATCCTGCGCAGTACCGTTTTCTCGGCTGCCAGGCCTATCTTGATGGGCAATGCACCTGCCAGTAGCAGGGCTCCGGCTCCCAGTCCGGCGGCTTTGAGAAAATGACGATGCCCATGAAGCTTTGAAGCAGAGTTTGAATCACATGATTCACACATGATTTTGCGTGCTCAGTTCAATTCGGTGGGAATGAATTGCAGTTGGGGTCGGTACCCTCAGGACGCCTGGGAACTGGCGTATTGGAGTCTAGACGGCCGGTCGCTCTATGTTTGCGCGTTGTGCGCAAGTACGTGGACTGCTCGCAGGTTTTGGCGTCAGACGGCTCCCGATGCAAGCGACTCTTTCATCGACTAATACTGACAGACGGATTCAACTACGCCTGACAGGAGTTTCTCGATGCTGATTCACTGGTTTCTTGCGGCTGTTCATCTTCTGGCGGTTGCCCTGGGGTTTTGGGCGGTACTGACGCGAGGCATGGCGTTTCGGCGTCTGAGCGATGGCGCGGGTGGGGCGCGCAGCGTTCTGATTGCGGACAATGTGTGGGGTATTTGCGCAGTCATTCTGCTGATCAGCGGCGGGGTGCGCGCTTTCGGTGGATATGAGAAAGGTGCGGACTACTATCTGCATCAGCCGCTGTTCCATCTGAAAATGGCGCTTTTCGTGCTGATCCTGCTGTTGGAAATAGCGCCAATGGTAACGTTGATCAAATGGCGGTTAGCTTTGGCGCGGGGAGTGGGCATCGATACGAGACGCGTGGGGCTGTTCGCGCGGATCAGTCACATCGAAGCGCTGTTGGTGCTGCTGATGATAGTGGCAGCGACCGGGATGGCACGCGGTGCAGCGTTTGGTTAAGGGGTAAACAGGAAAAGTCTGACAGCCAGGCTGAGCGCCTGTCGGTAGTATTAGCCGGGAAAGCGGCGAAAGAATCATCATGGTGCGAACGCGGTGCTTGAATCTTTAGCCAGCCGTAATTCCGGTATGAACAGGCTGGCTACTGACTGCAACAGGTTTCAGGGCTGCGGTTTTTCCGGGGCGGTGAGGCCTGCCTGAATACGCTGATAAATCTCTTCGCGGTGCACCGCAACGTCTTTTGGGGCGTTGATGCCGATTCTGACTTGCTGGCCGCTTACGCCCAGGATGGTGATCGTAATGTCATCACCGATGTTTATGCTTTCACCGACTTTGCGGGTGAGTATCAGCATGGTCTTCTCCTTGATTGCTTTATGGGGCACCTGATTCGGACAGTGCAGAGGTCGGTGGTATCTATAGATTAGTGCGAAGTCTCACAATTTGGGTGCCTCTTTCTGACGCGCAGATGCTGCATTAATTCCCAAAGCGTAACTATACAGAGGCCGCATCCATCATTCTCGCTGTTTTCTGCCGATTTTGCGGCACTCGCGAAGTATTCATGGGTGTTAAAATCATCGCTTTAAGCATTTTGAGGGAAACGCTGTGCGCAAAATGGTCTGGATGTTCGTGGTATTGGCGCTGGCGGGATGCGGTGAAGGCAAAAATGTGGATGCACAGAAGCCGCAATCGGCCATGCCAACCGCTCCGGCGCAGGTGTCGGGACCTCAGTGGGATCTTGAAATGCGAGGGGAAACCCCCCAGGCGGTCAGCGATCTCAGCGGCTGGCTGATCGAGCACAGTTTCATGTCCAGCGTTGTCAAGGAAAATGGCAAAACCCGAATTCTCATGGGGCCGTTTACCTCGAAAGCCGAAGCTGAGGCCAAGCAAGACGAAGTCCGTGCGGCGTTGACCCGGGCGAAAAAACAGAACATCGAATTACTGGTGCTTGAGCGTCCCGCAGCTCAATAACCAATAATAGTGTCCATGCATGAAAAAGGCCTCGGGTGTAAACCTCGAGGCCTTTGTGTGTTCGGTGTCGTTTCGATCTCAGCCGCACGCTTTCATATTCACCGAACCGACAAACTCGTTACCACGACCCATGACACACGCCACGCTCTGATTGCGTTGGCGTTCCCATGTCTGGACCGGGTACGTCTTGTTCCAGGCTTCGTAGAGTTGCCGATCCTGTTTCGACAAGCGCAAGCCATACTGCTTGCTCATGTAGAAATAAGTCCGGGCGATCATCCCGCGAATGGAAGGCCGGGGCATGACTTTTTTGGCCTTGAAGTCGACCTGGGTCAAACATGAGCCGTATTGACCTGATTGCTCCGGTAGCCAGCCAAAACTGAAGTTGCTGCGATCTCCATTGACCTCTCCAATGCTGGGCACCAGGTTATGCAGGTCAGCCTCGGCTCTCTGGTAAACCGGATCGTGACTGGTGCAGTTCTTGCGTCCACCCTCTTGCCAGCATTGGCGTTGATGACCGATTTGCCAGGCTGGAACAATGTGCTCCCACTCGATGCGGGCTGCGCGCTTTGCGTTTTTGCGTGGCACATAACCGCAGGCTGCAAGATCCACCCGATTACCGCTGTACTTGCAGCCACAGTAAAACTCGGTTGATTGTGGAGCATACAATGTCCAGGCGACTTTCTTGGCTTCGTTGAAAGTGCGAGGGGCATCGGCTTGAGCTCCCAGGGTGAAAAACAAAAACAGCAAAGCAAAACAACGGACAGTCATTGAATCAATCTTCCTTCGGCACAACCCAGAAAATCTGTACGCCGCCATCGTCGCGATAGGCGAGGGTGACGTTGTCGTTTTCATCGATCTCCTCGAGCAAGCGCTCCCATTCATCCACGGGTTCGTCCGGAACGCGGAAGATCAGCGCTGCCTTGGCTTTTTGTGCGGTGGGTGAGTTGATGATTTTTTGAACGCGAATGCCCATGCGTACATAGGAGTCGGGGGAGGCAGAAGTGGTGTCCACAGGATTATCCTTATTAAGCTGTACGTGCATACAGTATTTAACTGTAGGCAATTTCGCAACTGCTTAAAATTCAAGAAAATCCTCTGACAGCGGTTTGTCCTGTTTGGTGTAAGACGTGCGTAGATTTTTTTGTCAGGTTTGGAGCGAGCCACTCGCGGAATCTGGCGAGTGGTGCCGCAGATGCCCGATCGGAACCGATCGGGCGAAGTGAATCAATACTCCCAGAACATCCGTTGCAGTTCTTTGCTGTCGTTGGTTTTGGTCAGTGCGACCATCGCCAGGATGCGCGCCTTTTGTGGGTTCAGGTCATGAGCCACCACCCAGTCGTACTTGTCGTCCGGCTGTTCGGCGTTACGCAGGACGAATCCGCCAGCATTGACGTGAGAGGAGCGGATGATTTGCACGCCATCCTTGCGCAGGGCTTGCAGGGACGGGACGACGCGCGAAGAGACCGAGCCATTGCCGGTCCCGGCGTGGATAATAGCTTTGGCACCCGATTGAGCCAGGGCTTTGTAGGCGGTATCGCTTACGTTGCCGTAGGAGTAGGCGATTTCGACATCCGGCAGGCTCTTGATGGTCTTGATGTCGAACTCCGAGTCCATGGTGTGGCGCTTGGCTGGAAGTCGGAACCAGTAGGATTTACCTTCAACCACCATGCCGAGCGGACCCCAGGCGCTTTTAAACGCTTCGGTCTTGATGTTGATCATTTTGCTGACATCGCGGCCGGACTGAATTTCGTCGTTCATGGTGACCAAAACACCTTTGCCGCGAGCTTCTTTACTGCTGGCGACGGCCACGGCGTTGTACAGGTTTAGCATGCCGTCGGCAGACATCGCAGTGCCCGGACGCATGGAGCCGACAACGATGATCGGTTTGTCGGTTTTCTCCACCAGATTCAAGAAGTACGCCGTTTCTTCCAGGGTATCGGTGCCATGGGTGATCACGATGCCATCGACGTCATTGCTATCGGCCAGTTCCGCCACGCGGCGACCCAATTGCAGCAGATTGTCGTTGGTGATGCTCTCGGAGGCGATTTGCATGACCTGTTCGCCGCGAACGTTGGCCACCTGGCTGAGTTCGGGAACGCCGGCGATCAACTTGTCGATGCCGACTTTGGCCGCTTGATAGGTAGCACTGTTGGCGGCACTGGCGCCCGCGCCTGCAATAGTTCCGCCGGTGGCCAGGATTACTACGTTCGCCAGTTTCTGTTGTGTTTCGGCTTCTTTTGCCTGAAGGGCTGTGGGAAGTATCAGCAGAAGGGCCAAAGCGCCCGGAACAAAGGTCTTGAGTGCAAATGTCATTATTTTTCTCTTCTAGTTGTGAGGCGGTACTGATGCAGGTTCATCTAGATTCGACCCAGGCGGATCTGAATACCTGGGGTGCAATGACAAGAGCAGGATGTGTACCAGTACACGTTTATGTTTAAAAAATTACATAAGATATTGTTTTATAAGATTATTTTTTATATGTGTTGAAGTGGCTTAATATGAGTTCGTCCGGAATTCCGACTTTCTGGGCTTTGTGCGTTCGGCTCGCCGAAACAGAAATGCGCCAGGCAAGCCGATCGCCGGATTCATTTGTAGACCGAAGTTAAAGAAATCTGCGCAAGGGTCGATGCTTCGTCAAAGGATGTTTTTTCAGGAGTTCACATGTCGTCCATCGTAGGCGTTCCCAATGCCCAGGCTATGACCACCGGTTTGCGTTCGGCTGTCACGGTTCGTGAGGTGAGCCAATCAACGGCCGATGTCGAACAGGCGTCGGGAGTGAAAGAGTCCGACGACAAACCCGTTAGAACTGGCCTGGCAGGGATCGGTGAGGTTACAAGGACCGATTCCGAATCAAGCGATGACACCAGCGTCGTGGTGAAGGTCCTGCTCGAGCGATTGAAGGAGTTGCAGGAGCAATTGCGTGAACAGCAGCAGCAACTGGCCGCGGCTCAAGCAACGTCCTATGCCACTGTGCAGGCGAAGGCGGCAGTGGTAACCGCCATTCAAGGGCAGATAGCCGATACCAGCGGCGCCATTCTTGTCGTGAGTGGCAGTCTGATCAATGAATTGAACAAGGGATCAGGCGCTGGAGCGGTACTCAATACGACGGCATAACGTCAATGTGCTTTTTTCATCTTGCGTCAAATTGGCTTTTCAGGTCGTTGACAATCCGCGGCAAGATTCGCATAGTCCTTTTTACGCAAACGTTTGCGCTCGCTCTCCCACAATCGTTATCGACGCGGATGGAGTGACTGACGCCAGCGCTAGCATTGCTCACAATAATCATAAGAACGGAGTGAATCCATGAAGCTGCCATTCGCCGGACGCCTTCTCGCTGTCGCTATGCTGATTACCGCATCCGCTTCCCTGCCAGTTGCCTCGGCCTTTGCCGAAACGCCTGAAAAACCCAAAGTTGCGCTGGTCATGAAATCCCTGGCCAACGAATTCTTCCTGACCATGGAAGATGGGGCCAAGGCCTATCAGAAAGATCACTCCGGCGAATTTGACCTGATTTCCAATGGCATCAAGGACGAAACCGATACCGCAGGGCAGACGCGTATTGTCGAGCAGATGATTCTGGCCAAGGTCAATGCACTGGTCATTGCACCGGCTGACTCCAAAGCCATGGTTCCAGTCATCAAAAAAGCCATTGACGCCGGTATCACCGTGATCAACATCGATAACCAGTTGGATCCGGCCGTCGTCAAAAGCAAAAATATCAGCGTGCCTTTCGTAGGTCCGGACAACCGCAAAGGCGCGCGTCTGGTGGGTGATTACCTGGCCAAACAGCTGAAAGCGGGTGATGAAGTCGGCATTATCGAAGGTGTGTCCACTACCACCAATGCGCAGCAGCGCACCGCCGGTTTCAAGGATGCAATGGAGGCGGCGCAAATCAAGGTGGTTTCCCTGCAATCGGGCGATTGGGAAATCGACAAGGGCAACAAAGTGGCCGCATCGATTCTCAGTGAATACCCGCAAACCAAGGCTCTGTTGGCCGGTAACGACAGCATGGCGGTCGGCGCGGTCTCTGCCGTGCGTGCGGCGGGCAAGGCCGGCAAGGTACAAGTGGTGGGTTACGACAACATCAATGCCATCAAGCCAATGCTCAAGGACGGCCGCGTGCTCGCCACCGCTGACCAGTTTGCGGCCCGGCAGGCTGTATTCGGCATCGAGACTGCGCTGAAGATTCTCAAGGGCGAGCAGGTCGACGGCGGCACTAACGGCGTAATTGAAACTCCCGTAGAGCTGGTTACCCGGTAATCCTCTGGCGACGCATAGGCGCTCGGCCATCGGGTCGGGCGCGTGGAGAGTTTTATGTCAGTTTCCACCCCCGGCGCTGTCCTCACGGTCAGTGGCATCGGCAAGACCTACGCGCAACCGGTCCTGTCCGGTATAGACCTGACGCTCATTCGCGGCGAGGTGCTGGCGCTGACCGGCGAGAACGGCGCCGGCAAAAGCACGCTGTCGAAAATCATTGGCGGCCTGGTCACTCCGACAACCGGTCAGATGCAGTTTCAGGGGCAGCACTATCGGCCGGGCAGCAGGGCGCACGCGGAAAGTATCGGGATCCGCATGGTCATGCAGGAGCTGAATTTGTTGCCAACGTTGTCGGTTGCGGAAAACCTGTTCCTCGACAACCTGCCCAGCAATGGTGGCTGGATCAGTCGCAAGCGCCTGCGCAAGGCGGCCATTGAGGCAATGGCCCAAGTCGGGCTTGATGCGATCGACCCTGACACGCTGGTTGGAGAGTTGGGGATCGGTCACCAGCAGATGGTCGAGATCGCCCGTAATCTGATAGGCGATTGCCATGTACTGATTCTCGACGAGCCTACCGCGATGCTCACCGCGCGGGAGGTCGAGATGCTGTTCGAGCAGATCACTCGCTTGCAGGCGCGTGGTGTGTCGATCATCTACATCTCTCACCGTCTCGAAGAGCTGGCGCGGGTCGCTCAGCGCATCGCGGTGTTGCGCGATGGCAACCTGGTTTGTGTCGAGCCGATGGCCAACTACAACAGTGAACAACTGGTCACGTTGATGGTGGGTCGTGAACTCGGCGAACACATCGATATGGGCGCGCGAAAAATCGGCGCTCCGGTGTTGACCGTCAGGGGGCTGAGCCGTTCCGACAAGGTTCGCGACGTGTCCTTCGAAGTGCGCGGCGGCGAGATTTTTGGTATTTCCGGGTTGATCGGGGCGGGGCGCACCGAGTTGCTACGCTTGATTTTCGGGGCCGATCTGGCGGACAGCGGCACGGTTGCTTTGGGCACACCTGCGCAGGTCGTCGGCATTCGCTCTCCGGTTGATGCGGTCGGCCACGGCATCGCGCTGATCACGGAGGATCGCAAGGGAGAAGGTTTGCTGTTGACGCAATCGATCAGCGCCAACATCGCATTGGGCAACATGCCAGGCATCTCCAGTGGCGGTTTTGTCGACAACGGTGAGGAGCACGCGCTGGCTCAGCGCCAGATCGATGCCATGCGCATCCGCAGTTCGGGTCCAACGCAGTTGGTCAGCGAGCTGTCCGGAGGTAACCAGCAGAAAGTTGTGATCGGACGTTGGCTGGAGCGCGATTGTTCGGTGCTGCTGTTCGATGAGCCGACTCGAGGCATCGATGTCGGTGCCAAGTTCGACATTTACAATCTGTTGGGCGCGCTGACCCGTCAGGGCAAGGCGCTGGTGGTGGTGTCCAGCGACCTGCGAGAGTTGATGCTGATTTGCGACCGGATCGGCGTGCTGTCGGCAGGGCGTCTGATCGACACGTTCGAACGTGACAGCTGGACCCAGGATGATTTGCTTGCCGCCGCGTTTGCCGGCTACAAAAAACGAGATGCGCTGCTCAACGAAGCCGCGCCTAGGGATCTTCCATGAAAACCGTTTCTTCCACCGGCAACCGTAGTGGCCATTTTTATGGCCTCCGCACTTACATGGGCCTTGCCGGTGCGTTGCTGGCAATGGTGGTGCTGTTCTCGACCTTGAGCAGTCACTTCCTGTCCTACGACACTTTCAGTACCCTGGCCAACCAGATTCCGGACTTGATGGTCCTTGCGGTCGGGATGACCTTCGTGCTGATCATTGGCGGTATCGATTTGTCGGTTGGATCGGTGCTGGCACTCGCGGCTTCGACTGTCAGCGTCGCCATCCTCGGCTGGGGTTGGAGTGTTCTGCCGGCGGCGTTGCTCGGCATGGCGGCGGCAGCGTTGGCGGGGACGATCACCGGTTCGATCACCGTGGCATGGCGCATTCCGTCATTCATTGTGTCACTCGGTGTACTGGAGATGGCCCGGGGTGTGGCGTATCAAATGACCGGTTCGCGGACGGCCTACATCGGTGATGCGTTTGCCTGGTTGTCCAACCCGATCGCCTTCGGGATATCACCGTCGTTTATTATCGCTTTGCTGATCATTTTCATCGCCCAGGCGGTACTGACCCGTACCGTGTTTGGTCGGTATCTCATCGGTATCGGAACCAACGAAGAGGCGGTGCGCCTGGCAGGCATCAACCCCAAACCCTTCAAGATCCTGGTGTTCAGCCTGATGGGGTTGTTGGCGGGAATTGCAGCGCTGTTCCAGATTTCGCGTCTGGAGGCGGCGGACCCTAATGCCGGTTCCGGTCTGGAGTTGCAAGTGATCGCTGCGGTGGTGATCGGCGGGACCAGCCTGATGGGCGGGCGCGGTTCGGTCATCAGCACGTTCTTTGGCGTTTTGATCATTTCTGTATTGGCGGCCGGCCTGGCGCAGATTGGCGCGACCGAGCCGACCAAACGCATCATCACCGGTGCGGTAATTGTGGTGGCGGTGGTGCTCGATACTTATCGCAGTCAGCGCGCAAGCCGGCGGACCTGAGTCATGGCAACGATTAAAGATGTGGCTGCGCTCGCCGGGATTTCCTATACCACGGTATCCCATGTAGTGAACAACACCCGGCCAGTCAGCAAGGAAGTGCGGGTCAAGGTTGAGGAGGCGATCAAGACCCTCGACTACGTGCCCAGTGCAGTGGCTCGTTCCCTCAAGGCCAAGACCACCGCGACCATCGGTTTGTTGGTGCCCAACAGCCTGAATCCGTACTTCGCCGAACTGGCGCGAGGTATCGAAGATTACTGTGAGCGCAACGGTTACTGCGTGATTCTTTGCAACTCCGACGATAACCCGCAAAAACAGCGCAACTACCTGAGAGTACTTCTGGAAAAGCGCATCGACGGGCTGATCGTTGCGTCCGCCGGAGGGGACGGCGGCCTGGCGCATGGCCTGGCGAATGTGCGTACGCCTATGGTGATTGTTGATCGTGGGCTTGAAGGGGTCGATGCGGATCTGGTACGAATCGATCATGAATATGGCGCTTATCTGGCAACCCGCCACCTGCTGGAGTTAGGGCATCGGGAAATCGCCACGATCAGCGGCCCGCCGACCACCAGTGTGGCGCAAATGCGCCTGTGCGGATTTTGCCGTGCCCTGACAGACGCGGGAATCGTCGTCCCGCGTGAGCGCATGCTGGAAAGCGACTTTACCAGCACAGGGGGGTATAACGCTGCGGCGATCCTGCTGGCTCGGAACCCGCCCAGCGCCATTTTTGCGGCCAACGACATGATCGGTATCGGCGTGTTGCGAGCTGCTGCCGAGCGCAATGTTCGTGTGCCGACACAGCTTTCGGTGATTGGTTTCGACGATATTCAGATGAGTCGCTACGTCTATCCGGCGTTGACCACTGTGGGGCAGTCGATCCTGCAACTCGGTGAAATGGCCGCAGAAGTGCTTTTGCGACGGATTGCCACCCCGGACCTGGTCACCGAACAACGGATCGTGACACCGCGCATTGTCATGCGCGAATCGACCGCGCCGCTGGCCAGCGTGTTCGACGAATATCGCTGAAACCCCATGAATGAGTACTGTATGCCAGCAAAAGTAGTGGTAATAGGCAGCTTGAACATGGACCTGGTCACTCGGGCTCCACGGTTGCCGCGTGGCGGTGAAACCTTGATCGGCGAATCATTTGCCACGGTTTCCGGTGGAAAGGGCGCAAATCAGGCGGTGGCCGCTGCACGGTTGGGGGCTCAGGTCGCGATGGTCGGTTGCGTGGGAAATGATGCCTACGGCGAGGCATTGCGCGCAGCTTTGCTGGTGGAGGAGGTTGATTGCCAGGCGGTCAGCACCGTGGAGGGCTCCAGTGGTGTGGCGTTGATCGTGGTCGACGACAATAGCCAGAACTCGATCGTGATTGTCGCTGGTGCCAATGGAGCGCTAACGCCCGCGCTGATTGGTTGTTTCGATGCTGTGCTGCAAGCCGCCGATGTGATCATTTGTCAGCTTGAAGTGCCGGAAGCTACGGTCGGTCATGCGCTCAAACGCGGTCGTGAACTGGGCAAAACCGTCATCCTCAATCCGGCGCCGGCCAGTCGGCCGCTGCCGGCCGATTGGTACGCATCCATCGATTACCTGATTCCCAATGAAACTGAAGCGTGCGCGCTCAGCGGCTTGCCAGTGGACTCGCTGCAAAGTGCTGAAACCGCCGCGACCAGGTTAATTGCTATGGGGGCGGGCAAGGTCATCATCACGCTCGGTGCCAAGGGATCTTTATTTGCCAATGGCGCTGGGTTCAATCACTTCGTTGCGCCAGTCGTAACGGCAGTCGATACGACGGCGGCCGGGGATACGTTCGTCGGCGGTTTTGCCGCAGCGTTGGCAGCCGGTAAAAGTGAGGTTGAAGCGATTCGATTCGGTCAGGTCGCTGCGGCACTGTCGGTCACTCGTCCCGGTGCGCAACCCTCGATTCCCACGTTGTCCGAAGTCGAGGTGTTCCAAACCTCATGAAAAAGACACCCTTGCTGAACGTTGCGCTGTCCCGACTGATTGCGTCCCTGGGGCATGGGGACATCGTGATAATCGGTGATGCAGGTTTGCCAGTGCCGCCAGGCGTGGAGCTGATCGACCTGGCCTTGACCCACGGTATTCCAGACTTTGTCAGCACCTTGAAAGTTGTACTCAGCGAAATGCAGGTCGAAAGTCATGTGCTGGCTCAGGAAATCCTCGAGAAAAAATCGTCAGCCTTGCCAGTGCTTGATGAGCTGAGCGCGGAGGGGGTGCTGGGTCGTCGTGAGCTGCTCAGTCATGAACAGTTCAAGGCACTGAGTCGTCAGGCAAGGGCAATTGTCCGTACCGGCGAATGTCAGCCGTACTGCAATGTTGCATTGATCGCCGGTGTGACGTTCTGACTGAGCGCCGTGTACTCGTAGCCTTCCACAAAGCGTGTGCCAGGCATTCGCTATGCTCATAAATGCATCATCTGTTTCGGAGTCTGCTGCTTTTGTCCCTGCCTATTACCAAGCGCGCCCAGCCGGTGGAAAAAATCGACCTGATCATCGACACAGATCCAGGAGCCGATGACGTGGTCGCCTTGCTACTCGCGCTGGCTTCACCGGATCAACTGCATGTTCGTGCGGTGTGCACTGTTGCCGGTAATGTTCCGCTGGAGAAAACCTCCCGAAATGCACGTCTGGCCCGGGAGTGGGCCGGTCGGGAAGAGGTGCCGGTGTATGCAGGCGCACCGAAACCGCTGATGCGAACGCCGATCTACGCTGAGGACATCCACGGCAAGGAAGGTCTGTCGGGTGTCACGGTGTATGAGCCGAGGAAAGGGTTGGCGCCGGGCAGTGCGGTGGTTTATCTGATTGAAACCCTGCACGCGGCAAAGCCCCATAGCATCACCATCGCCATGCTGGGACCGCAGACCAATCTGGCTTTGGCACTGATCCAGGCGCCTGAGATCGTCCAGGGCATCAAGGAAGTGGTCGTCATGGGCGGCGCGCATTTCAATGGCGGTAACATTACGCCAGTCGCGGAATTCAACGTGTTCGCTGACCCACATGCGGCCGAAGTGGTGCTTGGAAGCGGCGTGAAACTGACTTACCTGCCGCTGGACGTGACCCACAAGGTACTCACCAGCGAATCACGTCTGAAGCAAATAGCCGCCTTGAACAACAATGCGAGCAAGCTGGTAAGCGACATCCTGAATGAATACGTCAAGGGCGATATGGAGCACTACGGTATTGCGGGTGGTCCGGTGCACGATGCCACGGTTGTCGCCTACCTGCTCAAGCCTGAGCTATTCAGTGGTCGCTCGGTCAACGCAGTGATCGATAGTCGCGAGGGGCCGACATTCGGTCAAACCATTGTTGATTGGTACGATGGGCTCAAGGCGCCGAAAAATGCTTTCTGGGTTGAAAGTGCCGACGCTCAAGGCTTCTTCGATCTGCTGATCGAGCGGTTGGCTCGGCTGAAATAATTTACATCCTCGCAAGTGCTTGCCAGGGTTTTTACCCGCGCGCGATATCAACTGCAGCCCTTTGGTCTGCCAGATGCTTTTCGAAAATCTGCTCGATAAACGATTGGGCGGCTTCGGTTCCAAGGTCCCTGACCAAAAGGTCTATTGCGATGATGGCGAGCTCTTCGGTGGTGCCTGGGCTGTAGGAACTGTGGCCGTCCTGCCACTTGGCCTTGATGTCGGCGTCGATACTTACGGTGGTCATGATTGCGCTCGCGTAGTTTGAGGGCTGAGCGTCGAGTTAAGCATTATGCGAGCCTTTTGGCACTCCGACTTAGGCATGACCGGGGTGCTATGCGACACTTGGTACTTGATGACTTTCAAGGACTTCGCTGTGCAGATCGATTTGAACACACCTGATGGCTTGACCCTTGACGCTGTGCGTCAGCTTCTGGCTCAAGCGAGCGACGATCAGCATACTCAGTTGCGGGTGACCAAGGGCGGCATCGCCTATATCTCATCCGGCGTTGTGGGCGGCACCGATATCGATGGTCTGCTGTTCCGCCTGGAAACGTGGTCCAGGGGGTCTGGTTATGTTGGACGTATTGCCGCCAGTGACGATGTCTGGGTCATGCAGATTTTCAACGCACTGAAGCAGAACTGGCCGAAACCCGCTTTCGACTACATCGACGTCTATTGAGCGCCGTTCATATTCAGTCACGATTAACAGCTGAAGGGCGGGGCGATGCTCAGGCAAACTTATCGTTTGTCCGCAGTGAAGGGCAGGTCTCCTGTTCTCGCGGTGAAACCAAACGCCGAATCGGCGGTCGCACGATCTCAGTACAACTCTCGAAAAAAGGAGGCTTCATGCCTTGGAAGCTCGCGTCATTGGGTACTTTGCTGGCTGTTGCCACATTGGCCGGTTGCAGCACTACCTCCACGGAGTCGCCAGCAGACGCTGTTACGACAACTGACACGGGGCACAGCCGTTGTGAAGCAAAGGCTGCTGAATTCACCATTGGCAAACAGGCATCGCCAGAGCTGTTGGAACAGGCGCGTACCCGCGCTGGAGCACAAAATGCAAGGTTTCTCCTGCCAGCCGATATGGTGACGCTGGAGTACCGTTCCGATAGGCTGAATCTGAACACTGACGCCAATAAAGTCGTCACGCGCGTCAGCTGTGGCTGATCGCTAATGCTTTTGTTTTACCCATAAAAAACCCCGTCACATGGACGGGGTTTTTTTAGTGCGCCTGGAAATTACTCTGGGCGAACTTGAGCAGCTTGCATACCCTTTTGGCCTTTCTCAGCCACGAAGGAAACAGTCTGGCCTTCTTTCAGGCTTTTGAAACCGTCGCTTTCGATAGCTTTGAAGTGTACGAACAGGTCGTCACCGCCACCTTGAGGAGTGATGAAGCCGAAGCCTTTTTCATCGTTGAACCATTTAACGGTGCCGGTTTGGCGATTAGACATGGTGTATCTCCAAGAAACATATATTTTCAGTAGTGCTGTGCTGCTCAGGCCAACTGGGCACACCCGAGTATCATAGTCGAAATGTTCGCTTTGGGAGCCCCCCGGAAGCACTGTTTGCCAACCAGTCGTGCTTTCATTGTGTCCTTGAGCGGCTGAAAGCCCCGTTTTACAAGGCTTTCGGCCGAAAGTAGGGGTGATAAAAAAAGCTGTAAAACCTGAATAAATTGTACGAAAGGACCTGTTTCAGCAGCTTTTTAACAGCATTTCAGGGGGTGAAAACACCTGGGCGGGCCTATTTTTGCTCTTTGCTAGTGGCCTTGCAGGCAGCGATTTTGCCCAGTGCCGCCTGCTTCAGTGAGTCGCTGGCGGTGTTGTTCATCAAGGCTTGAATGTCAGCGGCAGGGTACGATTTGATGGCGTCGGCACCGCAGGCACAATGGGATTTTGCAGCGGGCACACCAATTTTCTCGGCAGCTGCAGGAACGCACTGAGCCATGTATTTCTCCCGCTCACCTTTCGGCCATTCGGCATGGGCGGCCAGAGGCAGCAGGAGAACAATCGGGGCGACTACGGCGAACAAACGATTCAGACGCATGCTGAGATGCTCCTTGTGGGTCAATTGTCTTGTTATATGAGGAATAAGTGCGCTTCAAGTTCAGCACTCTGGCATAAAAACAGGCGTTTTACCCTGTTGCAAAACCTCTGCTCCGTGCCGACCGCTCATCTGTGCTAGCATGCGTCGCTCGGGCGTTTGCGGGCTCCGGTCGACCTTTAGTCCCGGTAGCGGCAGATGAACGAATAACCCTGATTTGAATCCCAGTCACTCTGGTTCGGTTTTCCGGTTGGCCGCAAGGCTCCTGCCGCTGTAAGGCAGGCGTTCGTCATTGAATGGCCTGGATCGGATCTTGTACTGGCTCATCCCAACCCACGTGACCTTTGGTAGGGGTCACCACTAGGAGAGGAGGCGCCATGCCAACTATTACTCTTCCCGACGGCAGTCAACGTTCATTCGATCATCCGGTATCCGTAGCCGAGGTCGCCGCATCCATTGGTGCCGGTCTGGCCAAAGCCACTGTAGCGGGCAAGGTCGATGGCAAGCTGGTCGATGCCAGCGATACCATCAACAGCGACGCCACGCTGCAAATCATCACGCCCAAGGATGAAGAGGGGCTGGAGATCATTCGCCACTCTTGCGCCCACCTGGTCGGTCACGCTGTCAAACAGCTGTATCCGACGGCCAAGATGGTCATCGGCCCGGTCATTGATGAAGGCTTCTATTACGACATCGCCTTCGAGCGTCCTTTCACGCCGGACGACCTTGCCGCCATCGAACAGCGCATGCAGCAGCTGATCGAGAAAGATTACGATGTGATCAAGAAAGTCACTCCGCGTGCCGAAGTGATCGAAGTGTTCAAGGCTCGCGGGGAAGACTACAAACTTCGCCTGGTCGAGGACATGCCGAACGAGCAGGCCATGGGCCTGTACTATCACGAAGAATACGTCGACATGTGCCGCGGTCCGCACGTGCCAAACACTCGTTTCCTGAAATCCTTCAAACTGACCAAGTTGTCCGGTGCCTACTGGCGTGGCGATGCCAAGAACGAGCAGTTGCAGCGCGTTTACGGCACCGCATGGGCAGACAAGAAGCAACTGGCTGCCTACATTCAGCGCATTGAAGAAGCTGAAAAGCGCGATCACCGCAAGATCGGTAAGCGCCTGGGCCTGTTCCACACCCAGGAAGAGTCGCCGGGCATGGTGTTCTGGCACCCGAATGGCTGGACTCTGTACCAGGTGCTTGAGCAATACATGCGCAAGGTTCAGCGCGACAACGGTTACCTTGAGATCAAGACACCTCAAGTCGTTGACCGCAGCCTGTGGGAAAAGTCCGGGCACTGGGCCAACTACGCCGACAACATGTTCACCACGCAGTCGGAAAACCGCGACTACGCCATCAAGCCAATGAACTGCCCTTGCCACGTGCAAGTGTTCAATCAAGGTCTGAAAAGCTACCGCGAGTTGCCGATGCGCCTGGCCGAGTTCGGTGCATGTCACCGTAACGAGCCATCGGGTGCCTTGCACGGCATCATGCGCGTGCGCGCATTCACTCAGGACGACGCCCACATCTTCTGCACCGAAGAGCAGATGCAGGCCGAATCTGCTGCATTCATCAAGTTGACCATGGACGTCTACGCCGATTTCGGCTTTAAAGACGTCGAGATGAAGCTGTCCACTCGTCCGGAAAAACGCGTGGGTTCCGACGAATTGTGGGATCGCGCCGAAGCTGCCTTGGCCGCAGCCCTTGATAGCGCGGGCCTTCCGTACGATCTGCAGCCGGGCGAGGGTGCATTCTACGGTCCGAAAATCGAGTTCTCGCTGAAAGATTGCCTTGGCCGCGTCTGGCAGTGTGGTACTCTGCAGCTCGATTTTAACCTGCCTGTCCGTCTGGGAGCCGAATACGTCTCCGAAGACAACAGTCGCAAACACCCGGTTATGTTGCACCGGGCGATCCTGGGATCCTTCGAACGGTTCGTCGGAATCCTGATCGAGCACTACGAGGGTGCATTCCCTGCGTGGCTGGCGCCGACCCAGGCAGTGGTGATGAATATCACCGATAAACAGGCTGATTTTGCCGCCGAAGTTGAAAAAACTCTCAACGAAAGCGGATTTCGTGCCAAGTCTGACTTGAGAAATGAAAAGATCGGCTTTAAAATCCGCGAGCATACTTTGCTCAAGGTTCCTTATCTCTTGGTTATCGGAGATCGGGAAGTCGAGATGCAGACTGTCGCTGTGCGTACTCGTGAAGGTGCTGACCTGGGCTCGATGCCCGTCGCCCAGTTCGCTGAGTTTCTCGCGCAAGCGGTTTCCCGGCGTGGTCGCCCAGATTCGGAGTAATTATTATTAAGCGTGAAATGAGACAAGATAAACGAGCTGCACCGAAAGCCCCGATCAACGAGAATATCTCGGCACGCGAGGTTCGGTTAATTGGAGCTGAAGGTGAACAGCTTGGGATTGTGTCAATTGAAGACGCGCTTCTTAAGGCTGAAGAGGCCAAGCTGGATCTGGTGGAGATTTCCGCCGATGCAGTACCCCCTGTTTGCAAACTGATGGACTACGGCAAATCGATCTTCGAAAAGAAGAAGCAGATTGCTGCGGCCAAGAAAAACCAGAAGCAGATTCAGGTTAAAGAAATCAAGTTTCGTCCAGGGACGGAGGAAGGGGATTACCAGGTAAAACTGCGCAACCTGGTACGTTTCCTGAGTGATGGGGACAGGGCCAAGGTATCCTTGCGATTCCGCGGCCGTGAGATGGCCCACCAGGAGCTGGGGATGGAACTGCTTAAGCGAGTTGAAGGTGACTTGCTCGAGTACGGTTCGGTCGAACAGCATCCTAAGATGGAAGGACGCCAACTGATCATGGTCATCGCCCCGAAAAAGAAGAAGTAATCAACAGGGCACGGCAGGCCTTCTGATTATGTTTATCAACTGAATGCGGAGTATCCGAACATGCCAAAAATGAAGACCAAAAGTGGTGCTGCTAAGCGGTTTCTGAAAACTGCTAACGGTATCAAGCACAAGCACGCTTTCAAGAGCCACATCCTGACCAAAATGTCGACCAAGCGTAAGCGTCAATTGCGCGGTAGCAGCTTGCTGCATCCGTCTGACGTGGCAAAAGTCGAGCGCATGCTGCGCCTTCGTTAATTTTAGTCAAGAATAGAGGAAGTAACTCATGGCTCGTGTAAAGCGTGGCGTCATTGCCCGTAAGCGTCACAAAAAAATTCTGAAACTTGCTAAAGGCTACTACGGCGCACGCTCCCGCGTATTCCGTGTTGCCAAGCAAGCGGTAATCAAGGCAGGCCAATACGCCTACCGTGACCGTCGTCAGAAAAAACGTCAGTTCCGCGCTCTGTGGATCGCTCGTATCAACGCTGGTGCTCGTATCAACGGTCTGTCCTACAGCCGTTTCATCGCCGGCCTGAAAAAAGCGTCCATCGAGATCGACCGTAAGGTTCTGGCTGATCTGGCAGTGAACGAAAAAGCGGCGTTTGCTGCGATTGTCGAGAAAGCTAAAGCCACCTTGGCTTAAGTACCCCCGACAGTCACCCGGCCTCGCATCTGTGGGGTCTGGTGTTAAACGTCATAAATAGGGGAAGAGCCTTCAAGCTCTTCCCCTATTTTGTATCTGGAGTCTGTACATGGAAAACCTGGATGCGCTCGTCTCTCAAGCACTAGAGGCTGTGCAAAGCGCTGAAGATATCAATGCCCTGGAGCAAATCCGGGTTCACTACCTTGGCAAGAAGGGTGAATTGACTCAGGTGATGAAGACCCTGGGGAATTTGCCGGCAGAAGAGCGTCCGCAAGTCGGCGCGCTGATCAACGTTGCCAAGGAGCGTGTCACAGAGGTTCTCAATGCGCGCAAGGCACTGTTTGAAGAGGCCGACCTGGCTGCCAAACTGTCTGCCGAGTCCATTGACGTGACCCTGCCTGGCCGTGGTCAGACCTCCGGTGGTCTGCATCCTGTTACTCGAACTCTGGAACGTATTGAACAATTCTTCACCCACATCGGCTACGGCATCGCCGAAGGCCCTGAGGTTGAAGACGATTATCACAACTTCGAAGCGCTCAACATCCCAGGCCATCACCCGGCCCGGTCGATGCACGACACCTTCTATTTCAATGCCAACATGCTGCTGCGCACCCATACCTCGCCGGTACAGGTCCGCACCATGGAGTCAAAACAGCCGCCGATTCGCATCGTCTGCCCAGGCCGTGTGTACCGTAGCGACTCGGATATAACCCATTCGCCGATGTTCCACCAGGTCGAAGGCCTGCTGGTCGATCGCGACATCAATTTCGCCGACCTAAAAGGCACCATCGAAGAATTCCTGCGTGTGTTCTTCGAAAAAGAGTTGGCCGTGCGTTTCCGCCCTTCGTACTTCCCGTTCACCGAGCCATCCGCTGAAGTCGACATGGAATGCGTGATGTGCAGCGGTAAAGGCTGTCGCGTCTGCAAACAGACAGGTTGGCTGGAAGTCATGGGCTGCGGCATGGTTCACCCGAACGTGCTGCGTATGTCCGGGATCGACCCGGAAGAGTTTTCGGGCTTTGCCTTCGGCATGGGCGTTGAGCGTCTGGCCATGCTGCGTTACGGCGTGAACGACTTGCGTCTGTTCTTCGACAACGACTTGCGGTTCCTTGCGCAATTTCGCTAGTCGTAACGAATTTTTAGGAGAGCAGGATGAAATTCAGTGAACAATGGCTGCGTGGCTGGGTTAGCCCGCAGGTAAGTCGCGACGAGCTGGTTGCTCGTCTGTCGATGGCCGGTCTTGAGGTTGATAGTGTTACGCCGGCCGCCGGCGTTTTCAGTGGCGTGATCGTGGGCGAGGTGCTCAGCACCGAACAACACCCGGACGCCGACAAGCTGCGCGTTTGCCAGGTCAGCAATGGTTCGGAAACTTTCCAGGTCGTGTGCGGTGCGCCAAACGTGCGCCCGGGCCTGAAGATTCCATTCGCCACCATTGGTGCCGAACTGCCGGGCGACTTCAAGATCAAGAAAGCCAAGCTGCGTGGCGTTGAGTCAAACGGCATGCTGTGCTCGCAAGCCGAGCTGCAAGTGGGCGAGGGCAACGATGGTCTGATGGAGCTGCCGGACGATGCGCCAGTGGGTCAGGACATCCGTGAATATCTGAACCTGGAAGACGCCAGCATCGAGGTCGACCTGACCCCGAACCGCGGTGACTGCCTGTCTCTGGCCGGTCTGGCCCGTGAAGTCGGCGCACTGTATGCCGCTCAGGTCACTCGTCCGGTGGTAGCCAGCGTTCCAGCCGTGCATGACGAAGTGCGTTCGGTTGAAGTGTTGGCACCGGCTGCTTGCCCGCGTTACCTGGGTCGTGTGATCCGTAACGTTGAGTTGTCCAGGCCAACGCCGCTGTGGATGGTCGAGCGCCTGCGCCGTGCCGATGTGCGCAGCATCGATGCTGCCGTCGACATCACCAACTACGTGATGTTGGAGCTGGGTCAACCGCTGCACGCATTCGATCTCGCCGAAATCAATGGCGGCATCCGTGTGCGCATGGCCGAAGAAGGCGAGAAACTGGTGCTGCTCGACGGTCAGGAAGTCAGTCTGCGTAGCGATACGCTGGTGATCGCCGACCACACCCGCGCACTGGCAATTGCCGGCGTCATGGGGGGCGAGCACAGCGGCGTCAATACCGCCACCACTCGCGATATCTTCCTGGAAAGTGCGTTCTTCGATCAGATCGCCGTCGCTGGCAAGGCCCGTTCCTATGGCCTGCACACCGATGCATCGCACCGCTACGAGCGTGGTGTGGACTGGCAGCTTGCCCGTGAAGCCATGGAGCGCGCCACTGGCCTGCTGCTGGAAATTACCGGTGGCGAAGCTGGCCCGATCATCGAATCCGTTAGCGAGCAGCACCTGCCATCGATCGCGCCGGTAACCCTGCGCGCTCAACGCATCACCCAGATGTTGGGCATGGAAATGGACTCGGCTGAAGTTGAGCGTCTGCTCAGTGCTTTGGGACTGGCCATTACCGCTGAAGGGGCAGGGCAGTGGCGCGTAGAAGTGCCAAGCCATCGCTTCGATATCAGTCTGGAAGTCGACCTGATCGAAGAGCTGGCGCGTCTTTATGGTTACAACCGCTTGCCGGTTCGTTATCCGCAAGCGCGTCTGGCGCCGCAAGCCAAGGCAGAGGCCCGTAGTGACTTGCCGGAGCTGCGTCGTCTACTGGTTGCTCGTGGTTATCAGGAAGCGATTACCTACAGCTTCATCGATCCGAAACAGTTCGAGTTGTTTAATCCGGGTGTTGAGCCGTTGTTGTTGGCCAACCCGATATCCAACGACATGGCGGCAATGCGCTCATCGCTGTGGCCGGGCCTGGTCAAGGCGCTTCAGCACAACCTGAACCGTCAGCAGGATCGTGTACGTCTGTTCGAGAGCGGGCTGCGTTTCGTCGGTCAGCTTGATGGCTTGAAGCAGGAGCCGATGCTAGCCGGTGTGGTTTGTGGCAGCCGCCTGCCAGAAGGATGGGCACAAGGTCGCGATGTCGTCGACTTCTTCGACGTCAAGGCTGACGTGGAAGCGGTGCTGGGCTTCGCCGGTGCTCTGGATGCGTTCAGTTTCGTACCTGGTAAACACCCAGCGTTGCATCCGGGCCAAACCGCACGCATCGAACGTGACGGGCGTCTGGTTGGCTTCGTCGGCGCAATTCACCCTGAATTGTCGAAAACCCTGGGTCTGGATCGTCCAGTGTTTGTTTTCGAGATGGTTCTGGCGGAAGTGGCCTCGGGCAAAATGCCTAAATTCCACGAGTTATCGCGCTTTCCTGAAGTGCGTCGTGACTTGGCACTGATCGCGCACAAAGACGTCGCAGCCTCGGCTGTATTGGACGTAATCCGTGAAAATGCAGGCGAATGGCTGACAGACCTCAGGCTATTTGACGTGTATCAGGGTAAAGGCATTGATCCTGATAGAAAAAGCCTTGCAGTTGGCTTGACCTGGCAGCATCCATCGCGCACTCTTAATGACGATGAGGTGAATACCACGACGCAAAACATCCTCACCTCGCTCGAACAAAGGTTGGACGCCACGTTAAGGAAGTGACGTATGGGGGCTTTGACGAAAGCTGAGATGGCGGAACGTCTGTATGAAGAGCTGGGCCTGAACAAACGGGAAGCCAAGGAATTGGTTGAGCTGTTTTTCGAGGAAATCAGGCACGCTCTTGAAGACAACGAACAAGTCAAATTGTCCGGTTTCGGCAATTTCGACCTTCGGGACAAACGCCAGCGGCCTGGCCGCAATCCGAAAACGGGAGAAGAAATCCCGATCACGGCTCGCCGTGTGGTCACCTTTCGTCCAGGGCAGAAGTTGAAGGCCCGAGTTGAGGCTTATGCTGGAACCAAGTCATAACGACGAGCTTCCCGTCATCCCAGGCAAACGCTACTTCACCATTGGTGAAGTCAGCGAACTGTGTGCGGTAAAACCGCATGTGCTGCGCTACTGGGAGCAGGAGTTTCCTCAACTCAACCCCGTGAAACGCCGCGGAAACCGCCGGTATTATCAGCGCCAGGATGTGCTGATGATCCGGCAGATCCGTGCGCTTCTTTACGATCAAGGATTCACCATCGGCGGCGCGCGTTTGCGTTTGTCCGGCGATGAAGCCAAAGACGACACCACGCAATACAAGCAAATGATTCGCCAGATGATCGCTGAGCTGGAAGATGTTCTGGTGGTTCTCAAGAAATAATTTTCTGCTTTTAAATACTTCCAGTTTTCAAAAGCTTGCGATATATTCTTGAGCGTCCTTCGAGATGAAGGACGGATTCACGCCTAGTCGGGGCGTAGCGCAGTCCGGTAGCGCACTAGCATGGGGTGCTAGGGGTCGAGTGTTCGAATCACTCCGTCCCGACCATATAATTCAAAGGGTTGCGAGATTTTATCTCGCGACCCTTTTTTATTTTTGGTCGTTTTTACCCCTGCCAAACGGATGGCTTTCGGTGGAATCCTCACCTCTTGGTAAGGCGATGGACGCAAGATTTCGGTGTACCAATGCCCTCCCCAGTGTTCGTGCCGACACCGATTTGATCCAGTTGCCGAAATGCCACTGATCCAGTCTGACTCCTCTCGAACCTTGGCCTACGCTGGTTTCGTACCAATTTCGAGGTGGGGCAGTCTTGCGTCGGCACGTGGGCGTGAACACACATTGGCGGGATGCTGAAATACCGCAAGACCACCATTCACCAAGCTTGTGAGCCAGCCCACTCTCCAGCGGTGAGCGGCCTGCAGGCGAAAATGGAAGCGTAGCGTGTGCCCGAAGCGTGCTACTGATTTATGTTGGGTCCTTGCGTAGTGGCGCCTCAACCGCCGGTTCACTACGGGGTGATCTTCCCGAGGGTGATGATGCTCGCTGAAGCTCTGCTTCGCCACGTCGGCTCCTGGGCACCATCGGTGATGGTGCCCAGGTTCTTGGCTTACTCTGCCTGAAAGTTCCGGCGGGTACGGCTATCAGAAAAGGCTGATGTTATAGCTGAGGATCAGCCGGTTCTCATCAATATCGCTACGGTAGTTGGAGCGCGCAGTAACGTTGCGGATGCGGATACCCACTCCACGCAGCACTCCACTCTGGACAGCGTAGCCAATATCCAGATCGCGCTCCCAGTCCTGACCTTCAAACCCCCGCCCAGTGGTGACGTTGTCTCCAGTCACATAGCGCAGAGTGGTGGTCAGACCGGGAATTCCGAGGGCGACGAAGTCGTAGTCGTGACGGACTTGCCAGGAGCGTTCGTCCGGTGCGGCGAACTCGTAAGTGGGCAGGGTGTTGCCCAGCGGGTTGGTGTTGGCGCCGATCTGGATGAAACCGTCGTCACCGCCGATCTGCTGGTAGCCCAGGTAGAAGGTATGGCCGCCGCGCTTCGCCGACAACAGGTTGAACAGTGCATGGTTATCGAGCTTGCCGGCGATGCTCCGGCCGTCGTCGCGGGCATCGAAGTAGCCGACACTTATGCCTAGCGTCCAGTCACCTACTGGCTCGGCGTGCTTGAAGCTGTAGTAACGCTGCTGGTAGATCTCTTCCAGTTGCGCCTGCCAGAGACCGACGCTGGTGCGATTGGAGTTGAAACTGTAGTCGGCACCCAGATAATTGAAGCGGTCGCTGGTGAAATTGGCGATACGCGCCGGGTTGATCGGGTCATTGATCAGTGCATACATCTCCTGGGTGTTACTCGAGTCGCGCAGGCTGGTGGAGTGCAGCTGGCCCGCGTTTAGGGTCAGTCCGGACAATTCGTTGGAAACCAGTGAAGCGCCCTGGTAGGTCGGCGGCAGCAGGCGCAGATCGCTGTAGACCAGTACCGGCAGGTTGGGCCGCAGCTCACCAACCTTCAGCTCAGTGCCGGAGACCTTGAGTTTCATCGCCGCACCGAGGCGGCCGTACTCATCAGCGGACCTGCCGTCGTCGTGTGTCGGCAGCAGTCCGGTCCTGGCCCGGCTCGGGCTACTGTCGAGCTTGACACCGTAGAGGCCGAGCACGTCCACACCGACACCGATACTGCCTTGGGTGTAGCCTGAACGGGCATCGAGGATGAAGCCCTGGGCCCATTCCTCGGCCCTGGATTGCTTGTTGGGGCCGACGATGTCCGAGAAATCGCGGCTGAAGTAGTAGTTGCGCAGTTGCAGGTTGGCCGTCGCGCCTTCGATGAAGCCGGCTTCTTCGGCCAGCAGTGGCGGGGCCAGGCCCAGCGTCAGGCAGCCGCCGAGGGTGCCGCTGATTGCATGGGCTTTGCGCAGTGCAGGAATGTGCATGCTGGTGATCTCTGGAATGAGGACAAAGCGCCTCCCGTCAGACGAGGTCGTGGCCTGTCCGCAGGAGGGGCTTGAACATGGGGTGGCTGTTGGCTCGCGGGCCTGGCTTGAGCTGCTCCGCGTCGGTGGGATCAGCCGCAAGGGGGGCTGTATGAGATCCTCTTGCGACTCACACCAGGACACGCAGTCGCCTGGCTGACGTGTCTCAACGATTGACCAGCTTGGCCGGCAGGGCGATCACCAGGAAGCTGCTGAGAATCAGGCAGCCGGCGAAGAACCACAGTGCGCCGGCGCTGCTGCCGGTGACGTCGATGGCCACGCCCATCAGCGAGTTGCTGACTAGCCCGGCGATGTTCGCCACCGAGCAGGCGAGGGCGAAGCCGGTGGCCGCCGCGGTGCCTTTGAGAAAGGTTGCCGGCAGGCTGAAGAACACCGGCACGGCGCCGATGATCGCCGCCGACGCAATAGCGAACAGCGCCACGGTCGCCACCACGTTGTCGACAAAGAAGGGCGCACTGGCCATGGCTGCCGCGCCCACCAGAAAGGGCACGATGATGTGCCAGCGGCGTTCGCGGTGTTTGTCGGAGCTGGCGCCGATCAACAGCATGCCCAGCAACGCGGCGACGCTGGGCAACGCGGTGAGCACGCCGATGTGAAAGGTATCGACGACGCCGGCGTTGCGGATGAAGGTCGGCATCCAGAATCCCATGGCATAGGCGCTGAGCAGGATCGAGAAGTCGATGCCACCGAGCATCCACACCTTCAGGTTGAAGAAACCGTCGCGAAAGCTGTGCTTGCTGCCGGTGGAGTCGGCGTCGTCCGCGCGCAGTTCCTGTTCCAGCAGGTTTTTCTCGTCATCGTTGAGCCATTTGGCCTGGCGGTAGTTGTTCGGCAAGGCCCAGAAGGTCAGCACACCGAGCAACACGCTGGGTATCGCTTCGAGGAGGAACAGCCATTGCCAGCCGCGCAGGCCGCCAGCGTTATCGAAATGCCCCATGATCCAGCCGGACAGCGGGCCGCCGAGCACGCTGGACAACGGCAGGCCGATCATGAACAAGGCGATGATGCGGCCGCGGCGATAGCTCGGGAACCAGGTGGTCAGGTAATACAGCACCCCCGGCAGAAAGCCCGCTTCGGCGGCGCCGAGCAGGAAGCGCAGGATGTAGAACTGCGTGGTGGAAGTGACGAGCATGGTGCAGGCCGAGAGCAGCCCCCAGGTGATCATGATGCGGGCGATCCAGATCTTTGCCCCGACTTTTTCCAGGACCAGATTGCTCGGAACCTCGAAAATGATATAGCCGACGAAAAACAGACCGGCGCCCAGGCCGAAAGCCGTTTCGCTGAACTGCAGATGCTCGAGCATTTGCAGTTTGGCGAAGCCGACGTTGATCCGGTCCAGATATGAAGCCAGATAGCAGAAGCAGAGGAAGGGAATAAGCTTCCAGGTGATCTTGCGGTAAAGCGCCTGGACGGGGTCTGCGACGGTGGTCGCAGTAGGTGTACTTACATTTGCAGAGGGCATCGGGGTGTCTCCTGGCGGTGACTTTGTGATTGTTGTTTAGCCGCGGATCAATGCTTTGGTAGCACCGGTTGGCGGCTTCCAAAGGCAGTGTCAGAAGACTGGGCAGGGGTTGATGTCGACCCTTGCTCAGTATTTGGCGACCAGTGCTCTACGGCCTGGTTCGGCGGCAGATATCCATTTCTGCCGGTATTCGGTAAAGCGTGAATCTGTGGAGGTTGCAGGCTTGCCCGGGAGGGCGCTGTGCCAGCCCGGAAAAACCAATGGCCCTCTCATTTTCTGAACTGCGACATGGCCTCCTGTTTACTCACCACATCGCCATACTTGCTATCAATGTCGAACAGGTTGGCTTCGTGTGGTGCGGGGTGCCGATCGCCGACGCATTCGCGAACAACGATGGTCCGGAAACCATGCTGCACGGCATCTACCGCCGTCGCGCGAATACAGCCACTGGTTGAGCAGCCCGCCAGTACCACGGTGTCGATACCTTTGGCGTGCAGCATCGACGCCAGGCTGGTGCCAAAAAACGAGCTGGCGTATTGCTTGCTGATGACCACTTCGTCCGGGTTGGGCTGCACCGGCTCGCAGAAGGCTGCCAGTGGGTTGCCCTCGATCATGTCTTTCATCACGGGGGCTTTTTTGACCCATATACCGCCGTCGGCAAAGTGCCCTGGGTGGTAGCGAATGTTGGTATGCACGACCAGGATTTCATGTTGGCGGGCGCAGGCCAGCAGTTCGACGCTCTCGGCGACAGCGCGGACCACGCCTGGCGCGTATAGCGGTGCGCCTTCTTGGGTATAGCCCTGCATGAAATCGATCATCAGCAGCGCAGGCTTGTTGCCAAAGCCGATGCGCTGGCCCCACACGCCCTGATAGTTGGCGTCGGCACTTTGTTCTTGGTTCATGACACGATCCTATTTATAAGCGCCAGACAGCAGCGCGCCCGCACCCGGAACGATGGGCTCCAGGTTCAGTGCCTTGAGCATGGCGTAGGTGGTGGCGATGGCGGCGGTGAGTACCGGTTTACCGGTTTCGGCCTCGACTTGTGAGACCACTCCCAGCGATTGCATCTGCACGCAGGCCGACAGAACGATCACATCCACGCCTTCAAGGTTCATGTCGCGCACAATGGCGGGCAGGTTGGCCGGGTCGTGGCGGGCGACGGCCAGGTTGTCGGGAATTTCCAGGGCGCGCCAATCCACTACCTCGAAACCTTCTTCGCGAATGTAATCCACTACCAGCTCGGTCAGCGGCTTCATGTACGGCGCGACAATGGCAATGCGTTTGGCGCCCATGACTTTCAAGCCTTCGATCAAGGCGCCGGCGCTGGTGATGACCGGCGCATTGGCGTCGTTGTCGGCGGTAGCCTTGCGCAGCCGCTGCTCGGACTGGCGATGATAGCCCAGGCCCATGGCCATGATCGCCACCAGGCAGGCATAGCCCAGCACGTCGACCTTGGCGTCAGACAGCTCGACCGCGCAGCGATCGGATTCGCCATCCATTGCCGCCAGCTCTTCCTTGCGCACCTGCTTCATGCGCATGCGGCTGGAATGAAAGGTGAAACGTTCGGGGCGGATCAATTGGCGTGCTGCCAGCATCGCCGGGATCTCGGTTTCCATGGTGGTGTTGGAACTTGGCACAATCTGGCCGATACGATAAGGCTTGATCACAAGCTGTCTCCTTTGCAACGTGCGTTGAATTCAGGTCAGGGGCTGACCGAGGAAATCGCCGAAAGCCGCGAAAAAACCCTCGAGGTCATCCCACGGAATCATGTGTCCCGCGTTTTCAACGCGAGCAATCTGGATGCCGGGTTGTAGATCGCGAATTTCTGCTTCGTCCCCGGCCTGAATCACGCCGCCGCGACCGGCAACGATCAGCAGGGCAGGTACAGGCAGGTGCGGCAGATCCTGATGAAAGTCCACGTCATGAAAATCGTTGAAGGCGCGGACGATGGCAGGTGTGTAGCAGGTGTGCAGCCACTCGGCGCGTACTTGCAGTTGTTCCTCGGTCCAGGTCGGGCAGAAGGCGCGCATGGCGTCGGCGTCCATCCCGCTCAGTGATTGGCGGATCGAGTCCACGTACCACGACAGCTTGCTCGGGTACTCGCGCCGGCCTGGACCGGAGACGGGGGGATCGATCAGTACCAGGCTTTGTAGGCCCGCTGGATTGCGCACTGCGCTGCGCACGGCAAAGCGCGCGCCCATGGAGTGGCCCACCAGGTGATAGGCATTTATGCCCATGGCCTTGGCGAATGCGCCGATGTCATCGGCGCAGGCGTCGGTGCCGTAATCCAGTTCCGGTCCGGTGGAGGACAGGCCGCGGCCGCGAGCGTCCAGTACGTAGGTATCGAAATGCTGACCCAGGCGCTCGGCGACAAACCCCCAGGTGATCGCCGGGCTGGTGATACCGGGAATCAGCAACACTATCGGTTTGCCGGTGCTGCCCTGACCGCCATATCGCAGGTAGTGCTGACGGATACCATTGGCTTGAACGTTGCCGCCCTGAATGAAGGTGCTCATGCGGCCACTTCCGATTTCAGTGGGTGGTCGTAGAGGTCATAGCCGTAGACCCAGGCCGGATCTTCCTGTGTGCGCAGCCAGGTGTTGGCATTAGACACCGCCTGTACTCGCGAGGCGCGGTCTTTGCGGTTGGCTTCGTACAGCTTGAACGCGGTGCGGTAATCGCTGAGGCCGGTTTCCTGCAGGCAGCGGGTCAGCATCGCGGCATCTTCGATGGCCATGCCCGCGCCTTGCGCCATGTGCGGTTTCATCGGGTGGCAGGCATCACCCAGCAACACCATCCGGCCACGGCTCCAGAGCGGCAGCGGATTGCGATTGAGCAGCGGCCATTTGGTCACGCTTTCACTGGATTCGATCAGCGCTTGAACGGTGGGGTGATAGCCCTGGAATGCCTCGTACATTTCCTCGCGGCTGCTATCGATAAAGCTGCCCTGGAAGTCCCAGGCCGGGTGCGGAACGCCGGTGACGTAATAGTACTCATCGCGTTTGCCGGTGGTGTGGTAGACCATCATGTGACGGTCTTCGCTCCACCACTTCACACAGTTTTCAAAGTCCATGTTGTACTTGGCCAGTACCTCGCTGCGAATCAAGGCGCGGTGGGCAACCCAGCCGCTGTACAGCGGTCTTTCCGCTCCGAGCAGCTCTTCGCGAATTTTCGAGTTGATACCATCGGCGCCGATGACGATATCGACCTCTGTGGTGCTGCCGTCGCCGAAGTGCAGGCGTACCAGCTCATCGGTTTCCTCGATGCTGGTCAGGCGCTTGTTGAAGTGCACGGTGCCTGGCGCAATGGTCGACATTTGCAGTGCATGCAAATCCCCGCGGTGCACGGTGATGTAAGCCGCGCCGTATTCCTTGCGAGCGAACTCACCCAGGGGGATGCGGGACAGATAGTCACCGCTGGCGCCGTCGCGGCTGAACCAGAAATCAGGGTGCGAGCCCATGTCGCTCAACTTCTGCTCAATGCCCATGCGGCGGAAGATTTTCATGATGTTGGGGCCCATGTGGATGCCCGCACCAATACGGGAAAACTCTGGCGCCTGTTCATAAACATCGACCTCGAACCCGGCTTTCTGTAACAGCGTGGCAGCAGCAGCGCCACCTAGGCCGGCGCCGACGATTGCGATTTTTTGTTTGTTTCGCATGGGGCTTTTCCTTCGACTTGAATATTTGGCTGGTGAGATCGGGTTGTCGTCTCGCCGCGAATTGGAGTGTATACGCTATTGTTTTTCAAATGGAAGAGGCCGTTTGAAAAATAAAAAATCAACGATAAACGGTGAGCGTAACGCTTAGTAACCAATAAATAGTGGGCGTGTGTCGCTTTGTAACGTTTTGCTCCTTCTCTTTAGACGTCCGCCAATTTGCTGTTTTATCGCAATTGAATAGCGTATACACTTCAAATTCGTGCAGATGCCAAGCTCGCCGCCTTACTTTGGTGCACAGGGTGCGAGGCGTCGAACGAACTCAACAGGTTAAGAGGAGGACAAGAAATGCCGGTAAGCGATTGCGAACTGACCCAGATGTTTGAACATGTGTTGAAACTGTCGAAAGTGGACTCCACTCAAAGTGTCGCGGTGCTGAAAAGCCACTACTCCGACTCGCGTACTGTGCGGGCGGCCATGGACGCCGCCCAGCGTCTTGGGGCCAAGGTCTATGCGGTCGAGTTGCCGTCATTCAATCACCCGATGGCCATGGGCAACGACATGACCGCTTACTGCGGCGACACCGCGCTGACCGGCAATATCGCCGCGCAACGGGCGCTGGAAGCGGCGGACCTCGTGGTCGACACCATGATGTTGCTGCACTCGCCGGAGCAGGAACAGATCCTCAAGACCGGGACGCGCATACTGCTGGCGGTCGAACCACCGGAAGTGCTGGCGCGGATGCTGCCTACGTTGGCGGACAAAGAGCGGGTGATGGCGGCCGAGAAGCTGCTCAAGCAGGCGCGCTCGATCCACGTGAAGTCCAGGGCCGGCAGTGATTTCAAGGCGTTGCTCGGGCAATACCCTGCGGTCACCGAGTACGGTTTTGCCGATGAGCCTGGGCGTTGGGATCACTGGCCCAGCGGTTTTCTATTCTCCTGGCCAAACGAGGAAACCGCCGAGGGCGTACTGGTGATCGACGTCGGCGATATCCTGTTGCCGTTCAAGAATTACTCGCGAGAGAAGATCACCCTGGAAATCGAAAAGGGCTTCATTACCTCGATCCATGGTGGCTTCGAGGCCGAATACCTGCGCGACTACATGAAGTACTTCAACGACCCCGAGGTGTACGGCATCTCCCATATCGGTTGGGGTTTGCAGCCGCGTGCGCAGTGGACCGCCATGGGCTTGCATGACAAAAACGACGGCATGTGCATGGATGCCCGGGCGTTCTACGGCAACTTCCTGTTCTCCACCGGGCCCAATACCGAGGTGGGCGGTACCCGAAAAACCCCGTGCCACTTGGACATCCCGCTACGCCATTGCGATATCTACCTTGATGATCAGGCGGTGGTCCTGGGCGGTGATGTGGTAGCGCCGCAGGCATCAATCGCGCGGTGATATAGAAAAGAGCGGGGCGGGACAGTGACCTATCACGATTGAGTTACCTTGATCCCCCTCGCAGGTTAATGTAAACGCCACTTACTTTTTTTTGATAGAGCCCGCCGTGCCGGATACGACAGACAACACCCCGCAGACAACCGCTCCCTATGCCTTTTCCGAGCAGGTCGGTCATTTGCTGCGCAAGGCTTACCAGCGCAACATGGCGATCTTCCAGCAGAACGTCGACGATTCGCAGCTGACCGCTGTGCAGTTCATCACGCTGTGCGCCGTGCGTGATGCCGGACCTAGCTCATTAACCGAGCTGGTCAAGGCCACTGCGGTGGACCAGGCGACCATTCGAGGCATCGTCGAGCGGCTCAAGGCGCGCGACCTGATCACCCTGGAACCAGACCCCCAAGATCGGCGCAAAGTCATCGTTGGCCTGTCCGAAAGTGGCCAGCAATTAGTGCGTGATACCGTGCCTCATGCTGCCCGTGTCAGTGAACTGACCATGGGTAACCTCAACCCGGCCGAGCGTGTCGCGATGCTGTATCTGCTGCGCAAAATGATCGATGACGCCGACGATTGACGAGTAAGAAACCGCCCCTGGCATTCTTCTTGCGTCTGATTCATGAAGTGGATACTTCATGAAAAAAATGTAGTCAGGGGTAACGTGAGGAGTCGGGTAGCCATCCCCCTCATCAAGCTATAGAACCCGCATGGCACTGCGCAGGATCTGCGCAGCCTGCGCATGCGGTACCGGTCACGCCTTGTTCATGTAGTGATTACTTAATAAAAAGCCGCGCCTCATCAAGAGAGCGAGCGGTAACACCTGGAGAGTGCGACATGAGTGAGCAAGCACTGGCGCCGGAAAAGACCGTGACGCTTCACGTCAATGGCCAGACCACTACGGTCTGTGCCATGGCCGACACGCCGCTGTTGCTGGTGCTGCGCAATGATTTACAGCTCAATGGCCCGAAATACGGTTGTGGCCTGGGCGAGTGCGGCGCCTGCACGGTGATCATCGATGGTGTTGCGGCGCGGGCTTGCGTGTTCCCGTTGTCCGGTGCCGAGGGGCGGGAAATCACCACCCTCGAAGGCATTGGCAGCCGAGAGCATCCGCACCCGGTGCAGCAGGCCTTTATAGATGAGCAGGCGGCGCAGTGTGGCTACTGCATGAACGGCATGATCATGACCGCCAAGGCCTTGCTCGATCGCAACCCGCACCCCAGCGAGGCACAGATTCGCAACGAACTGTCGGCCAATCTCTGCCGCTGCGGCACCCATATCGAAATTCTTCGTGCGGTACTGCGTGCCGCCCGTCAAAAGCCTTGAACGGATTGATGACCATGACTCATGCAACGCTCACCCGTGATCAGCTGTTGGCCAAGTCCGGCGTTTTGTTGGTCGTCGATCAGATACAGCCACCGTCCGGCCCCGTCGCCAAAGGTGGTGTACCCGTCATCAAACCCAAGGAGCTAGCGTTGTTCCTAGCGGTCAATGACGATGGCAAGGTCTATGCGTTCAACGGCCACGTGGACCTGGGCACCGGGATCCGTACTGCGCTGGCTCAAATTGTCGCCGAAGAGCTGGATCTGGCGCTGGACCAAGTCAGTATGGTCCTTGGTCATACCGACAGTGCGCCGAACCAGGGCGCAACCATCGCCAGTGCGACGATCCAGATTTCGGCCATCCCCTTGCGTAACGCCGCGGCTGAAGCCCGACGATTTTTGCTGGTTCGGGCGGCCCGGCGTTTTGCCGTTGCGGCTGACACCTTACGGATAAACAGCGGGGTAATCAGCAGCGAAGACGGTCGCCAGCTCACGTTTGCCGAACTGGTGGAGGGCGAGCGTGACCATTTGACGATTTCCGGCGATGCGCCGCTCAAGCGTCTGGAAGATTATAGGCTGGTGGGCAAGGGCGCAGCGCGGGTGGACATTCCCGGTAAAGCCACTGGCGAGCTGACCTACGTGCATGACATGCGGCTGCCGGACATGCTGCATGGCCGGGTGATTCGCCCACCTTACGCCGGGCTCGACAGCGGTGATTTCGTCGGCAACAGCCTGCTGGAGGTGGACGAGTCCTCCATCGCGCACATTCCCGGCATCGTCCGGGTGGTGGTGATTCGCGATTTCGTCGGCGTGGTCGCCCTGCGTGAAGAGCAGGCTGCGAAGGCCGCCCAGGCGCTGAAAGTCACTTGGAAAGCCTGGAACCACAAACTGCCGAACATGGATGACGTCGCTCAGGCCATTCGCGACAACCCCCGGATACAGCGCGTCGTGCTGGACAAGGGCAATGTAGACCAGGCACTGGAGCAGGCCAGCGAACGCATGACTCGCACCTATCTGTGGCCGTATCAGATGCACGGCTCCATTGGCCCTTCATGCGCACTGGCGGATTATCGCGAGGATGGCATTCGCGTCTGGTCGGGCACACAAAATCCGCACTTGCTGCGCGCTGACCTGGCATGGTTGCTGGAGTATCCGGAAGAGCGGATCGAGATCATCCGCATGGAAGCGGCAGGTTGTTACGGGCGTAATTGCGCCGACGACGTCTGCGCCGATGCGGTTTTACTGTCCCGCGCTGTCGGCGTGCCGGTACGGGTGCAACTGACCCGCGAGCAAGAGCACGTATGGGAGCCCAAAGGTACGGCGCAACTGATGGAGGTCGATGGAGGCATCAATCTCGATGGCGGGGTGGCCGGTTACGATTTTCAGACCAGCTACCCGTCCAATGGTGCACCGACCCTGGCACTGCTGCTGACGGGGCGTGTCGAACCGGTGGCGGCGATGTTCGAAATGGGCGACCGCACCTCGATCCCACCCTACGACTTTGAACACATGCGCGTGAGCGTAAACGACATGGCGCCCATTGTTCGGGCTTCGTGGATGCGGGGCGTGTCGGCGCTGCCCAATACCTTCGCCCATGAGTCGTATATCGATGAATTGGCCTTTGCCGCGGGTGTCGACCCCATCGAGTACCGTTTGCGTTATCTGAATGATGAGCGCGCCTCGGATCTGGTCAAAGCCACTGCTGCCCGCGCCGAATGGACACCGCGTACGCAGCCGATGCAAATCCCGGAACAAGACAACATCCTTCGTGGCCGGGGTTTTGCCTATGCCCGTTACATTCACAGCAAATTTCCAGGCTTCGGCGCGGCGTGGGCGGCGTGGGTCGCGGACGTGGCGGTGGACAAGCGCAGCGGCGAAGTGTCAGTCACCCGCGTAGTAATCGGTCATGACGCCGGGATGATGATCAATCCGGCCGGTGTTCAGCATCAGATTCACGGCAATGTGATTCAGTCCACCAGCCGCGTGCTCAAGGAGCGTGTGACCTTCGAAGAGTCCACCGTTGCCAGCAAGGAGTGGGGCGGTTACCCGATCCTGACATTCCCGCAGGTGCCGCAAATCGATGTGCTAATGATGCCGCGCCAGAACGAAGCACCCATGGGGGCGGGTGAGTCGGCGGCAGTGCCAAGCGCGGCAGCGATAGCCAATGCGATCTACGACGCCACCGGGATTCGCTTTCGTGAACTACCGATCACCGCTGAGCGTGTGCTGGCAGCGCTCAAAGGATCGGCGGACGAAGCGAATGCCAATCCCCCTGATTCGCCAAAGGCCAAGCGCTCGAAATGGTTGTTCGGCTCATTGTTCGCAGCGTTCGGCGCGATACTTGGCGTTGCTGCCACGGCTTTGCCCTGGCGTGCGGAAATCGCACCGATCACGCCACCCAGCGCGGGCACCTGGTCTGCGGCGACGCTGGAGCGAGGGCGTTTGCTGGCAGCCGTCGGCGATTGCGCGGTGTGTCACACTGCGTCAGGCGGTGCGACCAATGCGGGCGGGTTGGCAATGCAGACGCCTTTCGGAACGCTATATAGCAGCAACATCACACCTGACCCGAAAACCGGGATTGGCAGTTGGTCCTATTCCGCGTTCGAACGGGCCATGCGCGATGGCATCAGTCGCGATGGCAAGAATCTGTATCCGGCATTTCCTTACACTGCCTTCAGGAATATCAACGACGCCGATATGCAGGCGCTGTACGCGTACTTGATGTCACAGGCCCCGGTGAGCCAGCCCGCCAAGGTCAACGACATGCAGTTCCCATTCAACATGCGGCCGCTGATGGCGGGTTGGAACGCTTTATTCCTGCGCAAGGGCGAAATCCAGGTGCAGCCGCAACGCAGCGAGCAGTGGAATCGCGGCGCCTACCTGGTCAATGGGTTGGGTCACTGCGCGGCCTGTCATTCGCCGCGCAACCTTATGGGCGCGGAGAAGGGCGGTAAAAATTTCCTGGCGGGCGGCATGGTCGATGGCTGGGAAGCACCTGCGCTCAATGGCTTATCCAAATCGCCCACGCCGTGGACCGAAGACCAACTGTTCACCTACCTGAGCAGTGGTTATTCCGATGCCCACGGTGTCGCGGCGGGCCCTATGGGGCCGGTGGTTAGCGAATTGGCGAAACTGCCCAAAGCAGACATACGGGCGATGGCGGTTTACCTCGCGTCGCTCGATGGCACGGTGCAAGCACAGACCCGCTCAAGCACGGAAACTGTAGCGCAACCCAGCGTCACAGAGGTGTCGTTGAACAATGGTCGGCGGGTGTTTGAAGGTTCCTGCCAAGGCTGTCACGCCGATGGTCTTGGGCCGAAACTGTTTGGTGTCAGTCCCTCGTTGGCGACTAATACCAGCCTTCACAGTACGTTGCCAGACAACCTGCTGAAGGTCATTTTGCAAGGCATCTCCAACCCGGCGACGCCGGATCTTGGTTATATGCCAGGCTTCAAGGACAGCCTGTCCAACAGGCAGATCGCCGAACTGACGGCATACCTGCGCAATCGCTTCGCCTCAGCTGAACCTGCGTGGCAAGGGCTGGAGCAGAAGGTCGCGCACTTGCGGGCCAATCCCGGAACTCATTGATCAGAGAGTCACTGAGACGCAGGCAGTGTCAGCACACCGCGCACCACCAGATCGCTGATGAACGCCAGCCAGTCCTGCTGCTGGCCTTGATCCGCCAGGTTTAGACCAAGAAATGAGGTGAGGGTGTACCGGTTGGAGTTATAGAAGTAGCAGAGCGAGGCGATCATCAGGTAAACGTGATTGATGTCGATGTCCTGGCGAAACACCCCCTGTCGCTGACCCGCTTCGATGATCGGTGTGATCACGCCCAGCGTGGTGCCGGACAAGCGACGAAGCTCACTGGACTGCCTGGCGTGCGTGCCCTCGTGCAGGTTTTCGATATTGAGGATAGCGACGAATTCCGGATGCTTTACGTAGTAATGCCAGACGAACGCCACCCGTTCACGCAGGGCCTGCACGGGGTTCGAAAGGTCCAGGCGCAGCATGCTTTCGGCATGGTTGAATGCTTCATAAGTGTGTTCAAGCACCCGTACAAAGAGGTTTTCCTTGCTGCCGAAATAGTAATAGATCATCCGGTCATTGGACTCGGCTTCACTGGAAATCTGTTCGATCCGCCCGCCCGCATAACCATCACGGGTGAAGACCTTGACCGCGGCCTGGAGAATACGAGCCTTGGTCTGGTCGGCCTGCTGGGCTCTGATACCTGTTTTTTTGTTCACGCTGTTGCCCTTGACGATTATGCGTAGCGACATTTATGGCTAGGAAATGACATGACATTTCGTGGTAGCGCGCCACCGATCTCTGAACCGGGCACTCCGGCCAAAGGGTTTCTATGGGCGCCCCGGGTTTCTCGTACACCGCATGCATTAGATCGATGCCGCATTGTTCTTCGAGGAATGCAAGGGAATGAATAGTACTCCCGTTCAATGCGTTCGGCGGGTTGTTGGCAACGCTGTCTTTCCCCGCAAACGAGGGGCCGATCACTTGAAGACGATGGCGCAGCAATCAACTGAATTTGACCCGGGAGAGTGACCATGTCTGATTTGTACGCCTTGCTCGATGCATTGGATCAAGCCAACAGCACAAAGATCGATGCTGTACTCGCCACGGTCGTCAAGGTCGAGGGCTCGGCCTATCGGCGTCCTGGTGCGAGGATGCTGATTCCACTGTTTGGCCAGACAGTCGGAACCATCAGTGGCGGTTGCCTGGAGCAGGAGTTGGCCAGGAAGGCCTGGTGGTTGACCGAGTCCGGCGGGACAGTGGTTCGTCGTTACAGCACGGCGGCCCAGGAAGAGGAGGACGCCGAAGATGAAGACGCGGCGCTGACATTTGGCCTGGGCTGCAACGGTACCGCGCATGTACTCCTGGAACGCCATGATGCCGGCAAGCGGAGTCTGTTGCTCGATGTGCTTCAGCGGGTGAGGGCCACCGGTCAACCGGCAGCCCTGGCGACCGTCATTGCCGCGGGCCGAACAGCCCGTGTGCGAGTCGGTGCTCGAATGGGACTGAACGCCTTTATGAACGCGTGTGAGGGCATCCGCTGCCAAGCGCTTCAACACGCCCTGCAGGGTGATTTGCGCAGTACCCTTGCGCGCAAAAAGTCTCAGTTGATGATTTACGGAAGCGGTGTAGATGAGGTCGAGGTCTTTCTCGAATACATCGCGCCACAGCGTCGACTGATGATCTTTGGCGCGGGTCATGACGCCCAGCCTTTGGTGCGGTTCGCCAGGGATTTGAACTGGCATGTCACGGTGGTGGACGGGCGTGCGCACTTTGCTCGCCCGGAACGGTTCCCTGGAGCAAGCCACGTCATTGTTGCGCCTATCGACGAGCCTTTTAACTTATCCAGTTCTGTCGACGGTGCCGCAGTGGTGATCATGACCCACAGCTATCGACAGGATCGGTATTGGCTTAAAAACGTTTTGCAATGTACTCCCGCCTATGTCGGGCAGTTGGGCCCTCGAGAGCGAACAGAACGACTGCTCGATGAGATGGGCGCCTTGGCCCGTTTGCCAGAAAGCCTGCCCAGGCTTCACTATCCGATCGGCCTGGATCTGGGGGGCGATACCCCGGCGAGCGTGGCCTTGGCCATTGTTGGCGAGATCACGGCCTACCTCAATGAACGCAGTGGCGGGATGTTGAAATACCGCAATTGCACCATTCACCAAGCTTGTGAGCCAACCCGCTCTCCAGCGGTGGGCGGCCTGCAGGCGAAAATGGAAGCGTAGCGGCTACAGGGTAGAGCTCAGCGCCCGAGTAGTGACTGGTGATTCTGCGGTTCTTGTGGCCCAGAAGTGCCTTGCGGTCTTCCTCGGTTACGCCTGCTGCGCGTAGCCGACGGCCAAACGTGTGTTTTAGGTTATGAATCCTGATGGAGGCATAACCTGGGTGAGCAGGGCGAAGGTTTTCCTCCTGTCGGAGTTTCGCCGGTCTCACCCGCGCCTTCTTCCAAGCCGAGTCATTCATCCGGTGCATCGCGGTGTCTTTGTAAGGGAAAACCCATTCCTTACTCAGGCCGCGTTGCTTGTCGATGATCGACTTCGCCATGTTGTTTAGCACGACCAGTCGCTCATCACCGTTTTCACTCCAGACCGTTCGTGTCTCCCGCCGAAATCAGCCGGTATCAGAAAAGCACTGGTCCCGAGCTCCGGTACCGCAATTTCCCAATCCCATTTCAGCTTGCAGACTTCCTGCTCCCGGGTGCCGGCTGGTAGGTGAGGCGACGTCACGTAGCGTAGGCGAACGGAATACGGACGTTGTCGCGGCGGCACAGGGTCTGGGCTATTCGTATTTTGGAGTGTTCATGCTGTCACTGCACCGCGGCCAAAGCATTGCGCCACTTCCTTCGTGAGGGGGGCCCATTCAAAATTGGCGTCCGAGGTATGGCCGTTGGCATACAAGCGGACGGGGCCCCAATCTCCGTTGCCGTAGAGGCAAGTCAGGCAACCGCGCTTCATGTAGGCCTCTCGAATAACGGGGATTTTACCCTTCTCAGTCAGTACAACAAAATCAGTACCAAACAACACTGCGCGTAGCTTCCATGCGCTGTACAGGCGCTTTTTTTCAGCGCCGACACATTCCTGGGTGGTGCTCATATCCTATGTATCCATTATCCCGCTCATCATGATTGGGTGCCGCACAAGAGCAACTCATTGCTAATGATTAGCGCAAGTCCTTGCTAAACACGATCTCGCTAATGCCTCTTTGGCCCTGGCGCGAGCGTTGCAACGCCGTTCGCTGGCGGTTGCTACGCTCGACTGTAGTGTGCATTCTCCAAATGCGCCATACAGATCGTGTCCCAAAGGTTGAGGGAGGGGATGCCTCTGCCATTATTCGTCGTGACAGATGCGCAGGGCTTCGCGATTGTAGGCGAGCTGAAGTTTGCGCGACACGTTTTCGGAAATTTCGTATTCGTGACGCGGCGGGGCGGCCAGCAGCGGGGCGGACTATTGAGGCCCTAATGCATGAAGATGACGAATCATCAGCGTGATGGCCTCGCCCTGTTCCTCGATGCCGCTCCAGGCCATCAGTTCAGGCAGGGCCTGCCGAGTGTCGGCCATGCAGTGCAGCCTGATTTCTTCCTGGCCGCGAGTCTTTCGCCTCGCCGCAGTCTTTTCCGATCGGGCTTTACCGTCGAGAGCCGTCATAATTCCTAATCCTCGCAAATGGCCTTGGCCCACTCCAGCGGTGAGCGGCAGCGGATAACCTTGTTGATGATTGGCCGGCATTGAGGTCGAACCTTGTCGCGGCAGTTGAAGGCAGCGCGGATGGCGTCGTCAGTGCCGTGGATTCTGTACCGGTGGCGCTCATCGAGTCGCAAGAGCCTGGATGATCAGGTGAACGAGGCGCTGACAGCGGCTCAAGAGGTCATGGATGCGGAGGGTTTGATTGAAAGTTGCGCGGCGTAGCGAATAGCCATTGTAATGAGTGAGAGAATATTTACCCATCCTGTCGATCTTGCGCGTTAGGGATTGGCACAAAGAAACCCGGCCACTGCGTCGGGTTTTTTATTGCCCGTTCATCTGCTCAGTCGCACGCGCCACTCCTGCCAGCTTCAAACTATTACGGCCCAGAAAAGCTGGACCTCTTTGATGAGGTGGGTATGTCTACTGATTCGAGTTTCCAAGACCAAACGCAAGGTTCTGTTCCTACTAACCCGGAACCGGGTACCGATGAGCCGACTCTAGATCCTGACGATCCGAACAAATACGATCCGTTGAAAAATCCAAGCGACGATCGCCCAGAAGATTGGAAGGATGTCGGCGAGAGGACTACTCCAGAGGCGGATGAAGAAACACCGCTCTCAGACGATATGCGATAGGAGAGAGGCGCGACCATGGCGTTTGACAAGTACGGCCTTGCCACCTATACCTATGTGAACCACGACTTGTTGCCGCAGGGGGGGGGCGTCTGGTAGCCATGCGGAACTGAGTAGCAAGAACAACCAACGCCAACTGCCCGCGCATGCGGGACCAATTTCAAAGCCTCGCCATCGTGCGGGGCTTTTTCGTTTCTGATCCCCTCGCTACTCTGTGCTGCACTTGGCCGCCACCTGACGGCCTTTTTATTCAGGCTGCCTCGACAGACACCGCCAGGCGTTTGCCCAGAGCAGCCAATGCGCTTTCCACCTGCTCGATCTTGGAGCTGTGTTGGAAATCCAGGAGTCGATCCACCTTGGTCTGCGCTGCAATGAGCAGGCGGCATAGATCGGCTTTGCGCATGCCCTTATCGCGCATGGCATTCCATAGGGCGATCTTGGCATTGACCAGGGCAGACAGATGAATGACGTGCTGCCCCTGTTTCGGTGGTGAGGCCTTGGGGATGTGCCGCAGCTGATCGACATAGGTCCAAAGCGCCACTTCCAGTCCTTCGGTGGCGTTATGCAGCAGCTGTTCGAGCGTGTCGCCCGCGCTGTGTGCTTCTGGGATGTCGTCGCACGATGACCAGAAAGAGAATGCGTCCTCGGTCACGTTGATTGCATAGTCGTACATCGCATTACCGCTTGTGGAGCTGATGACGCTGAGTTCAAAGGGTGGAGCATCAATCCTTGAGGCCCAGTTGTTTGATGATTGCCTACCTGGTCCCTTCGACCATTTCCTTGGTCCCGTGGTTGGGAAGGGTTGTCTGCTTGCCTTGGTAGTAGATTTTGAAGTGACTTCCTTTTGCCGTCTTCGAAATCTGAACCCCTTGGGCTAACTGAATCGCCTTGGCACTCTTCAGCTTTCCTGACCTTGCCGCGTACGAGGCCTACCGTGAAATATCCATGTACGACCCGGACTGTCTTGCGGCCTGACGATATGCGTCATCCGCGGAAGCCATGGCTGACTTTTTCAACAGAGTCGGTTGGTTGCAGTCACTCCGACTCCATCATCACCGCGAGTGTCATCTTGATGAATTGTTTGTGGTCGCATCCATTTCGCCGATTGCCGTTGGGCACGGAGGGGAGTGCATGCGGGTGGAGTCGGGGAGGGGGTTGACGCAAATTCAGCGGCGGTTCTGGCATGTGGGTTTGATGTGTCCCACCGGTGAATCATTGGCCCGACTCACGGTCATATCGCCGACCTTTGCTTTTAGGACGTTCAAATGAAGCGTGCAGTAATAATGTTCATGGCCATTTCAGGCTCTCTGCTGCTGGCTGGTTGTGGGCCTCACTGGGACGACGGAGAAAGGTACGGTCGTGATCGGGGTTATGATCATGGTCGCGGATATGACCGAGGGTATGACGATGACCGAGGGCGCTACCGCAGATATGATCGTCGCGACGATGATCAAGGGTATGAACGCAATCACGATCACGATCGCGATCGTCACGATAGAGACGACTAACCCGCTCTGGTCCCGCTACGTCCTCACCAAGGCTAGTCTGTGAAATCCCCACGCCCGCTACTGGCGACGGCGTGGGATTGCAGTATCAGCGGTTTCGTTGGCAAGGTGCAGTGAGGTTGCCATTTGCGCTGCTTACCTTTGCTCCAATAGCCCTGAATGGCAGCTTGCAAACAATCCACTTCATTTCCCTGTCGCCGCCTTCGGCGATATTGGTCTCACCAGCAGAAAGCTCAAAACTACCGAATATTCTCGCTGCGCAATTGTCCCGCCCATTTTTGTCGACGCTGCAACGTAAGACGCTGACGCTAAAGGCGCAAGTATTTCGAAATTGCTTATATGCTCGCAACGTGTCATGAGGGCCATATTGGACACATTGATTGTAAGTGCTGTCATAGACATACGGGGTACTGGTGGTCGTTTGTACTTGGTTGTACTGGCCACTGTTTGTGTCGGCACTGGCAACGTTATATTGGCTGGGCATTGCTTTTTGAATGGCCACCGCACTACTGCGGCTAGCCGTATCCACGGTCGCGTGGCTATTGGAGTTGCTAAGCTTCTTGTTACTCGAATTTACGACAGCGCCTGCAATAATTTGCATGGCCTGGCCCATAGTGATGTCATCATCCCCGCCACCATTATTATATTCCTCATCTTCGTCCCACTTGTCAGGTCGCGGCTTGTATTGAGCCACATTGCTCTGGACTGGAGCAGGAGCAGGAACGGGGGCATAAATTTTTTGACGGCGAGCACCTTCAAAACAGTCCGTGCAAAGTTGCATATTGGCATTCATCCATTGGCCAAAGGCTGCTACATACTGACCCCGATGATTGGCCAGGCACTCGGCGACCTTAGCCTCTTTGTCTAAATAAGCTTTTTCAGGGTCACCTTTTGGCGTTTTGAGCGCCAGTTTTTTACTGTTTGCCGCATTGGCTTTGAAATTAATGGATGGGTAGATCGGCACTTGGATATCGCCAGACTCATCCTGCAACGTACCGGTTAAATAATAGTTCGTATTCCAAGTGCCTTTCTGCACGGCGTCAAAGCCATCCACAGCTTCCACTCGAGGCATTCCTGACGCGGAGCAAGGCCCTCCCGTCGAGGTAACCTTGACATGATCGTTATCGTTGACAGCTACGAAGTCGAAACCATCGGCAGTGCCTTCGGCAGAGCGATAACTATTACCTGCCGATGCGTAGCCGGTAAGGCCGCAGATCAAAAATGTTGCGACTATTGTGGTTTTCATTGGCTTGGACAGTATGAGTGTAAGGAAGGAGCATAGAGATTGAGCCTGTTATCGCCAGATTCAAAGCGACTGCTGGCTTGGCTTGTCGATTGCCCCACAATCCTCCTCACCTTCACCTCATCCGTATAATCCGCTAGCCGTCAGCAGAGTTTTCCACTCAATGGAGAATCCTGCGACTCTCTCCAATCCTGATCCGGTCCAGCGCCCGGTTTAAAGAATCCAAAGCATCAAGTAGCGCTTTCGCCTCGTTCTCTCGACCATCTCCCCAAAGGCGTTCAGCCATTTTGTTCAAGGCTTGGATAGATCTTTCGATGTCTGCTGCGGTGACCGCAGCGTTACTTTCCGGTTGTTTCTTCGGCATTCGATAATCCTAATGCTGGGTATTGCGTTGTCTTGACGCGAATACATTGCTCACCAGAGCAAGGCCGCTGGATTTTTCCGTCTCGCCAGATTATCGAGCTTAAAGCGAGAGCTCAGACCAGATGAGCATTCCAAACCAGAAGCACCCGCGCCTGGATGAAAGTCTCATCGGCTCTGATGGTCTCGGAAGGGTGCCTAATATTGTCAGAAATCATTTTTAGCCGCTCTTCTCCCATCCACTGAAGACGCTTGATGCAGAGGTGCCCCTCGCAATAAAGCATGTAACTAGCGCTGCAAGCTGGCTGCAGAAATTGGGTTCCAGGTTTTTTTCTGAGAGCTGATGTGGTTTCGATATGGGGGAGGTTCTGCGTGGGAATCTCTTGGGCGCCCGGCGCACTGGCGTCCCCATTGCCTAAATGCTGCCGTCACTTTGAGTTGAACTTAATGCATTGAGCAAGGGCTGCAGGCAGGTGGCTTGGACTCGCAGGGGCGCACTGCGTGGCTAGGCAGTGAGCGTACAAAGGCTTTACCCCTAACGGGAGCCAGTCGCCATTCGGTGAAGGCAATCACAGTTTCCAAGGCAAGAAACCCAAAAAGGCGCAAATTACGCTGGATGGAGGAGGGGGGCGCTCGCTAAATCGAGCAATTCTAGTCCCGCAAAAGCAGGGTATCTCGATAGGAACTACGTAGAACTCATTGCCCCTTCGCCCCACTTGCAGATGAAGTCCGAGCTGCCTGCGGACTCAGTCGGCAAAGTGCTCGCTGCTTTGCGCGGTCAACACCAGGATCGGGATCTGGCAGCCTTGCTGGTGCAGGCGGTGGAACACCTCCCGGTCCGTGGGGTGCTGTCACCCAGATCGGCGAAGATCTGCTAACCGTCGGCGTGTAGCACCTGGCGTACAACATGACGAATCGGCGGCTGTTCGTATGCGATCAAAGCTTTGCTCATCCGGGGCAAGCTTGGCTTGAGCTCCGGATCGTTTCGAGATAACTGCCCTTGTTCTTTTTTCTGAGGTGGGCGGATTGCGCCTCTATATATAGGCAGTGATCAAAAGCACGTTTTACCCTTTCTGCAAGTTATTGATAGAAAAGCAAAATCAGTGCTTGACGGCAGATTTCAGATGTCTATAATTCGCCCCACTTCCGGCGCAGTCGAAACGGAAAACTCCTTGGAAAACAAAGAGTTACGCAGTTTTCGGCAGCAGGTTGCTTCAGGTCATCGAAGCCAGAAAGAAGTTGAAAAAGAGGTGTTGACAGCAGCGTGTAACGCTGTAGAATTCGCCTCCCGCTGACGAGAGATCTGAAGCGCAAGTGGTTGAAGTTGTTAAGGAAATCCTTGAAAACTTCTGAAAAATACCACTTGACAGCAAATGAGGCTGCTGTAGAATGCGCGCCTCGGTTGAGACGAAAGATCTTAACCAACCGCTCTTTAACAACTGAATCAAGCAATTCGTGTGGGT